>NZ_WQGD01000001.1:0-874144 GCF_013034475.1 Ruegeria sp. HKCCA6837
TAAAACAACGCTCGGGCATTGTCATCTTTTGAAAACCTGCGATGCGATCTCGGGGCATCTTCAAAGCAATGCAGTGAATGGCGGCTTCGTCCGCAAAGAGGTCATTCATGACTTTTCAGCGAACGTCAGCATCTAGCTCAAAACGGACACGGATGAGCAACCAGCCTGCCGCTGTCTGAAGTTTTGTATTCGGGAAAAATCGAAAAAATCGGGGGCGAGGTTCAGATGGATGCTTTAGCGTTTCCGAGGAAATCAAAAAATTTTTGAAAGGGGTGACGGGCTGCGGGGAGGCCCAGCTCCACTGGCCCCCGTGTTTTTGTCGGGGTGGGGGGGTGTTTTCGGGATTCTCTCTGGCCTGACAAAACCCAGCCCAGTCGCCTGCCTCGCGACCGTCGTGGCGCCGTCCATGCGAGCCTTGGATGCGGTTTGCTTGAGTTCATGGCTGTTCTTGCCACCGTCCGTCAATCTATTCGGAGGCGCACCGAACGCCCCAAACGCACCGCGCCACCACCCACTAGAATTATCCAGAAAAACTGTAAGACGGTTTTCCTGAGATTTTCCATAGACTGTTACGCCGGTGCATTTGGGGCGTTTGGTGCGCCTTTTAGACGTCCTGAGGTTCGAGGCCCGCATAAACGGGCGGATTTGAGTGCATTAGTCCTCTCCCCGTACCAATTTGTGGAGCTCCGCATGACGGTCCATTGGCATCGACGGCGCTTCTCCCCGCTCACGCCTTACGCGGAACACGGGCTTCTCTTGCCGGTTTGTCCGCTTGCCGAGGTTCATTCGGGTGGTCTGGATGCGGAACGTGCCCTTCTCGCCGTCATAGGTGCAGTCCGCGTTTCGCTTGAGGAGGAACGCGAGGTTTCGTGCGTCCAGCGCCGTTTCATAGCCAACCGGTAGCAGCACGTGTGACGCGCCGCCTTCCGTGATGCCGGTAACGATTTCGGCAGTGGTGAACCATGAGCCCTCGATCGGCTGCACCCGATCGTCGGTGCGCAGCGCGGCGATGGCGACGGCCAGTTCATACACGCCCCGCATTTGGAAGCCTTTCGCGTCCTCTTCGGCGGCGTCGATCCATGGCTGGAAGAAATCTTTGATGGGTATGTTTAGCGCCGCGAGGATTGGATGCGCGACATTGCGCGACCAAGCCGGAAAGCCGCCGATGGGGTTCTCATCCTTGACCTCGGCTTGCAGGATCGTCTGGTACGCCCCGAGAATTCGGTCTCGGTTATCGAGTGTCCAATTCAGGAGGTTTGGGTGGCGGTACGTGCGCAGAGCGAGGTTCTCGTCCTCGGGTGCAACGAGGCGGCATTCCAGTGTCCGGCGCGCCATGTCGCCGTCCACCACGATGTTATTACCGGTGGCCACGGGGACGATGCCTGCCGGGCCTCTAAACGTCTTGCTGGCCCCAAGCACCCGGCCCTCGAACTCGATGTCGGTGACGAGTTTCGTAAGGGTCACGTCGCCGCGCCCGATAAACGAGCCTGACTTGAGGTTGTCCAGCAGCAGTGCGGCATTCCCTTCCATCACTGCGGCGGTGATGCGTTTCTCGCGTTCGTCCTCGCTGTCGGGGTAACCCATTGATCCGGGTATTGAGCCCGTGGTGGCGGCGATGAGCGCCAGACATAGCAGCGACTTGCCGGTGCCTGCCGCCGGGGCGGTGAACAGTCCCAGCGGGGGTCCGGCCTCCGACGACAGGATCGTGCGCGACATCATCAGCGAAACCGGCAGCATGAGCGCCGCCGCCAGATCGCGGTCGCCTGCGAACGGGAAGTCGACTAGCCAATCGTCGCGTAGGAAGTTCACAGCATCCTCGGGGGTGTCAAAGGGCTTGGCGTCAAAGTCGTTTGTCTGGAGCCACAGGCGCGTCTCCTCGTGATAGCCGTTTCCTGTAAGCAGTTTGCCATTGTGCCAGACGGGGAATGTCGCGAGCCCTTTCAGTGGCGGCAGCGTGTTCGCCCACCCGTTTATCATGCGGGGAGCCAGACCGGGCGGCAAGGCCGTGTCTTTGAGGCCGTTTCGCGTTTTGACGAACAGCGCGCAAGCATCCAGTGTCTTGTTGTGCGCCGTCGGCGGCGTCATGGGCGCAGCGCGCATGATGGTTGCTGGTTCGGTCAGGGGTTCGCCATCTGCGTCACGCATGACCTCGCCGCGTTCGTCGCGTAGTTTCACGCTGTGGGTGGCGGACTTCCCGTGCTCGACCACGGACACGATGCCGCCGAAGTTTACCGCCAGGCGGCGCTGGGCGACTTCGGCCCCGATCTCTCGCACCAATTCGTTGCTCTCGTTCGGCCCTCGAACAAAGATGATGGCGCGGCCTTGTTCCTCGGCGTTTTCCACGGAAATCTCGCCGTGAATACCGGCAACGCGATCCATGACGCGACTACCGTACTCGGTTTTGCATTTCTCCCGCTCGGCGACGACCAGCATGTCGTCGAGCAGTTCGTACCCTTTGTTTGGGTCCACCACGATCAGGCTGGCGACGGTTTCGATAGAGTCAGTCAGCAGTTTATTCATTGCCGTTATCCTTGGCTTTTGGCGCGATCAGCGAACTCAGGTTGGCCGCGCACTCGGCGCGGATGTTTGCGGCCTCGCTGGCAGAGCCGAGGACGTAAGTCCTGGTAATGCCGTGCGCATGCGAAACGAGACGGCGATTGTGGGCATAGATTTTTCCGGTGGTGGCTCCACCCCGATAATCAGGCTCCAATGGGTCGCAGGTGGTCTTGCCCTCGAATGCGGAAGGGCTCCGCAGCACGTCGCCCACGGTGACGAGTTTGCCTTTGGACAGGTGCAGCACATGATCCGCGTGCAAGACCGGTCGATCAGTGTCCAGCATTCGCATGAGTTGGGCGCGGCGTCCGTTGCGCGTGGCCTCTTTGACGTGCAGCGCAATGTCGCCAAGGCTGGTGCTTTTGCCCAGCGCTGTGCGCGCCTCGTCCTCAAGCCGCTCGTCCGCCCAAACCTCGCGCTGGGCCACTGCCGCATCAAGTGTCTGGCGACGCGCTTGTGCGATGAGCGCCTGATACCTTCTCTCCTCGGCATGGGTCAGGTTGGGGAAGACGCGCCGCGTGTCTGCAATGGCAAGCCCCTCGTTGATCAGAAAGGCGTCGGGTCGGCGCTGCTCCAGACCCTCGCCACAAACGGCCCCAGCGGCGTAGTCCAGCCGTGACGCCTGATACATGCACGGGTCGAGGGTGGTGCGGATCAGTTGCGCACCGCTGCCCGAGATGAGGATGTATCCGAACCCGTGCAGCCACATGCGCTTGAGCATTACCTCCGCAGCACGAGGTATGTCCGTCCCGTCCTCGACGCCCATGTAAAGGCGTTGACCTTTAAGCCCGACTACCACGTCGTCGGTCATTTCGTCATAGATGAACGAGGAGGACGAGCAGCCCCACAGGACGTCATACTCGGCGTATTTCGGCGCGACTGTCACGACCTGCTGCCACAACTCGTCACGGGTCAGGGCAGCGTGATCCGGTCGGGGGTCATAGTCGGCGGCGAAAATGGCCGGGCCTTCGGGCCATGTGAAATGATCCTCGCTGCGGGCGATGGTTCCGTCGGACAGATTATCCTTCGTGACCAGCGGTACTCCGTCCTCGGGGACCTCGACCTTTGGGATGCCGTAGGCCAGGACGTCGCGCCCAGCGCTCAATTTCGTGTTCAGGACCGTGGCGAAGTCCGCCAAGTTGGTCGCTAGTTCCACGAATGCGCGGGCGGATACGATCCAGCCGACGGTGTCCTTGACCAGTTTGCCGTTCTCGTCCCAGTAATAGTGTTTGCCGCCCGTCTCCGGGTTTTTCAATTCGATCCGCGTGTAGCGAAGCGGTAAAGTGTTTTCATAGTCCATCGGGCGTCACCGGCATGGGTTGCGCGCGGTGATAGCGAACGGACCCACCAATCTTCACGAATGGAATTTTCGGATTTTCCCTCAGCCGGTCCTTGCGCAAGAAGGACAAGCTTAGTTGAAGCTCCGCCGCCTTTTGATGCTCGGTTAGCAGCACCGCGTCAGCGGGTGGGGTCACGGGATATCTGGACATTTCAGCACCTTTAATTCGTCTAAGGTGCTACCCAATATTCCCATTTTTTCACGTGTGGCTACAGTCTTGCTTTCCAAGTGCGCGCACTTGGAAAACAAAGTCTTTCAGGGGCTGAAACGCGACCAGCTTTCGACTTCGAGACGGGCCCTATCGGGTGTAAGACCTTTGTTTCGTATTTGTAGGTACCTGCGGGCCGTTTCAAGTCGCCGTCCGGTGAGCTTGCAAAACTCTCGGATAAAAGAGTTTCGCTGAGTTGGTTCGAGGGGCCACATGTCGGCAAAGACCGGGGCTACTCTCACGAGCAGATCAGTGTAATCAAGTTCCGACTCCTTCGGGCGAGCAGGGTCGGATCGCTCGAGAGCTATCTCAACGAGTCGCCGAACGACATGCCAACGACTGTCAGCAGCCGCAGCGGCGACGGCGTTCTTGATGAGCGCGGCCGTCGTTTGCTGCTTCGCGTCGGGCTTGGTGGCCATCTCCATTGCCATTATCATCGCTATCATTTTTAGGTCGCGTGATGTCAGCTCCTCCGGTTTCATGACAACAGACCGGTTTCGATACGTTCGGCAAACTCGGGCAGTTGGGGGCGCAGGGCTTTCGCGTAGGCTTCGGTGATGTCGCCCGTGCTATGACCCACCAGCATCTTTATCGCCACGCTCGGCACTCCAATCACCTCGGCGGTGGAAATGTAGGTCCGCCGCAGATCATGCGGTGTGATGTCGCCGACGCCAATGCGTTTCAGGGCCTTGCGAGGGTCGCGGGCTGGCCCACTTCCCCGCACTGCCGGGAACACCCATTCGTCAGACGCGCCGCGTTGGGCGTCAAGGATGGAGCGCATTCCGGGCGTTATCGGGCGTTTGAGTTCCACGCCCGCTTTCATCCGCTCGGCGGGAATGGTGATAACATCGGCCCCGACTTCCGCCCAGCGCAGATGCAGGATTTCATCGCGGCGGCACCCCGTTAGGAACAGCATCTGCAAGGCACGATACAGAGTGCCAGTAGGCCCGAGGTGAACCGCCAGACGCTCGGCCTCTGCCCACCACAGCGGGCGCTCAACAGGTTTTAGCGCACCCTCGCGAGGAGGTGTGGCCTTAACCGCCTTGCGCTTGCCTGTCAGCTTGCTCACCGGGTTGGGAGATGGCTCTTGTCCTGCGGGATGGGCGTCGGCCCATGACTGCCACAGCGCCCGCACCGAACGTAGTGCGTTGGACGCCGAGGCCGGGGAAGTCACGCCCAGCATGCGGCGGTATTCGTCCCGCACCATCTCTGGTGTAATGTCGCTCATCCCTACATCAGCGAGAAACATCCGTTTCACCGCGTACCCGTAGCTTTCGATGGTGGAGGCCCGGACATGTGGGTTCTCCTGCCCGTGGAATGTGGGCGCACTGTAGATGGTCAAGTCCACGAGGTCGCGTTCGCGCGCGTTCATCGCCGCTCTGTCGGTTGGGCTGAGATAAGTGCCTGCGGCCAACTCAGCCATAATTGCCTGCGCTTTATCGCGGGCCGCTTCGATGGTGCCGGGTTTGGTCGCCGGGGTGAACTCTGCGATACTGATGCGGTGCAGCTTGCCCCGCACTTTCCGCTCGACACCCAGCATCCAGGCCGAGGTTTGTTTGCGGCACACAAACCCGCGCAAGTCGGTGTCACGCAGCGTTACGCCGGTGGTGTCGGCGAATGCCGCGGTCGCGCGGGTGAGGGTCTGCTTGCCGAACCGGAAGCGTCGCGGCTCCTCGGGCTGGGCTTCCGACTTGGGCAGGGGTACTACATTTGCAGACATAGGCGATGGTCCTTTCATCGTCTCGGTCAAGAACCCAGCTCCGAATGCAGTCGGGGCGGGGTTCGTTTTCAGAACGCTTGACTGTCGACCTCAGAAATACGCTCAAGGCAACTCAGAGGCAACTCTAAAAATGATAAACGAGGGGTGGGAGGGGTGAAATCAGAGCACTTAGAGCGAGGATATAGTCTATATTTTTATAGCCTTATCGCAATGTGTGAGTACTAGGGGAAAAGGTAGTGCACTTGATTGTGGATCCAGAGGTCCCCTGTTCAAGCCAGGGAGGCGGTACCACTTCTCTCAAAACAGGTTTGTTTTTCACGCGACTGCACGCGTTGCGCCATTCGAATGGCTTTGAAAGTTGATGCGATGCGCGCGCTGAAGATCAGCGCGCGAGGTTCAGTTTGAAACGCATCTTGGTTTGCCTGGCAGCTGGAAGATGTCGGTTCAAGCGCTTGTTGATCACGCCAAACCCCCAGACGATTACCAGTGTCAGCAAGATGAAATAGAAGGCCAGGATCGGATAGGGAACGAATGGATTGAACGTCTTGTCGGCAAAGTAGCTGGCGTAATACAGCGCGTCTCCGCGTTGTTGCCAGGCTGGGAAGGCCGAGAAGAAAACAAGGGTCGTTGCGTGGAACAGAAAGATCGCCTCGTTCGTGTAAGCCGGCCATGCCAGGCGCAGCATGGTGGGCCAGACGATCCGGCGGAAGCGAGCCCAACCGGTCATGCCATAGGCGTCTGCGGCCTCGATGTCGCCTTTGGGAATGGATCTGAGCGCACCATAGAAAATCTCGCCCGAATAGGCAGCGGTGTTCAGGAAGAGCACGATCAGCGCCCCCAGCCAGGCCGAGGTGAACGCATCAAACATGGGGTAGGATTTCTTCAGCGACAGGAAGAAGAAGTAGGCAAAGAAGAACTGGATAAACAAGGGCGAGCCGCGGAACAGGAAGATGAACCATTCCGAAGGTTTGCGTAGCCACTTGTTTGTCGAGGCTTTGCCGACGGCCAGGGCGGTGGCCAGAAAGAACCCGGTGGCCAGTGCCATGATCCCGAAATACACATTCCAGATCATACCTGACCCGATGAGAGTAAACTGCTCGCACAGGGTGAAATCGTTCTTGGGCAGCAGGCGTTCGCCAATGCCGAGTGAACGGAGGCCATAGTCCTGAATGGTCTGCAAGCAGCTCATGCCGTGGTCTCCTTGCGTAGCAGTTCACCGCCCGAGGTGGCCTGTCCGTGCGACAGCTTGCGCATCAGTTTTTCCAATCCAATCTCGGATACGCGGGTCATACCCAGATAGAAGATGAGCAGGAACAGGAAGTACCACATCCGCCAGTCTCCGTGCGGGTACTGGGTGAATCTGGAGGTTTTGGTGCCACCAAGCTCGCGCGCCCAATAGACGATATCCTCGATCCCCAGCAGGAACAGAAGCGGCGTCGCCTTGATCAGAACCATCCATAGGTTCGACAGGCCGGGCAGGGCGTAGACCCACATTTGTGGTACCAGGATGCGCCAGAAGGTCTGGCGACGGGTCATGCCATAAGCTTCGGCTGTTTCCAGCTGTGCGTGCGGTACCGCCCGCATGCCGCCGAACAGAACGTTTGCGGCAAAGGCACCGAAAACGATTGAGAAAGTGATGATGGCCAGAAAAAACCCATAAGTTTCATGCACCCATTCCGGCGCAGTGCCCAATGGCAATTTGGCCGCCTGACACACGATGAAGTCATTTCCCTGACGGATCGGGTCGGTCCATTCGGGGCACAGGATTTTATGCCGCATCCATTCGAACGCCTGATCCAGGGCAATGACAAAAAACAGGAAGAATGCGATGTCGGGGACGCCACGCACAATGGCAATGTAACCTTTACCCAGCCAACTTAGTGGTGGGAAATGCGACCGGGCTGCCATTGCACCCATAAAGCCAAACGCCAACGCAACAGGCGCGGTCACGGCCAGCAATCCCAATACTTTCAGGAAAGAAAGGTAGAAGGACCAGTGGACACCGTTGGTCAGGTAACAAGAAAACCAACGGAATGTTCCGAGCGTGTCTGGATCAGCGCAGTAGGAAAACATGTAGCGTCTTTCGAACGTCGTGCCCGCGTTGTTGTCGGGCGAGGTTCGGCGCGACAGGCACGCCGAACCGCTTGATACGGATTAGTTTGTAACGACCGAACCGTCAGCGTTGTAAGTTGGAACGCCTTCGCCGAACCACTTGACGATCAGCTCGTTCAGAGAACCGTCTGCTTTCATCGACGTGATTGCTTCGTCGAACTTGCCACGCAGTTCGCCATCCGATTCACGGATGCCCAGGCCAATACCACCACCCAGTGGGACGTCATCGCCTACGAAAACCAGCTCACCGCCCGATTCTTCGACGATCGGCACCAGGAAGTCCTTGTCAGCAAAGACGGCGTCGGCTTCACCGTTACGCACGGCTGCGATGGTTTCTTCCGGGGTTGCGAATTCAACCAAAGTCGCGCCGGATTCGGCTACGTGACCGGCCTGAATAGTTGCGGTTTGCGCGGCGACGATACCGCCGGCAACATCAACGCCTTCCGCTGCACCGACATAGGCCGAAGCCGCAGGCGGGAAGTAGTTCTGGGTGAAATCGATGACCTCGTCACGTTCGTCGGTGATCGACATGCCCGCGATGATGGTGTCGTAGTTGCCCGAAACCAGGTTCGGAATGATCGAATCCCAGTCGTTCTTGACCCACTCGCAGTCCAGATTTGCGCGCTTGCACAGCTCGTCGCCAACCTCACGCTCGAAACCGTCGATCTCGCCGGCGTCGTTGATGAAGTTATACGGAGGGTAGGCGCCCTCAGTGCCCATGCGGACGGTGTCGGCCATGGCGATACCGGCAGTCAGCGCCAGTGCTGCGGTGGACAGAATCAGGTTTTTCATTGGTTACTCCCCAGTTTGGTTCTGTTCTTGAAGTTAAGCCGCCTGAGTGGCGGAGAGAAAGCCCCGAAGCCGTTCGGATTCGGGTGACGTAAAGATATCTTCGGGCGTGCCTTCTTCCTCGATCAGACCTTGGTGCAGAAACACCACGTGGCTTGAGATGTCGGCAGCCATTTTCATGTCATGGGTCACGATGATCATGGTGCGTCCTTCGGCAGCCAGATCCTTTATGACCTTGATGACCTCTTGTTCAAGCTCGGGGTCCAGTGCCGAGGTCGGTTCGTCAAACAGCAGCGCTTCGGGTTCCATACACAGCCCACGCGCAATGGCGGCACGCTGTTGCTGACCGCCGGACAACTGGGCGGGGTAGACGTCGCATTTGTCCCCGATGCCGACCTTTTCCAGATATTTGCGCGCACTGTCTTCCACTTCGGCCCGGTCACGGCCCAGAACGGTCACGGGGGCCTCCATCACGTTTTGCAGGATGGTCATATGCGCCCATAGATTAAACTGCTGAAAAACCATCGACAGGTTTGTGCGAATGCGCATGACTTGTTTGGGGTCGGCAGGGCGACGCGCATGGCCTTCACCGGACCATTTGACAGGTTCGCCCTTGAACAGAATCTCTCCCTGCTGGCTGTCTTCCAACAGGTTGCAGCAGCGCAGGAGCGTTGATTTTCCCGATCCTGATGAGCCGATCAGCGAAACCACGTCGCCACGATGAGCTGTAATATCCACCCCCTTCAACACCTCGAGATTACCGAAGCTTTTGTGAAGGTTTTTGATTTCGATGACGGGAGCGGTTTCTGTCACGGGCAGTCCAGTGGTTGGTGGTGTTGGTGCGGTACTAGGACCGAAAAAATAGATCAATGCAATGCGCAAATGACAGAATCAAGACCTCAAACGCCCAAAATGACTAAATGCGTTCGACAATTTGGTCAGCTGTTCGAAAGTAAGGCGTTTGGGGTCGGAGGGTTGGGAACAGCCAGGTAATCCGAAGCCTGAATGTCCACTAGGCCCCTCAGGGACAGTTGTTGCCGATCCGTGTCCTCTAGGCCTTCAATGGCTGCGCGCACGGCAAGCGCGATTTGCGCAGCGTTTTGCCCTTGTGCGGTAATGTAAGGCAAAGTTGGGGTCGGCATGGTCCTCGTCACCTCTTGCAGGCGGTCATTCTGGTCGGTGTATTCCTGCAGCAGATGCCATGTTAGCGCATCCAAAGCGGCAAAGTCTGCTTTCCCCTCGGCCACGGCTTGCGCAGAAAGCGCGTGCCCGCCCGTCTCCAAAACTGCGGCGGGGCGCAGGTTCAACTGTGCCAAATGCGTGATTGGGGCCGCCCAACCGGATTGAGACACAGCCTCGTTATAGGCAAAGGTACCTTGTGTCAGATCTGTGAGGTCGCGGGTATCATCCCGACGTTTGACAAAAACCGAGTTGTAATGGCCAGCCGGGCAATCTGGCAGGCCATAATCTGGCGTTCCAACCAATTGCACATGACCATGCAGTCGGGTCCGGTACGGCATTCCGCATGTCTGAGCCAGAATCAGATTCGGATCTTGCCAAACCCCCCACATGTCCTGATCTCTGGTCAGGTGATCTGGGCCATAACCCAGATGATTGCGGATCAAGGTCCAGAACCGGTCATTGGCAGCTTGAAGCGCAGGCATGTCATACATGCCAAGCATTGCGATCACGATTTTGCAGCCCTTTGGCGCGCCAAGGCCGAATCCACGTCGCTTACACCCAACAGGCTGACCACGAGACGCAGCAGAGAGTCTTCTTCGCCAGTGCGATGACCGTCAGCAAGCGCTACGGACCACAGGGCCTGGACCACGGCCAGCCGGTCCTCATAGGCGACAGCCTCTTTGATGGCACGGGTAAAGCGGACCGTGTCGGGGGCTTCGGCCTCCAAATCCTCGGCCTGCGCGCGCAGTGCGGCGCTTTCGAACGGAGACAAGCCATAGCGTTCCGCAGAAATACGGTCGATGCGCGCCATCTCGGAATCGGAATAGTCGTTGTCGGAACGGGCCAGACGCACCAGCAAGGCGGTCAATGCAAGGCGGGCGTCGTCGTCAACAAGCGGGTCGGGTTGAGGCTGCGTGAGCCTGGAAAGAAAGTCGCTGAACATGGGCTAGATATAGCGAGCGCCTAACTCACATCCAAGCGGCTTTGTACGCGTTCGCGTGCGGCCTTGCTGTCATTAAAGCTCAAACCCATGGCGACGCGGGCTTCTTCGACGATCTTCATCTCGCCTTCATCCGTGCTGCCATCGGCCAAAACAACTTCCCACAATGCATCGAGCGCGGCCAGACGCTCTTTCAGGTCCGTCGTCTCCCGGATCAGCTTACCAAAAGTGTCGGTTTCGGGCGCAGCGGCATGAAGCTTTTCGCAAGTTGCCCGAACTTTTGCCGCCTCGATCGCATTATGCTGGTAAAGACGGGCTAGAATCTTGTCGATCAGGCTGATCTCTTCCAGTTTGTAATCCCGATCCGCCTGCGCCACACGCACCATGAGCGCGCCCAGGGCAAGCTCGGCATCCGGGTCGGGCAGGTGTTCATGTTGAGGCGGCCTGAGCGCCTGAAAGAATTTTTTCAACATAAAGCCAGGTTATTCCATATTTTGTGGTCCGCCAAGCGAAGACTACCTGCCATAGGTCAGAATGGTCACAAGATTGCCGATTGATCGCGTGTCCCTCGGAGCCGGTATCCACAGCTTGCAGTGTTCAACCGTAAGGTGAAGAAAACTACTTCGGAAGGCAATACTACCGAATTGGGCGCGGTTAGCCCTGATAGTTCAAAGCGGCCTGCGCCTGCTCGGTCAGCCACGTGATCATCTGACGGTAGGGCACCGGCCCATAGCTGACACGTGCCACGCCCAATTCAGCCAGTTTGGACGTTTCAGGTGTGCCGGGAAGGGCAATGATATTGACGGGCAGGTTGGTCGCCTCGCAAAGCTGGCCAATCATTGTTTCGTCTTTCAGGCCCGGCGCGAAAAATCCACTGGCGCCCGCCGTTTCATAGGCCGCGGCCCGCGCTATGGCATCCTGCAGCATAGCCTGGTCATGCGTGTCAGCCGGAGCCTTGAGGAAGAGATCGGTGCGCGCGTTGACAAACGCGGGGATGCCTGCACTTTCACAGGCTGTGCGCATGGCTTCAACACGCTTGGCCTGAACCGCCATGTCATAAAGGCCCTCGCCACCGATGACCTGATCTTCGAAGTTGAACCCGACCACGCCGCATTCCAGCGCACGTTTCACGTTTTCCGCGACCCCCTGCAAAGTTTCTGCATAGGCCCCTTCAAAGTCCAGCGTCACCGGCAGATCGACGGCTGAGACAATGCGGCGGGCATTATCCAAAGCAGCCTCAAGGGGGATGTTCTGCCCGTCACTGAACCCTTGAGCCATGGCAACCGGTGCGCTTCCGGTCGCAATGGCCTGTGCGCCCGCATCCCGAACTGCGCCTGCGCTGCCTGCGTCCCAGATGTTGAAAAGGATGACCGGATCGCCTTTTTTGTGAAGGCTGGTGAAGGTTTTAGCGTTCTGGATCTGATCGGTCATCGGAACTCTCCTGTTGTGGTCTGTGCAACAGTTAGTCAGTTGAAGAGGACTGGAATAGAGTTTTTTCCATCCCACACGTCACTTTGAAGTGACGACACAGGCGCTGTGCAGATCCGTCAAATACCTGTGCCGTCTGATAGGTTGGTCAAAACCGTTAGGCTTGCTCTGACGCGCCAGATACGAATTTCGCGCTGAAATTCGCCTCACCCAAACGCTTCAGCAGGTTCAATTGAGTGTCCAACCAGTCTTTGTGACCTTCTTCTTCCAGAAGGATACGTTCGAACAGAGTACGCGAGCCGACATCCCCGACCTCGGCAGCCTGCAGCGCGGCTTTGGTGTAGAAATCAACGGCCTCGGTTTCATCCTTCAGATCCGCAGCGAACATCTCTTCCAAAGAACCCGCGGCCGCCGGAGTTTTCTGAAACTCAAGTTCAGGAACGCCACCAAGGAACAGAATTCGCTCGATGAAGGCGTCAGAATGCCCAATCTCCTCTTGCATCTCACCGCGCATCTTTTCGGCGAGAATGTCGAGGCCCCAATCTTCTAGCACATGGGCGTGCAGCTGATACTGATGCGCCGCTGTCAGTTCCATATGCAGTGCTTGTTGGAGGTTGGTGATGGTTGTTGCGTTGCTCATCGGAAATCTCCTGAATCTCTGAACTGTATCCAAGGCACGAAGCAGAAACTTCGCATCCTCATACAGTTAAGAGGTCAGCCCCCACAAAACAACGTGGGGGTGACAGACCGACACAGCGGGGGATTACACCAGACGCGAGGTGTCTTTTGCAGCGCGCACAAAATCGCGGAACAGCGGGTGCGGGTCAAAAGGCTTGGACTTCAGTTCCGGGTGGTACTGAACGCCGATGAACCAAGGGTGGTCCGACCATTCCACGATTTCGGGCAAACGACCGTCCGGCGACATGCCTGAAAAGTTCAAACCGGCTTTCTCAAGTTGTTCGCGATACTTGATGTCGACCTCATAGCGGTGACGGTGGCGTTCCTCGATCTGGGTGCTGCCATAGACACCGGCAACCTTGGATCCTTCGGCGAGAACCGCGTTATAAGCGCCCAAGCGCATGGTGCCGCCTTTGTCGTCGCCGACCTTGCGTTCAACCTTGTGGTTGCCCTGCACCCATTCTTTCAGGTGGTAAACAACTGGCTCGAAACGTTTTTTTCCGGCCTCGTGGTCGAACTCCTCTGAACCCGCCTCGGTGATGCCAGCAGCATTCCGTGCCGCTTCGATCACCGCCATCTGCATGCCCAAACAAATGCCCAGATAGGGGACCTTGTGTTCGCGCGCATACTGAGCAGCCTTGATCTTGCCTTCGGTGCCGCGTTCGCCAAATCCGCCGGGTACGAGGATCGCGTGGAAGCCTTCCAGATGCGGTGCTGCGTCTTCTGTGTCGAATACCTCGGCATCGACCCACTCGATTTTCACCTTGACCC
Organism: Ruegeria sp. HKCCA6837; assembly: GCF_013034475.1. Taxonomy (NCBI): domain Bacteria; kingdom Pseudomonadati; phylum Pseudomonadota; class Alphaproteobacteria; order Rhodobacterales; family Roseobacteraceae; genus Ruegeria; species Ruegeria sp. HKCCA6837. Next base: position 13,721 of record NZ_WQGD01000001.1, read on the forward strand.
GGTTGGCCATGCCACCATGGGTCAGAGCCTCAGCAATCGACTTATAGGCATCCTCGAGCTGAGTGTATTTGCCGACGATGGCAACTTTGACTTCGCCTTCGGCATTGTGGATGCGGTCACTAACGTCTTCCCATTTAGCCAGATCGGGTTTCGGGGCAGGGCTGATCTGGAACGCGTCCAGAACCGCCTGATCCAGACCTTCCCGGTGATAAGCCAGCGGTGCATCATAGATGGTGCTCAGGTCTTGCGCCGCAATCACGCTGTCAGGGCGGACGTTACAGAACAGCGCCAGTTTCTCGCGTTCCTTGGTCGGGATCGGGCCTTCAGAGCGGCAGACCAGAATATCGGGTGCCAGACCAATCGAGCGCAGCTCTTTCACCGAGTGCTGAGTCGGCTTGGTTTTCAACTCACCCGACGCTTTGATGTAGGGCAGCAGTGTCAGGTGCATAAAGATACACTGGCCGCGCGGCTTGTCCTGGCTGAACTGACGGATTGCTTCAAAAAAGGGCAGGCCCTCGATGTCGCCGACGGTGCCGCCGATCTCACAGAGCATGAAATCGACCTCATCTTCGCCAATTGAAATGAAATCCTTGATCTCATTGGTGACGTGAGGGATCACCTGAATTGTTTTGCCCAGGTAATCACCACGGCGCTCTTTCTCGAGCACATTCGAATAAATGCGCCCCGAGCTTACCGAGTCGGTCTTACGGGCCGCCACGCCAGTGAAACGTTCATAATGCCCAAGGTCCAGATCGGTTTCGGCCCCATCGTCAGTGACAAAAACCTCGCCGTGTTCAAAAGGCGACATCGTGCCTGGGTCGACGTTCAGATAGGGGTCAAGCTTGCGCAGGCGAACGGAGTACCCTCGCGCCTGCAATAGCGATCCCAAAGCCGCCGAAGCCAGTCCTTTGCCCAAGGACGAAACCACACCACCAGTGATGAAAATAAAACGCGCCATAGTTTTTCGGCTGCTCCCGTGAGACGTCAAAATCAGCTGCCCGGCGGTTCCGAAAAACCGCTGCATCACGGGACTTCACGTATAAAGGATTCGCGCCAAAAGCGCAAGAGAACCGCAAGATGCTGTTGCAGTCCTCTTTTAGGTTTCTAGGTTTTGTGGATCAGTCCGCTTGCGGGATCAGTGGCGCGTTGTCGCCCTGTGCCGGTGGCAGAAGATCATCTGCCGACGGAATCGCCGGAGTGTTCTCTTCGGTTGAAGCCGGGGCCGGAACGCCCAGACGATCGATCACCGAACTGCCCGAGGATTTCTGTGCAGCCAGAATGGTCAGTGTGATCGAGGTCACGATAAAGCAAGCGGCCAGAATCCAGGTCAGCTTGCCCAGCGCGGTTGCCGCTGCGCGGCCCGTCATGGCGCCACCACCACCGCCACCCATGCCAAGGCCACCGCCTTCGGACCGCTGCATCAGAACAACGGCAATCAGGCCCAAGGCCAACAGAAGGTGGATGATGAGAACGACGTTTTCCATGGTGGTCCTGTACAGCGTGGCGTGTATCGCGTGGTACTTATGCAAGTTTGTCCGCGGGGGCAAGTCAGGAGTTGGCATCACCGCGCGTGATGCACAATATCACAGCAAAGAGACTGGACAGAATGTCGGCAGGTGACGCAGGCTGCGCCTTATGCCACATGACGACCACGACCACCCGCACGCATTGTTGCCACCGGAACCCGCTTTGCGCGTCAAGGCGCTGGAAACGATTCTGACCCGTAAAGGGCTGATCGATCCGGCAGCGTTGGACGAAATCATCGACACGTATCAAAACAAGATTGGCCCTCAGAATGGTGCGCGCGTCGTTGCCAAAGCGTGGAGCGACCCAACGTTCAAGGCCGCGTTGCTAAAAGACGCCACGCCTGTGGTGGCTGATCTTGGCTATTACGGTCGGCAGGGCGAACACATGGTCGTGGTTGAGAACACGCCAGCCCAACACAACATGGTCGTCTGTACCTTGTGCAGCTGCTACCCTTGGCCACTGCTGGGTATCCCGCCCGGCTGGTACAAGTCCGATGCCTACCGTGCCCGCGCCGTGCGCGAACCGCGCAAAGTGCTGGCCGAATTCGGCGTCACTTTGCCCGAAGGCACATCTGTGCGGGTCTGGGATTCGACTGCCGAGATTCGCTACCTCGTTCTGCCCATGCGCCCCGAAGGCACAGACGGGATGAATGAAGACGAACTTGCCGCGCTGGTGACGCGCGACAGCATGATCGGTACCGGCCTTCCCAGGGTGTCCTCATGACCCGCGTTCACGACATGGGTGGCCGTTTCGGGGATTGGCCGATAAATCCCGAAGCAGAGGATGCACCTGTCTTTGCCGAGGACTGGCACGCGCGAGCCTTGGCGGTGACGCTTGCCTCTGGGTTTCTGGGGAAATGGAACATCGATGTGTCCCGCCATGCGCGCGAACGCCTCTCACCCAAGGATTACACGCGGTTTTCGTATTATGAGAAGTGGATCTCGGGCCTGGCCGATCTATTGGTAGAGAGCGGAGTGTTGACCCATGAAGATCTGCGGGGTGGTGGAGAGAACGAACCGCACCCGCTGGCAGAAAAGATGCTGAAAGCAGAGGCCGTGTCCGCAGCATTGGCCAAAGGTGGTCCCGCAGACAGACCCTCCAATGTCGCTGCGCACTATTCAATTGGACAAGAGGTTGTCACGACCCGGCCTGCAGCAAATCGCCTTGTGGACGGCGGTCATACACGCCTGCCGATCTACGCGTCCGGCGCCAAGGGGCGCATCCTTCGCCTGCACGGCACACATGTTCTGCCCGATTCCAATGCGCATGGATTAGGCGAAGCGCCTGAACCGATCTATGCGGTGGCGTTCCCGGCATCCGAACTTTGGGCCAGTCCGGAGCATCCCGACGACGAAGTGGTGCTGGATCTCTGGCAAAGCTATTTGGAGCCCAAATGAACAACTGTGTCACCCATACGGCCCCAGAGCCCGTTTTTGACCAACCCTGGCACGCGCAAGTCTTTGCCGTCACAGTCGCGCTGAACGAGGCGGGCCGTTTCGCGTGGTCCGACTGGGCGGCCCGTTTCGCGGACACATTAAAGCGAAATGGAATTGCCCGGGACCTGGATGGTGGCGACGATTATTTCCAGGCGTGGTTGGAAACCCTTGAGGACTTGCTTGCCGATCAGGGCGCCGCGCCACCACAGGAAGTAAAAGCGCTGCACCGGGCTTGGGAGGACGCGTACTTGACAACGCCGCATGGGCAACCTGTGCATCTACGCTGACAAAATTTGGGGGCTCTGCCCCCGCCGCCCGTTCCGGGCGACACCCCCCGAGGTATTTTGAGCCAGATGAAGCAGGGGATCCGTTCTTCATCTGGCCGAAAATACCTCCGCCGGAGGCATCGCGCGCCCGCGCGATTATCATCTGCGGCGAAATATCGGTTTCCCTGCCGTCTGAGCCCCGCTATATGAGCCGGGTTTGATTACTCAGCACGAAAAGGACCGGATATGGCCAACGTGGTTGTTGTCGGCGCTCAATGGGGCGACGAAGGAAAAGGCAAGATTGTCGACTGGCTCAGCGAACGGGCGGACGTGATCGCGCGTTTTCAGGGCGGGCATAATGCCGGTCATACGCTGGTGATCGATGGCGAAGTCTACAAGCTGCACGCGCTGCCCTCGGGCGTTGTGCGCGGCGGCAAGCTGAGCGTGATCGGCAATGGTGTCGTGTTGGACCCCTGGCATCTGGTCAAGGAAGTCGCGACCATCCGCGCACAGGGTGTGGAGATTACTCCTGAGACACTGATGATTGCTGAGAACACTCCGTTGATTCTGCCGATCCACGGAGAGTTGGACCGTGCGCGTGAAGAAGCGGCCAGCAAGGGCACAAAGATTGGGACCACTGGGCGCGGAATTGGGCCCGCCTACGAAGACAAGGTCGGGCGTCGTTCCGTACGCGTCGCCGATCTGGCGGACGAAGCAACCCTTGAAGCCCGCGTGGATCGTGCCTTGCAGCATCATGACCCGTTGCGCAAAGGTCTGGGGATCGAGCCGGTTGATCGTGATGCACTGATCACTCAGTTGAAAGAGATCGCGCAGGAGATTTTGCCTTTTGCGGCTCCGGTTTGGAAAGTGCTGAACGAAAAACGCAAAGCTGGCAAGCGCATCTTATTCGAAGGGGCGCAAGGTGCCCTTCTGGACATCGATTTCGGCACTTATCCTTTCGTGACCTCGTCCAACGTGATCGCGGGTCAGGCCGCAACGGGCGTTGGGATTGGGCCGGGTTCGATTGATTTCGTGTTGGGTATTGTAAAAGCGTACACCACACGGGTCGGCGAAGGACCGTTCCCGACCGAGCTGGAAGATGCGGATGGTCAGCGCCTTGGTGAGCGCGGCCATGAGTTCGGAACGACGACAGGCCGCAAACGCCGCTGTGGCTGGTTTGACGCTTGCTTGGTAAAACAAACTTGCGCGACCAGCGGAGTAAACGGCATCTCGTTGACAAAGCTGGATGTTTTGGACGGGTTTGAAACACTGAAAATCTGTACCGGGTATGATCTGGACGGCGAACGTTTGGATTACCTCCCAACTGCGGCTGACCAGCAGGCGCGCTGCACCCCGATTTACGAAGAAATGCCGGGCTGGAGCGAGTCGACGGAAGGCGCGCGCAGTTGGGCTGATCTGCCCGCCAATGCGATCAAGTACGTACGACGGGTCGAAGAGCTGATAGAATGCCCCGTAGCGCTTTTGTCCACCAGCCCGGAGCGGGACGACACCATTCTGGTGACCGACCCGTTTGCAGACTGATGGCCGAAGAAAACAAACCAGGCCTGAGTTATAAGGCGCGCCGCCGGTGGTCGTTGGTGATCCTTGTAATTGGTCTGCCACTCTACATTGTGGCTGTGGTGACAGTTGTGAACTGGCTGGATCGCCCCCCGATCTGGGTGGAGCTTTTGGTCTACGTCGTCCTGGGTGTTCTTTGGGCTTTGCCGTTCAAGTTCATCTTTCGCGGTGTCGGGAAAGAAGACCCTGATCAGTCCTGAGCCACTTGAGATGTCGGCGCTTGGTTTGGCCAGCTGAGCACTGCGCGTGCAAACGCGCGGTACTCACTTGTAAATTCCTTGGCCATGCTGAACGGTGTAGGCCAAGGGGTCGTCAGCGTCGCCTCGACCTGACCTGGTACAAGAGTTAGCTCTGCGTCGTGTTTCGCGGCCAGGCGTCTCATTTTTTGGTTGGTCGCAAGGCAAAGCATGTGAACTTCCCTGATCCCTCGGTTCTGAGCGATTGTAATCAGACGTGACAACAAGGCATCGCCAATCCCCTGATCTTGCCAGGCTTTCTCGACGGTAAATGCGGCCTCGGCGACGTGGTGCCTATGATCAGGTATCAAACGCAATTCGCCCACGCCTCGAAGGCACGAATCTGGGAAGGCTCCGAATATGAATGCTGCATCTGCAAGAATGTCGGAGAGATAGTTTTGCAGCCCCTGCGTCGGAACATGTGTGCCAAAGCGCGAATATAGTACCTCATCATCCAAGCTGTTGAAATGGCTTTCTATCAAGGCCTGGTCGTATTTTCGAAGTCGTCGAATCATGATGTCTTGCATAGCAATACCTCTGTCTGAAACGGGTGTCATGACGAGATTTCTGCCGTGAGATTACACCATAATTCTGCGGCGCAGCATAAATTTTTAAGCATTTCCACTAACAGGAGTTTTTTCCGCCGCGCTTTGCCAAGACTGCAACAAAAAAGGGCCGGGAATTACCCGACCCTTTGTCTTTTGATGTTGTTGCAGTTAGCCGACTGCGCGCTCGTCATCTGGGCGGAAACCGATCAGATTGGAGGCCGCGAACCGGCCACCACCAGCCTTTTCGATTTTCCCATCGCGCAGCAGTTGGCCAAACGACCGCAGGCTTTCTTCGCGATTGAACTCGTCCTGCTTCAAAGAGCGGACTTTGTTCATAAGTTGCGGGCGCGAGAACTGTTCCTGGCCTTCAATAAAGGAAAGATAAGCTGCTGCTGCTTCCAACAGATCGGGCAGTGATTGTGCGCCTTGATCCTGTGCAAACTGTGCAAAGCCGCTTTCTTCCGATCCGGTATCTTCTAGATCCGAAGTGACGCGACGAGGCATGACAGGACCGGTTGGCTCGCTTTGATTGTCCACGCGCTGTTCGGCAACCAGTTTCAGCGGGGCCGGAGCGTCTGTTTCCGGGCGCGCACTTGTAACCTTCACTTTAGGGCGGCGGGGGCTGACAACGGATTCCAGATCGCCGCGATACTCGGCGTCCTTCGAATGTGTAGCGGCTTCGTCGTCAAGCTCTGCTTCTGTCGCGGCAACCGCTGTGCGCAGGTGCGAATAAGTTTCACGCGCGTCGCTGCTTGAAGGATCTTCCATGTGCTCGCCGGTTTTGGCCATTAAGCGAAGGACATCCTGTTCGGGATCAACATCATCAGCCAGTTTTTGGCTCGAGCGTTCAGAAAACTCAGACTCGATCTCGGAAATCTCGCTCAGCAAGTTCTCTTCATCTTCTGCGGTCAGCAACCCATGCGTCTGAGTGTCCAGATCATCCTGAGCAGTTTCGTCAGCAGTTTCGACCGTCACATCCTCGATGTTAAGGATGTTTGGAACATCCTCTTCTTCGAGCTCTTCCTCGATATCTTCTTCCAGCTCCGCAAAGAGGGGTTCGGCAGGAAGTTTCGTCGCTTCGGGAGCGTCTTCAAGGTCATCGGCTTGCACGTGCTCGGGGGTCATGGGCACATGCAGTTCTTCGGCTTCCGCGGTTTGCTCTTCTGATTCAACAGTTGGGACTTCTGCTGCTTCAGCTTCTTCTGTCTCGTCAGACGTTGTTGGCGCTTCGGCTGGAAGGTCATCTGTCTCTTCTGCGTCAGCCTCATCGATAACAGGCTGCTGCGGCTCCTCAGGCATTGGCGCCGCAGGTTCGGCAAAATCTTCTGCGTTCAATGCACCAGCTTCAAAAGCTGCGGCTACTGCGTCCACAGGGGGGGTGGAACTTGCCAGCAGAGACGTGTCTTCGTCTTCGGAATATGCTGAAGGAGGAACATCCGAATGAGAGACAACTGCGCGAATGCGCTGCAGCTTGGCCGAGATGCTGTCAGCCGCTGGAGCAGGGGGTTCTCCGACTGGTTCCGCATCGGCAAGTCCGGCTGGGGCCGGGTTGGGTGGCTCGTGAGTGGGGGTGTGTGCCATGGTCATCGCGCCGGCTTGCGGGGCTAGCTCCTGACGGGGGGTCTCAGGTGTCTGTGTGGCGCGCAAAAGAAGTCCGGATTCGTTCTGGCTGGCTTCCACCCGTTGGGACGCATCGCGTCTGGCAATGCGTGTCAGCATCTCGGCATCAGGTTGAGGGGGTTCAGAGCCGAAATAGCGGTCATCTGCTGCAAGATCGCGAAAATACTCGGCGATGGCTTTCATCGTCTCAAAGGAATCGTCAAATCCTTCCAAAGTGCAGGAGAAGGTTCCATAAGAAACGGTCAATACCTTGTTATTCTGTACCATCAGACGCACGTCCTTTACAAACTACGAGAGCCAGCTTACCCGGAATCGGGAGCACACACTGGCTCGGAACTTTCTGCATGAACCTATCATTTTGTGGTCTTAATGTGTCCAAATCCGGGAAAAATGGCCAATCTTAATAAAAACGAGATCATTGTACGCTCGATTGATCCAATTGGTCTGTTCGGAGGGGGATTTGTCGGTGCCGAGGACCTGAATCTGGTGCTGAATCGCGTCAAATCGGTTGTGGCCGCTGATGGTGGTGCAAAGGTTTTGACAGAATCAGGTCATGTCCCGGATGCCGTTATCGGCGATTTCGATTCGCTGAGCGCGTCGACACAGGCAAAAATACCGACCGAGCGTCTATTCCCGATCCGCGAGCAGGATAGTACGGACTTCGATAAAGCGTTGCGCAGCACGCAATGTCCGCTGATTTTGGGTGCGGGGTTTCTGGGGGGGCGGCTGGATCATCAATTGGCCGTATTGAATACCCTGGTCAGGCGACAAGATCAGGCGTGTATTCTGTTGGGCGAACATGAAGTGGTTTTTCACGCACCGCCACACATCCGTCTGCCAGTTGATCCCGGCGACGTGGTTTCGCTGTTTCCTTTGCGCCCGGTTACAGGGCGCAGCACCGGGTTGGAATGGCCAATCGACGGGTTGAAATTCGATCCAGCAGGGCAGGTGGGCACATCGAACCGCGCGCTGGCAGAGGTCGAGTTGCATATGGACGGGCCGGGACTATTGATCATGATCCCGCGTTCTGCGTTGGATCCACTTATGCAGGTGTTTCTGTCGGAGCAGACCGGGCAGTGGCCCGCTCGCGAAGAATGACATAGAGCCCGGCAGTGATTGTTATCGTAATGCCAAGCGCGGCAAGCCCGTCAGGCAGGTCGCTGAAGATGACCCAGCCGATTAGGGTTGCAACAGGGATTTCCAGGTACTGCATCGGTGCCAGCGTGGCTGAGGGCGCATAACGCAACGACCAGGTCATCAGCAGGTGTGCAACGGTTCCCAAGACCCCGATCGCAATCAACAGCCAGTACATGTCCGGGGCAGGCAGGGTCACAGAAATCTCCCACACATCCAGATGCGTTCCGATCACCAGAACCGGGGCCAGTACCAGAGTCGCAAGAACACCTGATACCGCCTGTAACGACACAGGGTCTGTCTCTTTGGCGATTTGCCGTGTGACTAGCATGAACAGAGCAAACACAACAGCGACGATAAGGGGCAGCAGTGCAGGCGCGCCAACCTCGGCAAAGCTGGGTTGGATGACTAGAAGCGTGCCGATGAAACCTACGATGCAGGCGATCAGACGGCGTGCGCCAACCTCTTCACCCAGAACAAACTTGCCCAACAACAACATGATAAACGGCATAACAAAGGCGATTGCGATGGCATCCGCCAGAGGCAGGAACTGCAACGCGCTGAACATTGCGGTGATGCCAATGATGTGCAGAAACGTGCGGATTATCGTCAGTCGCAGGATGCGGCCACGCATCCGCCAAGGTTTGCCGGTCAGTGCAACCAGAGGGATCAGGATCAGGGCCTGAACTGCAAAGCGGACCGTTACCAGCAACCCCAGTGGGGTGGTCTCGCCCAACAGTTTGGCCATCGAGTCGCCCAATGGGGCAAGCAGGCAAAAGCCAAGCATTAAGACAATGCCAAAAACGGGACGATCCTGAGTCATGTCCGCGACGCTAGCCGTTTCACGGTACAGTGGAAAGGCTGGATGTTAGTCTTTCGGCAAGGGCTGAACCTTTGTGTAATCTGGCCCAATGCACGTGGGTAAACCGTCATCAAGGTGCAGCCAGCTCAGCTTTTCTTCGTGGGAAACATGCAGCGTGGGCTGCAGGTCATCAGGCACCTCTAGTGTTGCGACGTACAGATGCAGCACATCCGACATCTTGGCCGAACGGAACGAGATCGGTGTACCGCAATGCGGGCAAAAGCTGCGCTCAACTCCGGGTGAGGAGTTAAAGCGCTTGGGTTCTTCCCCGGTCCAGCGCCATTGGCCGTCGCGGACGGCGAAGTAGGTGGTCATCGGGGCGGCGCATTGGCGACGGCAACTGTCGCAGTGACATGTCACGCAAGACAATGGCGAAGAGTCGACTTCGTATTTGATTGTGCCGCACAGGCAATGTCCACGCATGACGACCCCCACATTATTTTGCGATCAGCAGTTTGGCACGTTCACCGCCAATCCACCAAGCGAGGTTTCCTTATACTTCTCGTGCATGTCATGACCCGTCTGGCGCATGGTCTCGATTACCGAATCCAATGGCACGAAATGTTCGCCATCCCCACGCAGGGATAATGACGCGGCCGATACTGCCTTGATGGCTCCCAATCCGTTGCGTTCGATACAAGGCACCTGAACCAGACCCGCAACGGGATCGCATGTCATGCCCAGGTGATGTTCCAGAGCAATCTCGGCGGCGTTCTCTACCTGTTCAGGTGTTCCGCCCATCACGGCACAGAGCCCTGCAGCGGCCATGGCAGACGCGCTGCCGACCTCGGCCTGACATCCTGCTTCAGCGCCTGAGATCGAGGCATTGAATTTGACCAGCCCGCCTATCGCAGCAGCGGTCAGCAGGAAATCTTCGATATGGCTTTGCGAAGCGCCAGGCACGTGATCCAGATAATAGCGCAGCACCGCAGGCAGAACGCCGGCCGCACCGTTGGTAGGGGCCGTTACAACCTGCCCACCGGCAGCGTTCTCTTCGTTGACCGCCATCGCGTAGACGCTCATCCAGTCGTTGATTGTGTGTGGGGCGGTCAGGTTCATACCACGTTCAGCCATTAGAGCATCATAAATGCCCTTGGCGCGACGACGTACTTTCAACCCACCCGGAAGGATGCCGTCTGTGGCTAATCCACGTTCGATGCAGGCGTTCATGACCTCCCAAAGACGGGCGGAGCCTCTGGCAAAGCTGTCGGCGCAACCCCGCGCGATTTCATTTTCACGCTTCATGTCAGCAATACTCTTGCCGCTGGATTTTGCCATCTCCAGCATCTCGGCCGCGGATTTGAAGGGGAACGGCACCGGAGCGCCTTCGTCGGTTGCTTTGCCCTCTGCCAGTTCTTCTTCGGTCAGGACAAATCCGCCGCCGATGGAATAGAACACCTGTCGCAGGATCACGTCACCCTGTGCGTCCGTTGCCATCAGAATCATGCCATTGGCGTGCCCGGGCAGGGTGTTGTCATAGTCGAAAACCAGATCGGCTTTGGGGTCAAACTGTAGGGTTGGCAACCCTTCAGGGGTGACCGTATGCGTGCTGGCAATATCTGCCAAAGCAGCCTCGGCTTTGTTGTTGTCATAGGTGTCCGGTACAAAACCGGCCAAACCCAGGATTGTCGCCCGGTCGGTCGCGTGGCCGACACCGGTAAAGGCCAACGAGCCGTGCAGCGACCCTTTAAGACCGGAAAATTCAAACGGCGAGGCACGCATCATATCAAGGAAGCGCGCAGCAGCCACCATGGGTCCCATGGTGTGGGAGGAGGACGGGCCGATGCCCACTTTGAACATATCGAAGACAGAGAGAAACATATCAGATAGCTGAGCCTTCTGGAGGGGTTGGGTGAACAGGGGAGGTGAACGGGTTGGCCCCAAGACCTTCGGCCAAAATGGCCGAGCGGGTCGCCGGGCGTGTTTCAAGCTTCATTAACAGCGTTTGTAGGCAAGGCGTGTCTGTCAGTTGATACCAGCTTCGGTCTGTCATAGCAGGGTAGAGCGCCTTCCAGCGCATCATGCACGCGACATAGTAGGTCAGAACGGAAGGGTGATCTGCACAGAACCAACCCGGCGCGCTTTTGGCCATTGCGTCCAGCAATTGAAGGTGACGTCTCAGGCGAGGATGTGTAGCGGCCCGCAATTTGTCGGCCTGCCGTGGGTCGATGTATTTCTCGGCATAAAACACGATACGCAGATCGGCGTGAAGCGTGTTGGACGCAAAGAACAACCACTTCAGAAAGCCTGCGCGTTCCGGGTCATCTTTTGCAGGGGCCAGCTGGCCATGTTGTTCGGATAGCCAAAGCAGGATGGCCGCTGTTTCAAAGATTGGCCCTTGCAGCGTTTCCAACACTGGGATTTGACCGTTGGGATTGAGTGCCCGAAAGGCTGTACTGTCCTGCGCATTCTGGCGCCGATCCACCAGGACCGTGTCAAAAGGCGCACCTATCTCTTCTAGCACCAGGCGGATTACCAGCGAGGCGTTATCAGGGATATAGTGCAGGCGGTAGGGCTTCGACATGGCGGCAACTTATAGCTCAAAGATGGTCTTGTAAGACATGATTGCGACGTTTCCGATAGGAAACGCGTAGTACTTTGGTATCTTTGAGTTCGCTGGGTCACAAATTGGGGTCGCAGTCACCCGAGGCTTTCCCTATAACTTCGGCAGGCCAACTTTGGAAAGCTGCCATGACCGGAGATCTATCGCCCATCGACACTGCAAAATACGTGGCCGCGTGCCGTGCGGCCGAGATGGTCGAAGACGGAATGCGTGTGGGCCTGGGAACGGGATCTACAGCCGCTTGGTTGGTACGCCGCTTGGGTGAGCGCGTACGAGGCGAAGGCTTGCAGATCAAGGGCGTGCCCACGTCGACCCGAACGGCCCAGCTTGCACGTGAGGTTGGAATCGAGGTCATTTCCCTGGATCAGGCCGGATGGTTGGACTTGACCATTGACGGCGCAGATGAGTTAGACGCGGACCTGAACTTGATCAAAGGCGGCGGTGGTGCACATCTTCAGGAAAAGATTGTCGCCACGGCCAGCGATCAGATGGTCGTCATCGCAGACGCCGGAAAAGAAGTTGAAACACTGGGCGCTTTCCCGCTGCCGGTCGAGGTGGTTCCCTTTGGCTGGCAAACCACGCGGACGCTGATCGAAGAAGCGCTGGACACAATGGATGTTCTGGGGACCACCTCTGCGCTGCGCATGAACGGTCAGGCCCCTTTTGTAACCGATGAAGGAAACCACATTCTGGATCTGCACCTGCAACGCATCGGCAATCCGCGCCAGATGGCGCTGATCCTGAATCAGGTGCCGGGTGTGGTGGAAAATGGTCTGTTCGTCGATATCTGCGACAAGGTCGTTCTGGGCCACGGAGATGGCAGGGTCGAACTGCGGGACATCAATGCAGGTACCATCCAACTGGACCAGTTGTTGAGCGGATCCCGCGATAACCTGTTTTCCGATGTTTCGGACTAAGTTTGATGCTCTTATCTCCGACAAGCGCCCGTGAATGTTTGAATTTTCTGTGCCCAGGGGTTGGCACCAGGGTTTTTGCGCCCAGATATCCAGAGGATTTTGCAAGTTGAACGAAGGAAACCGGCATGAGCTTTGACTATGATCTTTTTGTCATCGGCGGAGGCTCGGGGGGGGTCCGTGCTGCGCGTGTGGCGGCGGGTGAAACTGGTGCCAAAGTCGGGCTGGCCGAAGAAGACCGCTATGGCGGCACCTGCGTGATCCGGGGCTGTGTGCCCAAGAAGCTGATGGTCTTTGCCAGCGAATACTCGGGCATGGTGGGTGATGCACAAGCTTATGGCTGGGACATTCAACCCGGTGCATTCAACTGGAATACCTTCCACGGCAAGTTGGTGACGGAACTGGATCGGCTGGAAGGTATCTATCGTAACATCCTGAAAAACAACGGAGTGGAAAGCTTTGATCAGCGCGCTCGTCTTGTGGATGCGCACACAGTCGAATTGACTGATGGTACCCAAAAAACCGCTAAGCATATTCTGATCGCCACGGGTGGCCGTCCGGTCGTGCCTGATTTCCCGGGATCAGACCTGGCGATCACCTCGAACGAGATTTTCCACTTGGACAAGTTGCCTGAAAGCATCCTGATCGTCGGCGGTGGCTATATCGCCAGCGAGTTTGCCGGGATCATGAATGGGCTGGGCGTCAAGACCACCCAGTTCTATCGCGGCGCGCAAATCCTGCGCGGCTTTGATGAAGAAGCGCGCGGGTTGATCTGTGAAGAGATGCGCCAGAACGGAATAGACGTGCGACTGGGCACCAACGTGCTGGAAATGACCAAAGACGGGGACCAGATCCGCGTCAAGGCGACCGATGGCACCGAGGATCGTTTTGACGTCGTTATGTACGCCACGGGCCGTGCGCCAAATGCCGATAACCTTGGGCTGGAAGACCTGGGCGTTGAACGCGGTCGCAAGGGTGAGATTGTCGTAAATGAATACAGCCAGACCGCAGTGCCTTCGATTTACGCTATTGGTGACGTCACGGATCGGGTGAACCTGACACCGGTCGCGATCCGCGAGGGAATGGCTTTTGTAGAGACCGTCTTCAAAGGTAACCCGACACCTGTGGATCACGAACTGATCCCGACCGCGATCTTTACGCAGCCGGAATTCGGAACTGTTGGTCTGAGCGAAGAAGAGGCCGCGGCGCAAGAACCGATCGAAGTCTATGCCACGTCGTTTAAGCCGATGCAGAAATCGTTCGCGGGCGGAACGCAGCGGGTTCTGATGAAGATTCTGGTCAGTCAGGCCACACGCAAGGTTCTTGGCTGCCATATTGTCGCCCCCGGTGCTGGTGAGATGATCCAGCTTGCCGGAATCGCCGTAAAGATGGGGGCGACCAAAGAAGATTTTGACCGTACTGTCGCCGTGCATCCGGTGATGGCCGAAGAACTGGTGACAATGCGGCAACCTGTGCGCACGGCTTGATTTGCAACCGCGCGCACACAAGTTACAAAGGACGCCGTGATCACACGGTCAAACACAAGGGAACATGTACATATGGCGGGCAACAGCGGTGGCCCCTGGGGGGGCGGAGGCTCTTCCGGTGGCGGAGGAAATCGGGGAAATAACGGGGACGGGCGTCGCCCGCCCGAAGGCGATGGCCCGCAGATTCCCGAGATCGATGAGCTGATGAAGAAGGGCCAAGAGCAACTGCGCGTTCTGATGGGCGGTCGCGGCGGTTCGGGCAAAGGTGGCAGTGGCGGTCAAGGCGGCGGTGGTCCGGCCTTTACCAAGGGCACGATTGCAATTGGCGTTCTGGTCGCTGCAGGTCTTTGGGGTCTGGCGAGTTTCTACACCGTTAAACCGGAAGAACAGTCGGTTGAGTTGTTCTTGGGTGAATTCTCGGCCGTCGGCAATCCGGGCCTGAACTTCGCGCCCTGGCCGTTTGTCACCGCTGAGGTCATCCCGGTGACACGCGAACAGAACGAAGACATGGGCGGTGCCCGTGGCAGTGATGACGGCCTGATGTTGACCGGTGACGAAAACGTCGTCGATATCGATTATCAAGTGGTCTGGAACATCAATGATCCTGCCAAATTCCTGTTCAATCTGCGCGATCCACGCCAAACCATCCGCGCTGTGTCGGAATCTGCGATGCGTGAGATTATCGCGCAGAGCGAACTGGCGCCGATTCTGAACCGGGATCGTGGTATTATTGCCGACCGCCTGCAGGAACTGATTCAGGCAACGATGGACAGCTACGACTCGGGCGTGAACATCGTTCGTGTGAACTTTGACAAGGCTGACCCGCCGCAAGACGTGATTGCTGCCTTCCGTGATGTTCAGGCCGCTGCTCAGGAACGTGACCGCTTGCAGAATGTTGCGGACGCCTACGCGAACCGTGTGCTCGCCGAAGCCCGCGGTGAGGCTGCTCAGGTTCTGGAAGAGGCCGAAGCGTATCGTGCCCAGCAGATCAACAGCGCACAGGGTGAGGCCAGCCGTTTCAGCGCGGTTCTGGAAGAATACTCAAAGGCGCCTGATGTGACCCGCAAGCGCCTGTATCTGGAACGGATGGAGCAGGTTCTGGGTGACGTGGACAAAATCATTCTGGATGAGAACTCTACTGGTCAGGGGCAGGGGGTTGTACCCTATCTGCCGCTCAATGAGCTTCGCCGCAATTCCGGACAGGAGAGCAACTGATGCGTAAAACGACATTTATCCTGCCGGTCGTCTTTCTCGCGATTGTTGGCGTTTTATCTTCGATTTTCATCGTGGATGAACGCGAGCGGGCGCTGGTTCTGCAATTTGGCCGGGTTGTCACGGTCAAGGAAGAGCCTGGTCTGGCGTTCAAAATCCCGTTGATCCAGGAAGTGGTGCGTTACGACGACCGCATCCTTTCTATCGATGTACAGCCGCTTGAAGTCACACCTCTGGATGATCGGCGTTTGGTGGTTGACGCTTTTGCCCGCTACCGGATTTCAGATCTGGAGCAGTTCCGTCAAGCCGTTGGTGTTGGTGGCATTCCGGTTGCAGAAGATCGTCTGGACCGCATCTTGCGCGCTGAAACCCGCGAAGTGCTGGGTTCGGTATCCTCGCGCGACATCCTTAGCTCGGACCGTGCGGCGCTTATGCTGCGCATCCGTAACAGCGCCATCGCCGAGGCGCGAGCGCTGGGCGTCAACGTGATCGACGTGCGCCTGAAGGCGACTGATCTGCCGCAAGCCAACCTTGAGGCAACCTTCGACCGGATGAAGGCGGAACGGGAACGTGAAGCAACCGACGAACGCGCCCGCGGTAACGAAGCGGCGCAACGTGTTCGCGCCCAAGCCGACCGGACCGTGGTTGAACTGGTCTCGGACGCTAATCGTGAAGCCGAAATCATTCGCGGTGAGGCGGACGCTGAGCGTAACGCGATCTTTGCCGAAGCCTTTGGCAAAGACCCGGAATTCTTCGAGTTCTACCGCTCGCTGTCCGCCTATGAGCGTGCGCTGGGTGGCAGCAACAGCTCGATGGTGCTGAGCCCGGACTCCGAGTTCTTCAACTACTTGAAATCGCCCACAGGGCAGGCGACCCAGTAATGGGTATGATCCTTCTGGCTTTCGGGCTGGTGCTGATTGTCGAGGGGCTGGCCTATGCGCTGGCCCCTTCGCTTATCGAGCGTATGCTCGAAGCGTTCCGGTCAATTCCTGAACAGGCGCGCCGTTTGATGGGGCTGCTATGCGTCATCAGCGGGTTGATCCTGCTTTGGGGCGCGCATCAACTGGGTTTTTGACGCCATAGCTTCACTTGGCGGTGATTTCCCCGCGATCCCGAGTTGCTAGCCCGACCAAACTGACTACATTGGTTGACAAGACAGACCGTGTACCGGCGGTTCTGGCAAGAATGTCAACAAGGAGAGCTCAAGTGCAGGCGAAAGCGCGCAGTGTATCCGTCCGGTGGGACGAAGTGAGTGTTTGGATGCGGCTGATGTGGCTGGCCTTTGCCGGTTCGCTGCTTTTGCTGGCGCAAACGGTTGCCGCACAGGCAAGGGGCGAAAGCCTGGCGCCGTTGGCCGAAAAGATCAGCCCTGCGGTGGTGAATATCACCACGAGCACACTGATCGAAAACCAGACAGGGCCGCAGGGCATCGTACCCGAAGGTTCCCCGTTCGAGGATTTCTTTCGCGAGTTTCAGGATAGAAACGGCGACGACGACAACGACGCTCCGCGCCGCAGCAACGCCTTGGGTTCGGGTTTCGTGATCTCGGAAGACGGGTTTATTGTCACCAACAACCATGTCATTGCCGAGGCCGATGAAATCCTTGTGGAATTCTTCCCGGGTGACGGTCAGCCCAGGAAAGAGCTGGTAGCCAAAGTCATCGGAACTGATGAGAAAACCGATATCGCTTTGCTCAAGGTCGAGGCGTCCGGTCCGTTGAAATATGTAACCTTCGGGGACAGCGATGTTGCGCGCGTGGGCGATTGGGTGATCGCCATGGGCAACCCGCTGGGGCAGGGCTTTTCCGTCTCGGCTGGTATCGTATCGGCCCGTAACCGGGAACTCAGCGGGTCTTATGACGACTACATTCAAACTGATGCCGCAATCAACCGAGGCAACTCGGGCGGTCCGCTTTTCAACATGGATGGTG
This sequence comes from Ruegeria sp. HKCCA6837, assembly GCF_013034475.1. Lineage (NCBI taxonomy): Bacteria > Pseudomonadati > Pseudomonadota > Alphaproteobacteria > Rhodobacterales > Roseobacteraceae > Ruegeria > Ruegeria sp. HKCCA6837. The sequence goes on from NZ_WQGD01000001.1 coordinate 31,034, forward strand.
AAGTGATAGGCGTGAACACTGCGATCCTGTCACCAAACGGTGGCTCAATCGGAATCGGTTTTTCGATGGCCTCGAACGTTGTTGTCAAAGTTGTTGATCAGTTGCGTGAGTTTGGCGAAACGCGCCGTGGGTGGTTGGGTGTGCGGATTCAGGACGTAACACCGGACATGGCCGAAGCCATGGGGCTTGAGAAGCCCGGCGGTGCCTTGATCAGCGATGTACCGGAAGGCCCGGCGAAAGAGGCGGGGCTGAAGGCCGGCGACGTGATCACCAGTTTTGATGGTGTCGAGGTCGAGGATACACGCGGTCTGGTTCGTCAGGTAGGCGAAACCGAAGTCGGAAAGGCCGTGCGCGTGATCGTGCACCGTGATGGCGGTACCCAGACTGTGCTGGTTACGTTGGGTCGTCGTGAAGACGCAGAACGTGCCGAAACCGGCGAACCGGAAGCTGAGGAGGCCCCGGTTGATGAGAATGCGGATATTCTGGGTCTTACCATCTCACCATTGACGGATACGTTGCGCGAAGATCTGGGCCTGGATGCGGATGCCGAAGGTCTGGTGATTTCTGACGTCGATCAGGCGTCCGAGGCTTATGCCAAGGGGTTGCGGGCTGGTGATCTGATCACCGAGGCAGGGCAGCAAAAAGTGGAAACAATCGGAGATCTGGAGCAGCGGATGGAAGAATCGCGCGAAGCTGGCAGAAAGTCTTTGCTGCTATTGGTGCGCAGGGGCGGGGATCCACGGTTTGTGGCGCTGAGCCTGGAGGAATAAGAGCAAGGGGCCGGGATAAAATCCCGGCCTTTTTCGTTGTTCGCCCGGTATTGTGGGCAGGAGCACCAGCAACAAAAAAATGAGCCATACGCAATAGTTGCGTATGGCTCAGATACAGGGAGAGGTCAGTGGACAGATATCGGGGATGATTCTCTGACCTCCTACGGTAACAACTTCACCCTAGGTCATGTTGGAACGTGGGTCTGTGAACAAGATCACACCGACTCAGATCAGGTCGGATTCGGCTAACTCACGTAATGCTGCAAAGTCCTGAATCAGCAATCCGCCGCGGGACGCTTCCACGACATTGTCACGTTTCCATCCAGAGATTGTTTTGGACACCGCTTCTCGCGTCGCCCCGACAAACTCAGCCAGTTCGCTTTGCGACAGCGTAATGCGTTCGGACGGGTTGTCCTGCAAACCAGACAGTTGCAGCAGCCTTCGCGCCAGTCGAATGGGCATGGGCAAAAAGACCTGCTCGTTCAACTGAGACCCCATGTACCGCATCCGCAATCCGGCCAGCCGGATTAAATCCTCTGCGAGATCAGGATGTCGCCGGATCTGTTTCAAGACGTCATTGCGGCGCACACGCAGAACGCGCGAGGCTTCGGCCGCAGCAATGGTTGCTGTGCGCGGGCCATTGTCGAACAGGGCTATTTCGCCAAAAACTTCGCCGGGGCGCATAAGAGTCAGGGTCAGCTTGCGCCCGCTCATGGCCAGAAAAGACACTTCAAGCGTGCCGTCTAATATTGCGTAGAGCGCGTCGCCCTCGTCGCCTTGTTCAAAAAGTGTGTCGCCTTGGGCCAGGGAAATTTCGGTCGCTTGAGCCGAAAGCATTTCTCTGAGCCCGTCGGAAGCTTCGGAAAGGAAGCCGCTGTTGGGGAAGGCCGTCATGTATGCACCGATCTTGGGCGAGGTGAGTGAGTGGGTAGTCACTCAATTTCACATAGCTCGGCTCATTATCCAAGAATTTTGTTTGTTTTGGCGGACCTGGCTGATGTGACGGGAGCTATTTCTGTTCCGGGTCCTCCATATAGTGCTGCAACATGCTGAATTGCAGCATCAGAAAAGCCATTAGGGCAATGGGAAAGCCAAAGGTCTCGATCTTGACCCACATGTCGGTAGACATCGTGCGCCAGACAAGTTCGTTTGCGGCGGCCAAAACAGCAAAACAGCCACACAGTCGGCGGGTCAGAATCATCCAGCCTTCCTGCTTCATTGGAAGCAGTTCTTCCAAAACATAGGCGAGATAAGATTTCTTTTGCAACAGGCCGACGCCCAGGATCAGGGCAAACAGGCCGTAGACCAGCGTGGTCTTCATCTTGAAGAACCGCTCGTCATTGAACCAAGCGGTGAGGCCACCGAAGAAAAGCACCATGAATGCGGTGAATATTTGCATCCGGCTGAGTTTGCCGGTCAGGTACCACAGGATTGCCATGGCGCCCAGCATCAGGGGGACAAAGATGATCGTTGCAACGATAAAGCCGGAATACTCGACGCCACCAATCAGAAAACTATCATCGCGCAGGCGCAGGTAGATGAAGAAGAAGGCCAATGGGGGGCCAAGCTCGAGCACCTGTTTGAGAAACGGGTTGATGTCTTTTTTGCCTGTCATCTGTATATCCTGCTGTTTACCCGCCCATTTCAACTATTACGGCACCAAGTGCAATCAATGCCATCAGGGCAATACGCCGGGGGCCGACGGTCTCCTTTAACACAAGCCAGCCGATCAATGCCGCAAAGACGGTTGAGGTCTCGCGGAGAACCGCGGCCTCGCCCACTTTATCCAACCGGGTGGCCAACATGATTGCTCCGAAAGACAACGGAGCGATCAGGCCTCCGGCCAGCCCGCGCAACATCAGGGGGCCGACAGCTGGGCGGTCAATCATGGCGCGCCATCTGAGAAAGGCATAGATGGGCATGGCTGCGCCATCAATCATGAAAAACCAGGCCAGAAAGGTGAACGGGTCGGCGGTGGCGCGAATGCCGTAGGCGTCATACGTGGTGTAAAGCGCCACAAAGAGGCCGGTGATGATCGCCAAGACCAGCGCGATACCCAGCGTGTCGCGGTTGGTTTCCAGAAATCGGAAGTTGTATGCGGCCAACCCGAATATGCCGGCAAGCAGGGTTGCCACGCCCAGCCACTGCACTGTCGTGAACGTCTCGCCGAACAACAGATATGCGCCGATGACGGTGAACAATGGCCCGGTTCCGCGCACGACCGGATAGACAACCGTGTAGGAGCCTTTGGTATACGCCATGGCCTGAAGTGTCTTGTAGGCGATATGAATCAGCCAGACGAGCGCGAAGATCGGCCACATATGCGGTTCGGGCCAGGGCACCACAAAGAAGGCAAAAGGCGCGGCCATTAGGCAGTAACTGGCATCAATGGCCCCACGAGACAGCCACGGATCATGACGCCCCTTTTGCAGAGCTCCAAACACGGCATGAAGGAAAGCCGCCATCAGGGCTAGTCCAAGCGCAAGCTGGTGGCCTGCTTCGGTCCCTTCCAATGAGATCAGCCAGTTACTCAAAGATGCCAACCTTTTGCTGGGCGGTGAGGCTGGGGGTTTTCCACCCCCAGACCCCCGAAGGTATTTTTAGCCAGATGAAGGGGCGGATCAGCCTTTGTCGAGACCGGTCAGGGCGGCGGCGAATTCTTCGGGGTCGAAGGGGGCGAGATCGTCGATCTGTTCGCCCACACCAATGGCGTGGATGGGCAGGCCGAATTTGTCCGCCAAAGCGACGAGTACGCCGCCTTTGGCGGTGCCATCCAATTTGGTCATGACCAATCCCGAAACGTCAGCCAGCTTGCGGAAAGTCTCCACCTGGCTCAGGGCGTTCTGTCCTGTTGTGGCGTCGAGGACCAGCAGGGTGTTGTGCGGCGCTGTGTCATCGACCTTGCGGATGACGCGGACAATCTTGGCCAGCTCTTCCATCAGGTCAGCACGGTTTTGCAAACGGCCTGCTGTGTCGATCATCAGCAGATCGGCACCTTCGGCCTGTGCGCGGGTCAGGGCATCGAACGCCAGACTGGCGGGGTCCGAGCCTTCTGGCGCGGTCAGCACAGGAACCCCGGCCCGATCGCCCCAGACTTGCAGTTGTTCAACGGCCGCGGCGCGGAAGGTGTCACCGGCGGCGATGACAACTTTCTTGCCCGCTTCTTTGAACTGGCTGGCCAGTTTGCCGATGGTCGTGGTCTTGCCCGAGCCGTTGACGCCGACCACCAGCACCACTTGCGGGCGTTTGGGATAGATCGGCAGGGGCTTGGCTACCGGCTCCATCACGCGGGCCACCTCTTGTGCCAGCAATTGCTTGATTTCACGTGTTGAAAGTTTGCGGCCAAAGCGGCCCTCGGCCATGTTCGAGGTGACGCGCAAGGCCGTGTCGACACCCATGTCAGAGGCGATCAGCAGCTCTTCGAGTTGCTCCAGCATGTCGTCATCGAGTGTGCGGCGTATTTCCGTTGTGGTGCCACCGCGATTGAACAGGCGGTTCAGGATGCCTTTGGATTCCGGTATCTCGGGTGGAGGCGCGACCGGCGTGGGATCGGCAGGGATTGGGGCGGGCGGCTCAACAGGTTGTGGCACCGGCGCGGGTTCCGGAACCTCGGGGACCGGTTGCGGTTCGGGCTTTGGTTCGGGGATCACCGGGTCAGGCGCGGTCGTTTCCTCGCCGCCATCTTCGACGATGGCTTCCAGCCCCTCTTCCAGGCGAGAGGAGGATTTGAACAGCTTATCCTTTAGCTTTGAGAAAAACGCCATGTAGTGTCTCCGCAGGTGTTCCCTTCACCTAATGCGGATTTGCGGCAGTTGCAAAGGGTCACGCGAATGCAAGGACAAAACCAAGCTGTGCGCCCCAATAAAGGGGCCAGACCAAATAGGGCGTTGCCTTGAGGGCCGGATGGCTTGGTGGCAGCAGGAACTTTTCAGTCGCAAGGACCAGATCGGACGCGATGAAGGCGATGGCGGCGGGAAAAGCCCACCGCAAAGCGCCCGTGTCCGGCAGTGCCAGAACAGTGATACCCATCCCAAGGATGATGGGGATATAGGCCAGAACAGGCCCTTTCAGATCACCGGCGCGGGGTGCAAGTGTCGTGGCCATGATGATGCCCAGAATGACGAGAGACCATACCGTTGCGGGCGCGTTCCAGATTAGGCCAGCGTTACTGGTCGGGTAGGTCATGAACAGCGTGATGTAAGCCAGATGTCCGCCGGCAAAGGCGGCAATGCCCGACATAAACGTGGCATCCGTTTCGCGCGATAACAGTGCGTCGCCCGTTGCGCATAAGATGAGCGCCAAAACCAGCAACCAGGGTCCGCCATTCAAAAAGGCGATCATGGTCAAGGCAGCCACGGAAGCGGTTTTCAATACCGTGCGCAAGGCTGAGGCCGGGCGCGCTGTCAGCGGCAAATAGCCAAGGGCACAGCCGAGAGCGATCCAAAAGAGTACGTTGGTCATGGGTCCCCCGACAGTTTCCAAACGACTTCATCCGAGGTGAATATTGAAATCAAGCGCTTACGTTGAGTTAAGGGAACTGTGATGAACCCAGAGGCAAAGGGTGAATGGCACAGCTTAAGCGCTTCTGGCAGAATGTACTTATGCTTAGATACTGGATGATTCTCGCAGGCTTTGCTGCGCAATCCGTTGCGGCCCAGACCCCGTTGTCTGGACCGGAATTCGATAGCTACACGCAGGGCAAAACTCTGTTCTACGGGTTCGAGGGTCAGGTATACGGGGTTGAACGGTATCTGCCGAACCGGCGTGTGATCTGGTCTTTTCTGGATGGCAATTGCAAAGAAGGCGTCTGGTATCAAAGGGACGAGCAGATCTGCTTTGTCTACGAAGACAGACTCGACCCTCAATGCTGGGTTTTTACGCAATCTGGCGGCGGTCTGGTTGCGCAGTTTGAAGGCAACCCGGAGGCGACGGAGTTATATGAGGCCGAAGAACTTGGCGAGGAAATGGTGTGCTATGGGCCTGAGGTTGGTGTGTGATCAGGGCACGCGCAGGTCTTCACAACTGATCATCACATGGTTCTGATAGGCACACCTTTCCGCCAGTGTCTCATAATACCGGCGCAGGTTTGGGAGCGCTGCGCGGGATATGTCGATATCGTAATAGCGATACAGAACGTGCCCCAGCTGAATGTCGGCCAAGGTCAGGTCGGTGCCGCACAGGAAGGCGTGTTGGGACAGTTGAGCGTCTGCAAGTGTCAGCTTGTTTTCCAAAGTGGTCACAGCTTGTTCGATTGCCTGCTGGTCCTGTTCCGCCTTTGGGATTCGGGTAACCTGCCAAAACACGGGCACGGTGAATGCCATCGCGACGTTAATCTTGGCCCATTCCGCCCATTTATCGACTTCGGTCTGGTGCACCGGATCGCGGGGCCAAAACCTTTGAGTCCCGTATGAATTGGCTAGGTAGCGGAGAATTGCACCGGTTTCCCAGAGGGGCGGATGGTCGCCATCGCGTATGACAGGGATGGTTCTGTTTGGGTTCAATTGATGGAATTCATCAGTGTCCAGCCCTCCGAACCTGTGTCCCAGATCGTGGCGGCGGCAATCCAACCCCAACTCACCGACACACCACATCAGGGCCTGAACATTCGATGACGTTTTACGGCCCCAGATGGTCAGCATGGCTTAGAACAGTGATCCCTGATCCGGGGCGTCCGGTTTGGGTTTCTTGGGCGTCGGTTTTGCCGTGGCGCCGGTGCTGAGAATGCCATCTGCGAACTCGATCTCAAGCGCCGCATGTTTGGCCGCCTGGGCTTTGGTGGTAATCACGTCGCCGTCCGCACGGACGACCGCATATCCCCGTTCCAAAGTGGCTTTGTAACTGAGCGTTTCGCGCAGGCGGTCGGTGGCCTCAAGTTGTTGCTGAAGGCGTTCCAGCCGCGTGGTCTGAGCGGTGTTCATTCGATCGTTAAGTCGGGCAAGGCTCTGCCGCTGCTGGTCGATCTCGCGCTGAATCGGGCGCAGAGACAGGCGTGCCGACAGGTTGCGCAGTGACTCCTGACGCGTAGTTACCAAACCGCGTAGGGTCGAGGGGCGTAGGTGGGCCGACAGTTCGACGACTTGCAGACGGCGGTTCTGAACGCCGCGGGTCAAGGCGGGTGTCAGGCGATCTGCAATCAAATCAAGGCGTTGGCGTGGGGTGTTCAACAGGGTTTCCGGACGCGGCAAGGCGCGGGACAGATCGTGCAGCCTTTGCGTTCGGCGTTGAACTGCATCCGTTGCCGCACGGGACAACCGCGCACCTTGCTCGCCGGTCCATGCAAGCAACTCCATGCGGACGGGCACGGCAAGCTCCGCTGCGGCAGTGGGCGTGGGCGCGCGACGATCCGAGACAAAGTCGATCAGCGTTGTATCGGTTTCATGCCCGACGGCTGAGATCAGCGGTATGTCCGAGGCAGCTGCGGCGCGGGCGACGACCTCTTCGTTAAAGCCCCAGAGGTCCTCGATAGACCCGCCGCCGCGGGCGACGATGATCAGGTCGGGCCGGCGCAAAGCTCCGCCAGGCTTCAATTGGTTGAACCCTTCAATAGCTCGGGCGACTTCTGGTGCGCAATTCGCCCCTTGGACGGCCACGGGCCAGATTAGCACCTTACGCGGGAACCGGTCCCTGAGGCGATGAAGAATGTCACGGATCACAGCACCCGAAGGCGATGTCACCACACCGATGATATTCGGCAGATAGGGCAACGGCTTCTTTCGCTCGGGCGCAAACAAACCCTCGGCTTCAAGCTGTTTCTTGCGTTTCTCCAGCAAGGCCATCAATGCGCCTTGTCCGGCGACGGATACCTCATCGACATTCAGATTGTATTTCGATTGCGCGCCAAATGCGGTCAGGCGCCCGGTGACGACAACCTCCAACCCTTCTTCCGGCACAACAGACAGGCCGGAAATCTGCCCTTTCCAAGTGGTACAGGCCAGAACGTTCCGGTCATCCTTGATGTCATAGTACAAATGCCCGGAACGCGCTTTGAATACGCGCCCGACCTCACCCCGCACTCGGATTCGCCCGAAAGAGCCTTCGAGCGTCCGTTTCACCTCTCCCGAGATCTCGGACACGGTGTATTCGGGGGTATTTTGGCCCGGAATCGGGTCATCAAGCAGATCGGACATTTCAGCGCCTTGTTTCGAATGCCGGGCCAGCTTAGAACGCCGCGCAGGCAAGGCCAAGCAGATCGGAGAGCATTCATGAACATCCTCATTCTCGGCAGCGGCGGGCGCGAACACAGTCTCGCCTGGGCGGTGTTGCAAAACCCAAAATGCGACCGTCTGATCGTTGCTCCGGGCAATGCCGGAATCGCTCAGATCGCGGACTGTGCAGCGCTGGATATTGAAAACGGCGGGGCTGTTGTCAGCTTCGCCGAAGAAAACGCGATTGACTTTGTGATTGTCGGACCCGAGGCACCTTTGGCTGCCGGGGTGGCTGATCGCTTGCGCGAGGCCGGAGTTCTGGTTTTTGGTCCCTCCGCCGAGGCGGCGAAGCTGGAAGCGTCGAAAAGCTTTACGAAGGAAATCTGCGACGCGGCCAACGCGCCCACCGCAGCTTATGCCCGGTTCACCGAAGCCGAACCTGCCAAGGCCTATATCCGCGAACAAGGCGCGCCGATTGTGGTGAAGGCTGACGGTCTGGCCGCAGGCAAGGGCGTTATTGTTGCGATGGATGAACAAACCGCACTGGACGCAATTGACGACATGTTCGGCGGCGCTTTTGGCGGTGCTGGTGCGGAAGTTGTCATCGAAGAGTTCATGGAAGGCGAAGAAGCCTCGCTTTTTGTTCTTTGCGATGGCGAGAACATTCTCTCTATCGGGACGGCTCAGGACCACAAGCGTGTTGGCGAAGGCGATACCGGGCTGAACACGGGTGGCATGGGCGCGTATTCTCCGGCACCGGTGCTGAGTGCTGAGGTCGAAGCGCGCGCAATGGAAGAGATTGTGCGCCCGACCATAGCAGAAATGAAGCGTCGCGGCACGCCGTTTCAGGGGGTTCTCTACGCTGGGTTGATGATCAAAGACGGTCAGCCGCGTCTGGTGGAATACAATGTGCGTTTTGGCGATCCTGAATGTCAGGTGCTGATGATGCGCCTTGGTGCGCAGGCGATGGATTTGATGCATGCCGCAGCCGAAGGGCGGCTGGGCGATATGCGGGTGAACTGGGCCGATGATCACGCGATGACGGTTGTGATGGCGGCCAAAGGCTATCCGGGTTCGTACGAAAAGGGTTCGGTTATCATGGGGCTGGATGCTTTGCCCGAAGACAGCAGCAACATGGTGTTCCATGCCGGTACCAAGGCTGTTGAGGGTCAGGTGCAGGCCGCCGGTGGGCGAGTGTTGAACGTTACTGCGCGCGGTGACACGCTGCAAGAGGCGCGGGAACGGGCGTACAAGATGGTTGATGGTGTGAATTGGCCCGAAGGGTTTTACCGACGCGATATAGGGTGGCGTGCATTGGATAAGTGATCGGGCAGGGGGCTTTGCCCCCTCGGCCTGCGGCCTCACCCCCAAGGTATTTTTAGCCAGATGAAGAGGCGGATCAGCAGTTCAAGGCCTGTGCGAGGCTGTTGGGGCCTTTGAAAGGGCCGAGATCGGTTTTGGTCCAGTCATTGTCATAGGAAACGCTCATGATCCGTAACCAGTCTGCGCTGGCCACGATCAGTTCTGGGCGTTCGCCGCAGGTGCGCAGGCCGCCCGAGATGAAATCCTCACCGATCTTGTGGTTGGTCAGACCGGGTATCGAAGCGATCTGGGTCAGGGCGTTGTCTTTGTAGCGCCAGATGCGCAGTGTTTTGGCAAGGTGCGGGCGGTCGATATAGGCGATTTCGATATGGCCGTCACCGTCCAGGTCGGCTGCCCCAATTGGGGCGAGCCAGCGAAAGCGGGTGCCGATATGAGGTGTGGCGGCGATTTTAGTGCCGCTTGCGTTATAAATGGCGAGCTGTGCACCTTGTTGATCCTGAGATTCAACGACAATCGCTTCGAAAGTTCCGTCTGCATCAATATCGATAAGTCGTGGTGTGAGATCTTCGAAGACGCGATCTTGCGGCAGGCGAACTGTTACGGTTCTTGGGGCCGACTGGGCATTTTGAATACGCAGTTCCAATGCGCCGTATTCAACTGTGTCGCCCAAGACCCCATGCGCATAGCGTGTGGTCGGTTCTATGAATTTGGCCGCTTTGATTTGATCGGCAGATGTCGCGGTGCCTAAGGTCGATCCCCAAAGGCACAGAGATGTCAGTGCGCCGCGTGTCCGACGCCACCAAAGGCGACTGGAGGGACGCGGCGCTTTGGAATGCATCAGATCTGTTTTTCCGGCATTTGCACGATCAGACCGTCCAGCGCGTCGGTGACCTTGATCTGGCAGGTCAGGCGCGAGCGGGCCGGGTCGGGCTCGTAGGCAAAGTCCAGCATGTCTTCTTCCATGTCATCCTTGCCCGGTATTTTTTCGACCCAGTCGGGGTGGACATAGACATGGCAGGTCGAGCAGGCGCAGGCGCCGCCGCAATCGGCCTCGATGCCGGGAATGTTGTTGTCACGGGCCCCTTCCATGACGGTCAGTCCGTTGGCGACCTCGACAGTGTGTTCGGTACCGCCGTGCTCGACATAGGTGATCTTTGCCATTGCGTGCGTCTTCCTTTTGCGATGTTCGAATTCTTCCTTAGTCAAGGCATTTAGGTCTTTCCAGCCTCATTTGCGACTCCTAAGGCCGTGTCTGGACTTTCTTGGCGTTTGTTCTATTTTTGTTCTCATGCTTGTTGCCCCTGTTCATTCTGTGGTTTCCAGTCGGAACTGGCCACGCCCGCCATCTTGTTTGCCGTCAAATCAGTTGACAGCACCGCCCGAGGGCGCGCGCGTGGCCGTGGCCGGGCTGGTGATCCTGCGGCAGAGGCCGGGGACGGCCAAGGGGGTGATCTTTCTGACGCTTGAGGATGAGACCGGGATCGTGAATGTGGTGGTGTGGCGCAAGATCTACGAACAATTCCGCCGCGCGGTGATTTCAGGGCGTTTGCTGAAGGTGACGGGCCGGATGCAGCGGGCGCATTCGGTGACTCATGTAATCGCGGAAGAGATCGAAGATATCTCGGGCATGTTGGATGTGCTGGTGCAGGGGGAAGGGCATTAAAGCAATCTGTGTATAGTGCGGCCTCTGGACAGGGCGCTTTCCCGGTCATAGCTCGGATAGTATCGAAGCAGGAAAGAGGGCGCGATGGCAAACGGACATTTTCTGTGGACGGACCTGTCCACCTACGACATGCGTGCTGCCAGAGCGGACTATGCCGGAATATTCAATTGGGCATTTGGTGAAGAAGACACTTATGACTTTGCCACTATCGGCGGGCAGGAGGTGGCGGCCGTTTTCCCGATGCCGGATCGTTTGGCGAAAATGAACATGCCGTCTTTTTGGATGTCCTATGTGCACGTCGATGATCTGGACGAAAAGGTCGAACAAGCCCGGACACATCAGGGTGCCATCATCGAAGTGGAGCCTCAAACCTTTGGCGACGCCGCGCGTATCGCGCTGGTTCGGGATCCATCCGGTGCCGGGTTCACGATGTATGAGGGTCCAGACATACAGGCCGGAGCACCGGGTGCTGGTAAGGTCATAAGCCGTTTTCACCACGTTCCTGATATCAAACTGATCGCGCCGTTTTATGCGGACCTGTTTGGGTGGCGCTTTGAGAAGAGCTCGGCAAGCCCATGGCCGCGCTATGATATACGTCATCCTGACGGAACCGTGGTTGCTGAGGCCGAAGAGGTGCCCGAGGCCATCCGCGGAAAATTTCGCTATTGGATGCCCTGTTTTGGCGTCAAGTCGGTGGACGATTCCATTCGGCAGATCAAAGTCCGGGATGGGCGTCACCATAATGACTTGCCAGAAGGTCGTGCATTGGTTTCAGATCGGCAAGGGGCTCATTTCATGATCCAGAATGTAGGTCAGGATACTGTTGCGGTCAGTGAAAGCCCACGTGCGGCGGCCCGAAGCACGACTGATGGTTTGGCTTTGAAGTCCCTGCTTGCGTTGGTTTGTGTCTGGCTTGCTGTGATTATGGATTTGCAGGTGTTTTGGGGCGTGCTGTTTCTGATCTGGACTTGGCTGGCGCTGAAATCAGGGCGTGCTGATTTTGTCGAGCCAATTGACCGTTCGAATCGACCGTTTATGTTTTGGCTGATCACGGGAACATGGATGGTTCTGAGTACCTGGATGATACTCGCCTCGGTTTTCGGCGGCGGATGAGCATGTTCACGCGGTGCCAACGCCGAAGGTAAATTTGATCTGGTTTCAGCAGGTTGGTACCTAAGCACAAAACTGCGCTTGGGTTTGCCCAAACGTGGTGTCTAATTCCAAAGCGCACAAAAGGCGTCTTTCCGCCAATCTGGTGCGTGTTGGTCGACTCTGTGTCACAGGGCAGGTAATTGCGTGTGTTGTTACGCCTCAGCCTGTGTCCGAGATCAGGTTTGATCGTGCACCACTCAACGTCTTGTCTGAGCCACTCGAGATGCCCAACGTAAAACAACATGGATCGTTCGAAAAAGCCGTCGTTCTGAATGACAACCTGATTTCTGACCGTATTGCCGAACTCTCAGAGCTTGTGCGGTCCAAGGGGTGCATTCACGCCGCCAGAATGATCGAAGAAGCTCAGAACGTCTATGCGTTCGAGAACAAGCACCTTGAAGCCGCTGAGGCATACCGATCAAAATTTAGGGACCTGCAATCGCTGTCGTTGGAAGAACCGGAAAAACAGCAGCAAAAGATTCCGAATTTTCGCTCAAGGCGCTCTCGAGTACCGAACGATTTCTTGTCCGATTTTGCAAAACGACCCGTCGACCAGGTCCAGGAAAAAGCAGTAGGGCGGCCAGCCCTGGTCCTGACATCCCGGATGCGCGTGGACGGAAGAAATGTCACAGCGCTGCGCAGTGGGAATCGTGGCAGCAAACCATTGGGATTCCTTGTAGAACCTGAGTTCAAGTTTCGCTGACTGACCGTAGTGCGGGCAAAGCTATCACGGCAGGTGATCGCGCTCTGAACCCAAGAGGCACAAATATGCCCTAGGGTCGCCCCAAGGCACGCAGTGACCCTAGGGGTTGTTTTCGCGCAGAACCTCCTCACCAACTCGAACTACGTCAAGCAAAAAGCCATCAATATCGTCGCGTCTCGTTCGATGGTTGTTGAAGGCACAGCGAAGCCCGTGCCTGCCTTGGACAGTTGTGTCAGATGCTACGGCAAGGCCGCGTTCCTGAAGCCGGAGCATAATCTCTGTGTTGAGAGCCTTCGCCGCACTCTCATCCGCCGCCACATATCTGAAGCACACGATGTTGAGGTCTACCGGAGCAACAAGTTCCAGCGTTGGATGAGCTTCTATCTGGTGTGCCATATAGCGTGCATGGGCGATGTCTTGTGAGATGAGGCGGCCAAACTTTGCGGCACCATGTTCCCGCAGCGCCATCCAAATCTTTAGAGCTCGGAAACCACGGCTAAGCTCTAGCCCGTAATCGGCAAGGAATTTTCCTGCGATCATCCCGCGTTCCTGCAATTGAAGATAGGCACCATGCATTTCGAAGGTCGCGAAATGAGCCTCGGCATCTTTGATCAAAACGGCTCCAGCCTCGAAAGGTGCGTGCAGCCATTTGTGAGGGTCGATTGCAACCGAGCCGGCCCGCTCCATCCCTTTCACAAGATGCGCGTGGCCGGGTGCAAGACGTAATACGCCGCCTATGCATCCATCCACGTGAAACCAAAGCCGCTCTCGATCACAAAGATCCGCAAGTGCGGTCAGGTCATCTATGGCTCCGGTGTTCGTGGTGCCCGCCGTCCCGATCACGCAAGCTGGCTGCAACCCCTTCGCACGGTCTTCAGAGATTGCGGCCTCGAGCGCGTCGAGTTGAATCCTCTGGCGGTCGTCGCTTGGTATCTCAACCAGCGCTTTTGAGCCAAGGCCGAGGGTTTCCAACGCCTTTTGGTGGCAGCTATGGACCTGATCGGATGCGTAAAACCGCAGCGGCTTTTCCAAAGCAGAAACACCTTCTTCGCGCACATCAAAACCGGCGACCAGGTTACGGATGACCGTGTGCGCGATCAGGTTTGCCATTGACCCGCCGCTGGTCAGGGTTCCACTGGCGCTTTCAGGAAAGCCAGCGATTTCCTTTAACCAATCGACAACCTGCTGTTCTACCTGTGCCGCGCCTGTGTTCCCGCCCCCTAGGTTGCTTCCCTCTACGGCGGCAAGGAAATCACCCAATGCCCCGGTGAAGTTGCTTGCTCCCATGTACCACCCCCAAAAGCGGGGGTGAATATTACCCATCGGATAAGCACGTACGAATTCCCTATAGTCGCCATAGACCTGTTCCAATGTGCATGGGTCTTCCGGCAAAGCCTGTTTCAGATGCGCGCGGACATCATCGGGCATAGGTTGCCAAACCGGGCGTTCTCGCACCTGCTCTAGGTGGTCAATTGCTTCATCTATTATGACGTGCGCTAGGGCCCGTGCGGCGTTCCAGTCATCTGGATCAAGTGTTTCTTCTTTGATGTTTCGCATTTGCCGCCACCTCCCTCGTCCGAGGAAGAGTGCGTTAGAACCACTTTCAGGGCAACAACTCCGTGGTCTTGGCATTCAGCAAAAACGGTTTGCGTCCGCTCGCCCGCCGCTTGGTGCTTGATTAGGAATATGTGCTTGGTGCAGAGCGTGATTTGCAGAAGTGGCAAATCCTCAAATCTCGGTGTAGGCCCCGTAAGGGCTCAACACTCGCCATAGATCCTTTTCACCGCTTGAACAGAACACCTTGCGATTGCTTGTCCCTGTGATCGCCGCGCAGGTCTGCATACAACGCGCGACCGGCCTGAACGCCGGGACGGGCACCTACGGTTTCAAGCCAGCGGGCGAAATGGGGTGTGTCGTCGATGTTGTGCTGTTGCCCTTCCCACAGACTGGCCCAACCCCAGATCGACATATCCGCGATGGAATAGAAATCGCCTGCAACATATTCATTGTCCGCCAGCCGACGATCCAGCACACCGTACAGCCTGGCGACCTCGGCGCGATAACGGTCCTTTGCATAGGGCAGGTCCTGTGGTGGGTCCAGTTGAGGGGCGTATTTTAGAAAGTGATGCGCCTGACCGGCCATTGGTCCGACGCCGCCCATCTGCCACATGAGCCATTCTTCGACCGCGATCTGGTCCCGCTCGGTCTTGCCATAGAAGCGCTTGGTCTTGCGGGCCAGGTACATCAGGATCGCACCGCTTTCGAACACGGAAACGGGCGCACCGTCAGGGCCATCGGGATCGACGACAGCAGGCATCCGGTTGTTGGGGGCGATTTTCAGAAACTCCGGGTCGAACTGATCGCCTTTGCCGATATTGATCAGGTGAGTCTTGTAGGGCAGCTCCATCTCTTCCAGGGCGATGGACACTTTCCAGCCGTTTGGCGTGGGCCAGAAATACAGATCGATCATGGTCTCTCCTCAGGTTGAAAAGATCATGAGGGTTTCTGCGCAATCGGCAAGAGGGCTTGCGGCAGGCGAAGCGCAAAAAGCTGTGACTTCGGGCGATACCATCGCAGGGAAGGCCTGTCGGACCTTTGATTACAGATCTGTGACGACGGGCTTGTCGGGGTTGACGACTCTGCATGTGCGGCGTAAGGCCAACATCACAGACCACGTGGCGATTTGTTACCGGATTGCGGGCCACGCTAAACAACACCGCTAAAAGGTCAGGATGAAAGACCCCTTTCGCTTGGCCGCGTCTGGGGTTTTTTGTTTGCCTCTGCCAGAGGCTGAAAGGAATGAGATGAGCGAGAACTGGAACAAACGCACCCAAGCCGTCCATGGCGGCATCCGTCGTAGTCAGTACAACGAGGTGAGCGAGGCGATTTTCCTGACGCAGGGCTTCGTTTACGAAAACGCAGAACAGGCCGAGGCCCGTTTTCTGGAATGTGGCCCCGACGAGTTCATCTATGCGCGCTATGGCAACCCAACCGTGTCGATGTTCGAACAACGCATCGCGGCGCTGGAAGGGGCCGAGGACGCCTTTGCGACGGCGTCGGGCATGGCGGCTGTCAACGGTGCGTTGACCTCGATGCTGAAGGCTGGTGACCATATCGTGTCCGCCAAGGCGCTGTTTGGATCCTGTCTGTATATCGTCGAAAACATCCTGACCCGCTTTGGCGTCGACGTGACTTTTGTTGACGGTACTGACCTGGAGCAGTGGAAGGCGGCGATCCGCCCGGACACCAAGGCTGTCTTTTTTGAATCCATGTCGAACCCGACGCTGGAAGTGATCGACATCGCGTCGGTTGCGGAACTGGCTCATGCCGTTGGCGCCCTTGTCGTGGTGGATAACGTTTTTTCGACACCGGTCTTTTCGCGTGCGATCGAACAGGGTGCCGATGTCGTCGTTTATTCAGCAACCAAGCACATTGACGGTCAGGGCCGCGCGCTGGGCGGTGTGATCATCAGTACACGGGATTTCATCCGCGGCACGGTCGAGCCATACCTGAAGCATACCGGCGGTGCGCTGAGCCCGTTTAATGCTTGGGTTATGCTTAAGGGCCTGGAAACCATGGCGCTGCGCGTAAATGTACAGGCCGACAGCGCGCAAAAGATTGCTGAAGCGCTTGAAGGGCACCCGGCGCTGGAGCGTACCCTCTATCCCGGTCTGAAAACTCATGCGCAGAACGCGCTGGTGCAATCGCAGCTTGGCGGCAAGGGCGGCACAGTTCTGTCGCTGGACATCAAAGGCGGCAAAGACGCTGCCTTTGCGTTTCTGAATGCGATGACGATCCCGGTGATTTCCAACAATCTGGGCGACGCCAAATCCATCGCAACGCACCCGGCGACGACGACACACCAACGCCTGAGCGACGCGCAGAAAGTTGAGTTGGGCATTTCGTCAGGACTCATTCGTTTTTCCGTTGGTTTGGAAGACGCAGATGACCTGCTGGCTGATATTCAGCAGGCTTTGGAAGTCTCGCAGAAATAACCAGTTCCAGCGCGCACCTTTATCGTCGGGGCATTACCTGACGTCCGAGTGCCGCTTGAAAACCTTTTCGGACGGGGTGCTGTCCTGCCGATAGAACCAATAAAGGGCGCAAACCGTTGCAAATTGACGGTTTCGCGCCACTTTTTTCGATCCGGACTGCTAATGGCAACGTATCGGGATAGACTGGAAAACGAACCTCAGTCGTATATAGTCCGACGATCACTCGAGGAACTGCAGCCGATGAACGTTCACCCGCGCGACATTGATGAAACACCAGACCGTGAAAAAGCCGCCGAAGCCCTGAGTGTGCTGCGGCAGTGGGCGAAAATGGCGTCTGTGTCTGAAATCAGTCAGTTGGACCCGGCCATCGCGCGTCTGGTGCCGGGGGTGGCCGCTGTAAATTATCCTTCGCTCTCACGCGAGTACCCAGAGGATTTTGCAGTAGATGCAGCTTACAGGTCGTCATTGCCGGACTTGCAGAATGGCCCGTCTAGCCTGATCCGTGGGGCGAAACAGCAAATCCAGCATGTGGGCATCTCGAATTTCCGCCTTCCGATCCGGTTTCACCGGAAACAGGGCGATGACCTGACGCTTGAGACGTCGATCACAGGTACTGTTAGTCTGGAGGCCGAGAAAAAGGGCATCAACATGTCCCGGATCATGCGGTCGTTTTACAAACATGCAGAACGTACATTCAGCTTCGAGGTGATGGAAGCGGCGCTCGACGACTACATGACCGATCTGGACAGCTTTGATGCCCGCATTCAGATGCGGTTTTCTTACCCGGATAAAGTAAAGAGCCTGCGCTCGGGTTTGGAAGGCTATCAGTATTACGACATAGCCTTGGAACTGGTCGAACAGAACGGCGTGCGTCAAAAGATCATGCATCTGGACTATGTCTATTCCTCAACTTGTCCGTGCTCTCTGGAACTGAGCGAACATGCGCGGTCGATGCGCGGACAGCTTGCAACCCCGCATTCTCAGCGCTCTGTCGCGCGAATTTCAGTGGTTGTGGATTGCGACGCGGATTGTTTGTGGTTCGAAGACCTCATCGCGCTGTGCCGCAGAGCGGTTCCTACCGAGACACAGGTCATGGTCAAACGCGAAGACGAGCAGGCGTTTGCCGAGCTGAACGCCGCCAACCCGATCTTTGTCGAAGATGCTGCGCGCCTGTTCTGCGCCGAATTGTTAGCTGATCACCACGTGGGCGATTTCCGTATCGTGGCTAGCCACCAAGAGAGCCTGCACAGCCATGACGCTGTGTCGATTCTGACCGAAGGCCAAACCTTTGAGGCGCCCAGTCTGGACCCGAGATTGTTCACAACCCTGTTTCATGTTGGGTGAGTTCCCCGCTGTAAGCGGTTAGAATTTAATCAGGGATTACGTCGATCAGCGTTCTTTCGCCGCAATGCAGCAAAAATGCTGCAAATGCGCATTTTTTGCCTGTATGTTCGAAGGGAATGCAGCAGACGCATGCCTGCCTTCGGGAAGGTGTGCGTCCCCGAAAGGACACCGAGACGTGACACGCCTTGGACTGCAAGACCCCAACCGCCGCGCGGCGTGTCTGCGTAGGCAGGGTGCCTTACACCAAAAACTCGGGCTGCATCGGTTTTACAGGAGAAACATGTAATGAATCCGATTACCCATTCACTGGAGCTTCAGGCTGCGGCATTGCGAGTGGCAGGCTATGCAATGGCCAACCAGATGAAGATCATGCAGATCATGGCTCGGTCTGCGTTCGAGTTGCCAATGGCACCCGTGCAAACCATACACGCGGCTGCATCTGCCCCGGCACCGGTCACTGAGAAACCAGCCAAAAAGGCGGCGGTCAAAGCAAAACCAGCCGGAGCACGTGCGCTCAAAGCAGCGTCCAAGAAGACGACGGGCGCAAAAAAACCTGTGAAGAAGAGTGTTGTGGTGGCACCTAAGCCCAAAACGGTTGAGTTTTCCGCGAAACCACGTGCTGCTGCCACAATTAAGGTTGAACCTGCCGCCAAAGCCAAGCCTGCACCTGCGCCAAAACCGGCACCTCAGCCGAAAGCAGCAGCAAAGCCGGTTGCCGCCGCCACAAAGCCCGTTAAACCCGCTGCCCAAAAGGCGGCACCTGCAACGTCTTCTGTCGCCAAAACCGCTCCGGCAAAAGAAACCTCAGTCCAATCTGCAGCACCTGCGAGCAAGACACCTGCAGTTGAGCCCAAAAAGACGACCCCGCTTGAAAAAGCCGTTTCGACACAGGCGAAACCTGCATCGCGTACGCGCAAAGCCGCCGCGCCGAAACCCGCGCCTTCTGCGGCTCAAACGAAACCGGCACCGGCGGCTGAGCAACCTAAACCGCAGACGCGCAGAACTCGGGCTCCGTCCAAACCTCCGGCGATGCCTGGGACAGAGACGAAATCCGACACTTAACTCGGATCATCTGCTTGACACCGTCGGGTTGGCGCGCCAACGCTGCGCGTCATGATGGATCTTCGCCCGGTCGGATATGTGATTGGCTTGCTGGTCGCCATTCTTGGGGCGACCATGCTGTTTCCTATGCTTGCCGACATGATCGAAGGGCGTGGCGAATGGCATGTGTTCTTGGAAAGCGCGATCATCACGACGCTGACCGGATCAGTTCTGGCGATGAGCTGTTCCAACGGCGTGGGCGAGGGGCTGACCATCCGGCAGACTTTTTTGCTGACGACCGGCGTCTGGGTTGCGCTGCCGGTATTTGGTGCGATCCCGTTCCTTTTTGGTGAAACCGAGCTGCGCTTTGTCGATGCCTATTTTGAGGCCATGTCGGGGCTAACAACAACAGGCTCAACGGTCATAAGCGGGCTTGATTCGCTGCCGCAGGGGCTTTTGCTGTGGCGTGGTATTCTGCAATGGCTAGGCGGCATCGGCATCATCGTGGTTGCGATGGTGTTCCTGCCGGAATTGCGGGTTGGTGGTATGCAAATCTTCCGTTCGGAAGGGTTTGAAACCATGGGAAAAATCCTTCCACGTGCGCAAGAGATCGCTGGCCAGATTTCCCTGATCTATGTGTTTCTGACCGTGGTGTGTGGGTTGGTTTATGCCGCGCTTGGGATGAGTTTTTTCGACGCCACGGTCCACTCGATGACAACGATTGCGACGGGTGGGTTTGCTAACTATGACGCCTCATTCGCGACATTTGCGGGTCCGGTGGAATATGCGGCAGCGGTGTTCATGATTTTGGCAGCGCTGCCCTTCGTACGGTATGTACAGCTTGCCAATGGTCACACCTCTTCCTTGTGGGAAGACAGCCAGATCCGCGCCTTCTTGGCGACTGTTCTGGTGCTAGTCATTATCATGACCGTCTTTCTGACATCGGTCTTTCCGCATCATTGGGAACAGGCGTTTCGCGAATCTCTGTTCAACATCACCTCGATCATCTCGGGCACCGGATATGCCAGCGTCGATTACATGGGGTGGGGCAGTTTTCCCGTCATGTTATTTTTCTTGATTGGGCTCATCGGGGGCTGCGCCGGCTCCACGGCATGTTCAATCAAGATCTTCCGTTACCAACTGCTAATTGCATCAATCAAAACTCAGATCAAAAGGATCAGGTCCCCGCACGGGGTGTTTGTACCGCTTTATGACGGACGGCCCGTGGGGCGCGATGTCTTGACCTCGGTGATGAGTTTTTTCATGTTTTTCGTTCTGTCGATGGGAGTGTTGTCCTGGGCCTTGGCCCTGACCGGGCTTGATTTCATCACTTCAGTATCCGGAGCAGCAACCGCTTTGGCCAATGTCGGCCCCGGTCTGGGCAGTCAGATCGGACCGTCAGGCAATTTCGGGGGCCTCAACGATACGGCCAAATGGCTGCTGACAATCGGAATGTTGGTCGGGCGTCTCGAACTCTTGGCCGTTTACGCGATCTTCACCGTTCAATTCTGGAGAAACTGATGCAAAGACCCCTTGGCGCGCAAATCTCGCATATGCTCAAGGATCGTGGCGTGGACGTGATTTTCGGTATTCCTGGCGTCCACAATCAGGAAATGTATCGCGGCATCGAAGAAGCTGGTATCATTCATGTTCTGGCCCGGCACGAGCAAGGCGCCGGGTTCATGGCTGATGGCTACGCGCGAGCAACCGGTAAGCCGGGTGTCGCCTATGTCATCACCGGGCCTGGGCTGTGCAACATCATGACACCAATCGGTCAGGCCTACAGCGATTCCGTTCCGATGCTGGTGCTGTCATCGTGCCTTGATGAAACGCAGGCAGCGCGGGGTCAGTTGCATCAAATGAAAGATCAACGCGCAGCAGCTGGAACGGTTGCTGATTGGTCAGTACAGGCCGACTCCGCGACCGCTGCATATGGGTTGGTGGAACGCGCTTTTGAGGAATTCGAGCTGTCACGGCCGCGTCCCAAACATATTCAGGTGCCAATCGCGCAGTTGGAGGCG
The DNA here is from genome assembly GCF_013034475.1 of Ruegeria sp. HKCCA6837. Lineage (NCBI taxonomy): Bacteria > Pseudomonadati > Pseudomonadota > Alphaproteobacteria > Rhodobacterales > Roseobacteraceae > Ruegeria > Ruegeria sp. HKCCA6837. The sequence continues at coordinate 52,191 of NZ_WQGD01000001.1, forward strand.
GATGCCGAACCTGCACCGTTCCCCACCCAGCCTGCGTTGCGCACCAAGGCTTTGCCGCCAGACGTTTCGTCCGTTGTCTCGATGCTGAATCAGTCGCGCAGGCCCTTGTTCATCTTGGGTGGAGGCTGCAAGTCCAACGATTGGCGGCAGATTTTGACGCAGCTGGGGGCTGCGTGCTTTACCACCTATGCTGGGCGCGGGTTGGTCGGGGCGAACTATCCGTTGGACTTCGGATCCATGCTGCCACGTCCCGGAAGCGCCGAGGTCATTGCCTCGGCTGATCTGGTAATTGTCGTTGGGGCGGAGCTTGGAGAAGTCGATTTATGGCGGCATGAGTTGGGGCATAAAGCACCGCTGATCCGTGTGGATCTGGATCCGGAGGTTTTGTCTGATCACCACCGCGCCGCCATCAAGCTTCAAGCAGACAGCCAGAGTTTTGCCCGTGCGTTGTGGCAGGCCACCGAGGACAAGAAGCCTGCGCGCGGCTGGTCGGCCGAGGAAGTAGCCGAGGCCCGTGCAAGCTGGCGCGCCGAGGTGGACGCGGAACGGCCCGGAATCGTGCCGATCGCGGATGCTTTGCGCGAAGCTATGCCGGCCGACTCGATGATCTATTCAGATATGACCCAGTTCGCCTATGTCGCGAAAGAAGTTTGGGATATGGCTTATCCTCATCATTGGCATCATCCAACGGGGTTTGGCACCCTTGGTTATGGGTTGCCTGCCGGGATCGGTGGGGCCGTGGCCAGACGCGGAAAGCCAACGGCAGTTATCGCGGGGGACTATGGGTTCCATTACACGATGCAGGAACTGGGCGTTGCGGTTGAGCTGGGTTTGTCACTGCCGATCATCTTGTGGGACAATGGCAAGCTGAAAGAGATTGAAGACAGCATGGTGCGCAGTCAGATCGCACCCAATGCAGTCGTGGCCCGAAACCCGGATTTCTGCAAATTGGCTGAGGCTTTCGGAGCCTTGTCGGCGGCACCGTCGACATTGGCAGAAATGCAGAGCGCCACCCGCGCCGCCTTCGACGCACCGGTCCCGACGCTTATCCATGTGACGCCAGACATTCTGTAAAAAAAGCGCCGCGCGGGTGCGCGGCGCTTGGAAACTGGCCGGTGGCTTCGGTTTATTCCCAGCAGTGCACCAGAACCGTCATGCCTGTTGCGCGACGGCTCAATTCATTGGGCGAGATCTGCGTGGTTTCCTCGCTGGACTGACCGGACACGCCAGCCTGAGCCAGTATTTCTGTCAGCCTCTCGCCCGTGGCCGCCAGACTGACCGAAGCCGGCAGGCTGCGCCCTCCGGATGGTGTGGGCAGCAGCATCCCGACCACATTGCCGCTGTCATTGAAGATCGGGCCGCCTGCATCACCGGGCTGCGCGTTCAAGGCCAGGCGTTTAACACCCGTCTCACCATTCAGGCCACGTACATCGGCAACTTGCCCATATGTCAGACTCGGGGCACCCAAAGCCCCTTGATAGGAGAAGCCCGAAACCGCGACGTCGGATTGAAGACGCGGCAGGGCAGCGCTGAAAGCGGCCACGCTCATCGGCGCCAGCGCCTTGGTTGGACGCAAAACCGCAACGCCAATGTCGTTATCGGCCTTGGCAAGCTGCACCTCCTGATCCCCGTCCAGAGTGATCCGCGTGCAATTCTCGACGGCTTCCGAAACTGTCAGAACGGTTCCCTTTTCATCCGCAAAGAAACCGGAACGGGACAGGCGCGGTTTACGGATTTGCAGGCCGGACATCAGATCAATGCTTTGTGCGGCATCTGCACCTGCAGCAGCGTCGAGCACCGCGTCTGTGGTGGTAAAACTGGAGGCCATAGCCGAAAGAACCCGCAGGCGGCGCGCCTCGTCCCCTTCGGGCCAGACCAAAGTGAAGCCTTTGATCTTGCCGTCTGTCAGGCGCGCTTGCGTAAAGGACACAACACCATTGCCGCGCCCTTCAAGGGTAAAGCGGTCTCCTCTCAACTCGCGCTGGCCGTTAAGCGGAACGATTTCCAGCGATTGCATGACCTCATACAAGGCGCGCAGCGTGCGCTTGTCGCCGTCCTGACTGATCAAGAGTATCTTTGCGTTCAGGTCAGATGCGCTGTTGAAGTGGGCAAAGGGGGCTTCATAGCGATCAAAGCGGACAGCATCCAAAGGCAGGTCCATCGTGATCCCAGCCGCGTCATCCTTGTATTGGGCCATCCCAACGCTTGTCAGTGGCGCATTATAGTCGTCTATCAAGGCTTTGCGCTGCGCAGTTGTCAGCACACCGGTTGCCTCGTACCCGTTAAAACGTTGCCAATCTCCCATTGAACGGCGCGTTCCCTGACCGAAGGCCCCGTCGATGGTCGAGTTGTAAAACCCTGCTGCCTGCAACGCAGTTTGCAGATCCTTGCGCTCTTGCGCGGTCAGCAAACGTTCGGATTGCAGGGCCTGAGCGCGGGTTTCATCCGCATCCTGAGCGGGTGCGATTGTCAGGGTGTCTTCGGCCTGAGCAATCGGCGCGACGGGTGCCGCTATGGTGCCGCGATTCAGTACGTTTGCGCCGACGGGCCAAAATTGCTGCCCCAGTCCGCTGGAAAAGGCGATGAAGCTGTCACGGGGGATTTGCCCCTCGGATCGATAGACCCTCAGCACCTGTTGGGCATCCGGCCGCGCATAGGGGCCGATCACGACCGCATACCATCCGCTGTTCAGTCTGAAGCCGTTCACATCCGGCAAAGCGCGGGCGTAAGCCTGCGCGCGTTCCTGAGCCTCTTGCAGCGTCGGCTGCGCTTCGATCTGAACCCAAACGCCAGGGTCTTGCTGCGCGGAAGCGGCGCGCAGGCCGACCACAAGAAATAATAGAAATGCTGTAAATACGCGTGTCATTGTCTGCCTGTGTTCTGCAATGTTTGTGCTTTGGCGCAGAATACGCGATTTCAGGTGCCAATTGCCATGCCGCGAATACGGGGAATTTGCGGTGTGGCCGCGCAGATACAGCCAAGCACCAAAGCCCCGTTGACGCCCCTTGGCCCCTTGCATAGGAAGGGCCAAACCGACCGGAACCGGGCGCAAGGATGCCCAGAGGGAATGCTATGACCGAACCGAACAGCGCACCGCGTTCATTTCAGGAGATTATCCTGCGGCTTCAGACCTATTGGGCCTCTAAGGGCTGCGCAATTCTGCAGCCCTATGACATGGAGGTCGGGGCAGGGACGTTCCATCCCGCGACCACTCTGCGGGCGCTGGGGTCCAAGGCCTGGGCCGCAGCTTATGTTCAGCCATCGCGCCGCCCGACGGATGGGCGCTATGGCGAGAACCCAAATCGGTTGCAGCATTACTATCAGTACCAGGTGCTGATCAAACCCAGCCCGCCCGATCTGCAGGAGCTTTATTTGGGCAGCCTCGAGGCCATCGGCATCGACATGGATCTGCATGACATCCGATTTGTCGAAGATGACTGGGAAAGCCCCACCCTGGGTGCCTGGGGTCTGGGTTGGGAAGTCTGGTGCGACGGTATGGAAGTCAGCCAGTTTACCTATTTCCAACAGGTGGGCGGGCATGATTGCGCACCCGTCTCGGGTGAGCTGACCTATGGTCTGGAACGTCTGGCGATGTATGTGCTGGGTGTCGACCATGTGATGGACATGCCATTCAACGACCCGCAATCGCCCAGCCCGCTGACATACGGTGACATCTTCAAGCAAACCGAAGAGGAATACGCACGCTGGAACTTTGACGTTGCCAATACCGAGGTTCTTCTGCGTCATTTCGAAGAGGCCGAGGCTGAATGTGCTGCCATTCTGTCACAAGAGCATGATGATCCTAAAACCGGCAAGCGCATCATCATGGCGCACCCTGCCTATGATCAATGCATCAAAGCCAGCCACATCTTCAACTTGCTGGATGCGCGCGGGGTGATTTCGGTGACTGAAAGACAGGCTTACATTGGACGTGTGCGGGCGCTGGCAAAGCAATGCGCGGATGCGTTTGTTCAGACCGAGGCGGCCGGGTTCCAAGCCTGATGGGCCAATCAGGCCAGCCCCGGCAGCAGTGCTTTGAGGCCATCCGCGATCATACTGATCGCGATGGCCGACAAGATCATGCCCATGAAGCGGCTCATGATCACGCGCGCGTTGCCAGAAAGGCGTTCAGACAGCCATGCCGCATTCCAGAACGTGACCAGCAAAAGGGCGACGACGCCAAGGAATACACCTGCAAAAACAACTGCTTCAACAGGTTTTTTCACGTGATGTGCATACAGGATCAAGGTCGTGATGGTTCCGGGGCCAACAAGAATGGGAAAGGCCAAAGGGTAGAAGGCGACGGTTTCAGCCGCCGGATAATCTTCTTTCTCGTCATCGGTTCCATGGTGCGAACTGCTTTCGTTGCCGTTCAACATGTTCAAACCGATCATCAAGACGACCAGACCACCCGCGACTCTCAAATGGTCAACCGTTATTCCGAACAAGCCCAGCGCCTGACTGCCGACTGCCGCAAACGCCCCGCCAAGGATCAGGCAATAGAGGGACGTCTTAACCGCAACCTTGCGCTGATCGGATGCCGACAGATTCTGCGTCACGCTCAGAAAGACGGGCAGGTTCGTCACTGGGTTCATAATGGCAAAAAGTGCGCCGAAAAATCCAACGGCAAGAGTGGATTCCATAAGGTTCGCCTCGGTTCGTTCTGTTCTGCGGAGAAACGTGGCCTATTTCTGAAACACTTGGAAGTACCTGCATAAGGGGAAGCATCGAAAGATGACTGGAAAAATTCTGGCAATCATCCTGCTCATGTCTGCGGCTGTTGCAGGCACTGGCATGTATTACCTTCAGGTCTACGGGTATTACTATGAAGTTGAGCCCATTCCGGGTGAGGATGTGTTTCTGTCGATCGACGCGGCCCAGCCCCCGGTGGCTATTTCGTATACATCCTTTCAGGCCATCGACGCAGACAGCTCTCCTATCCGGTATCGCGCCTGTTTTGAAACCGATGCTGCGCTGGAAGAGTTGCGGGCCACCTACCTGACAGCGGATGAGGCAAAGCCGCTGACGGCTCCGGGCTGGTTTGACTGTTACGATGCAGTGGCCCTGGCTGATGACTTGAAATCAGGCAAGGCGCAGGCGTTCATTGGTCAGAAAAACGTGCATTACGGTGTGGATCGCATCGTGGCTGTTACCCAAGAAGGCAAAGGCTTTGTTTGGCACGTTTTGAACAATTGTGGCGAAAAGGCCTATGACGGCACCGTCGTCGGAGAAGAGTGTCCTGAGCGTCCTGACAGCTGAATAACCTTGCTGGGCTGGTCCTGAAACCCGCCGCTTTTGCAAATATGACCGGTGTGACACGGCGATATGACCCATCTCCTATTGCCTTTATCGTGCTCCCCCTTGTATCCGCCTTCTTTGTGGATATCGCTAATGCCATCGTCATTCAGACGATCGTCAATTTCTAAGGACCGACAATGCCTGACCTGCTGATCGAACTGTTTTCCGAGGAGATCCCCGCGCGCATGCAGACCCGCGCCGGTGAGGACCTGAAAAAGCGGATCACCGATGGTTTGGTTGAGGGTGGTTTGACCTATGCTGGGGCCGCTGCCTTGACCACGCCGCGTCGCCTGACGCTGGCGGTCGAAGGCCTGCTGGCGGAAAGCCCAACGATCCGCGAGGAACGCAAAGGCCCTAAAGTTGGCGCGCCGGACAAAGCTATCGAAGGGTTCCTGCGTGGCGCTGGCCTGACCCGCGATCAGTTGGAAGAGCGCGACACGCCCAAAGGTGCAGTTTACTTTGCGACCATCGAAAAGGCGGGTCGCCCGGCGGCTGACATTGTGGCTGAGGTGCTGGAAACCACCATCCGCAACTTCCCCTGGCCCAAATCCATGCGGTGGGGCAATGGCCCTTTGCGTTGGGTCCGTCCGTTACATTCGATCCTGTGCATCCTGAATGATGAGGCAGGCGCGCAGGTCGTGCCGCTTGAGGTTGAGGGCATCACATCTGGGGACACAACCGCAGGCCACCGCTTCATGGCGCCGAACCGGTTTTCGGTATCGTCGTTTGACGATTACGCCGCCCAATTGAAACGCGCCTTTGTCGTGCTGTCGCCCGACGAACGGGCCGAGCATATCTGGAACGACGCCCAGAACATGGCTTTTGCCGCCGGACTGGAGGTGGTCGAAGACAGGAGCCTGCTGGCAGAGGTCGCCGGGCTGGTTGAATGGCCGGTGGTGCTGATGGGGCAGATCGACGACGAATTCCTCGACCTGCCGCCTGAGGTGCTGCAAACCTCGATGAAGGAACACCAGAAGTTCTTTTCCGTGAAGAACCCTAAAACGGGTCGGATCGAACGGTTCATCACGGTTGCAAACCGCGAAACCGCCGACAATGGCGCGACCATTCTGGCAGGGAACCAGAAGGTGCTGTCGGCCCGTTTGGCGGATGCGAAATTCTTCTGGGAGAACGACCTGCGTGTCGCCAAATCGGACATCGCCCAATGGACCCGTGCGCTTGAGAATGTAACCTTCCACAACAAGCTGGGCACACAGGCCGAACGGATCGACCGTATCGCCGCGCTAGCCCGCGAACTGGCCCCGGTGACCGGTGCGGATACCGATCAGGCCGAGAAAGCCGCGCGTCTGGCCAAGGCCGATCTGAGTTCTGAGATGGTCTATGAATTCCCTGAGCTTCAGGGGCTTATGGGACGCTATTACATCGAAGCCGCAGGCGAAGACGCCGCCGTGGCCGCCGTGGCGCAGGAACACTACTCGCCGCTGGGTCCATCGGACGACGTACCGACTGCACCGCCGTCGGTGACCGTGGCGCTGGCCGACAAGCTGGACACGTTGACTGGGTTCTGGGCGATAGATGAGAAGCCGACCGGCTCGAAAGACCCGTTTGCGCTGCGCCGTGCGGCGTTGGGGATTATTCGGTTGGTGCTGGATAACAATTTGCGACTTCACTTAGACAGATACTTTGACAGTCAATTGGTGCGGGCGGAAAGCGCCTCAAACAATGCATTGAGGTCTGAAAGCATCAATGATCTGTTGGACGAAATTGCAGAGCATGGCGTATTTGGCGCGGCTTTCCAGACGTTTAAAGAGAAACTGGGAGAGCTGCCCAATAGCGATTTCCTGAGCCTGGAAAAGAAAATACCTGACACGTCAGACGACCTCCTCTCCTTCTTCCACGATCGCCTCAAAGTCTTCCTCCGCGACGAGGGCATCCGTCACGACATCATCGACGCCTGTATCGCGATGGATGGCAATGACGACCTCAACCTGTTGGTCAAACGCGCCCGTGCTCTGAACGCGGTGATCGCGACCGAGGACGGCGAAAACCTCGTGCAGGGCTTTAAGCGCGCCAACAACATTCTGACGCAGGCCGAAGAGAAGGACGGGGTCGAATACTCCTATGGTGCGGATGTGAAATTTGCCGAGACAGACAGCGAAAAGGCGCTGTTCGCGGCGTTGGATCAGGCGCAGGCGCAGATCGAACCGGCGTTGAAGGCCGAGGATTTCCCGACCGCAATGGCCGCCATGGCTGCGCTGCGCGGACCGGTAGATGCATTTTTTGAGGATGTACAAGTCAACACCGACAATGACATTGTCCGGCGTAACCGTCTGAACCTACTTAGCCAGATCCGCCAGGTCTGTTCCAGCGTGGCTGATCTGACCCGGATTGAGGGCTAAATAACTGGGCGCGCTGCAAATGCGCGCCCACAACACCCTTGCGCGAAAGGCGCAACCGCTTATGCTGCACGCAAACCAAAAGGTGCTGCAGTGCAGAATAATCCGCATACTACGCTCATAACGTCCGACGCTCCTGTCATGGCGAACACTCATGGCGGGCGGGCCAAGTGTTTGCAACGGCTGGTCCGCCTCGACCTACCGGTGCCGCGCACGGTTGCCCTGTCTTTTGAGTCCGTACATCAAATCGCCGAAGGCGAAATTCCGGATCTGGCCGCGATCCTGGAACAGTTTGACCCGACGACGTTGCTATGCGTTCGGCCCAGTTCCGAAGACCCGGATTGGGGCGGGCCCGGTGCGGTTCTGAACATCGGAATGAACGATGCGTGCTATGTGGACCTTTCCGAAACCATGGGGGCCGAGGCTGCAGCGGCGCTGTATCTGAGATTTGTGCAAAGCTATGCAATCCACGTGGCGCGTCTGGACCCCGATCTGTTCGATGACATCGAATTGGACGGGAGTGAAGGTCTGAGCCAGTCGTTGCGGGCCTATGAAGACGAAACCGATGAAGCCTTTCCACAGGATCGCGGAGAGCAATTGATCGGTGTTCTGCGGTCGATGGCGCGCGCATGGGATGGAACCTCGGCGCGCTTGTTGCGGCAGGCCAAAGGGGCTCCGGCGGATGCCGGGCTTGGGCTGGTCATTCAAGAGATGATCCCCGGTGTAGGGCAAGGGGAATGTGGTTCCGGTGTCTTGCAACTAGTCGATTCCACAACCGGGATGCCGCAGATCACCGGACGCTACCTGAGCCAGAGTCAGGGGCGGGACGCTTTGGGCGAAGACGTTGCCGCGCTGTTCTTGGAGAATGACCCGCGCGGACCATCGCTTGAGGAAGTGGCGCCAAAGGCTTTTGCAGAACTCAAGGAACAAGCCGCTTTGATGCGCGAAAAGCTGCGCGAAGAGATGCAGGTTGAGTTCGTCATTCAAAATGGTGACGTACACATTCTGGACGGCGTGAGGGTGCAGCGCAGCGCCCGTGCGGCCATGCGGATCGCAGTGCGACTGGCCGAGGATGGCATAATCCCGCAGCAAGAGGCGGTCATGCGTGTGGACCCTCATGCGCTGAACGAATTACTGCACCGTCAGGTGCACCCTGACGCCAAGCGCGACGTGCTGACGACGGCCATCGGGGCCAGTCCCGGTGCGTCGACCGGCAAGATCGTGTTCACCTCGGCTGAGGCGCAGGCCAGTGCCGCGCGTGGTGAAGCCTGTGTTCTGGTGCGCCGCGAGACCTCGCCCGAGGATGTACGCGGGATGCACGCGGCCGTGGCTGTGTTGACGGAAAAAGGCGGGATGACCAGCCACGCGGCAGTGATCGGGCGCGGCCTTGGTTTGCCCTGTATCGTCGGCGCGTCCGACATGCGGTTTCAAACAAAGAAAAAGATGCTGACCGCTCAGGATGGGCGTGTCTTCAAGACAGGCGATGTTCTGACCATCGATGGCAGCTCGGGCCAGGTTCTGGCAGGGCAGCCTGCGATGCTCGAGGCGGCGCTGGACGATTGTTTTCAGACGCTTATGGCCTGGGCCGATGCAGAGCGTGACATTGATATTCGCGCCAATGCTGACACACCCGCCGATGCGCAAACAGCCCGGAATTTCGAGGCACAGGGGATCGGCCTGTGCAGGACCGAGCATATGTTCTTTGATCCTGGTCGTCTGATCGTGATGCGCGAAATGATTTTTGCACAAACCTCGTCCGGTCGGGCGGCAGTGCTGGAACGCCTGCTGCCGATGCAACGCGAAGATTTCGTGCAACTTTTCCGGATCATGGAAGGTAAGCCTGTCTGCATTCGACTGTTCGACCCTCCGTTGCACGAGTTTTTGCCCACCACCCGCAGCGGGCAAAGGGAACTGGCCGAAGCGCTTGACTTACCAGTCTCGGATGTTGAGCGGCGGGTTGCGGCCATGAGCGAGTATAACCCGATGCTGGGCCTGCGTGGCGTCCGACTGGGTGTGACCGTTCCCGAAATCTATGACATGCAGGCGCGCGCAATATTTGAAGCCACGCTGGAAGCCCGCCAGAACGGTGCCGCGGTCGTGCCCGAGGTGATGATCCCACTGGTTTCGGCAAAGCGCGAGGTTGAGTTGGTCAAATCCCGCATCGACTCGGTCGCGGCGGCTGTTGCGTCGGAACAGGGGCAGGAGTTCGACTATCGGCTGGGCGTAATGGTCGAAACCCCACGCGCCTGTTTGCGCGCGGAGGAGATCGCCCCACAAACGGCATTTATGAGTTTTGGTACAAACGACCTGACGCAGATGACCTATGGCCTGTCGCGGGACGATGCCGGTCGATTCATGTCGGCCTATGTGCAACAGGGTGTCTTTGGTGAAGACCCGTTTCATGTTCTTGACCCCGATGGGGTGGGGGAATTGTTGAAATTGGGGGCGGAAAGAGGACGCGCTGCAAAACCTGACGTGACCCTGTCTGTGTGCGGCGAACATGGCGGAAACCCCGAATCAATCGCCATTTGCCGGGATTTGGGGTTTGACTATGTGTCGTGCTCTCCGTTTCGGGTTCCGGTGGCTCGGCTGGCTGCCGCTCAACTGGCGATTTCGTCCAGACTTGGGGGTTGACAGGACCAGGTATCCCAAGGATTAGTGGGGTACATGGTCACTCGTGGGCGAAGTAATTCTTCGCGACGGGCGATTTTCCACTTGCTTTTTTCAAAAGGCTGGACCTTTGCGTCTGGTTGCGTTAGATGCCTCGTCGCGCCCGCCGGGGGAGGGTATGGCGCGTGAAGTGCCTGTGCGAGGTTATCTGATGCTACGTTATATACTGGCTGCTGCCACATTGGCGGCAACCGTGCTGCCAAGTGCGTCCTTCGCCGAGAGGGAAGCAACCGAAACCGCAAAGCAAGAGCTTGTGGCCCGTAACGAATTGCCTGGCCAACGGTTTCGCGATTATTTCCAGCTGTTCCAGCCGCGTAAAGCCGCTGAGCCTGTTGAAGTGACCTATTCCAAGGATTGGCTTGATCAGCAACCTAAAGCAGCTGGTGACGACAACTGGAAGTGCCTTTCCGAGGCGTTGTATTTTGAAGCGCGTGGTGAAAGCGTCCGCGGTCAGTTCGCTGTGGCTGAAGTGATCCTGAACCGTGTCAAAAGCGGTCGTTTCCCGGATTCGTTGTGCGGTGTCATCCGCCAAGGCACAGGGAAAAAATACCAGTGCCAATTCACATACACGTGCGATGGCCGCAAAGAGGTCATCCACGAACAGAAAGCCTATGAGCGCGTGTCGAAAGTGGCCCGTGCGGCGATTGATGGCGTCGCAAAAGAACTGACCGAAGGGGCAACCCATTACCACACCACTGCAGTTCGTCCATCGTGGTCACGTGTCTACAAACAGACCGCGCGGATTGGTGTGCATATCTTCTATCGCCACAACTACCGGACAGCGAGCAACTGATTGACGCACCCGCGCTGGAAGCTTGGTGGCGCGATGCAAGTTGCAGTCTATATTACGGGCCAGGAGGCCCGTAATGCTATTTACTCGAAGGCACATACTTAAAACTGCGGCGGCAGCGTCTCTGTTGCCGTTTGCGGCCCGGGCCGGATATCCGATGCTCGAGGCGCGCGAGGCGCAGCAGCGCGTTGCGCCCGACGGGTTTCCTGACACCACAGTTTGGAGCTTCGATGGCACTGTTCCGGGAACCACCATAAGGGTCGGGCAGGGCGCGCGCGTTCAGCGCCAACTGTTGAACGCGCTACCCCAGCCGACTTCGGTCCATTGGCACGGAATCCGCATAGACAATTCGATGGATGGTGTGCCGGGCCTAACGCAGGATGTGGTCGAAACGGGCCGTTCATTTGATTACGACTTTGTCGTTCCTGATGCGGGTACGTATTGGTATCACGCGCACAACAGGTCAATGGAGCAGGTTGCACGGGGCCTTTACGGGCCGCTGATCGTCGAGGAGGCACAAACGCCAGATGTCGATCAGGACCTGATACTGATGCTGGATGATTGGCGGTTAGACCCGGAAACGGCTCAGATAACAGACGATTTCGGCAACGGCCATGACCTGAGCCACGCAGGTCGGCTTGGCAATATCGTCACCGTAAACGGGTCGTTTGATCCAGCGTTTTCTGTGCAAAGACATCAACGGCTTCGATTGCGCTTGATCAATGCCTCTAACGCCAGGATCTATGATCTGGATATTGATGGTCTGTCCGGGTGGATCGTTGCTTTGGACGGTATGCCGCTGGAAACTCCGTTGGAACTGTCAGGATCGTTTCCACTGGCGCCTGCACAGCGTGCGGATCTGATTGTCGACGTTGTCACCGAAGGTGATACAGCAAGTCTCGTTAGTGTAGAAAGGGACGGTGCCTTTGGTCTGGCGCGTTTCGACGTTACAGGCGATGCTGCAATGGCGCAAAGGCAGAGCGTGTCAGCATTGCCGCCTAACCCTTTGCCGGAAATCAAAAATATTGAAGACGCGCCTTTGCACAGAATGGTTTTGCAAGGCGGCGCGATGCGATGGTTGGAAAGCGCCAGACTTGGTGAAACTGAATTGTCGGGGCAAGAGTTGGCGCAGCTTGGCCGGTTCTGGGCGCTAAATGGCCGTGCTGAACGCCCTGAGGATCCGTTTCTGGATGCAGAAATCGGCAGTCTACACCGTGTTGAATTCGTAAATGAAACGGCATTTCCGCACGCGATGCATTTGCATGGTCATCACTTCAGGCTGATTCTGGGTGATGGGTCGCTTGGCCCCTGGAGGGATACTGTTTTGGTTGGACGAGGGCAGACTCGTCAGATCGCTTTGGTCGCGGACAATCCGGGGGGCTGGCTGTTGCATTGCCATATGCTAGGACACGCCGCATCCGGTATGATGAGCTGGTTTCGGGTAACCTGACGCCGCAATCGGCGGTTGGAATGGCGTTTGTATAGGTGCTATAGGCCCCCGCAACGCCTATAGTAGGCATACTTTGCAACGAGCCCAAAAAGGCCTGACCTATGAGTTCTGAAATCCGCCTGGCATTCGCACACCCGTCCGAGAGATCCGAGGCAACCTCACCCCGGGGGCCGCTGGATCGGATTTCGCTGCGCGACCACATCGTCGAAGTTGAGATCGGTGCTTTTCAGGCTGAGCGAGGAACCACCCAAAGGATTTGTTTTAATATCGTGGTCGAGGTGCGCCCGCTGGCCGCCGATATTGACGACGACGTGGACCGCATCCTGTCCTATGATCGCGTCACCGAAGCAATTGCATTTGAGTTGGCCGCAGAAAGATTGAACCTGCTTGAGACGCTGGCCGAGCGTGTGGCCGAACGCATCTTGCTCGAACACCAAGCCGTAAGGGTTTTTGTTCGCATCGAAAAGCTGGATCGTGGTCCGGGGGCGTTGGGGGTCGAAATCGTGCGCGGAAAGGACTCGGTTCATCACGACGTGGTCGAGGAAGAACGCCCGCATCCGCGCCTTGTGTACCTGTCGAACGAAGCCATTTCTTCGGACAACCTGACCGGTTGGATTGACCAGTTGGAAAACCGTCAGCGTCCATTGATCCTGTGCGTTGGGGCGTCGGATTTGGCTGCGCCCCAAACTGGCCACGCGATGACGCAGCGCCGTATTGATTTGCTGGCCATTGAGCAGAATGCTTGGGTTCTGGCGGCACGAGATCACCGTTGTGTTGTGGTTTCGACTCGGACGGAACTGGATTGGGCGATGAAGAACGGCCAGATTTGCGTCTGGGCCCCGTCCAAGATCGTTTTGGACGCTGTGGATGGCCCGTCTGCCGCACCATCGGATGCAGTGGCCCTTGCGGCTTGGTTCGCTGCGACCTTTGAAGCGAGCGAGATGATGGTGATCGGCGGCGCATTGCCGACAGAGCCCAAAACGCCTTTGCGCGCCGTTGCCGTGGATCAGGCCCAGCTGTGAGCATCTACTACAGGCCACTGGTTCAAAATGGCCCGGCCCGCCCTGCAGGTGCCGTTCCGCTGGCAGGGCAATCGCTCTGGTTTACCCATGTTGAAGCTCTGCGGCGCGGGGGGGACCGTGAGATTGTTGCGGTATCAGAGGTTCCTTCAGACCATCTGGACCGTTTGACCCAGGCGCGGGCAGACATTGCAGGTCTGGACATGCAGGTGCCGCATATCATGGGCATTCTGAATGCCACGCCAGACAGTTTTTCGGATGGCGGCGTCCACAGCTCGGCGGAAGCCGCCCGTATGGCCGCCGCTGGAATGGTTACGCAAGGGGCGACCATTCTGGATATCGGTGGGGAATCCACGCGCCCAGGTGCAGATTTTGTTCCGGCCGAACAAGAGATTGCCCGCACCCGCCCTGTGATCGAAGCGATACGGTCAGAAACGGACGCTCTGATCTCAATCGATACGCGCAAGGCCAGTGTGGCCAAAGCTGCCTGCGATGCCGGGGCCGGGCTGGTGAACGATGTCTCAGGCTTTAGCTTTGACGCTGATCTGGCACCGTTTTGTGCGGCGCAGGGCGCACCTGTTTGTGTCATGCATATGCAGGGCGACCCGGCCACGATGCAGGACAATCCGCACTACGACAATGTATTGCTGGATGTGTATGACTTTCTGGAGAACCAGATTGCTGTGCTGGAGGGCCTTGGCCTCAGCCGCGATCTGATCATTGTTGATCCAGGGATTGGCTTCGGCAAGACCGAAGACCACAATCTGACCTTGCTGCGCAATCTCAGCCTGTTTCACGGTTTGGGCTGCCCGATCCTGCTGGGCGTGTCACGCAAAGGTTTCATTGGTTCGATCGGGCAGGAGCCGCGCAAGACAGCGCGTACACCGGGATCAATTGCGGTGGCTTTGGCAGGATTGTCTCAGGGCGTGCAAATCATTCGCGTGCACGACGTGGCCGAGACCTCTCAGGCCTTGCGCCTGTGGGCTGCTGTCCGGTAATCCGGTCTCACGACAAATCACGGAGTGACACGTATGCGCAAGCTGTTCGGAACTGACGGGGTGCGGGGCACCGCCAACACGCATCCGATGACGGCGGAAATGGCCTTGCGCATCGGGGCTGCGGTTGGGCGTTACTTTCGCCGCGACGCGACAGGTGTGCACCGGGTTGTCATCGGTAAAGATACACGTCTGTCCGGTTACATGCTGGAAAACGCGCTGACGGCGGGTCTGACCTCGACGGGTATGAACGTGCTGCTTCTGGGGCCCGTACCAACGCCTGCTGTTGGGCTCATGACGCGGTCCATGCGCGCTGATCTTGGGGTTATGATCTCGGCCAGTCACAACCCGGCTGAAGACAATGGCATCAAGTTTTTTGGACCCGACGGCTATAAGCTGTCCGATCAGGCAGAGATCGAGATCGAAAAACTGATCGACGAAGGCGTCCGGCCCGCGCAGGCGCAGAATATCGGCCGGGCGCGTCGTGTCGATGATGCGCGGTTTCGTTATGGCGAGCGTGTGAAATCGTCCTTGCCCCGTGACGTGAGTTTGGATGGTCTGAAAGTGGTCATCGATTGCGCAAACGGTGCGGCCCACCGCACTGCGCCCGAGGTCCTGTGGGAGCTCGGTGCTGATGTCATTCCAGTTGGTGTTGCGCCCAACGGCAAGAACATCAACCTCAATTGCGGATCGACAAAGCCGCAACTGGCCGCAGAAACGGTTGTGGCCCATGGGGCAGATGTCGGCATCTGTCTGGATGGCGATGCAGACCGGGTTGTTGTGGTTGATGAAACCGGTCAAGTGGCCGATGGCGATCAGCTAATGGCATTGCTGGCGACGGCATGGAAGAAATCGGACCAGCTGAAGGGCGATGCCCTGGTGGCGACGGTGATGTCCAATCTGGGCCTCGAACGCCACTTGACAGGGCAGGGGCTGCGTCTGGAGCGCACGGCCGTTGGCGACCGCTATGTGGTTGAGCGGATGCGGGAAGGCGGGTTCAACCTTGGCGGTGAACAATCCGGCCATATCGTGATGAGCGATTATGCCACCACCGGTGACGGACTTATGGCCGGTCTGCATTTTCTGGCGGAAATGGTTCTATCGGGGCGTAAGGCGTCGGATCTGTCGAAACAGTTCGAAACGGTGCCGCAGTTGCTGAAAAACGTGCGCTATGCAAGCGGTCAAACCCCGCTGGAGGTTCAGAGCGTCCAGGCTGCTATTGCCGATGCCGAAGCGCGTTTGAACGGGCAGGGCCGGTTGCTGATCCGCAAATCCGGGACCGAGCCTCTGATCCGGGTCATGGCCGAGTGCGAAGACGACAGGCTGCTGACACAAGTTGTCGATAGCATCGTGGCCGAGGTCGAAGCTGCTACGGGTTAACGTCCGAGCAAAACCTTGCGCAGGCTGAACCATTGGCTGATCGCCATGCCGGTCAGGATCAGACCCAAGGCAATGTAAAAGCGCAGGGGCAGGGCCTCGGACAGGATCCATGCGCCGAACACCATCGACCAGATCGGCACTTGATAGTTCACCAATGTTAGGAAGACCGATCCGGCGCTGCGGGTGATCGACACGCGCAAGAGGGTGGCAAAAGCGGTTGGGACCAATCCCAACACAATCAAAGCGATCGTCGGGCGTGGCCCTTGCCACGTTGGCAGACCTTCGGTGACCAGCATTATGGGCAGAAGAAGCATAGCTCCTACAACCAGCGTCAGGGCAGCCAAAACCAAAGGGTCGACAGGTGGACAGCGTCGGGTCAGCACAGATGAGCTTGCGTAACACAGGGCTGCCGTGATGCAGGCCAGCTGCGCGAGGGGCTCTGCCCCTTGGCCCAATTGTGCAAGGCCGGGGCCGATCAGCACCAATGCGCCTGAAAACCCAAGGCACACCCCCAGAAAACGGCGCAGATTCAGGGGTTCATCCGAGAAGAAGTGGGCCAGCGGCAGCACCATCAGCGGAACAGCTGCCATAGACAGCCCTGCAAAGGCGGATGGTACAAACTGCTGCCCCCAACTCAGCAGCATGAAAGGCACGGCCGTGGACAGGACACCGATAAGCACAATCGAAGTGCTAAGAGCGGGTGTCAGAACCGGCAGTTTGCGACCGGTCACCCACATCAAAAGCAGCAGGGTCACAGCGCCCAGAGTTGTCCGAGAGGTCGCGACCGTGATCGGGCCGTAGCCTTCAAGCGCCATGGCCACGACCATGAAGGTCGCGCCCCAGATCAGGCCCAGCGTGAAGACACCGCTCCAATCCTGTTTTGTTGGCTGTTGCACCATCGGTTTTCCTGTCGGGGCTGCGTGAAACTGAAAAAAGGTTAATCTTACCGGGTGTTTATGTGCTGCGCCGCTTTTTTGTGCAAACGAAAAAGGGCGACCACCGGGGCCGCCCTTGTGCTGACAGAGGTCAGGCTTAGTTCTTTTCTTTGTCGACCATTTTGCCGGCCGAAATCCACGGCATCATGCCGCGCAGCTTGGCACCGGTTTCTTCGATTTGATGCTCGTCATTCGCGCGGCGCGACGCTTTGATGGTCGGCTGGCCCACGGCGTTTTCCAGCATGAAGTCGCGAACGAATTTACCCTGCTGGATGTCGTTCAGAACCTCTTTCATACGCGCTTTGGTTTCGTCGTATTTCAGGATGCGCGGGCCGGTCACATACTGACCGTATTCGGCTGTGTTCGAGATCGAATAATCCATGTTGGCGATGCCGCCTTCGTAGATCAGGTCAACGATCAGCTTCACTTCGTGCAGACACTCGAAATAGGCCATTTCTGGCGCGTAACCGGCCTCGACCAGCGTTTCAAAGCCGCAGCGGATCAGTTCGACCAGACCGCCGCACAGAACGGCTTGTTCACCGAACAGGT
Organism: Ruegeria sp. HKCCA6837; assembly: GCF_013034475.1. Classification (NCBI taxonomy): domain Bacteria; kingdom Pseudomonadati; phylum Pseudomonadota; class Alphaproteobacteria; order Rhodobacterales; family Roseobacteraceae; genus Ruegeria; species Ruegeria sp. HKCCA6837. Next base: position 69,631 of record NZ_WQGD01000001.1, read on the forward strand.
CGGTTTCGCATTCTTCGCGGAAGTTGGTTTCGATGATGCCCGAGCGACCGCCACCAATGGCCGAGCAGTAGGACAGGCCGATTTCCAGCGCTTTGCCTGTCGCGTCATTGTCAACGGCGACCAGGCAGGGCACGCCGCCGCCTTTGGTGTATTCGCCACGTACGGTGTGGCCGGGGCCTTTGGGGGCCATCATGATGACGTCGACGCCTTCTTTCGGCTCGATCAGGCCGAAGTGGACGTTCAGGCCGTGAGCGAACGCGATCGCAGCACCCGGCTTGATGTTGTCGTGGACGTATTTCTTGTAGGTTTCAGCCTGCAACTCGTCGGGCATGGTGAACATGATGACGTCGCACCAGGCCGCCGCTTCGGCGATGCCCATGACTTCCAGACCTTCCGCTTCGGCTTTCTTGGCCGAAGGCGAACCTTCGCGCAGGGCGATGACCAGATTCTTGGCACCCGAGTCACGCAGGTTCAGCGCGTGGGCGTGACCCTGCGAGCCATAGCCCAGGATGGCCACTTTTTTGTCTTTGATCAGGTTGATATCGCAATCGCGATCGTAATAGACGCGCATTTCGCCGGTCCTTTCTGGTTAGATTGCGGCGGTTTTACATGCCTGATCGCGTATTGGCGATAGTGTTGAGCTTGAGTTTTTGTGAAAAAGGTGAAGAATAATTCTTCAAAACTACAAAATGTGAAAAAATCATGCTTGATGACATTGATCGTCGCATCTTGCGTCATTTTCAGGCTACCCCAAGCCTGACCACTGCGGAGCTGGCCGATCTGTGCCGGATCAGCGCTGGGGTCTGTTGGCGGCGGATTGAAAAGATGCAGGCGGCCGGGATCATACAAGGACAAGAGGCCATGATTGACTGGGTTGCCATGGGCTATGCGGTCGAAGTTTCGCTTCGCGTTACTCTGGACAAGACACAGGCGCGTGCCTTTGACGATTTCACCGAAGCGGCGAGAAATGTGCCGGAGGTGGTCGAGATCCAGACCTTTCTGGGTCGGGTGGACGTGCGATTGTCGGTCATTGCGAAGGATATGAACCATTACCAACTACTGTATCGCGACCGTATCCTGACCTTGCCCCATATCGCCGATATCGAGGCGCTGATGCACATCGCGCGGGTCAAAAGCGATGAGGTGTTACCTGTATGATCGAGTTGGATGAGATTGATCGACGCTTGCTGCGTGTTCTGCAACAGGACGCGACACAGAGTGCCGGTGCCTTGGGTCGCAGGTTTGGATTGTCGCAACCGGCCACCTGGCGCCGAATCCGGCGACTGGAGGAAGCAGGAGTTATCAAGGGGCGGCGCTTGCGTCTGAACGCCGACGCGTTGGGTTTCGGGGTGACGGTGTTTCTGGGTATCAAACTTGGCCGCAAAGGGCAGATCAATCTTGAGGACTTTGAGCGCGCGGTGAGTGCCATCCCCGAGGTCCAAACAGTCGAGCACGTGTTGGGCCCATATGACTATCGCCTGCGCGTTGTTGCGCGGGACCTGTCTGACTTTGAGCGCGTATTACGACGTCGAATCATGACGTTGCCCGGTGCAGGGGATGTTGAAGCAAACGTTTTGCTCAGCGAAGAACGCTTGCCTGGGCCCCTTGGCTGAAACGCCTCAGTATTTGGTGCGGATACAGTAGCCGGGATGATGTGTCATCCGGGCAAAGGTCAGCGGCTTGTCCTCTTTCCATGTGGTGCGCTCCATCTGGATCATCGATGTGCCGGTCGTCGTTCCCATGAACTCTGCCAGCTTTGCATCGGCAGAAATGGCGCAGAATGCAACTTCAGCTTCGGTGAACGGCGCGGCATTCAGTAACCATTCATGTGGGCCCTGTGCGCACAGGTCGGCATCTTCCACTTCTGGAACTGCATCGATATTGATCCAGCGTTCTTCCAATTGAAACGGTCGGTTGTCCGCGTAGTGCATACAGGTGACATGCAACACGCGCTTGTCAGGAGAAATATCTAATTGTGAAGACAGCCAGCGAGGGCTTTCTACCACGTTCCGCTCGACCAGAGCATACCGATAGGTTGCGTTCTGGCTTTCGATCGTCTGTCGTGCGAGTGAGAATTCAAGCTTGGCGTGTTTGCTGGGTTCTTTCTTGACCCGCGTTCCGCTTTTACGCTTGCGCTCGACGAACCCCTGATCGGCCAATTCCCTCAGGGCGCGGTTCACTGTGGCACGCGCGCAATTAAATTCGTCTGCCAACTGTGTTTCCGTTGGCAAAAGAGACCCTTGTGGCCAGACACGGCTTTCAATACGTCGTTTAACTTCGTCTCGAACGGACTGGAAGCTGATCCGCTTTTGTATAGTCACGGGTAGAATTATCCCTTCAAGTATAAAGTGTGTGCATCTGTTCAGAAGCAATTAGAAGTGTAAAGGGGAAGGTGACACTAGTTGGCGTCAAATGTGGTGGTGTTGGCGAGATTTGGCGCAGATTTTTACAAATCTGTGTGACATGCCGTGACGTCACTTTTTGTTGCGAAAGTACTTTACGGGCAAAGGCAAAACGATCAGGTTCTCGGAAGAGTTTTGGAAAGGATCAAGAATGCCTGCGTTGTTGGACACCGTTGACCCGAACGGACTTGAAGAGTTTTCGGTGGTATTCACCGATCGTTCGCTGAACCATATGTCCCAGAAGTTCCAGCAGGTCATGCGGGACATCTCGGACATGTTGAAGGGGGTATACAACGCAGACGGCGTTGCGGTCATTCCCGGTGGTGGTACTTATGCCATGGAAGCCGTCGCCCGTCAGTTTGCGCGGGGGACGGATGTTTTGGTGGTTCGGAACGGGTGGTTCTCGTACCGATGGAGTCAAATCATTGAAAGCGCGGCCCTGACCCAGAGTGCCACGGTTATGAAGGCGCGTCAGACAGGCAATTCCAGCCCGTCGCCGTTTGCGCCCGCACCCATTGACGAAGTTGTCGAAGCCATTCGGTCACAAAAGCCGGGTGTTGTCTTTGCCCCGCATGTCGAAACATCGGCAGGAGTCATTTTGCCGGATGATTACGTGGCCGCGCTGGCGAATGCGGCGCATGAGGTCGGAGCATTGATGGTACTGGATTGCATCGCATCCGGTTGCGCCTGGGTGGACATGAAGGCGACAGGTGTCGATGTTCTGATTTCTGCCCCGCAAAAAGGGTGGAGCGCATCGCCTTGTGCTGGCCTTGTCATGTTGTCCGAGCGTGGCGAAGCCCGGTTGCAAGAGACCAACTCCGACAGCTTTGCGGTTGATCTGAAAAAGTGGCGTCAGATTATGCAGGCGTATGAAAACGGTGGTCATGCCTATCATGCAACCATGCCCACGGACGCATTGTTGGCTTTCCGCGATACCATGGCTGAGACCAAAGACTATGGGTTCGAAAAGTTGCGCGCGGCGCAATGGGCGTTGGGAGATGGTGTGCGGGCAATGCTGAAGGACAAGGGCATCGTTTCAGTAGCTGCTGACGGTTTTGGCGCGCCCGGCGTTGTGGTCAGCTACACTTCGGACCCCGACATTCAGAGCGGCAAGAAATTTGCAGCGCTGGGGATGCAGATTGCTGCTGGCGTGCCTCTGCAATGTGATGAGCCCGAAGGGTTCAGCACCTTCCGACTGGGTCTGTTCGGGCTGGACAAGCTCTACGATGTGGATGGGACCATCGCGCGTTTGAAACGGGTGCTGGATCAGGTTCTGTAAACTGACCGGGCCTTAGCGAACGCCAAGGCCCATCTGCATCAACGTCTTGCGTACGGGCGGCAGGGAATAGAGCGCGCTCAACCCCATGGCCCGTGCACCGCGTAACGGACGCGCCTCGATCATCGAGGCGCGGTTTAATAGGTCGATGCCCTTAACCCGCATTTCGACCTCGGTATGGCGGGCCTTGTGATAAGCGTCCAGCATTTGAGCGTCGCCCAGCCCTTCGGGGCGGGCCTGTGCCAAATCCAGCAGACAGCGCAGATCACCCAAAGACATGTTCAACCCCTGAGCGCCAATCGGCGGCACCACATGCGCGGCCTCGGCCATCAAGGCAATGCGTTCGCCTGACAACCGCTCGGCAGACTGGCTGATGATGGGCCAGATCGTCCGGCGCGACGCCAGATTCAATGGGCCAAACAACCCGCAGGACCGTTCGGTCATAGCGGCCTCAAATGCTTCAGGCTCGAGGTTCAGAAGGTCGATGGCCTTCGGACCACGCTCCATCCAGACAATGGCTGAGGACGGCTGTCCCTGCCAATCGGGTAAGGGGACCAGCGTGAACGGCCCACCGGATCTGTGAATTTCAGTCGAGACGTTGTCGTGTGGAATGGGGTGGGTCACCGCAAAAGCCAGCGCTTTTTGCCCGTACCGTGTTGTGTGAACCGATATTCCCGCGGCCTCTCGCATCGGTGAATTGCGGCCATCAGCTGCAAGAACCAGTCTACACCGGACGCGGCTGCCGTCGCTCAGCCCAACGCGGGCTTCGGCGGTCCGTGTGAACAGGCTGGTTGTAGCTGTGCCGGGGCGGAAATTGACATTGGGAAGGTCTGCCAGTCGCGCCACCATTTCCCGGCGCAGCAGCCAGTTGGGCAAGTTCCAGCCAAAGGGTTGATCGGAAATGTCGGCGGCATTGAAATCACGCACAACGCGCGGTTCGGGCACGTCGCCGCCTGCATCCACGATGCGCATGATTTGCAAAGGCGCTGCGTGGGCGTCCAGACGCGCCCAAAGCCCGCACTGTTCGAGCAAACCGTGCGCAGGCTGAAGAAAGGCAGTGGTGCGCAGGTCCGATCCGTCCACATCCCGCTCAGTGATCGGAGGGGTCGGGTCCACGCAGATCACTTTAAAGCCTGCTGTTCCGAAAACCGCTGCTGCGGTCAGGCCGGCGATGCCGCCGCCGGAAATCAGGATGTCACAGCTGTCAGTCATGGCGCCTCTCATCGGTTTGGGCAGAACCTAGTTCGGTTCGACCCCAAGCGCCAAGTGACATCCTGTCCCGTGCCTCAGCCCCGAGAAATCAGGACGAGAATCAAAAACATCACCGGCACCATCATCAGGGCAGGAATGAAGAGACCGGGCAGGCCGAACAACATGATGGAACAGCCCCACATGCTGAAAATCGCACCGGCGGTGTAATACAGATCTTCTGCCTTGCCATTGACCGCATCGCGGGCCAGCCATCCGAATACAGGGATTGCAAAGAAAAGGCGCTGCCAAATCGGCAGGCGGCCGGTCATCTCGATCGCGGTCATTGAGGTCTCCATCTGTTCGTCGCTGACGTGCATATAGGGACGAGGATGCAGGTGCAGAATGTGCGGATCGTCGCAGTGTGACAGCCTATCGCAGGCGAGCCAGAAAAGCGGTCAAATCGTCCGTGTGATGGTGGATGTGATCTGCGTCATGCGGGTCAGGCGCCACGTGCACTGTGCGCATTCCCATCTCGTGCGGAGCCGCCAGATTGCGTGGATCATCCTCGAACATGGCGGCTTTTTCAGCTTGGATACCATCCTGGGCAAAGATGGCCTCAAAGGCTGCTTTTTCGGGCTTGGGCCGATAGCCTGCATGCTCAACGCCATAGATTGCATCGAACAACCCGGAAAGGCCGCGCGCGTTCAGCACGCGTTCAGCGTAAGGGGCGCTGCCATTGGTGTAGACAATGCGCCGCCCAGGCAGGGCGCGTATGTGATCGGCCAGGTCTTCATCTGGGTCCATATGGCTCATGTCCACCTGATGGACTGCGTGCAGATACGGGTCGGGGTCCAGATCATGTTCGGCCATCAAACCGGCCAGCGTGGTGCCGTATTCGCGCCAGTAATGCGCCCGCAAACGGTCCGCCTCGGCTTGATCCACACCTATGGCCCGCATGACATAATCCGTCATTAGCACCTCGATCTGATCGAACAGACGCATGTGTGGCGGGTACAGGGTGTTGTCCAGATCGAACACCCACTGTGTGACATGAGAAAAAGCCGGTTTGACCATAAGCAGGGTGTAGGGCGCGGGCGCAGTGTTTTCAATGCTCTACTTGATCGTTCCCCCTTTGGACGGATAGACATGTCCGAACGAGGAGATAATGAACCCCATGAGCCAGACCCGATCCCCAACCAAGGATGCCTATAGCCTGATACTCGAAGCTATCGACGTGGGTGTCTACAAACCCGGTGATCGTCTGGTGGAAAGCGAGCTGGCCGAACGGTTCGGAGTGTCACGCACGCCGATCCGCGAAGCATTGCAGCGGCTCGAGACACAGTCACTGTTGGAACGGGACGGTCGGTCGCTGATCGTGGCGTCGCTGGATCACAACCAGATGGCCGAGCTTTACATCGTACGTCGGGAACTGGAGGGGTTGGCTGCAAGCCTTGCGGCCAAACATGCGACCGAAGAAGAGATCAAAGTTCTGCAGGAGATGGTCGTCGAAGATGACAAGCTGATTGATGACCCATCGGCATTGTCGCGTGCAAACCGGCGCTTCCACGAACAGATCCATCTGGCGTCTCATAATCGCTATCTGGTGCAGCAACTTGATCTTGTGCATCGCACAATGGCGTTGATGGCTACCACCTCTCTGGCGGTGCAGGGGCGTGGTGAAATCGCCCAAAGTGAGCATAAGGGCATTGTCGAAGCCATTGCCGCAAGGGATGAAGAGGCAGCGGCTCGAGCGCTGAAGGATCATATATCGATCGCGTTCATGACGCGCCTGAAACAGGACGCAAGCCTGCGCGACAAATAAGTATCAGGCCAGCGGCTGATCTTCGCTGGCTTGCCCATGTTGGGTTTTGTCCCAGAAGAATGGATTCGTTGCCAGCTCCCACAGAGCTTTGTAGGCTGCGACCACGCCCAAGGGGTAGTACAAAGCCATGGTGGGAACCCAGGGCAACAAAAAACGCCGCTCTCGTGCCGAAACGGCAAGACAGCCAACGCAGATATTCAACGCCTCAGTCGTCAAAAACAACAGCACCAGCGCCGTAGTCAGATTCTGTGGCAAAACGGGTGCCAGCGGATTAGAAAGCCCCAACGTTGAGAGCCAGAATACCCACAGAACAGGGGCCAGCAAAAACTGACCCAGCGTGCCTAGGAAAAACGCCTGAAGCCCCAAAAACTGCGCGGCGCCCAGATCGCGCAATAGTCTTTTTGATGAGCGCATGTGCACAAGATACGTCACCATAAAGCCCTTGAGCCAGCGTGAGCGCTGTTTCACCCAAGGCCAGGCGCGAAAATTTGCCTCTTCATAAGTCGTGGTGTCCACCAGTTCGGTCCGGTATCCGGCCCGGCACAGCCTAACACCAAGATCAGCATCTTCGGTCACGTTGTGGGCATCCCAGCCGCCCAATTCCAACAGCTTGTCTCGACGGAAGAAAAACGTTGTCCCACCCAACGGGACGACAAGCCCCAAGCGCGCAATGCCCGGAAGGATGATACGGAACCAGCTGTTGTATTCGATGGTAAAGCAGCGGGAACGCCAGTTGGTGCGTGGGTTGTAGTAATCCAGACTGCCTTGAAGACACACGACCTCGGGCGGAGCCTGGGAAAAATGCGCGACGACCCGTTCGATCTGATCCGGCTGCGGTGCGTCTTCGGCGTCCCAGACACCCACATAGTCGCCGCGGCAAAAGTCCAAGGCATAGTTCATGGCGCGCGGCTTGGTGGTCAGCCCGTCCAATTCTGGCACCTCGACAATCCGCATCCAGCTGGGCAGGTCAATCTTCGCCAAAGTTGCGCGCGTGACCTCATCTTTTTCTTCCAGCACCAAGATAACGTCCAAGAGCGCCTTGGGGTAGGTCAGGCGTTTGAGCCGTTGGACAAGCGCATTCGCAATCTCGCGCTCTTTGTAAAGGGGAACCATGATCGAAACGCAGGGTTGTCGCAGGGTGACAGCTGCATCAGACGCTTCTGGCTTCTGACGAAAGCTGTGGCGCAAATAGGCAAAAGTACCGGCAAGGCGAAGAACAGCAAAGAGAATTAAAGTTCCCACAGCCGCGGCAAGCAGGGTCGCCAACCCAAACCAAGGGAAAGCAAAAAACAACGCAATAATTCCAAGCGCTGAAACAGACGGTATGATACGCGACCCAATCGTCCAGTTTCGGCAACTCTGATCCGCATCAACCCGTGTTTCTGCAGCCTCGGCCAAAGGGCGCGAAAACTGTCGGGCAATAGCGCGGTCGATCTGATCAGAAGCCGCAAGAACTGGAATGATCGTGTAGTCGCAATCCCGCATGTTGTTTGTGACAGCTGGAAACCGATCCGGACGCGCTGTCGCAACCAACAGAAGCGGGCCCACGCGCATCCACGGAATGACGTTGTGTTTCAACCAAAAGCCAACTGGTTTCAGGTCGCACAGCCCCGGCATGGGCGGGATCTGTTCCAAGTTCGCAATATGCCAGCCGGACTGGACAGACAGGGCATGCAAGATGTCTTGCCGGGTGGCAAATCCTTCACCCACCAAAATTTCGCCCAAAGGCGCGTTTTGCTGGGATTGCAAATGCAAGGCGTGGTCGAGTTCCGACTGCGTCAGAGTTTCGGCTTCTACCAGACAGGTGCCCAGCGGTTTTCGAAATCCGGGAGCGGGGATCGGAGAAGCGGCTGTGAAATTTTGGAGATTAAGCTCAACCATAAAAAGAACCTTGGCACAGTTACCCGTGCTCAGGATTGTTCGATCAAGGTTAACGTGCCGTTAAAACTGCAAAGCTTGAGAGTTATGCGCTCTGTTTTTTCTTTTCCATGGCGTCAGCGAAACGCTCGAACAGATAGAAACTGTCCTGAGGCCCGGGGGATGCTTCCGGGTGATACTGCACCGAATAAACGGGCCGATCTGTCATGCGAATCCCGCAGTTCGACCCGTCAAACAAAGATTGGTGGGTTTCCACAACGCCATCGGGCAGAGACTGAGCATCAACCGCAAAGCCGTGGTTCATCGAAGTAATCTCAACCTTGCCGGTATCCAGATCCTTGACCGGATGGTTGGCGCCGTGGTGGCCGTGGTTCATCTTGACTGTCTGACCGCCCAAGGCCAGTGCCAGCATTTGGTGGCCGAGGCAGATGCCGAAAACAGGCAGATCGGTGGTCTCCAGAACCTCTTTGATCATGGGCACAGCGTATTCTCCGGTCGCCGCGGGATCGCCGGGGCCATTCGACAGGAACACTCCATCAGGCTGATGGGCAAGCACCTCGGCGGCAGTGGCTGTTGCGGGCAGTACCGTTACATCACATCCAGCTGACGCAAGACAACGCAGGATGTTGCGCTTTGCACCATAATCGACGGCCACGACCTTGTGCACCGGGGCTTCCTGACGCTGATACCCGTCAGGCCAGGCCCAACGCATTTCGTCCCAGCGATAGCTTTGAGCACAGGTCACATCCTTGGCCAGATCCATGCCCTCCAGACCGGCAAACCCACGGGCGGCTGCAACCAGTGCCTCGATGTCGAAATTGCCTTCGGGGTCATGGGCCAAAGCAACATGAGGTGCGCCTTGTTGACGGATAGCACGTGTTAAACGGCGGGTGTCGACGCCGCCGATCGCGATCCGTCCGCGACGGGCCAACCAGCCTTTTAGCTCCTCGGCCGAACGCCAGTTCGAGGGCTCGGTCGGATCCCATTTTACAACCATGCCTGCAGCAACCGGGTCGCCGGTTTCATCATCTTCGGGGTTCACGCCGACATTGCCGATATGCGGGAAGGTGAACGTCACGATCTGACCGGCGTATGACGGATCTGTCATGATTTCCTGATAGCCTGTCATGGCTGTGTTAAAGCACAGCTCGGCCACAGTCTGCCCGGTGGCGCCAAAGCCATTGCCATAAAACAATGTACCATCGGCCAATGCCAGACATGCGGTGGGCTTGGACGGGGCGTTCTGGGCCATGGCGCGACTCTCCTTCAAGGTAAACCGGCGCATACCTAAGGGGGTTAGGCGCGTGGGTCAAGCCTGTTCAAATTTTTGGCTATTGTTGTTTTTCAAAGGCTTAGATGTAATGCTTCCTGTTGTATCAGGCTTTTTGTTTAGATATGGTCGGGGTTCCGTTGTCATGGGGATGGACAAACCAAATGGACATGCGATCACGGGTGAACACAGCCCTGAAGCAAGCAATGAAAGACAAAGCGGCCGAGCGTCTGTCGACGTTGCGGTTGATCAACGCGGCCATCAAGGACCGTGACATCGCCGCCCGCGCCTTGGACAATGAAGAGGCCAAGGGCTGCGGCGATGCTGAGGTACTTGAAATCCTTGGTAAAATGACAAAGCAACGCAAAGAAAGCGCCCGTGCCTATGAAGAAGGCGGCCGTTTGGATTTGGCCGAACGCGAGATGCAGGAAGTTGCGGTCATCGAGGAATTTCTGCCCAAGCAGCTGGATGATGACGAGGTGTCAAAGGCGATTCAGACTGCGATCACCGCAACCGGAGCCGGATCCATCCGAGACATGGGCAAAGTCATGGGCGAGTTGAAAACTCGTTACACCGGACAGATGGATTTTGGCAAAGTTGGCCCGATGGTCAAAGATCACCTTTGCGCAGCGTCAAACGGCAACTGCTGAAATAACAAAATGAACGATGACCTACTGCGCGACCCGTTCGCGCAGTCTTGTGCTTAGTTCGTCATAAAGCGTTATCCGCTCATCTTCCGATAAAAACGAACCGATCTCGACCTCCCGCCCATCACCGACAAGCGTGACATAGTGAGGGACGGGTCCACCTTTCTCGTGCATTTCTGTCCTCGCCCAAAAGCGGTTGCAGGACCATTCCTGTTGGTCTTTGCCGGGTGTGTAATGCACCAGATGCGCTTGCGTATCAGACAGCGTCAGAACCTCGAAAACGCTGCGTGCGCGATAGTTGGTCTGAATGGCCAGCCAAAGGCCAAACACCGTGATCAGAAGAAAGGGTAACAGCCCCCACAGAACCACAGACCCCAGCATGGCCAGCAACGGTATCAGGCCAAACAGGAACACCGAAAGTATGGTGATCATAGCTCCGCGCGGAGGCAGAGAGTTATGCGGCCAAAGGCGCAGCTCTTGTTCCGTTTCGGATGTCTGATTCCATGTATACGGCATATCGCGAACATAGCGCAGGACTGTCTTGTGTCGACGGGTTTTGACTAGATGACGTGACCGACACGCGCCCAGGACAGGGCATCGTCCAAACGGTCATCTCCCCAGAACACTTCTTGGCGGACGACAAAACTTGGGGCGCCGAATACGCCCAGCTTCATAGCTGTTTCTGTTTCGGCTTCAAGCGCTGCGGTGACGTCATCACTGCGCGCCCGTCCCAGCGCCAACCTGGGGTCTTGCTGGCATCGTAAAAGAGCTTCGGACAAGGCGTTCTCGCTTCCGGCTTCAATCCCTTCTTCGAACCAGATACGGTACAGCGCCTGGGTAAAGGATTTACCCCAACCTTCAATCATTCCCAGCACGGCGACCTGATTGGCCAGAGCTAGGTCTGAGACAGGGTAGGGCGCAGGCAGGTTGGCGTGAATGTGGTACTTGGCGCAGCGGCGTTCGATATCGCGCCACATATAGGCCGATTTGACCGGCTTTCCGGCAAACGGAACGTTCTGTTGGGTCGACATCACGGTACGTACGTTAAACGGCCGCCAGTTCACTGTGGCGTCATGTTCGGCGCACCACTCGTCCAGACGCATCACGGTTAGGTAGCTATAAGTACTGCCGATCGAGTACCAAAAGTCGATTTCAGGCATAGACGACCCTCCGGCTGTCTTGCACTGATATAATACCCGATTTTGTCCTGATTGGCGAACGTCGGGTCCGCGCAAAGAAAAACCCCGCCACTTGGGCGGGGTTTCTTTGGATCGGAATGGGATCAGTGCGCGTGGCCTTTGTCCCAGTCTTCCTGCTTTGGCAGTTGCTCGAACGTGTGTTCGGGCGGTGGCGATGGCAGGGTCCACTCCAGTGTGTCGGCGTATTCGTTCCATGGGTTCGGACGGGTCTCTTTTGCGCCACGGAACAAAGCGTAGAACACGATGCCGAAGAACAGCAGGAACGAAGCGAACGAGATGAACGCGCCAATTGACGATACGAAGTTCCACTGAGCGAACGCTTCGGGGTAGTCAATATAGCGGCGCGGCATGCCTTGACGGCCCAGGAAGTGCTGCGGGAAGAAGGTCAGGTTAGCGCCAATGAAGAACATCCAGAAGTGAACCTTGCCCCAGAACTCCGAATATTGACGGCCTGTCATCTTCGAGAAGTAGAAGTACACGCCAGCGAAGATTGCGAAGACGGCACCCAAGCTCATCACATAGTGGAAGTGTGCCACCACGTAGTAGGTGTCATGATAAGCACGGTCGACACCGGCCTGCGACAGAACCACACCGGTCACACCACCAACGGTGAACAGGAACAGGAAGCCGAAGGCAAACAGCATCGGAGTTTTGAACTCGATAGAGCCGCCCCACATGGTCGCAATCCACGAGAAGACCTTAACGCCAGTCGGAACAGCAATAACCATCGTTGCCAGCATGAAATAGGCCTGCTGACGCAGCGACATGCCAACGGTGTACATGTGGTGCGCCCACACGACGAAGCCCAGAACACCGATCGCGATGATCGCCCAAACCATCGGCAGGTAGCCAAAGATTGGCTTGCGCGCGAAGGTTGCGATCACGTGGCTAATGATGCCGAAACCGGGCAGGATCACGATGTACACTTCCGGGTGGCCGAAGAACCAAAGGATGTGCTGATACAGGATCGGGTCGCCGCCACCAGCCGGATCAAAGAAGGTGAAGCCAAAATTGCGGTCCATCAGCAACATGGTGATCGCGCCTGCCAGAACCGGCAGCGAAAGCAGAATCAGCCACGAGGTGACGAAGATCGACCAGCTGAACAGCGGCACCTTGAACAGGGTCATGCCCGGGGCACGCATGTTCAGGAAGGTTGTGATCATGTTGATCGCACCGAGGATCGAGGAGGCGCCCGATACGTGCACGGCGAAGATCGCAAGGTCCATGGACATGCCGCCCTCGGTCGTGGACAGCGGCGGGTACAGAACCCAGCCTACGCCTGAACCAAGCTGGTCGTTACCACCGGGGCTGAGCAGCGAGGCCACACCCAGCGAAGTACCGGCGACGTAAAGCCAGAAGGACAGGTTGTTCATCCGCGGGAACGCCATATCCGGCGCGCCGATCTGCAACGGCATGAAATAGTTGCCAAATCCGCCGAAAAGCGCCGGGATGACCACGAAGAACATCATCAGAACACCGTGGTAGGTGATCATAACGTTCCACAGATGGCCGTTGGGGGTACATGGGTCGGCCATGAAGCCTTCCAGGCACATGTACTGAACACCGGGGTGCATCAGTTCAAGCCGCATGTATACGGTCATCGCTACCGAGATCAGACCGGCCAGGGCCGAAACGATCAGGTACAGAATCCCGATGTCCTTGTGGTTGGTCGACATGAACCAGCGCTGGAAAAAGCTGCGCTCGTCTTCATGGTCGTGACCATGAATGGCTGCGTCTGCCATTATAGGTGCCTCCTGTTGCAACTGCACCGCGCAGTCGGACCTCTCCAACGCGCGGGATTCCTGCTGGTTTTAGATTGCGAAGAGAGCACCTTCAATGGCCGAGTTTGATCTGGATCAAGATTAATTGTCGCGGGCAGGGGTCTGCCGCGCCATTTTTGTATCTCGAACAGCGCCTATCTGGGTATGTCTGCCCGGTTTTCAAGCCGCAGATGGTGGCCCGCAAGGGCGTTTGGCAGAGTTCCGCCTTGACCGTCATGGGCAGGCGTCTCAGAACTACGCCAACACCTGCAATCCGGAGACCTGATATGGCTGACTACGATCCCGACAACATCTTTGCCAAAATCCTGCGCAATGAGATCCCCTCGACCCGCGTGTTCGAGGATGATGAGACGTTGGCCTTCATGGATATCATGCCGCGTTCGGACGGTCATTTGCTGGTGATACCCAAATCGCCGTGCCGCAATGTGCTGGACGCCACGCCCGAGCAACTGGTTGCCGTGATGAAGACGGTGCAGAAAATGGCACAAGCAGCGAAGGCGGCATTTGATGCAGACGGAGTGACGATCCAACAGTTCAACGAAGCCGCAGGCGGGCAGGAAGTTTTCCACCTGCACTTCCATGTCCTGCCGCGTCATGAAGACGTGTCGATGCGCCCGCCCGGAAAGATGGGTGATTTCGACCAGATCGCGCAGCACGCCGAAAAGATCAAAGCCGCATTGTAAAGCTGAGTTTTAGTTATCCGCCGTAACGAATTTCGGACCTACACCCCATCAAAGGGCGCGGCGTTTACACGTATATCAATCAGGGTAAAGAGAATTGCCGTTCCGATTTGGGGTCGGAACGGCAGACTCGTAACCAAACACTTCTCGGATTTCGAGGGCGAGCCCTGGATCACCGGTTAACATACCACTCACTCTTGATTGGCAGTTTCATACTACTCGTTAACGGCCCCTTTGTATCTAATTGAGTTAAATAATGTCTAAAAAAAACGATAAACCCGGCTTAAACACGGTTAATTGCTTTAGGCGTCGGAAACAGAGCTAACCGCTTGAGCGTATTGTTTTGAAGCTCGCATGATATCACCGATTCGCTTTGCTGAGATACTGGGTGACTCACCCGTCATTCGAACCAAAGACATCCACAAATGTCTTCTCTAATGCGGCATCAAGATCAGCCATGGTCACAGGAAGCCCCAGATCGACCAGAGAGGTCACGCCGTATTCGCTGATCCCGCAGGGGACGATTCCCGAGAAATGCTCCAAATCGGGTTCGACGTTGACCGAGATGCCGTGAAAGCTGACCCATTTGCGCAGGCGCAGACCAATGGCTGCGATCTTGTCTTCCGCTGGCTTGCCCGTCACCGTGAGCGGCTTGTCGTCCCGCCGAACCCAAACTCCAACGCGTCCGTCGCGGATCTCGCCGTGTACATTGAATTCAGCCAGGGCCGAGATCACCCAGGTTTCCAATTGCTTTACAAACTGGCGCACATCCCGTCCGCGTTTGTTGAGATCCAGCATGACATAAGCCACACGCTGACCCGGTCCGTGATAGGTGTATTCACCGCCACGTTTGCTTTCATAGACCGGAAACCGATCAGGATCGGTTAGGTCTTCGATCTTGGCTGAGGTGCCGGCAGTATACAGGGGCGGATGCTCCAGCATCCAAACGCATTCTTCAGCGTTGCCGCGTGCGATTTCGGCAACGCGGGCCTCCATGAAGGCCACGGCGTCGTCATAGCTGGTCAGACCATCGGTGATTTTCCATTCCATGCCGGCCTCATATCCGTCCAAAGGGGTCAGGGAAAGGGGTCAGGCGGCCTCAGACAGACATCGTTGTAAGACTTGGGCATAGGTTTCGCTCCCTTGTGCCCCAGTCAGCAGGTATTTTCCGCCAAACACCATGGACGGCACGCCGGAAATACCCCGGCTGGTCCAGAATTGCTGTTTCTCGCGCACGGGGCCCGTGTGTTGGCCACTCTCAAGCGCTTGCCGAGCAGCTTCCGCATCAAGCCCGACTGATCGAACGGCATCCAGCAAAACCTCGGAGTCCGAGACGTCCTTCTGCTGGGTAAAATACGCATCAAACAGAGCAAGCTTCAGCGGGTGTTGCCGACCTTGCCCTTCTGCCCAATCCAGCAACTGATGTGCGGCAAACGTATTTACCATCCGGCTTTCGTCGCCGAAGTTAAACGTAAACCCCAACTCTGCGCCAATCGAAGTGAGTCTGTCCCGCGCTTGCTGGCTTTGTTCGGCGGTGGTTCCGTATTTCTCCATGATATGCTCGCGCAGGTTTTGACCTTCGGGTGGCATATTCGGGTTCAGTTCGAACGGATGCCAGCGCAGCCGGGCCAAAACACCCATTTGCTGCAATGCTGTGTCCAATTGTTTAAAGCCAACAATGCACCACGGGCAAACCACGTCTGAAACGATGTCGATCTGTACAATAGGGCGGTTCTCGGTTGAGGTCATTTGCGGTTCCTGTCAGATCGGATGTGTGGTGATCATTCAGCTAGATAGGTCTGCTTCCGAGTAATTTAAACCAGAGCGTTTTTGCCTCTTCACATCGTGCGCGCCAACGTCTATACGCCGCTCTACCAAGTCACAGGCAGTGCGGTCGTGGCGGAATTGGTAGACGCGCAGCGTTGAGGTCGCTGTGGGGTAACACCCGTGGAAGTTCGAGTCTTCTCGACCGCACCAAACTCACGAAACACGTCAGTCCGATAATTAATCCGTCGGCTAAACTATCCTTGTTGGATGGTTTCCTTGGGATGTTTCGCGTGATGATCCGAACATCAGATATTAGGCGTGGTGTTAATTGGGCGTAGAACTTTCCTTGGCCGTCTGCTTTGTCTAAGGCGCTTGCTGCGCGCATTGCGGGCCGCAAAGAGTCCTTGTTGGTTCAATGCAAGTATGACAGGATGAAAGGGTGATCTGGATGGAAACTGATCAAGTTGGCGAGGTCAAATTTCGGGATACGGCGCTAAGATTTCACATCTCTAATCCCCGTGATCATATCCAGCGTCGACATCTTTCTGGCCATCTGTACGAGTTGGAAGAACTGCTTCTCATCGAGAAGTATTTCCCGGCCGGGGGCGTTTTTTGTGATATCGGATCAAACGTCGGAAACCATTCCGTTTTCGTTGGGAAATTTCTGAATCCTTCCAAAATTGTGCCATTCGAACCGAACCCGGTTGCGTGCGACATCCTCAAAAAAAACATCGCATTAAATGAACTCGAGTCAGTGTCGGACTTGTCCTGTGTAGAGTTCGGCGTGTCTGATGAAGACACGGTTGGCAACGCAATTGACTACCCGGACAACAACCTGGGCGCTGGCCGGGTGACTTCTCAAAGCGACGATGCAGGTATCCGTCTTCGTCCTGGCGACGACATGATGCCAGAGAAGGTCGATTTTATTAAAATCGATGTGGAGGGAATGGAGTTAAACGTTCTCAGGGGGTTGCGGGAAACTCTCTCGACAAGCCGCCCGGATATTCTGGTTGAAGTTCTTCAAGATACTTACGAGGACGCGCTTGAATTTCTGCATTCGCACGGGTACCGCGTTTTGCATTCGATACGACGGTATGGTGTCAACCTTAACCTTTTGGCGCGCCCGCAAGAACGTGTTCTGTACGGTGAAGGTGCATGGGCAGATAGTGCTGCCACGCAAGCTTTGAGCAAACAGATCCAGCCAGAACACAAAAAACGGACGATGTTCGTGTTTCGCACTCATAAGTGGACCGAGAACGAAGCCCGGCTTTATTCTATCTGGAAGAAAGCGGCTCCGGGACCTGTCTGTATTGTATATGATGCCACAAATTCTGCGCCGCCTGATTTACCCGATGAACAGGTTTTAAGCGTCGACCAGACCTGGATTGAAGAAAATCAGCTGCTCGACATAAACAAGGTTGGTTGGCGGTTTGGTGACTACGCGCTGTATCGAGCGATGCAGGCCGCGCCTGACATTGATTACTTTCTGATTTCTGACAACGATCTGCTTCCGAACTGGCCGGACCTGAGGGACTTTTTTGCCGAGCTTGAGGCCTGTGACCGGGACTTGCTGACATCTGTACTGGTCGGAGCAGGGCCGCGTCGAATGGCGTCGATGCAGCATGAGATGTTTGATCAGTTTTCTCAAAAGATGTCCTGTCGTTTCGGGATATTGCGGGCAAGCCGCCGACTTGTGGAAAGTGCTCACGAATTCCGCAAGAAATATGCAGACGCAATGCGGCAAAAACCGATGCGGCCGTTTGCAAATGATGAAGCGCTGTTTGCTACGCTGGCGAGCAATCTAAAAGGTTATAGCGCTTCGACATTTGACGATGCCTTGCCAGGCGGTGTCACAAACTTGCTGTTGCGTGACGCCCAAAGCCCTGTTCCGATTGAAGGCGTTGAATACCGTACCATCGCGCGCACATTTGCTCATCCGGTCACCATCGGCTGAACCGTCAGCGTGCTTAATGCTTCGTACCCAATCAGTGTGAAGCTGTGTAAAAACTTCACTGCGCCGGGGCGGGCAGTTCTTTTCGTGCGATCTGAATGGTGGAGGCCAAGTAGATCGACGCTTGAGCGGTTGCTCTGGCGCTCTTGAAAAGGGCTGTTGGGGGACGTAACAAAACCAAGCGCTTAGTTGGATCTGCGCTCGGTCGCAGCAAGCTAAATCGTACCGAGGTTTTGCGGTCAACAGTCACGGGATAATGAAAATGAGACTTGTCGTATCCACGATGAAAGACGAAGGGCCGTTTATTCTTGAGTGGATCGCTTACTATCTCTCGATCGGTTTTACGCATTTTATAGTTAACTCGAATGATTGTTCGGATGGGACGGATGCCATCCTGAAAAGGTGCGAAGAGCTTGGGTTCCTGGCGCATATTGATAATCCGGCTCCGTGGAAATTCGGACCTCAGGCATCGGCCTATGCCAACGCAATGCAACATCCCTGGTCGTCCGAGGCCGAGTGGATTCTCGTGTGTGACGTAGACGAGTTTCTGGATGTCCGTATCGGGGACGGTACGCTGGACGACTTGTTTCGCGCTTTGCCACATGCTGATGGGTTTGCGGCACTGTGGCAGATGTTCGGGCACAACGGGATTGTTGAATTCGAGGACCGGTTCGTTGTTGAGCAGTTCACGCGTGCGGGCGAGCTGGGGATGGTCATGCCGCAGAATGTGCGCGCATTTAAGTCTTTGACCCGCAACAACGGGTCCTATCACGCGATCAATACACACCGCCCGCGCGGTCCTGTTCGGGGCAAGGCCGAAAATTTTGCATGGGTGGATGGTGACGGAGATCCTCTGCCGCCTGCCATGCGTCGGCGAGGCTGGGCGTACACGACAACAGGAGCAGCCTTTGGGACCACGTTGTTCCGAATGAACCACTATGCCGTCAGATCTATCGAAAGCTATTTGATGAAACGGCTTCGAGGGGATGTGAACACAACGGCTTTTCATCCAAAAATGGAAGCGACTGGGCGAGCCTACTGGCACATGCATTGCTTCAATGTGGTCGAAGAGCGGTCGATCCTGACAAAGCTGAGCCGCCTACGTGAGTTTCACACACTTTTGTATGAAGACAACGTATTGAGAGACCTTCATGAAAACGCAGTGAAGTTTCACAAGTCCAAGATTGCCACGATCCGTGAAACAGAAGCTGCCAAGGGCTTTGTTCAGAGGTATCGGAACTTTCGCAGCGGGCAGTATCTAAAAGCTCTGGATCTTGGTGTTCTGGAAGAAGCAAATGCTTCATTTGACATTGAGATTTACAAAGACCCAGCGGTTAGTTTTGCTCAGGTCGCCAAGTGGAACCGGATTGGTCAAATGGCAATTGCCGGAAACGCCAAGTCGATGAATTATCCGTGGTTTGTTCGCCTGGATTCCCTGGAAACGCCTTTGGATTTTGAACAAGCGGCAGCAGAACATTCCAAGATCACAGATCCAAAGCAGGTCGATCTACCGTTTGATCCCAAAGATACTGATTTGTTGCCGTCGCCCGCCAAAGAAGTCGAGCGAACGGCGAAGCAACGTCAGAAATTCCTCAATTCGATCAGCGGCAAGAAGTCTTGGGTGCTGATTGGTCAGGTCGAAACAGAAATCGTGCAGGAAATCCTGGATTTGGGAACTGTGGCGCAACTGACAATTATTGCGCCTTGGGGCTTGTCATGGAACGGGTTTGCTTGTGTGGACACAACGCAAGACGCTGATTTGCAGGCGCTTGACCGTGCATTTTATGCATTTCTCGAGTATTTCCGCGAACCCATTCTGTCGGGAAAGCTGCGTGTATACCGGGCGATGCCAGCCTTGATGCTGAAACTGTTCGAGGATCAAAGCGTTGGCGTCGTGATCATTCGCGGCGTCCGGGCAGAGCGTGTGATGCTGCAGCTACTGAGGCGAATAGACAGGGTTTTGGCACCAGGTGGAAGCATTGCTTTTACGTCTTATAGACGTGGCAAAGGTTCGTACTCGGGCATGTCCGCAGCAATTAACAGGTTTCTTGCGGGCAACGCTGCCAGCTATAGGATCACCAGCCTGGAACCACCGTGGCTTGGGATCGACAAATTACCTCCGCTCAATAAAGAATAAGCCAAGCTTCTGGCTCTTGCGCGGCTGACATGGTAGCGATCAAAAAAAGAATAAGGCTGGATGGACGCTGTTCGGTAGTGCCCGCCGCATAAGCAGAACGAGGTTGAGATGGCAAACGAACCCCAAATCATCGGTGCCGTGCCGGGGCATAAGGAAAAGCCTAAAGCCGACAAGGTTACCAAGCGCAAGAATACCAAGGAAGCGATCCGCCGCACGTTCTTGTCGCGCCTTCCCAAAGGGGGCGTAGCGGTTGAGATCGGTGTTTGGCGGGGTGAGTTCTCTCCGACCATTCTGAAACTGCTTGAGCCCAGTCAGCTGTTTCTTATCGATCCGTGGAAACACATCGGGGAAGAGTCGCACACCACTGCGTTTGTCGGCCGAACCGAAGATGAAAAGATGGAGGCCATCTTCCAGAAGGTGGTCAAATCTTTTGAAAAAGAGATCGAAGAAGGCAAGGTTGGCATTATCCGAGACTTTTCTGTCCCTGCGCTCGAATTGTTCGATGACGAAAGCATTTCGTTTGCCTATGTCGATGGCGACCACTCCTATGAAGGCGTGACTGCCGACCTCGTGGCGCTGTTTCCCAAGATCAAGCCCGGCGGGATCATGGCCTTTGACGATTACCACCGTCGCGGATGGTGGGGTGACGGCGTGATCCGTGCGGTGAATGAGTTTCTGGGCAAACATCCACGTGCCCTGCGTATCCGGGCTATTGCCGGCGCTCAGATCGCCATCGAAAAGATTGTGCCGCAGGATGACAGTAAAGGGCAAACTGACTAAGCGGTAGGATCGAGTGACAACGATGGTCAAGCCTGAAAAAATTCTCATCACTGCGATGAAGAACGAAGGGCCCTATATTTTGGAATGGGTCGCCCATCACAAGGTGTTGGGGTTCGACAGAATAATCGTCTACACAAATGACTGTACGGACGGCACAAACCAAATACTGCGCCGTTTACAAGACTTGGGCCATGTCGAGTTTCACAAAAATCGCGTTGGAACAGGCGGTATTCATCGTTCCGCCCTTAGGCAGGCGCGCCGTTTGCCAGTGGTGAAAAACGCCAAATGGATTCACGTGGGCGATGCGGATGAATTTCTGAATATCCACGTTGGTAATCACAAAGTTGATGATCTGATCGAAGCAACGCCCGGTGTCGACGTCATCTCGATCCCGTGGAAGATTTTTTCCAACAACGGTCGACATGTGTTGCGCGATATGCCCATCACGCAGCAGTTCTTTGATGGTGAGTTGGACTATGAACAGGGCGGGGCCGGGCGCCGATTTGTAAAATCCATGTTTCGACAGGGCGATGTGTATCTACGCTATGGATTGCACAACCCTCATCCCAGAGCCGAGTTTCAGGCGGCCGTCTTCAGGTCGGTCCCAGGTGGCCACGCAAAGGAACCGGCACCCTTCGGCAATCACGTCGCACCTCCGTTTGGTTTCGAAGTCGCGCAAATCAACCATTATGCGGTTCGGTCCACCCAGGCTTATCTGGCCAAGCGCAGCCGGGGCAGGGCGAACCACTCGTCTCAGACCCTTGGAACGGACTATTGGGATCGCTGGAACCGAGGTGGTGCGCAGGACGCAACGATCTTGCGATACAAGGATGAGGTAGACGCCGTGTTGGAAGAGTTCCGCGCAGATGACCGACTCAAACGGTTACACAGAAAATCGTTCCGTTGGCATAAGGCACTGATTAACGATCTTCTGAAGCAACCTGACTATCATGAACTGTACCAGAAACTGCTCGCCAAACCGGCTGTGGAATTCGTCAAGAAGGACCGTACTGTGCGGGAACGACTTTCAGCAGAGCCCATTCCTGTGCCCGATGAACATCGATCAGAATCCTAACAGACCCCCCTCGGAGAATATTGAAATGGCTGCGGATCGCTCTCTGCCGACGATTGGGATGCTCTGGATGGAAGGGCGTCTGAGTTTTCTGGAACAGATGTGCATGTTGTCCTTTGTCGAACAAGGGCACAGAGTGGTTCTGTTTCACTACGGGCAGGTGGAAAACGTGCCTTCTGGTGTCGAATTGGTATCTGCCAACGAGGTGCATGAGCCGAAACAGTTCATTATGAACAATCAATTCAAAACACCTGTACCGCAATCTGACATTTTCAGACTTCAGTTGATGAAAAAGACGGACTTCCTGTGGTGTGACACGGATGTTGTGGCGCTGGCTTCGATCCCAAAAATAGATCATATCTTTGGCTATTACAACCGAGACACGATTTGCAATGCTGTGATGCGGCTGCCAGCCGACAGTCCGGCGCTAGACGCGTATATCGACTACAGCAAGGACCCGTACCCCATCCGCCCTTGGGTTGAAGGAGAAGAACGGGAAGAGCTGGAGCGCATGAAGAGTGCTGGAGAGTTGCCGCACGCTTCAGATCAGGAACACAGTGTTTACGGTCCGGGCGTTATGACCTGGTATCTGCGTCAACACGATGAGTTGAAGCATGCCAGCCCAATCCCCGTGTTTTATCCGCTACCGTTCCGTCAGGCAGGGCAAGCCAACGACATTCACGTTCGAGAATTCAGAGAGACCTATATCAAGGAAAATACTCTTGCCGTGCATTTGTGGGGCCGCCGAATGCGGTGGTGGATCGCCAATGGGATCAAACGGCATTCCTTCCTCGACAGGCGCCTGCGGAACTTAGGCATCCGCGCCAGCGATGCGCCTTTGCCGCGCCATGGCAGAAAAGGACCCAAGCCGATCGAGTTTCCGGCAAATTTGCCTGGGCTTCGCGCAACAACCGAAGATATTCGAAAGGCTACGGGTGGGGCAATGTCAACGGCCTTGCTGTCCGACCGGGAAGACTATCTGAAGGCAGCACAGGCCGAGTTGGACAAGATCACTGCTGGCAATCTCTTTGGTGTAAACGACCCACCGCCTCAGGGGTTTTTGCGAGGCTGGGATCACTACCGCAGCGATGCAGCGCGGCTGAATGCGCTCGCGTTGGCTATGTTCAATTTCGCCGAAAGCCATCGCCATCTACCCGATCTCTGTGACCCAAGCACATTTATGGAAAAGCTGTTGGTCATGAAGCTTTTGGGGGCTGTCCCACAAGCGTTCATCGCCGACAACGACATGGCTTTTGAAAGGCTGCCGGATCGCCTGACCGTGCCTAAGCGAGTGTGGCATGCACATGTTCCGGGCTTGCCGGACAAGCTTGAATGCGAGCCTGGGCAGTATAGCCTGAAAGGCTCAGCCAGCGCATCGCACCAGATTTCTCTGTCGCTTCCAATGGACGATGCTAAGCGTAATGAGGCGAACGCTCAGATGGCGGCGTGGCACAAGACCAAAACGCCAGAAGGTTTTTGGACCGGTGATTGGTGGCGCGTTACCAGCAAGCCATCCTATTGGATCGAACAAGATCAGACTGTTGGTGAACAGTCTGTCACTGAATGGCAGTTCTGGGTAATTGCCGGGCGCGTGACTTTGGTGCAGGTAGATCGAGACAGCGCGCGCGGACGCATTCAGATGTTACACGACCGCGAATACAATTATCTGGCCCATGAGCTTTTTTTCCCTAGCAGTTCGGATACAGAGCCGCAGCCTGCGCAATTCAATGACATGATTCAGATCGCTGAAACCCTGGCAAAAGATGTCGAATTCGCCAGAATAAACTTGTGCTTGGTCGGGGAAAAGATCTGCTTGCGCGAAGTTGCTTTGTCTCCAACTGCGGGAAAGCAGAAGATACGCTCAGATGCGCTGGATCAGCAATTGGGCGCTGCATGGGTCGGAACATCTTTGTTTCCAAACGCCAGTTAGCCTGCGTTAAAGATCCAGTAGGCGGATCAAATGTTGCTCAGGCTCATTCAACAGCAATCTCTTGGCGCAGCTTTCCGGTCGTTTTGTCAAAGATCAGAACACGGTTGTCATCCGTGACAACTGCATACCAGTTAGAGCCGATGGTCAGCGCCTGGGCCTTCGCGCCGTCCGGCAACTCGATCTGATCCGGAAGGGTGGGGGTGCGGTCCGATAGGCGGATGACAATCAGGGCGAATGTCACTAGAACCCCGCCAATCATCACCGCGGTCAACAACATGACCATCCGCCGCAGCAATCGCAGATGCGGTGTTTCCTGCGGTTCTTGGGGTTCGGAAGGGACAGTCATGGGCACCCGCCAGATTGAGTTTCAGATCGCGGCTGATCCGCCGTCACGCCTTGATAAGGCGCTTTCGAGGGATGTGCCAGACGGTGAAAACCTGTCGCGCACCAGGTTGGCGCGTCTGATCGAAGAGGGTGCGGTTCAGATCGACGGGCGCGAAGCACGTGACCCTAAGGCAAAAGTCTCGGAAGGAGCACATATTACCATCGTCGTGGCCGAGGCCGAAGACAGCCATATCGGCCCCGAAGACATCCCGCTTGAGGTTGTCTTTGAAGATGCGGACGTAATCGTTGTGAACAAGCCCGCAGGCATGGTCGTGCATCCCGCGCCGGGTTCGCCAAGCGGCACTCTGGTGAACGCGTTGCTGCACCATTGCGGGGATGATCTGTCAGGTGTTGGTGGGGTAAAACGTCCGGGCATCGTGCATCGGATCGACAAGGAAACCAGTGGCCTTTTGGTGGTGGCAAAATCGGACGCTGCACACCACGGCCTGGCCGAGCAATTCGCAGCCCATAGTGTCGAACGGTATTACCGCGCCGTGTGCTACGGAGTGCCGGACGCAAACGATCCACGTTTGCGCGGTGTCAAAGGCGTCAGTTTCGAACCCGGCAACATCATGCGCGTGACCACGCAGCTTGCGCGGCACAAGACAGACCGTCAGAGGCAGGCGGTTCTGTTTCACGGGGGGCGCCACGCAGTAACGCGTGCACGGGTTGTTGAGAGTTTTGGTACACCCGCAGGGCTGGCCTTGATCGAATGCTGGCTGGAAACCGGACGCACCCATCAGATCCGTGTGCATATGGCTCATGCAGGGCATGGGCTGGTCGGAGACCCAGTTTACGGCGGCAAGCGCAAGCTGTCTGCCAAGGCGTTTTCGCTTTCGGCTGCTGAATCTGTCCGCGATTTCCCGCGTCAGGCCCTTCATGCAGCGGTTTTGGGCTTCGAACACCCGGTGACCGGCGAAAACCTGCGGTTCGAGGCTGACCTGCCGCAAGATATGAAATCCCTGATTGCAGGGCTGCGCAAACCAGTGTCACAATAAGCAAAGTCCCGTGAGAAACAGTTTCTTATCTTCCCTTAACAGAAGTTTAATTTCAGACTGATAACAGCACCTCTTGAATAGGCAGGGTTCCTTACCCATATCCTATGTTAAAGACTTAAACATTTGTCGGAGGGACATCATAATGGCAAACTACGCAAATCTCCCCGCACCGACGCCCGAGGGCGGCCTGAATCGCTATATGCAGGAAATCCGCAAGTTTCCCCTGCTGGAGCCGGAAGAAGAATACATGCTGGCCAAGCGCTGGGTCGAAGAGCAGGACACCGAATCCGCGCATAAGATGGTGACATCTCACCTGCGTCTGGCAGCCAAGATCGCCATGGGCTATCGCGGCTATGGCCTGCCGCAGGCCGAAGTGATTTCCGAGGCAAATGTGGGCCTGATGCAAGCGGTCAAACGGTTTGATCCTGAAAAAGGCTTCCGGCTGGCGACCTATGCCATGTGGTGGATTCGCGCCTCGATTCAGGAATATATCCTGCGGTCGTGGTCATTGGTGAAGCTGGGTACAACCTCGGCTCAGAAAAAGCTGTTCTTCAACCTGCGCAAGGCCAAGGCCCGTATCGGCGCTTTGGAGGAAGGCGACCTGCGTCCTGAAAACGTCAAGCAGATCGCCAATGATCTGGGTGTGACCGAAGAGGAAGTCATCAGCATGAACCGCCGTATGTCCGGTGGGGATGCGTCGCTGAACGCGACCGTTGGGTCCGAAGGCGAGGGCACGATGCAATGGCAGGATTGGCTGGAAGATGAAGATGCCGATCAGGCGGGTGACTATGAGGCGCGCGATGAACTGGAAGCACGCCGCGAGTTGCTGACCGCTGCTCTGGATGTGCTGAACGATCGGGAAAAGGACATCCTGACTCAGCGCCGGTTGATGGATCAGCCGGTGACACTGGAAGAGTTGAGCACGCAGTATAACGTCAGCCGCGAACGTATCCGTCAGATCGAGGTGCGCGCGTTTGAGAAACTGCAAAAGAAAATGCGAGACCTTGCCCGTGAAAAAGGCATGCTGGGCGTCAGCTGACCTACACACCAGCCCGCAATCTCTGCGGGCTGGTTTCGTTTTACCCCTTTGAAAAATCGTTGTGTACCGTTGATCGTTGTGACCGGATCGACCCGTGAATTGACTCGTGAACGTCAAAAGCGGCAGAGAGGTCATACAGAAACGGATGGAGGGCGCGATGCAAAAACCTGTTCAGTTTGGCGTTTTGGGGGCCGCGAAATTCGCGCGGGAATATATGGCGCCAGCGATCCATTCCGCCTACGGCGCGCAGTTGGCGGCCCTGGCGACCTCTGACGCGGCAAAGGCGGATCCTTTTCTGTCTTTTTGCCCTGACCTCCAAGTTCACAACAGTTACGACGCGTTGTTGGCGGACCCAGGGATAGACGCAATCTACATCCCTCTGCCCAATCATTTGCACGTCGAATGGAGCCTGAAGGCCCTTGACGCTGGTAAGCACGTGCTATGCGAAAAGCCGATGACTATGCGCGCAGATGAGTTCGACGCGTTGATCGCCAAACGCGATCAAACCGGCCTGCTTGTGGCCGAAGCTTACATGATCGTGCATCACCCCCAATGGCAATTGGCCCGTGATCTGATCGCGGATGGGGCCATCGGGAATTTGGTGCATGTGACCGGTGCGTTCAGTTTTGACAATCGGGCGGATACCGGGAACATCCGTAACCGCGCTGAAACCGGCGGCGGCGGTTTGCGGGATATCGGCGTCTATGTGATCGGCGGTGCACGCTTTGCCACCAGGGAAGAGCCCGTGTCCGTACAATCTGCAATCCGTTGGCAGGATGACATCGATGTCTTTACGGAAATCCGGGCCCAGTTCCCGGGGTTCACCTATTCCGCCTACGTATCCATTCGCGCGCACCCTCATCAGGAAATGGTGTTCCATGGCGAGCAGGGCCTGATCCGCCTGACAACCCCTTTCAATGCCCGAGTGTTCGGCGAGGCACGAGTCGAACTGCATCGTCCAGGGCTAGAGGTTCAGATCACCCGTTTCCCCGGTGCGGACCACTACAAACTACAGGTCGAGGCGTTCTGCCGTTCGGTCCGCGAAGGGGTGGACTATCCCTGTCCACTGGAGTTTTCGCGCAGCACGCAAGAGATGATCGACCGCGTATTTGTCGGCGCAGAGCCGCTGTAACTTGCTAAGCGGCTCAAGCACCGGCTATCGTATCCTCCTGTGTTTCAGGAGGTGAGCCATGGCCGGAGGTTGGGCGCGTGACGGCGCGGTAAGCGAACAGATCGAAGCGTCGATTTCGGATGAGCTGGCGCGGATGCAGGCACAAAAGCGGCCTTTGGGGGAAAGCCTGACACATTGTGCGGAATGCGAAGAACCCATTCCCGAAAAGCGACGCATCGCACTGCCGGGCGTCAAACTTTGCCTCGATTGCCAGCAAGAACGCGATGGCGCGTTCAAATTGAGGGGTGGAGTGAATCGTCGAGGTTCGAAAGACAGTCAGTTGAAGTAATCGGAACAAAGCGATGCTCAGCACCAAACTGACGCAAAATGGTCTGGTTCTGGGATTCCTGGCAGCGCTCCTTTGGGGCACGCACAGCGTTATTGTACGTTATCTCACCAGCGATCTGGGCGGGCTGCAAATCGCTGTAACACGTCTGTTTGTCGCCGCTCTGGCGATCTATTGCATGTTACGTGTAATGCGGGTTTCAGTATCGATTAAGTTGGGCGATTGGAACTTTCGGCTCGCAGTCTTGTCGACGGTGATCAACTACATCCTATTCCATGTTGGCCTTGAATACACAGGCGCGGCAAGTGCCATGGTATTGGAGAATACTGCTCCGTTCTTTGTTCTGATTTTCTTGTATTTCTTTTCCGACACGCAGGTGACACGTGCAGATGTCTTTGCCACGGCGCTGGCAATTCTGGGTGTTTTCCTAACAGTTTACCGGGATTTTCAGGGCGGCGGAGACCCTTTTTATGGCGATCTTCTGGAAATCGGAGCCGGGCTAAGCTGGGCAGTGTTTCTAGTTTCCAGCAGCCGTGCAATGCGCAGCTCAAAATCAACAGAAGAGCGGTTGAACTTCCTTTTCGGTATTTTCCTGTGCGCGGGCGTGCTGTTGCTGCCGTTGGCAGCTTTTTTGTTTAAGCTGCCAACAGCCAACGACGTCTTGTTTTTGACCTTGTTAGGCGTCCTGCCTACCGCATTGGCCTGTTACCTTTGGTATGAGGCGGCCGCTCGGGTTTCAACCTTGACAGCCACGTTGATGTTCGCGGCGTCCGTCGTATTTACTTTCATCAACTCAGCCTTGTTTTTGGGGGCCACAATCACTCCAATTGCGGCCCTTGGGGCTGTTTTGATTATCCTGGCCATATTCCTTACAACCAAGAACCAAAAATGATCAGCCTTCCATCGCCTCCAGCTCGTCAATAAAGCCAGAAATCATCGACAGGCCCTTGTCCCAGAACTTCGGGTCGCTCGCGTCCAATCCGAATGGGGCCAGCAGTTCCTTGTGATGTTTCGATCCGCCCGCGCGCAACATTTCGAAATACTTGTCTTCGAACCCGTCCGCTCCGCTTTCGTAAACCGAATAAAGCGCGTTCACGAGGCCATCACCGAAGGCGTAGGCGTAGACATAGAAGGGTGAGTGGACAAAATGCGGGATGTAGGCCCAGAAGGTCTCGTACCCGTCCATGAATTCAAATGCCGGGCCAAGGCTTTCGGCCTGAACGCTCATCCACAATGCGTTGATGTCATCCGGGGTGAGTTCGCCTTCGCGACGGGCCGCATGTAGCTTGCATTCAAAATCGTAGAATGCAATCTGGCGGACCACGGTGTTGATCATGTCCTCAACTTTACCGGCCAGCAGAACCTTGCGCTGTTCCGGGGTTTCGGCTTGATCCAGCATCTTGCGGAAGGTCAGCATTTCGCCAAAGACCGAGGCTGTTTCAGCCAGCGTCAGCGGGGTAGAGGACAGCATCTCACCCTGATCGGCGGCCAGCACCTGATGCACGCCATGGCCCAGCTCATGCGCCAGGGTCATCACATCACGTGGTTTGCCCAGATAGTTGAGCATCACATAGGGGTGGACATCAGTGACTGTCGGGTGCGCAAAAGCACCTGGCGCTTTGCCAGGCTTCACCGCCGCGTCGATCCAGCCCTTTGAGAAGAACGGCGATGCGATCTCGCCCATGCGTGGGTCGAAGGCATTGTAAGCGTCCATGACGGTCTTTTCGGCTTCGTCCCAATTGACGACGCGCGTGTCTTCCATGGGCAAGGGCGCGTTGCGGTCCCAGACCTGCATCACATCCAGACCCAGCCATTTGCGCTTCAGCTCATAATAACGGTGGCTCAGCTTGGGGTAGGCGGCCACAACCGCCTCGCGCAGCGCTTCGACCACTTCGGGCTCTACATCGTTCGAAAGGTGACGCCCGGTCTGCGCGGTGGGCATGTTGCGCCAGCGGTCGACAATTTCCTTTTCCTTGGCCTGTGTGTTGTGAACACGGGCAAAGGTTTTGACGTTGTCCTGAAACACCGATGCCAGTTCCCGCGCAGCCGCTTCGCGCTTAGAGCGATCCTGCTCGGTCAACAGGTTCAGGGTGCCTTCGATATTCAGCTCTTCGCCGTCAACGTCAAAGGTCAGTCCAGCTATGGTTTCATCAAACAGACGTTCCCACGCATCACCTACAACGCCCAGATCGTGCAGGAATTTTTCCAGCTCATCGGACAGCTGGTAAGGCTTCATCGCTCTGATGCGGCGGAAAACGGGCTCGTAGCGTGCCAAATCGGCATTGGCGTCGAAATGAGCCTTTAGCACATCGTCGTCGATACGGTTGAGTTCCAGAGTGAAAAAAACCAGCGGCGTGGTGAAAATCGTGATTTTTTCCTGCATGTCTGACAGGAACTTGGCGCGCTCGGCATCCGTGGTCAGTTGATAATAGCGCAGACCAGCAAAGGACATGATGCGTCCGGCAATGGAATTGATCTTTTCATTGCGCTGTACACAATTCAGCAAGCCGGCTGCGTCCAGCTCGGCCAGTTTGCCTTCGTAATCCGCGGCAAAGGCGGCGCATTCGCCTTCCAGCCAGCCCAGGTCACGCTCAAGCTCGGGCGCTTCTTCCGAGGTGTAGAGATCGCTCAGATCCCATTCCGGTAGGTTACCAAGGTTGTCGGCACCGCCCATTGCGTTTGCGTCACGGACGGGAAAGGGAAGGTCGCGCATGGATCACCTTTTGTAGATATCTTTTGCAAACATCTAGGGCCGGCGCGACCGGATCACAAGCGGACAGTCCTTTGAGTGGGCAAAGGGGCCGATCTTTTCAGCCCACGGCCTAGCCGGTTGGGTTGGACTGAAAATGCGCGGCCAGCTGATCCAGAACCGGACCGCGCACATCCGGTGCCTCCATCAACACTTCATGCTCGCCATCCGGGATTTCGACAAGCGTGCCGTTTGGCCAGTTTTCCATACGTGTGCGTATCGCGTTGCGGTCGACTATCTGTTCGTGGCTGCCCAGAAAGGTCAGGCAAGGCGTGTCTGGGGCGGGGTGTTCCATCAGCCAGGTGCATTCGTCCAGCGACTCGCGCAGCCAAAGGTTTGAAGGCGCACCAAGCGCCAGTTCGGGATGGGCCTTTAGTTGATCCTGCATCATCTTAAACATCGCCGCATCGCGGGTCAGCATGTTGCCTTCAAACGGTTGCGACAGGACATAGCTTTCCAGGGTTGTGGTCGGAGGTGTCTTTTCACCAAGACCAAGCGCCGTACCCCAATAGGCTGTCACACGACTGAGGGGTTTCATAACCGGGGTGAAGAAAATACCCCACATCGGTCCGGTGAATGCACAGGCGGCAAAGCACTTCTGCTCTATCACGGCGCGTAACCCAATAGCACCGCCCATTGAGTGTCCGATCACATGCCAGGGTTTCGGCAGATCCAGCGCACGGGCAAGATCTAGCGTCGCCTGAACGTCATGCTGGTAGTCTGTAAACTGATCGACATGGCCAATACGAGGGTTGTCCAGCAAACGGTCCGCCAGGCCCTGACCGCGCCAATCAACCGCCAGCATGGCAAAGCCGCGTTGGATGAACTCGGCTGCGGTGCTTCCGTATTTCTCGATATATTCGGTTCGACCGGGAAACATCAGCACCGTGCCATGCGCATCGCCTTCGGGTCGCCAATGACCCACACGGATTCGAATCTGGTCAGAAGTCATCAGCCAGTGGGCGCTCCCACCGGCGGGACCGCCGGCCATGTCTTCAAAAAAAGGGGCCGGCGTCAATTCCATCAGGCCAACACCGATGCGAGTTTCATAGCAACGCCCATGTCGCCATCAATGGTCAGCTTGCCCGACATGAACGCACCCGTAGGGTTCAGCTCACCGCTGAGGATTTGCTCGAACGTTTCGGCGTCAGCGCTCATTGTAACGTCCGCATCATCGTCACTGACGCGCGCGCCGTCTGCGTCCAACACGATTGCGCCCAGATCGGCGATAGCAAACTTGGCCGAGGCGTCGAATGCGCCGCCTTCCAGTTTTTCATTCAGCGCGGCTGCCGCCTTTTCAAGAATCTCGCTCATGCTTTTCCTCATTTTGTTAGTGCGCCGTGAATGGACATCCCCGGTCGCAACGCTACACTGACGATTGTTATGAGCATTGCAATCCACAATCTCAAAGGTACCGTTGCGGCATTTGTTGTCCTAGTCACGTTTTCCACCAGTTGCTTCGCGCAACAGGCGGATTTGCGGGATGAAGACGCGCTGCTGCAGCAACTGGCCCAATCCACGCCCGAACAGGCTATGGCTCTGGATCGGCAGTTGCAGGCGCTTTGGGCACAGTCCGGTTCAGCTTCGGCGGATCTATTGTTGGAACGAGGGCGCGAAGCGCTTGAAAACGGAGATGTAGACGCCGCATTGGATCATCTGACTGCGTTGACAGATCATGCACCCGAATTTGCGGAAGGCTGGCATGTACGTGCCTCGGCTTTTTTCGGAATTGAACGGTTCGGAATGGCGGCTGCTGATTTGGAGCACGCATTGACCCTCAACCCCAACCATTATGAGGCAATATACGGGCTGGGTTTGATCTTTGAGGTTATCGGAGAGCCTCAGAAAGCCTATGACGCGTATTCGCGGGCCTTGGCTATACATCCCCATCACGAAGAAGTAACCAATGCGGTGAATCGACTAAAGCCTCAGGTTGAAGGCGCAGCGCTGTAAGGTCCGGGGCAGGGGGCAATGGTGAGCGGGTCATCCCGAATAGTGGCCGTATTGGGCCCTACAAATACAGGCAAAACCCACTACGCAATCGAACGGATGCTGGGATACCGCACCGGCGTGATTGGTTTGCCGCTGCGTCTGCTGGCGCGCGAAGTCTATGATAAGATCGTTGCCATTCGTGGCCCGTCGGTTGTGGCCTTGGTAACGGGTGAAGAGCGCATCGTGCCGCCGCGCACCCAGTATTGGGTCTGCACGGTCGAGGCCATGCCGGAAGGCATGGGGGCAGATTTCGTTGCGATCGACGAAATCCAACTTTGTGCCGATCCCGAACGCGGCCACGTCTTTACAGATCGTCTGCTGCGGTCCCGTGGCACGAACGAGACGCTTTTCCTAGGCTCTGACACCATGCGCGGCCCCATCGCGGCGCTTGTTCCCGAAGTGCAATTCGTAAGGCGCGAACGGATGTCTCAACTGGTCTATTCTGGGTCCAAGAAGATCAGCCGGATGCCTGCACGCAGCGCCATCGTCGGATTTTCGGTCGACAATGTTTATGCCATCGCGGAATTGCTGCGCCGTCAGAAAGGGGGGGCGGCCGTTGTAATGGGGGCGCTCAGCCCACGAACGCGGAATGCTCAGGTTGACCTCTATCAAAACGGCGAAGTCGATTATCTGGTTGCCACCGACGCCATTGGGATGGGGCTGAACCTGGATGTGAATCATGTCGCGTTTTCGTCTCTGACCAAATTTGATGGCCGCCGGATGCGCCCACTGGCCCCGAATGAACTGGCGCAGATTGCGGGCCGGGCCGGTCGCGGGATGTCTGATGGCACCTTTGGTGTGACGGGCGAGGCCCCGCCGCTGGACGAAGGTGTGGCGCAGGCCATCATGGACAGCCGCTTTACGCCGATGAAAAAGCTGAACTGGCGGAATGCCGCCTTGCGGTTCGGCTCCATCGACGCATTGATCACTTCGCTTGAGGTCAGCCCAAATGACGAGCATCTGATCAAAGCGCGCCCTGCGGATGATCTGAACGCGCTCAAATCTCTGTCGCAAGTGACCGAGGTCGTAGCCCGCGCCAGCGTTCCGCAATCCATCCGTTTGTTGTGGGACGTGTGCCGAATCCCCGATTTTCGCGGCATCAGCCACGCAGAACACGCCAGCTTGCTTGAAGTGATCTATGGTCACCTGCACGAGCGCGGATCGATCCCGGATGATTTTATGGCGCGGCAGATTCGCCGTATCGACCAGACCCAGGGTGACATTGATACGTTGTCCAAAAGGTTGGCATATATTCGCACTTGGACATATGTTGCGCAACGAAACGGCTGGGTCCGTGACGAATCGCATTGGCGTGACGAAACACGCACTGTAGAAGACAGACTGTCAGACGCGTTGCATGATCGTTTGACTCAAAGATTTGTGGACCGGCGTACATCTGTTTTGCTGCGCCGGCTCAAACAGAAGGAGGCCCTTTTGGCCGAAGTAAATGACAAGGGTGAAGTGACCGTCGAAGGCGAATTCGTCGGTCGTCTGGAAGGGTTCCGGTTTACACCGGACAAAAGCGCGCAAGGGACCGAGGCAAAAGCTTTGAAATCGGCTTCTTTGCAAGCACTCGCGCCGCAATTCCATCTGCGCGCCGATCGCTTCTACAATGCGCCCGATACCGAAATTGATTTCACGGATCAGGGTGGCCTGATGTGGGGCGAATACGCCGTCGGCAAGCTGGTTGCCGGGGCAGAGCCTCTCAAGCCGATGGTCGAAGTTTTTGTGGATGAGGCCGCAGGGCCGGATGTCGAACAGAAAGTGCAGCGCCGGTTGCAGCATTTCATCGACCGCAAGGTCGCTGCGCTGTTCGAGCCGCTTTTGAACCTGTCTCGTGACGAAGAACTGACGGGACTGGCGAAAGGCTTTGCGTTCCGCATGGTCGAAGCGCTGGGCGTGCTGCCGCGCGCGCAAGTCGCGCAAGAGGTCAAGGATCTGGATCAGGATGCCCGTGGCGCGCTGCGCAAGCATGGCATCCGGTTTGGCCAATTCACGATCTTCATGCCGCTGCTGCTGAAACCCGCGCCTACGCGCCTGCGTCTGGTGCTGTGGGGCTTGTCCAGCGGTTTGCAGGAATTCCCTGAAGCGCCGCCTCCGGGTCTGGTCACTGTGCCCGTCGCCAAGGACGCGCCGCAGGGCTATGACACTATGTGCGGCTACCGCGATGCGGGCGAACGTTCGATCCGGATCGACATGTTGGAACGTCTGGCTGACATGCTGCGTGCCGAAGACAGCCGGGGAGGGTTCGAAGCCAAGCCGGACATGCTGTCGATCACCGGCATGACGTTGGAACAATTCGCAGACCTGATGCAGGGCCTGGGCTACAAGGCCGAGCGTGGCGAGCGCGAAAAACTCAAACAGGCGCCGGTGGAAACATCTGCGACTGAGTCTTCTGATCAAGCCAGCGCGGAAGAAACGCCAACTGCAGAAGTTGCAACCGACGAGGTTGCAGCACCCGCCGAGGCATCAGACGAGGCCACGACAAGCACCGAGGCGGCAGCCGAGGCACCAGCGCCTGACGCCGCACCGGATGAGCCCGAGGTTGAGGTTTTCTATACCTTCACCTGGGGCCGTCAACGCCAGCAAAACCGTGGCCCGCGCCGCGAGCAGGGGCAGGGCAAAGGCAAGCCCCGTGGCAAACCTCAGGACGGTCGCGGCAAGCCGCACGGCAAGAAGGGCGGTAAACCTCAGGGTGCCAAGACCTTCTCGTCACGGCCTCCGAAAAAGGAAAAGGCCATTGATCCCGACAACCCATTCGCTGCGGCGCTTATGGGTTTGAAGGACGGCAACTGACACAAGATGGCCGAGGCCAAGCTGCGGATCGACAAATGGTTGTGGCAGGCGAGGTTTTTCAAGACCCGTAGCCTGGCAGCCAAGCAGGTCAGTGGCGGCCATGTCCGATTGAACGGAAACCGGGTGCTCAAACCGGCGCAAGCCGTGGCACCCGGAGACGTTCTGACCTTTCCCCAGGGCCGTATCGTGCGGGTTGTGCGTGTGGAAAAACTGGGCGAACGCCGCGGTCCGGCCCCCGAGGCGCAAACGCTGTACTTCGATATGACGGAAAAACAGGACGTGCCTCCTAAAAATCCGGGGTTCGAAGGAAAAGGTCGTCCAACCAAGAAGGATCGGCGCGCTCTTGATCTTTCTCGCACAGAAGATCGCTGATCCCATCTTGAAGAGCGGGCCAGACTGAATTAGCTAATCGAACGAACCGCAAACGGGAATCCGCTCATGACCTATGTTGTCACCGAAAACTGTATCGC
The DNA here is from genome assembly GCF_013034475.1 of Ruegeria sp. HKCCA6837. Classification (NCBI taxonomy): domain Bacteria; kingdom Pseudomonadati; phylum Pseudomonadota; class Alphaproteobacteria; order Rhodobacterales; family Roseobacteraceae; genus Ruegeria; species Ruegeria sp. HKCCA6837. The sequence goes on from NZ_WQGD01000001.1 coordinate 105,299, forward strand.
CTGCAAATACACAGACTGCGTCGAAGTCTGTCCGGTGGACTGTTTTTATGAAGGTGAAAACACTTTGGTCATTCACCCTGACGAATGCATCGACTGCGGCGTATGTGAACCGGAATGTCCGGCTGACGCAATTCGCCCGGATACCGAGCCGGGGATGGAACAATGGGTTGAGTTCAATCGCAAGTTCTCGGAACAGTGGCCGGTGATTGTTACAAAGAAAGACCCGCTTCCCGACGCTGAAGAGCGCGACGGTGAAGAGGGTAAAATGGAGAAGTATTTCTCTGAAGCACCCGGCGAAGGCGGCTAAGCGATTCGCTAAAACAGTGCACGGCACAACGTGAAGATCTTGAAATAAAGCGTTGAGCGCGCAGGTAATTCGAATATTTTCCGTTGGGTAAACTTTCGGGTGTCGTATTTTTGTGATATACTCCGATCTCATATGATGACCGAGATTGGGATGCGCTCCGTAAGTATGCTCGCTTTGGAGTACTGAATTTTTGACAGAAACGCCGCCTGACGGGGCTGAGACAGTCCCCGCAAGTGGTGCTTTTGTTGTCTGTGTCCCGGTCTGCAAGCAAGGAAGAAAGTGAATGACAAAGTCGAAAAAGCTTGAGTTCCGCCCCAACGACTATGTTGTCTATCCCGCCCATGGCGTGGGTCAGATCATCTCGATTGAGGAACAGGAAGTTGCGGGTTTCTCGCTCGAGCTGTTCGTCATCTCATTTGAGAAAGATAAAATGACACTGCGGGTGCCGACCAACAAAGCAACCGAATCCGGTTTGCGGTCGCTCAGCTCGCCGGATGTCATCAGCCAGGCGATGAAGACATTGAAGGGCAAAGCCAAGGTAAAACGTGCCATGTGGTCCCGCCGCGCCCAGGAATATGAACAGAAAATCAACTCGGGCGATCTGATCTCGATTGCCGAAGTTGTCCGCGATTTGCATCGCACCGACGATCAACGCGAACAGAGCTATTCCGAGCGTCAGCTTTACGAAGCTGCTCTGGAACGCCTGACACGTGAGGTTGCAGCTGTTTCCGGTGCTGGCGAGGTTTCCGCCGCCAAGCAGGTAGACGAAGTCCTGACCTCACGCGCCGCCTGATTACAAGAGAATCCTGATTAAGGCCGCTCTAATTAGGGCGGCCTTTTTCGTGGCTTGGTGATTTGCGCAACTGCCGTTAATTTCACTTTGTATGCAGCATGATACAGGGTGGATATGAAGCAGACGGTGAAATACCTTTATATCGGGCACGACCCGATTTCGGTCTGGTTTCGTTATGGTCTGATCCTTTTTGACATTGTGTCGATCATCTTCTTTGTCGCAACAGCCCATTTGCCACATGGGTCCGGCGTCACTGTCGCAAGCCTGTTGATTGGCTTTGTGATTTTTTTGGATTTCTCAGCGCGGCTTTGGATCGCTAAAGACCGTTGGAAGTTGATGCGCCAGATTTACACGCTGGCCGATGTCGTTGTTATCGTCTCTCTGGTGCTTGATCCGTTCCTGACGGGCAACCTTGCGTTTTTGCGGATCTTGCGTGCCTTGCGTTTGATCCATTCCTACCACCTGCTGCGGGACTTACGACGCGACAGCAATTTCTTTCGCACTCACGAAGACGCGGTGATCGCCGCCATCAACCTGATGGTTTTTGTCTTCGCAACTTCGACCGCCGTTCTGGTGTTCTTTATTCCCGCAGATTCGCAAACGCCCTATATTGACGCGCTCTATTTCACCATGGCTACCCTAACGACCACCGGGTTCGGCGATATCACCTTGCCTACGCCAGGGGGTAAGCTGTTCTCGGTCTTTATCATGGTGGTGGGGGTGGCGCTTTTTGTCCGGTTGGCGCAGGCGATTTTCATGCCTCAAAAGGTTCGCCACAAATGCCCAAGCTGCGGCTTATTCCGACATGACCCGGACGCTGTGCATTGCAAACACTGCGGCGGCACCTTGCGCATCGAAACCGGGGGTGCGTCTTAAACCAGCGCGGCGCAGACCAGCAGAAAGGTTATCTCGGACACCAATTGCGTGGCCCCAAGAATATCGCCGGTCTGGCCGCCGATTTTTTTCTTGGCAATGACGGCCAAAACTGCTGCGCTGGCTGCCGCAAAACCCATGGCAGGTATTGCATCCACACCCATAAGAAGCAGGGCGAGTATCACGGCCAGAACAAGTGCAGCGATGACGGAAATCGTCTGCGGTCTTCCGACAGAATGGCTTAGTCCCGATGTGCGGGCATGAGGTAATCCAGCCATCACTGCAGGCATCAACGCCCGCGAGATAATGCTGGCTGCTAAAACTGCGCCCACCGCACCAGCCGTCAGCAAAGCAGCGATAGCCGATATTCGCACCAGTTGAGACACGATCAGGGCAAGCACGCCGAAAGTCCCAATATGACTGTCCTTCATGATCTCCAACCGGCGGTCGCGGGTGAACCCGCCCCACAGGCCGTCGAACGTGTCCGCAAAGCCATCCTCGTGCATCGCCCCGGTTGTTGCGATCAGCGTGGCCAGTAAAAGGCCGGCCGCCGCCAGAACAGGTAAACCCAGCGCCAGCGCGCCCCAGCCCACAAGGCATGCGAGTCCTGCAACCAGCAGACCGACAATCGGAAAGGCCCAGGTTGCCTGAGCTTGCCGAGAAAACACTGGATCCGGCAAACGCGGCAGGGGCAGGCGGGTGAGAAGGACCAGCGCCAGCCGAATATCCCGCAGAGAAAAGGGTTTCGTGTCGTTTTTATGCACGCCCGTGCCTTTCGGGGTCTTGTCGGTTTCGGTGCTTCGGTTAAACACACTGCACCACTCTGATGCAATGAGGCTTTCATGTTGCCTGAACTGAATGATTTGAATGCGTTCCGTGCTGCACTAGCTGCAGCTCCGGGTCCGGATGCCGCTGCGGTGCATGGCGCGGGTGAGCGTAACGGACAACTGACTAAACCGCCCGGCGCGTTGGGTCGGCTTGAGGATTTGGCGATCTGGTATGCGGGTTGGCGTGGGGATGCCCGCCCGCAAATTACCGCACCACAGGTCATCGTCTTTGCCGGAAATCATGGTGTTACGGCACAGGGCGTATCGGCCTTTCCGCCGGAAGTGACCGTCCAGATGGTTATGAACTTTGAACATGGCGGCGCGGCGATCAATCAGCTGGCCAAGGCAGCAGGCGCGACAATGAATGTGCATGCACTTGAGCTGGACAGACCCACTGTGGACTTCACCCAGGCCCCGGCCATGAGCGAAGAAGATCTGCTGAGTGCCTTGCGTACCGGTTGGCAGGCCGTTGATCCGAAGGCCGATCTGCTGGTTGTGGGCGAGATGGGTATTGGCAACACCACTCCAGCAGCGGCTATCGCCTGCGCACTGTTTGGTGGGGATGCCGAGGATTGGACCGGGCGTGGCACCGGTGTCGACGATGCAGGGCTGGCCAATAAAACCCGTGTCGTAGCAGAGGGCGTCGCGAAACATGCGTCAGAAGATGGCCTGGAGATTCTGCGCTGCCTTGGAGGGCGTGAGATTGCCGCGATGGCCGGGGCGATTGCCGCCGCGCGCGTGTTGCGCATTCCGGTCATTCTGGATGGGTTCATCTGCTCTGCTGCTGCGGCGTGCCTTTGGAAGCTGTCGCCTAGCGCGCTGGATCACGCTGTCGCGGGGCACCAAAGCGCGGAAGCGGCACATGGTGCCGTATTGTCTCGGCTGGGCAAAGACCCGCTGTTAAGCCTTGGTCTTCGGCTGGGCGAAGGATCTGGCGGGGCATTGGCGATCAACATCCTCAAAAGCGCCGTGGCCTGCCATTCAGGTATGGCCACCTTTGCCGAGGCTGGGGTATCCGACGGGTAATGACTTGCCTGACCCAATCGGGGTTTTGGGTCAGGCAGATTTCTTGGCGTGTTCTTCCGCCAGTTCGAGCAGCGCAGTTTCCAGATCCTTTTCCAGTTTCTGAGCGCGCTCGATGTATTTCTTGTTTTCGGCTGTTGGCAGGCCAGGAACCCACAATTCAGCCAAATCACGAACAGACGTCCTGTCGTGGTGGTAAAAGGTCTGTTCAGCTTGCGCGGCCTCATACTCACTCAGCCCTATATTCTCCAGTACATAACGGCCTGCGCGCAACGAGCTGTCGAACAGTTCGCGCACGATGTCGTTGGCACCAGCTTGGTACAGCTCGTACACGTGGGTCCGGTCGCGGGCGCGGGCGATGATGTGCAGGTCAGGGCGCTGTCGTCTGGCATAACTGACTAGTCGCGTGACTTGCTTGTGGTCATCCATCGCCGCCACGAGGACCGAGGCTTTTTCCAACCCCGCAGCGCGCAACAGTTCAGGACGCGTCGGATCGCCCAAAAAGCCTTTTACACCAAACCGGCGCATCAGCTGGACGGTTTCGATATCATGGTCCAGAACCACCGTTTTAAAGCCGCTGGCCCGCACCAGCCGGTTCACGATCTGACCAAACCGGCCAATGCCAGCAATGATCACTGGGCCTTTTTCGTCGATCTCATCGGGTTCAGGCTCTTTGGACGTATCGCTTATTTTTCGGGACAGAAGGTCATAGATGATGAACAGAAGCGGGGTGATCAGCATCGTCAGGGCAATGATCATCAGCAGTTTCTGTGACAGGTCAGGCGGGATAACGTTCTGCTGCGTCGAAAAGGCCAGCAGAACGAAACCAAATTCACCGGCTTGTGCCAACCCCAATGTGAACAGCCAATGATCTCGGCCTCGCAGCTTAAAGGCTCTACCGACCAGAAACAGGATGATGCCTTTTGCAAGGATCACAAGCAGTGCCAAGCCGATCAGGTCAAGCGGGTCATCGAAGAAATAGGCAACGTCGATCCCGGCCCCAACCGTGATAAAGAACAGCCCAAGAAACAGCCCTTTGAACGGTTCAAGGTCGCTTTCCATTTCATGGCGAAACTCTGAGCTGGCCAGCACGACACCCGCCAGAAACGCGCCTAAAGCGGGCGACAGCCCAACAAGCGTCATCAGGAAAGAAATACCGACCACAATCATAAGCGCCAGAGCGGTGTACATTTCGCGCAGGCGCGTCGCGTGTATAAATCGAAAGAGAGGTCGGGTAAGATAGACGCCTGCCAAAATGACAAAAGCAATTGCGCCAATCGTGACCAGTGTGACAGCCCAGCCCGGCAATCCTTCAACCAAGGACAGACTGTGATGACCCGCGTCATGCAGATCACCCGCCCCCCGATCAATCGAACCGTCTGCTTCGATGTGAGGCATCGCAGGTAGGGCGAGCAACGGAAGCATGGCCAATATTGGAATGACTGCGATGTCTTGCGTCAAAAGCACCGAAAACGTCGCGCGACCACCATTTGTCTGCATCAGACCTTTTTCAGACAAGGTCTGAAGGACGATAGCGGTCGACGACAGCGACAGGGTCAACCCAACGGCCAACGCAACGGACCACGGGTGGTTTGCATACATCGCCACCGCAGCAATCACCGCGGTTGAAAGAAAGACCTGTAGCCCCCCAAGACCCAACAATCGGTCGCGCATGTCCCAAAGGGCACGAGGTTCAAGCTCCAGCCCGATGAGGAACAGCATCATCACAACACCAAACTCGGCGACATGTTGAAGGTTTTCCGTTTCGGCCCCGACCAGCCCCAGCATCGGTCCAATGATAATCCCGGCGGCCAAATAGCCCAGCACCGACCCAAGCCCCAGCCTTGCGGACAGAGGCACCGCAATCACAGCCGCAGCCAGATAGATCGAAGCCTGGTATAGAAAATCGTCCATGAGTCTCCTCGTGAGCCCGTTCAGGTGGGCAGGGGGGCGTCGCGTTTTAGTTGGTCCATCACTATCTGGCTTTGGACACGGGCAACAGCAGGATGCGGCAGGATGACCTGATGGAGCAAGCTGTTGAGGGCGGAAAGATCGTCGCAATAGACGTGCAGCAGGTAATCTGCCTCTCCTGTCATCGTCCAGGCGCTGGTAATTTCGGGGCGGGTATCGACCATGCGGGCAAAGCTCTGGGATTGTTCGGGGCCATGTGTACCCAGATGAACCTGAACAAAGCCTTGAACCTGCAAGCCAAGTTTCAGCGGATCGAGCCGGGCGGCATAACCTGTTATATAGCCCTCGGCCTCAAGCCGTTGTCGGCGTCGACCTGCCTGGCTGGGTGAGAGATTCAGCATTTCACCCAGTTGGTGCGCGGTCAGATGTGCGTCCTTTTGCAAGGCAGATAGAAGACGTTTGTCAGTAGCATCCAGCACGTGCGGAGGAATCCCGAATTTTTTGCGATTCATGCGCGTTTTACGCGTCTACTTTGAGTTTACACGAAAACAATGCGCAGAAACAGCGTCTGGAAAGTCATATTTTTGAATCAGCAAAAAAACTTCCTGTCTTCAAAGGAGACGCGCCATGGGTCCTTTCCCGCACAACGCCCCGAAATCAGTGATCAGTGAAGAAAACCCCGCCGGAACCGACGGGTTTGAATTCGTTGAATTTGCCCATCCCGAACCGCAAGAACTGCGCGATCTGTTCGCCAAGATGGGGTTCGATCTGGTGGCCCGGCACAAGGACAAGCCGCTGGTCGAACTCTGGCAGCAGGGGGATGTCACCTATATCCTGAATGCTGATCCAGAGAGTTTTGCGGACAAGTTCGTGGCCGAACACGGCCCTTGCGCCCCGGCGATGGGGTGGCGCGTGGTCGACGCGCAAAAAGCATATGAACACGCTGTTTCAAAAGGGGCCGAGCCCTATGACGCAGATGACAAAACGATGGATGTTCCTGCTATCAAGGGCATTGGTGGATCGCTGATCTATTTCATCGACCAGTATTACGACACTTCGCCCTACAATCAGGAATTCGAGTGGATCAAGGAATCCAAGCCGCGTGGCGAAGGGTTCTATTATCTCGATCACCTGACCCACAATGTCTACAAGGGTAACATGGACAAGTGGTTCAAGTTCTATGGTGACTTGTTCAACTTCCGTGAAATTCGTTTCTTCGACATTCAGGGCAAGTTCACGGGGCTGTTCAGCCGCGCATTGACATCACCCTGCGGTCGCATCCGAATTCCGATCAACGAAGACCGGGGTGAGACCGGGCAGATCGTGTCGTACCTCAAGAAGTACAAGGGCGAAGGGATTCAACACATCGCTGTGGGCAGCGAGGACATCTATGCCTCAACCGACGCGATTGCCGAGAATGGTTTGAAATTCATGCCCGGACCCAACCGGGGCTATTACGAGATGTCGAAAGATCGTGTGACGGATCATGACGAACCGCTTGATCGCATGATGAAGCACGGCATCCTGATCGACGGTGAAGGGGTTGTGGACGGCGGTGAGACCCGCATTCTGCTTCAGATCTTCTCAAAGACCGTGATCGGCCCGATCTTCTTTGAGTTCATCCAGCGCAAAGGGGATGACGGTTTTGGTGAAGGCAATTTCCAGGCTCTGTTCGAATCCATCGAACGCGAGCAGATCGAAAGTGGCGAGATCTCTGCAGCCTGAAACTTACGCGAAACGCCGGGGTAATCTCCGGCGTTTTGACGCTCAACTGCGGGGCATCGAAAGCGTCACGTTACGGCCTTTTTTCTGATACCGCAGTTCGCTATCGCTTATGGCGATGACCTTGCCACCGTCGATGCGGTCTCCAACCTTCAGTTTCTTGTACCGGCCACTGGGCAGGCGGACCAAGGCACGGCGGTTGGCAGGCGTGCCATAAACGCCAATCAGGTTCAGCCTGCGCAGATTGATGGCGTTGTCGATAGTAGCCTGCCGGGCGACTGATGCGGTCGAAGGTATCTTGGGTGCCACGGTCTTGGGTTGAAAAGATTCTGCGTCGTCAGAGTTTTCAACAAGTGCCGCTGTTGATGCCAGAGTGGACGGCTTCGCGACGGTCGGTCTGGCAGCAACCAGTCCAGCCGGTCGCGGCTTAGGTCGGGGAACGCGCATAATGGCCAGCTCGGAAACAGGAACTTCGACCTCTTCTGGGGCTTCCAGGCCTGCAGGGCGCGCTTTGGGTCGTTTTCCGGCAAGTTCCGCCAGCGATTGGCCGCCCAGTTGCTGACGTTCGAAGGTCTCTTCAATGTCGCCGGGGCGCGGTTTGGGGCGCAAACCAGCCAGCCGTTGATCAACTTCTTCAACAACAGGTTCTTCTTCGAACCGCAGCGGTGCCTGAGGCGGCGCTTTGGAAGGGCGGCCCAGGTACACAGTGATCCCTTCGGGATTCAACGCGCCTTCGGGTGTGGGAACAACAAGTCCCCGGTCATCCAGATCGAAACGTGAGCCTGCAACACTGGGTAAATCGTCGCTCTGAAATGGTTCGTCCGTGTCGAAACTTGATGCGGGTGGTAACGCGACAGCATCTGTGGACAGATCAGACTTGTCGATGGATGTCAGGTACAGGTCTTCATGCTCAGCGATTTCCGGTTCTTGCAGAGGTGCGGGGGGTGATACGTCAATGCCAGTCTCGGCAAGGATTTCCTTTGGGGCGTCGGGGTCTTGAGCAATGGGTTCGACCGGTGTCGGAGCAACCTTGAGCGCCTCAAGGATCGCCGCGTCCGTAGGTGACAACTCTGGCTGTGCCTCAGCCTCCTCCGCTGGTGGTTCGGGGGGCGTGTTTTGCTGGGCGTCGACAGCTGCCACCTCAGGGTCTGGCTCAGGGGCGACCTCGGGGTCCGGTGCATCTGAATTCAGCTCAGCCTGCTCGGACGTTTCCTCTGACGATTCAGGAAGGAAGGTTTGTTCTGGCTGGACGACCGCGATCTCTGGCTCCGGCTCAGGAGGGGCCTCGGACGATGAGACTTCCGGTGCAGTAGGACTCAGTTCAGCCTGCTCTGGTTGATCCGTGGGTCCAGAAGCCAACCATGCGCCAAAAGCTCCGCTCAGAAGAACTACGGCAGCAAAAGCTGGAATGGCATACCGCTTGGAGGCAGGGCTTGAGGTGGCATGTGCTGCGGGGGACGTGTCAGGCGCTCGAAATGTTTCCGGCGCAACTGTGCCCGCAATAGGATGAGCGGGCAGGCCGGGGGTGTCTGCCTCATCGTGCGAATCCGCTTCATCGGGCTCTGAGGTCAGTGTTGCATGCGGCTGATCAGGTTGCTCTGTAAACACTGGCTCACGCGGGAAAGACCCAGCGCTTTCTTCGGCGCTGAACAGTGTCGGCACAAGTCCATGGCCTGCGGTAAAGCTTCGCGCTTCGGCCAAAGTCTCATTGGCGACAACAGCGATATGGCTTGTGCTGCCGATTGTTTGGCTGTCGTAGCTGAGATCAGACAGGGCATACGGGGTCGAATCGGCCAATGCAGCCTCAATACGTGCCTCTCGCTCGTCGGGCGGTAACTCTCCGGTTTCGACGTCCAGAAAGCGCACCTGATCTGCTGGCAATACGACTTTGCAACTCAGATCGTTTTCCAGCGCAAAGGCCTTTTCCCGCAACGCCTGCATTTGTTCGGGCAGGTCCTCAGCATCCAGCGGAATCGAGCCGACAACATACCAATCGTCATCCGATTGGTGATGCAGAGTTATTCCGGTTGTAGAAAAAGAAAGCGCAAAGGCGGGTTTCATAATCCGGAGCAACCATAATTATCATCGTCAATGCAAACGACTTTGCGTTCGCAGACCGACATTAAAGCAGGAACCCGCCGAGGGAAAGAAAAAGGCTGGGTCTGCTCTTGTATGGCGACGGTCCGCCAACCCATCTTAAAGTAGAACAAATTGGAGTGATAACCTTGAAGACATTCGCTTTTCTGGCCGCGATGATGGCAGCAACAGCCGCAGGCGCGGCGCATGCGGAAGAACGTCGCATCACCGTGGATGCCATCGGAACGGTGCAAGTCGCACCGGATATGGCGACGATTACCTTGGGTGTAACAAACGAAAATGCCGAGGCCGGGACGGCCATGCAGGCGACCTCGGACGCGGTTGCCAAAGTCCTTGCGCGGCTGGCCGATATGGGCATCGAAGACCGGGACGTTCAAACCCGAGATTTGTCGCTGTCACCAGTTTGGTCGGGGCGGCATGGGCAGAATGGCGAAAAGCCCGAAATTACAGGGTTCACCGCGTCGAACCGGGTTTTTGTGCGGGTTCGCGATCTGACTCAGTTGGGGACGATCATGGATGCGGTCATTCAGGACGGTGCCAATGATTTCGGCGGGCTGAGCTTTGGTGTGCAGGATCCCAAACCGCTTGAGGCGCAGGCCCGTGCGCAAGCCGTTGGAGAAGCCACCGCCAAGGCCGAGCAGTTGGCGCAGGCGGCCGGTGTCACGCTTGGTGCGGTCCAGACAATCTCGGAACGTGTGGCTGGTGTCCGCCCGATGGCCGAGATGCGCGCCATGAGCATGGCTGATGCGGGCGGGGTCCCTGTTGCAGGTGGAGAGGTTTCAGTCTCGGTCAGTGTCTCGATGGAATTCGAGATTTCGGACTAAGATCATTTCTTCGCTCGGGCCATCAGCGGTTTGCGCTGTTGGCCCGACGCATCGAAATTGTCCGGTGAAAGCCAGGCTTCGAACGCATGCCGAATGCGCGGCCATTCGCTATCAATAATCGAATACCACGCAGTATCACGGTTGCGTCCTTTGTAATGGGTCGCTTGCCTGAAAATCCCTTCAAAGCTAAAGCCCAGTCGCTCTGCCGCACTGCACGATGGCGCATTGAGTGCGTCGCATTTCCATTCATAGCGGCGATAGCCCAATTCATCGAACACCCGCTTCATCATCAGATACATGACTTCGGTGGATTGAGGTTTGCGCTGAAGCAGAGGTGAGAAGTGGATATGCCCCACCTCAATTGCGCCTGCAGCGGGCTCGATCCGCAGGTATGAGGCCATGCCAACCGGCACGCCTTCGCCGTCCAGAACGGTGTGAAACATCGGATCCGCATCCATGCAGGTGGTGCGCGCCCAATCTTCGAACTTTGCCTCACTGTCGAACGGGCCGTAGGGCAGGTACGTCCAGTTGCGACCATCCCTGTCATTGGCAAACGCCCGGAAAAGTCCGGGCGTATGCCTGTTCACTTCCAAAGGCACGACAGAACAGTACCGTCCTTCCATCGGAGTATACGGCGGGGTCGGGCGCGGAAACTCGCCCGAAACCGGCAGGCCGATGGGCTGGCCAAGGTCGTTAGTGTCGTGCCCGGCCATCGTCAGGCGCTTGCCTTAGCCAGAGCTTGATCAAGATCGGCGATCAGGTCGTTAACATCTTCGATCCCGATGGACACGCGCACAACACCCGGTCCTGCGCCAGCGGCTTCTTGCTGTTCCGGGGTCAGCTGACGGTGGGTGGTCGAGGCCGAGTGGATAATCAGCGAGCGCGCATCGCCCAGGTTGGCAACGTGGCTGAAAATCTCGAGCGCGTTGACCAGTTTGATGCAGGCGTCATAGCCACCTTTGACGGCAAAGGTGAACAGCGCACCGGCACCGCGCTTGTATTGCGACTTGACCCGGTCGTGATACGGAGACGAGGGCAGACCCGCATAGGTGACATATTCCACGCGGTCATCCGCTTCCAGCCAAGCCGCGATCTTTTGGGCGTTCTCAATGTGGCGTTCCATGCGCAGCGATAGGGTTTCGATCCCCATCAGCGTATAATGCGCGGCTTGCGGGTTCATGGTCATGCCCAGATCGCGCAGACCGATGGCAATCCCGTGGAAGGTGAACGCCAACGGTCCAAAGGTTTCGTGAAACTTCAGCCCGTGATAGGCCTGCTCCGGTTCGCTGAGCGAGGGGAACTTGTCATTTGCCGACCAATCGAACATGCCCGAATCCACGATGCACCCACCGGTGACGGTTCCGTTGCCGGTCAGATACTTGGTGGTCGAGTGCACAACCAGTGTCGCACCGTGTTCAATGGGGCGGCATAGGTAGGGCGTGGCCGAGGTGTTGTCGACGATCAGCGGAATGCCAGCCGCATCAGCTACGTCCGCCAAGGCACGGATATCGGTGACATAACCGCCTGGGTTGGCAATGGATTCGCAGAATACAGCACGGGTGTTTTCGTCGATTGCGTCCTTCACCGCGTCCAGATCATCTGTATCGACAAACTTGGCTGACCAGCCAAAGCGTTTAATGGTTTGGCTGAATTGCGTGACCGTTCCACCGTACAAACGGGTTGAGGCGACAACGTTGCAGCCCGGTCCCATCAAGGGGAACAGCGCCATGATCTGCGCCGCGTGACCAGATGAGCAGCACACGGCCCCAACACCACCCTCAAGCGTGGCCACGCGTTCCTGCAAAACCGCGACGGTTGGGTTGGTCAGGCGCGAATAGATAAAGCCCACTTCTTGTAGGTTGAACAGTGCCGCCGCATGGTCGGCGTCGCGAAAGACATAGGCCGTGGTCTGATAGATCGGTGTCTGGCGCGCTCCGGTCGCCGGGTCGGGGCGGGCGCCCGCATGAATCTGCAGCGTGTCGAAACCGTAGGTGGGGCCGTCAGACATCTTGAAAATCTCCTGTTGGAATTTGTGTTGCTGAATCTTTAGGTGAATGCGCGCTTGCGCACAACGATCCTGTCAGCGCAGCCATAACCCTTTGCTTTTGATCGTGTTGCGAATGGCCTGTTCGCGCCGCGGAAGATTGTCCTGATCAAACAGAGCCCGGATTCTTGCGCCTTTCCCTTGCAGGACCAACTTTTTCAGCGGGTCATACTGTTTGAGCACCTTCTTGACCTTGTTCGGAGCCACAACGGCCTCCAGAACGTCGATCACATGATCACTTTCGCGAGCGTAGAGCAGTGGGAACAAGCGGTAGTGACAACTGACAGAGCCATCAAGCAGGCCTTCGGGCAGCGCATCCCGACCTCCGCCGAATGAATGTATCACAAGCGGAAGGGCAGCTTGATCCAGCCATGGATCAAGGTTTTGGCCCGTCAGTTCGGGTATGTGTTCATCTCGGATCGCTTTGGCATAGTCCAGATAGCGTTCACCAAAAACCCTCGGGCATTTGTAAAAGAAATAGCCTGCGTTGAAATACAGATACCGCCGCCAGTAATCATGGGGTTGGCTGACATCTAATGAGCTTTCAAAATCCAGCCCGAACCGCTGATACAACGCCCGCCAGATGCCGTCGAGGCCGGGGCCGTAGAGCGTTGGTTTTGGCCACGTCCCCTCAACTTTCAACGATGCGCCAGGACGGTCGAAGTCAAAGGGTACAGTTGTGATGTCACCGGTGATCAGCGTGTCGGTGTCAAAGAACACAAAGGGCTCATTTTCGGGCAAGGCCAAAAGGGCCTCGATCTTGTTGCCGTATGGGTAGCTTTCGCCAAAGACATGCGAATCAAAGGGAAGAACTTCGGCATCCAATTGCGTCAGCGCTTTGAGAACGTCTTCGTCCTGAATGCTGGGGTTCTGATTCCAACGTGGTCCCGATTTGGGCGTGGCGACAAACAGTTTGCCTTCAAATCGCGGTGAGCTGTGCCGCAATGATGCGGCAAACAGCAGGGCTTCGTATTGCAGGCGATTATTTTGTCCGACAACAGCAATGTTAAATTTCTGTGGATTTGCCTGCATCTGCGCCCGTTCCTGATGAGTGCGCGACCCGGCACCCTTCGTCCCGGAGTACAACACCTGACCCTAACCGTCAAAAGCCGAAAGCTGAATGCACTGCCCGGTAATCTCATTTTTTCAAGGTGGTCATCTGAAACAGCTGAATTGAGCGCTGACCAATGCACAAAGGCCTTTGTCATTGACGGCAGATCAACCGAAAAGGACAAGATATTCGAGAAATGGATCGGTTGCACTTACCGCCTGGTACGCAAACGCTGGCCATCGCGGCGCGCGGGTTTGGACCGAGTCCGATCATCTCATCACAATGACTGAGGTTTCTTAGCCTCAAAATTACACAAAGCCGGAGGAAAACCGGCTTTTTGCCCGGGTTTTTCACTTTTTTGACCTTTTGATAAATTTTACCAATTGATAAAAAAATTTTTTGTGGCAAGCTGAGGTCATAACAAACATATCTACAGGGAGTAGAGTGATGGCACAGGGCCAGATGGCACCCGGCATCGTCGCTGGGCGGCTTTCCAGCGATGAGCTGACCTCGAATTTCACCGATCTGCATCCGCCACTGGCCCCGCATGAGGCCGCCGTTGCCGCTGATCGATGCTATTTCTGCTATGACGCACCATGCGTGACAGCCTGTCCGACGGATATCGATATTCCGTTGTTCATTCGCCAAATTCAGGCGGGGCAGCCACAGTCGGCAGGGCGGACCATTCTGGAACAGAACATTCTGGGCGGCATGTGCGCTCGGGTCTGTCCAACCGAAACGCTCTGTGAAGAAGCCTGTGTGCGCGAGGCTGCAGAAGGCAAGCCGGTTGAGATCGGTAGACTGCAACGTTTTGCGACCGATGACATCATGGCCTCTGGCGCGCACCCATTCGAAAGGGCGGCACCTACGGGCAAGACTGTTGCTGTTGTTGGGGCAGGGCCTGCAGGGCTGGCTTGCGCCCACCGTCTGGCCATGTTGGGCCATGACGTCGTAATCCATGAAAGCAAGCCCAAGCCGGGCGGGCTGAACGAATATGGGATTGCCGCTTATAAATCGACCAATGATTTTGCGCAGGCCGAGGTGGATTGGCTGCTGAAAATCGGCGGGATTGCGATCGAGACCGGATCGGTGCTGGGCGACAGTATCTCGCTGGATGGCCTGCTTGAGAATTACAACGCGGTTTTCCTATCCATCGGCCTGGCTGGGGTGAACGCCCTGCGCGCAGGCGGTGTTGAAAAGGATGGCGTTCGTGCTGCCGTTGATTTCATCTCGGATGTGCGGCAGGCAGATGAACTGGTAAACCTGCCCGTTGGTCGCAACGTTGTCGTCATTGGCGGCGGCATGACAGCGGTAGATGCTGCTGTGAAGTCCAAGTTGCTGGGCGCGGAACATGTCACCATTGCCTACCGTCGCGATCGCGACGCCATGGGCGCCAGCCGGTATGAACAGGACCTTGCCGCCTCGCACGGCGTTCGAATCCTGACCAATGTGCAGCCGGTTGCCGTGCATGGAAACGGAACTGCTGCTGAGATCGAACTGGAATATACCTCCAGCCAGAACGGTCAGCTCACTGGAACCGGCGAGACAATCCGCCTGCCTGCAGATCAGGTGCTCAAAGCCATCGGTCAGACGCTGGATGGCGCGCCTGAAGGGTTGACGCTGGACGGCAATAAGATTGCTGTCAGCGGGGCTGGACGCACCTCAATGTCGGGTGTCTGGGCTGGTGGGGACTGTGCGGCGGGGGGTGAAGACCTGACCGTGACAGCGGTTGCTGAAGGCCGGGATGCAGCGATGGACATCCACGCGACACTCGTTTCGTGATAGAGTGGGGTATTCACCCCATTCCTTTCGCTGCTGAGGTATTCTCATGTCCCAGATCGAACAAGCTGTTGCTCAACACTATACCACCGGTGCCCTGACCGAACGCGTCCGCGCGGCGCTTGAGGCCAGCGGTATTGACCCGGACGCGGCCACCGTTGCTGATCTGAAGGCAGGGGATGAGTTCCACACGGGTGGTGTTCTGGCGACCGATAACCTGTTTGCTCAATTGTCGCCGACCCATGCAACCCGCGTTCTGGATGTGGGGTGCGGTATAGGTGGCACCTCGCGTTATATCGTGGATCGTTTTGACTCGTCGGTAACCGGGGTCGATCTGACGCCTGAATTTGTGGAAACGGCCACCGTGTTGAGCGATCTGGTCGGGCATTCGGAAAAGGCCACTTTTCATGTGGGCAGTGCCTTGGACATGCCTGTGCCGGATGCGGGTTTTGACCTTGCAGTCATGATGCATGTGGGCATGAACATCGAAGACAAGGCCGGACTGTTTGCGGAAGTGTCGCGGGTGCTGGCCACGGGCGGAACTTTTGCCTTGTTCGATGTCATGGGCGGAGACGTGGACGAGCCGCTGGCTTTCCCACTCCCTTGGTCCACTTTGCCGGAGACTTCGTTCGTGCACGCGCCGGATGTGTACAAAGACGCAGCAGTGGCGGCGGGGCTGGAACTTGAGACCGAAACCGACCGCACCGATTTCGCGCTTCAGTTCTTCGAAGATGTCTTTGCCAAGATCGCTGAAAGCGGCCCCGCGCCGCTGGGGATCCACCTAATGATGGGCGAGACGGCGCCCGAGAAATTCCAAAACTACGTCACAAACCTCAAAGCCGGGCGCATTCGCCCGACCGAAATGATTTTCAAGAAATCCGGCTGAGCCGGGAAGGGAGAAGCCATGGCCGATCTGACGACAAACTTTCTGGGCATTTCCAGCCCCAACCCGTATTGGCTGGCCTCTGCGCCGCCGACCGACAAGGAATACAACGTCCGCCGTGCCTTCGAGGCCGGGTGGGGTGGCGTTGTCTGGAAAACTTTGGGGTCCGAGGGACCTCCGGTCGTGAACGTGAACGGCCCACGCTATGGCGCGATATACGGCGCGGATCGGCGGTTGCTTGGTCTTAACAACATAGAATTGATCACGGACCGGCCATTGGAAGTGAACCTTGAAGAAATGGCGCGGGTCAAAGCGGATTACCCGGATCGCGCACTGATCGCTTCGATCATGGTGCCCTGCGAGGAGGAGGCATGGAAGGCCATCCTGCCGCGCGTTGCCGAAACCGGCGCGGATGGGATCGAACTGAACTTTGGCTGCCCGCACGGTATGAGCGAGCGCGGAATGGGCTCGGCTGTGGGACAAGTGCCGGAATACATCGAAATGGTCACACGCTGGTGTAAGCAGTACTACGACCGCCCGGTCATCGTGAAGCTGACGCCGAACATCACCGATATCCGTAAACCGGCAGCTGCGGCAAAGAACGGTGGCGCCGATGCGGTGTCGCTGATCAACACGATCAACTCGATCACAAGCGTCAACCTGGATACGTTCAGCCCCGAACCCTCAATCGACGGCAAGGGCAGCCATGGTGGCTATTGTGGCCCTGCGGTGAAGCCGATTGCACTGTCGATGGTGTCCGAGATCGCGCGGGCCGAGGCCACGCATGGCCTGCCGATTTCCGGTATTGGCGGCGTCACCACATGGCGCGACGCGGCCGAGTTCATCTCATTGGGTTGTGGCACAGTGCAGGTTTGCACCGCTGCGATGACCTATGGTTTCAAGATCATCGACGAACTGACCGCCGGTCTGTCCGAATGGATGGATGAAAAAGGGTACAGCAGCATTGACGAGGTGATCGGTCGAGCCGTGCCCAATGTCACCGACTGGCAGTATCTGAACCTGAATTACATCGCCAAGGCGAAGATCGACCAGGACCAGTGCATCAAATGTGGTCGTTGCTATGCGGCTTGTGAAGATACCAGCCACCAGGCGATTTCGATGTCGGAGGACCGCGTGTTCGAAGTGATCGACGAAGAATGCGTGGCGTGCAACCTGTGCGTTGATGTCTGCCCGGTTGAAGACTGTATCTCGATGGTGCCGATGGCAGCAGGCGAGGTTGATCCGCGTACAGGCAAAGAGGTTCAGCCGACCTACGCAAACTGGACCACGCATCCGAACAACCCGATGGCCAAGGCGGCCGAATGAACCGATTTGGTAAGATCATTACGGGGCCGCTCTTGCGGCCCTTTTTTTCAAGGGGTCAAAAGCTTTCGATACAGCGTGTCCACAAAAGGGTCCGCCCCTTCAAACGGATCCTCTTCCCCCAAAATGGCACGCACCTGAACTTCGAAATCTGCGTAGTGCTGCGTCAGCGCCCAGATCGAAAACACCAGATGATAGGGGTGCACCCGCGCGATTTTACCCTGATCCATCCAGCGCGTAAGAATCACGGTTTTTTTGTCGACCAGTTCCTTGAGATCCTTGGACAAAGCCTCGTGGATACGTGGCGCGCCCTGAACCAGTTCATTGGCAAAAAGGCGGCTTTCGCGTGGTAACTCCTGACTCATTTGCAACTTGCGCCGAATATAGGCCAGGATTTCTTCCATCGGATCGCCATCCTCGTCCAGATCGTGCAAAGGGGCCAGCCAGGTTTCCAGAAGGCCTGATAGCAGTTCAGTATGGATCGCCTCTTTCGAAGGGAAATAGTACAGCAGGTTTGGTTTGCTCAGTCCGGCTTCGGCGGCAATCTGATCCACGGTCGATCCGCGAAACCCGTGGGCTGAAAACACGTTCAGGGCGGCCTCGAGGATCGCAGCACGGTTCTTTTTCTGAATGCGAGTCGGTGCGCGGTCTTTCGGCATGTTTTCAGCGTGTCTCTTTTTTCGACTATAGGCGCGGAATTCAGTGAAAATTCAAGCTGTGCCGCGCAATTTCTTGACTGATCTCGAACCCGTGATAGCGTGAGTTTGACCAGATGGTCAAATCAAGACACCAAAAGCGAGCCAAATCGCAAGCAAACAGGGAAGATGAACATGGCAGCTCCGGCGCAGAATCTCAGGATCAATGGCGACAGGTTGTGGGACAGCCTGATGGAGATGGCCAAGATTGGCCCCGGTGTGGCCGGAGGTAATAACCGCCAAACCCTGACGGACGAGGACGCCGAAGGCCGCGCCCTGTTCCAGAAATGGTGCGAGGAAGCTGGTTGCTCCATGGGTTTGGACCAGATGGGCAATATGTTCGCCCACCGCGAAGGGGCGGACCCTGACGCGTTGCCGGTCTATGTCGGTTCGCATCTGGATACGCAGCCGACCGGCGGGAAGTATGACGGTGTCTTGGGTGTTCTGGGGGGGCTCGAGATCATCCGGACCCTAAACGATCTTGGGATCAAAACAAAGCATCCAATCGTGGCGACCAACTGGACCAATGAAGAAGGCACGCGATATGCGCCCGCCATGCTGTCTTCGGGCGTGTTTGCAGGAATGCACACGCAGGATTGGGCGTACGATCGCGAGGATGCCGAGGGCAAAAAGTTTGGGGATGAACTGAACCGCATTGGCTGGCGCGGCGATGAGGAAGTCGGCGCGCGGAAAATGCATGCGTTTTTTGAGCTGCATATCGAACAGGGCCCGATATTGGAGGCCGAGGGCAAGGATATTGGCGTTGTCACACACGGGCAAGGGCTGAGCTGGACCCAGATCACCGTGACCGGCAAGGATGCCCATACCGGGTCAACCCCGATGCCGATGCGTAAGAACGCGGGCCTTGCGATGGCGCGTATTCTCGAGAAAGTGGACGAGATCGCGTGGTCTCATGCGCCGCACGCAGTGGGAGCGGCTGGTCATATCGATGTCTATCCGAACTCACGTAACGTGATCCCGGGAAAGGCAGTGTTCACGGTCGATTTCCGCTCGCCCGAATTGGATGTGATCACGGACATGGAGAACCGTCTGCGGGTGGCGGCCGAAGACATCGTGGAAGACATGGGCTTGCAGATCGAATTCGAAAAAGTCGGTGGGTTCGATCCAGTGAAATTCGATGATGGTTGTGTATCCGCCGTGCGCGACGCGGCCGAGCGGTTGGGGTATTCGCATACGGACATAATTTCGGGTGCGGGGCATGACGCCTGTTGGATCAACCGTGTGGCCCCGACCGCGATGATCATGTGCCCATGCGTGGACGGGTTAAGCCATAACGAGGCTGAAGAGATCAGCAAGGAATGGGCTTCGGCTGGGGCGGATGTTCTGTTGCACGCCGTCGTCGAGACGGCTGAAATCGTGGAATAGGGGGCTCTGCCCCCGTCGCCCGATGGGCGAATCCCCCGAGGTATTTATAGCCAGATGAAGCAAGCGGTGCAGACCGCATCAGGGAGTTTGAAATGAGCACAGTTATCAAGAACGGAACCGTCGTCACTGCGGATTTGTCGTACAAAGCAGACGTGCTGGTCGAAGGTGGTGTGATCACTGAAATCGGAATGGATCTGAAGGGCGACAAGGAGTTGGACGCCACCGGCTGTTATGTGATGCCGGGTGGGATCGATCCTCATACTCACTTGGAGATGCCCTTTATGGGTACGTACTCCAGCGACGATTTCGAAAGCGGAACGCGTGCGGCTTTGGCTGGTGGCACGACAATGGTGGTGGATTTTGCTCTGCCCAACCCCGGTGAAAGTCTGCTGGATGCGTTGAAACGCTGGGACAACAAATCGACGCGGGCGAATTGTGATTATTCGTTCCACATGGCGGTCACCTGGTGGGGCGAGCAGGTGTTCAACGACATCAAGACCGTGATTGAGACGCGGGGCATCAATACGTTCAAGCACTTCATGGCCTATAAGGGCGCGCTGATGGTGAATGATGATGAGCTGTTTGCGTCGTTCAAGCGTCTGGCCGAATTGGGTGGAACCGCAATGGTTCATGCCGAAAACGGCGACGTTGTGGCCGAGTTGAGCGCCAAGCTGTTGGCTGAGGGCAATACAGGACCCGAAGCGCACGCCTATTCCCGTCCGCCGCAGGTTGAGGGTGAGGCCACCAATCGGGCCATCATGATTGCCGATATGGCCGGGGTTCCGCTTTATGTAGTGCATACTTCTTGCGAAGAGGCACATGAGGCCATTCGTCGCGCCAAGATGCAGGGCAAGCGGGTATGGGGCGAGCCCCTGATCCAGCATCTGACCCTGGATGAGAGCGAGTATTTCCATCACGACTGGGAACACGCTGCGCGGCGGGTCATGAGCCCTCCGTTCCGCAACAAGCAGCATCAGGACAGCCTGTGGAACGGTTTGCAATCTGGAACGCTGAGCGTTGTTGCGACGGACCATTGTGCGTTTACGACTGAGCAAAAACGTTATGGCGTAGGGGATTTCACCAAGATTCCGAACGGGACCGGAGGGTTGGAAGACCGAATGCCCATGCTGTGGACCTATGGTGTGAATACGGGACGACTGACGCCGAACGAATTTGTCGCTGTTACATCAACAAACATCGCCAAGATATTGAATTGCTACCCTAAAAAGGGTGCGGTTCTGGTCGGCGCTGATGCTGATCTGGTGGTTTGGGATCCAAACAAGGCCAAGGTGATTTCGGCTGAGACGCAGCAATCATCGATCGACTACAACGTCTTTGAGGGTAAGGAAGTGCGCGGGTTGCCGCGGTTCACGCTGACCCGTGGTGCGGTGGCGGTGCATGATGGAGAGATCAGGGCTCAGGAGGGTCACGGGAAGTTTGTGGCGCGTGAGGCCAACACCCATGTCCATAAGGCTCTGAGCACCTGGAAAGAGCTGACGGCACCACGGCCCGTTGAGCGGACGGGTATACCGGCCACCGGTGTTTGATCTGTTTGGGCCGCTTTGCAGGCGGCCCTGACACCACTCTTTTCAAGGCAAAGTAATGAACACTGAAAGCACGACCCAGCCCGTCATCCAGGCAAGGCAGCTGGACCTGACGTTCCAGACCAACGATGGGCCAGTTCACGCGCTCAAGGACGTGAACCTGACAATCGACAAGGGTGACTTTGTCAGTTTTATCGGGCCGTCCGGATGCGGCAAAACCACGTTTCTACGCTGTATCGCGGCGTTGGAAACACCTACGGGTGGCACGCTGACTGTAAATGACATGACCCCCGATGAGGCGCGTCGGAAACGGGCTTATGGGTATGTGTTTCAGGCGGCGGGTTTGTATCCGTGGCGCACCATTGCCAAGAACATCAAGTTGCCGCTTGAGATCATGGGATATTCCGCCGCCGAACAGGATGAGAGGGTGAATAAAGTCCTGGAACTCGTTGATCTTTCTGGCTTTGGGGGGAAGTTTCCCTGGCAACTATCCGGTGGGATGCAGCAACGCGCAAGCATCGCGCGGGCCTTGGCATTCGATGCCGACATCCTGCTGATGGACGAGCCGTTCGGCGCGTTGGATGAGATTGTGCGCGATCACCTGAATGAACAGCTTTTGGCGCTGTGGGCGCGGACCGAGAAGACAATTGGCTTCGTGACACACTCGATCCCCGAGGCGGTGTATCTCAGTACCAAGATTGTGGTCATGAGCCCAAGACCGGGGCGGATCACGGATGTAATTGATAGCCCTCTGCCCAGAGAACGGCCATTGGACATTCGTGACACGCCGGAATTCATCGAGGTCGCGCATCGCGTGAGGGATGGGCTGCGGGCGGGGCATTCCTATGACGACTGAACTGAACGCAGATAAGATCAGACGCGCCGTGCCAAGTGACGTCAAGTCCTGCGCCAAGGTCGTTCACGACTGGGCGACGCAAACAGATTGGATGCCCGAGGAATTGCCGGTGGAAGAACTGGCGAACCTGATCCGGGATGCATTCGAAAGTCGTGAGATCTGGGTCGCCGGTGATCCGGTCGATTGCTACATGTCGGTTGATCCCGAGCAGCAGAAGATTGGCGCGCTGTATTGCAGCCGAACGGGGCAAGGCATCGGCAAGCGGTTCATCGATATCGCCAAAGAGGGAAGAGGGTTTCTTTGGCTGACGACCCACAGGCCCAACACCGCGGCGCAGCGCTTTTATCGCCGCGAAGGGTTTGAAGTGACCGCAGAGGAGCCTCCGGTACCGCCAGACACTGTGCCCGTCTATCGCATGGAGTGGCACGCATGAAGCAGGTCGTTGCCATACTCACAGTTGTCGCTGCAATCGCCCTGATTTGGTACGCGGCTTGTGTTCCGATGAATATCAAAGGTGTTCTGAGTGAGCTTGAGCGTGGCGGGGCCGAGGTTCAGCCGCCCACTGCAAGCGCGCGCCGCGACTTGGGCGAGTTTGGGCTGGTGGTAAACAACACGTTTACGATCCCCGCCGCGTGGGAACAGAAAAAACCCCGTTTGCCTTCGCCCCATCAGGTCGTGATTGAATTGTGGGAAACGACTGTCGAGAAGAAAATCACCTCGAAACGATCGTTGATCTATCATGGGTGGGTGACGCTCAGCGCGACGATGCTTGGCTTTGTGATCGGCACGGGGTTGGGCATCTTGCTGGCTGTGGGGATCGTTCATAGCCGCGTGATGGATTTGTCTGTCATGCCATGGGCCATTGTGAGCCAGACGATCCCCATTATTGCACTGGCACCAATGATCATTGTTGTCCTGTATTCGGTTGGCGTTCAGGGGATAATCCCCAAGGCCATCATATCGGCTTACCTTAGCTTTTTCCCGGTTGTCGTTGGTATGGTCAAAGGGCTGCGCAGCCCCGATGCGATGCAACTGGACCTGTTGCAAACCTATAATGCCAGCCGGTCGCAAGGCTTTTGGAAACTGCGCTTGCCTGCGTCGATGCCTTACCTTTTCACGTCGTTGAAAATCGGTATCGCGGCGTCTTTGGTCGGCGCAATCGTGGGGGAACTGCCGACAGGGGCCGTCGCCGGGCTGGGTGCTCGTTTGCTGGCTGGCAGTTACTATGGCCAGACGGTGCAGATTTGGTCGGCCTTGTTCGCGGCCGCCATTCTGGCTGCCTGTCTGGTTGGATTGCTCGGATTGGTTGAGCGGATGGTCCTGAAGCGGATGGGGATGGCGCAATGATGTTGGTTATCTTTGCTCTGCTGCTGTGGGCTTTTGGCTGGTGGTTGAACAGCCGCCTGGCCAGTGGACCGCAGGCGGACAGTCGGATCGTACGCTTTCTGGCGCCGGTGATTTTCGGGCTGACCGTCGTAGGTGCGTGGGAGCTGTTGGTGCGCGGACTAGAGGTTCCGTTGGTCATCCTGCCAGCACCTTCCGCCATCGCGCTGCGCTTTGCCGGTAGCCTTGACATTCTGTGGGCGGATTTTGTTCAGACAATTCTGAAAGGTGCGCTCAGCGGATATGTCATCGGCTGTGGATCGGCATTTCTTATGGCCATTGCTGTGGATCGGTGGGACTTCCTGCGCCTCGGTCTTTTGCCTGTGGGGAATTTCGTAGCAGCTCTACCCATCGTTGGAACGGCGCCGATCCTGGTCATGTGGTTCGGGTTTGATTGGCATTCCAAAGCGGCGGTGGTCGTTGTGATGGTGTTCTTTCCGATGCTGGTCAACACCGTGGCCGGGTTGCGTGAAGCCACGGCGATGCAGCGCGATCTGATGGAGACTTATGCCGCAACCTATTGGCAGAGTTTTGTGAAACTGCGTTTGCCTGCGGCGATGCCTTTCATTTTCAATGGGTTGAAGATTTCAACAACTTTGGCTTTGATCGGAGCCATTGTGGCAGAGTTCTTTGGCTCGCCAATCGTGGGGATGGGCTTTCGGATTTCTACCAGCGTAGGCCAGCTGTCGCTTGATATGGTCTGGGCCGAGATCGTGGTGGCAGCGCTTGCCGGCACCGCCTTTTATGGCCTCGTCGCAGGCATCGAGAAGGTCGTGACGTTTTGGCATCCGTCACAACGTGGATAAGAAAAGGAATAATTCAACAGACCTCGAAAACGGGGCAACCAAAAGCAACTAGGAGATATGAAGATGAACAAGCTACTTAGCGGGGCGGTTGCCGCCTTCAGTTTGGCAGCCACTACGGCGCTTGCGGCGGACGAAGTGACGTTGCAGTTGAAATGGGTCGGGCAGGCGCAATTTGCTGGCTACTTTGTAGCAGAAGCGAAAGGTTTCTACGACGAAGAAGGGCTTGATGTCACAATCAAACCGGGCGGTCCGGACATCGCACCGGAACAGGTTATTGCTGGAGGTGGTGCCGACGTCATCACCACTTGGATGGCCGCTGGTTTGGCTGCGCGTGAACGCGGTGTTCCGCTGGTAAACATTGCACAGCCGTTCAAAACCGGAGGGCTTCAGGTCAACTGCCTGAAGTCCACCGGCGTTGAAACGCCCGAGGATTTCCCCGGCCGTACCATGGGTGTTTGGTTCTTTGGCAATGAGTATCCCTTCTATGCCTGGATGGCGTCCTTGGGCATCGAAACGGATGGCGCGGACGAGAACGGGGTCACTGTTCTAAAACAGGCGTTTTCCGCAGATCCCCTGATTCAGGGGCAGGCGGATTGCATCTCCACCATGACGTACAACGAGTACCGCCAGATCCTTCAGGCCGGTATCACGCCCGAAGAGCTGGTGACTTTCAACTATCTTCAGATGGGTTTTGGGATGCTCGAGGACGGCCTGTATGTCATGGAAGAGAATCTGAGTGATCCTGAATTTGTCGACAAGATGGAACGGTTCGTTCGTGCCTCGATGAAGGGCTGGAAATATGCAGCTGAAAATCAGGAAGAGGCCGCTGAAATCGTGCTGGAATTCGATGAGACCGGCGCGCAGGAGCTGGACCATCAGGTTTACATGATGGGTGAGGTCGCAAAACTGATTGAAGGATCAGACGGTGCGCTGGATCCGGCTGACTACGAGCAGACAGTGAAAACACTGCTCTCGGCCGTTTCTGCAGAGAACCCGGCAATTACCAAGCAGCCCGAAGGTGCCTGGACGCACCAGATCACGGATGCAGCCTTGAACTGATCCAAGTTGTCAATCCGAACAATTTCAACGCGGTCCCGATTGGGGCCGCGTTTCATATTTCCTATGCCGGATTTGTGTCTGTACTCATTCGAAAAACAGAGTAGTATTTACCTGTAAATAAACGCATTTCGTACGAAATGCAGGCATCATGGTAGAAAATGCAAGGATTTGCATCAGAATTCAACTCTGCAATTTCTCTGATCCTGCATGGGGACTCAGAGCTTTGGGCGATTGTGCTGTTGTCTCTGAAGGTTTCACTGTTTGCCGTGCTGATTTCCGCGCTGATTGGGATGCCTGTGGGGGCTGCTTTGGCCGTTGCCCGGTTTCCTGGAAGACGCATTTTGATCGTGCTGATGAATGCACTGATGGGGTTCCCGCCCGTGGTCGTGGGCCTGCTGGTCTATCTGATGCTGTCCCGTTCAGGCCCTTTGGGTGTACTGCAACTTTTGTACACGCCAACTGCGATGATTATCGCGCAAGTGGTGCTGGTCACGCCAATCGTCGCGGCATTGACGCGGCAGGTGATCGAGATGCTGGCCGAGGAGTATTCGGAACAGTTGCGATCCCTCGGCGTGTCCAGGCTGGCTTCGGTTCCGGTTTTGTTGTGGGACGCAAGGCTGGCCTTAGTTACGGCCTTGCTGGCAGGCTTCGGACGCGCCATCGCCGAGGTTGGCGCGGTGATCATTGTCGGGGGCAACATCAACCACGTGACGCGCGTGATGACCACAACCATCGCGTTGGAAACTTCAAAGGGAAACCTCGCATTGGCGTTGGCATTGGGGGCGATCCTGATCGGGATTGCTGTGGCGGTGAACGCAATGGTCAGCGCCGTAAGCTTGAAGGCCGAGCAAGAGGGGTTGCGCCATGCGTGATGGCATCTGCAACTTGGTGAGCCGCCTTGAGGTCAAAGATCTTCGGATTCGCAGCAAAGGCCGTTCGTTGCTGGATGTGCCGTCGCTGGTTCTGGATGGTCCCGGACCAACCCTCATCCTTGGTCCGAACGGCGCGGGCAAAAGCCTGCTGTTGCGTTGTTTGCATGGTCTGATCGCACCGGATCGCGGGCGCGTCGTCCAGGACGGACTTCCGCTGAGCACGACACAAAAGGCGCGTCAGGCTATGGTGTTCCAGCAACCGTTTTTGTTGCGTCGTTCGGTTGCTGCAAATCTGGACTTTGTTCTAAAGCGTCAGAGTATGGGGCGCACAGACAGAAAAAAACGCATCGCCGAATTGCTGGTCGAAGGGGGGCTGGACGGCAAGGCGCGACAGCCGGCTCGCTCACTTTCCGGGGGTGAGGCGCAGCGGCTGGCAATCCTGCGCGCCCTGGCGACTGAGCCCGAAACTCTGTTTCTGGATGAACCGACCAGTGCCCTGGACCCGAGCGCCACACAAATGATCGAGCGGATGATCCAGCGCGCCTCGGCACGTGGGGTGCGGATCGTTATGGTGACACATGACATCGGACAGGCGCGACGTTTAGCTGCGGATATTGTCATGATGCAGGGCGGTCAAGTGGTCGAACATGGGCCCGCGAAACAAGTATTGGATGCCCCCGAAAGCGAAGCATCGCGTCGCTATCTGGCGGGTGGGTTGGTTACATAATAAGAAAAGACGGAGAACATGATATTTCGGGCATTTATTCGGGCAGCAGCAGTTACACTTGGCCTGTCGGCAGGGGCGGTTTCAGCAGAAACGCCGTTCATTGTTGTTCAATCCACGACATCGACGCAGAATTCTGGACTGTTGGAACACATATTGCCGTGGTTCGAGGCTGAGTCTGGCATAGATGTGCGCGTTGTCGCGGTTGGAACAGGTCAGGCCATTCGCAATG
This sequence comes from Ruegeria sp. HKCCA6837, assembly GCF_013034475.1. Classification (NCBI taxonomy): domain Bacteria; kingdom Pseudomonadati; phylum Pseudomonadota; class Alphaproteobacteria; order Rhodobacterales; family Roseobacteraceae; genus Ruegeria; species Ruegeria sp. HKCCA6837. The sequence continues at coordinate 132,313 of NZ_WQGD01000001.1, forward strand.
CAGTCAACGGGGACGGGGATGTTCTGCTGGTCCACGCCAAACCAGCCGAAGAGAAATTTGTCGCGGACGGCTGGGGCGTCGAGCGCAAAGACCTGATGTATAACGATTTTGTTCTGGTCGGCCCAAAATCTGACCCGGCCGGTATTCGTGGAGGCACCGATATACTGGTTGCTCTGACGGCCATTGCAGAGGCCGAAGCCCCTTTTGCATCGCGTGGCGATGACAGTGGGACGCATAAGGCCGAGCTGGGCCATTGGTCGTCTGCCGGGCTTGATCCAAAGGGTGCTTCCGGCACGTGGTATCGTGAAACCGGATCGGGTATGGGCGCGACCCTGAACGTGGCCGGGGGCATGGACGCCTATACACTTACAGACCGGGCCACGTGGCTGTCTTTTGGCAACAGAGGCAATCTAGAGGTGTTGGTCGAGGGCGATCCGCGTTTGTTTAATCAATACGGTGTGATCCTTGTGAACCCGGAAAAGCACCAACATGTGCGGGCGGCATCCGGTCAACGCTTTATCGACTGGTTGACGGGGCCGGACGGGCAGGAGGCGATCGCGTCCTTCAGGCTGGAGGGACAGCAGGTGTTTTTCCCCAATGCCCAATAAGTTGGCCTGCAGCCAACACCTGCGGGGCGAGTATTTCTGAAAAGATGAAGCGGTTGGCGGAGGATCAGCCGCTGGCACCATTGTGATGGATCGTACCGAGGCCCGACAGGTCATAACCGCCGAATTCGCGGGCCCGTTGAGTGAAATGATCCGAGCGTAGCAGCGACATCAGTTTTTGCATCGGTGGATCGAAAAACGATCTGCGCCAGATCGCCAGGTCCAGCCTTTCGGAATGGGTGGGGACAAAGCCGAGGTTGTAAAGCCCGGCCAAGGCACCCAGTCCAAAGCCTGCTTCGGCCTTTTGATCGTGCAGGGCAATGGCCAGCTCTTCCTCGGTGCGTGCGCGGCTGGGAAAAATGTCAAAATCGTCGTAAGTTAGGTCATGTGCTTCAAGTTGCGCATTGAACAAGTGCTGGCTGGCTGCACTGTCTTGCCGCAGGATGATGCGTCGCGATTTGAGGTCTTGGAACGATCTGATGTCCAATGCGCCCGGCGCCAGTAACAAACCGCGTTCTCGACGGGCGACTTCATAGAGGATCACCGGGGCTTCGCCCAATGAGTCGCGCAGGGATTTGGTATTGAACCCTCCGTCCTCGTGGATGTGCAGCACAGCGGCCTGCGCGCTGCGCTCGCTCAATCGTGTCAATCCGTCGAAAGAGCCATCATAATACGTTGCCAGCCCCGATCCGCTTTCGCGCAATGCCCAGTCCAGAAGGGGATCATGGCTGCCAGCAACGATCGGGGGCAGGGGCGGTTCCGCCACTTGAGGCCCAGACCGTGACGCGTTGAGCCAGGCGATGATCTCGGCCCGTGGGAACAAAAGCTTGCCCATGGCGCGCACACAAGGCACCTCGCCGGATGAGGCAAGGTCATAGGCTTTACGCTCGCCAATGCGCAAAAGATCGGCCAGTTCGCGGGTGGTCAGGTATTGAGACATTCAGTCCAGGCGCACCGCAGAACCAGATGTGCTGTCCGCGGCGCTGAACCCGATCTGGTCCAACGTCGTCGGGGCTGCAACTGTAATCACGACCATCGCGACAACCGCGGCTAAAAAGGCTTTCATAGTCTCCTCCGGTTCAGTTCTGGTCGTCCGTCGCACGGCGCAGAAAAGCGATCAGGTCGTCCCGGTCCTGCTGTTCTGTAATCCGTTGCATCGGCATCTTCGACCCCGGAATGTAATGATCCGGCCCCTCATCGAAAAGGGCATTTATTGTTTGTTCATTCCAAACAATATCAGAGTCTTGCAGCGTATCCGAGTACAAATATCCCGGCAGCGATCCGGCGGGTCGCCCAAAGATACCGTGCAGTGTTGGACCCGCCCGACGTTCGCTGTCGGGTGTCAGGCTGTGGCAGATCGAGCATTTGCGGGCGAATTGACGTTCGCCATTCTCCATTTCGTCGGGATCTTTCAGAAAACTGGGCTCGGTCGAAGCCATTTGCTGTTGATCCGACAGCGCACCCACGGGCCAGCTGTACATCGCCGCGTCTATGCCCCCTGCATGAATGTTCTGGCCATCATCAGAGAATGACAGCGCCCAGACCGGTCCGCGCAGCGTTGCGCGAAAATCCTGCGTGATGCGCCATTCGGTCGTGTCGATCATCATGATATAGCCTTCGCCGTCACCGACCGCCAAAAGGCTTCGGTCCGGGCTGAGTGCAAGGGCCAGGATCGGGCGGCGGTCCAGAGTGAAGTCGCGTTCTTCACCGGTTGTCAGATCGAGGATGCGCGTCACCCCGTCCACCGCGCCATAGGCGATCCAGTTTTCCTGCGCGTTGAAAATCAATTCGTTGATGCCAAATCCGTGCTCAACCAGCCGGTCCGTTTCTTCGCCGGTTGCGACATCCCACACGCGTAAGGACCCATCGACGCCAGCGGAAAAAAGCTTTGATCCATCCGGTGAAAAAGTGACCGCATTCACGCCACTGCCCGTGGGGCCGAACAGGGCGGGGGCAGTGCCATCGACGGGCCATAATCCGATTGTTCCGTCCCAACTGGCCGTTGCGACATGCGTTTTTGAGGCAGCCACAGAAACGATCTTGCCTTTGTGTTGGCCGACGATCTCTCCGCCCGGCCAGCGGCGGAGGGTAAAATCGTCTCCGGCGGAATAAATTGCTGTACCGTTGAAGACGACCGCGTTGACGGCTGCTTCGTGACCTTCCAGCCATTCGGGTGTCTGGTCCGACCATAGCCCGACAGAATTGTCGAAACTGGCTGTTGCGATCCGTCCATCAGGGGCCGTTGCGATACCCATGATCGGCCCGCCATGACCTTTGAGCGTGAAGAACTCCGCCCATGCGGGCAGGGGGATCAACGCACAGGCAAGGATCAGCCAGCGCATCTATTCGGCGGGTGAGGCCGCTGCCTTGCCAGCCTCTTTTTCCTGCACCTCTTCCAGCCACAACGAGTGGTGTTCGCGCGCCCATTGCTCTTCGACTTCACCAGTACCCATTGCATCAAACGCGCCCTCCATCCCGACCGAGCCGAGGTAGATATGCGCGATGATGATGGCGATGAAGACATAAGCGACCATCACGTGCCAGACTTGGGCGTATTGCATCTCTTCCTGAGGTGACATTTGCACGGGCAGGTTCAGACCAAGCGCCTGTGGAATGCCGGTGGCATTGGCAACCGAGAAGGTCTTGGCGAACATCGGCAATTCAAACGGAAACAGCAGCGACAGGCCGGACAGGCTGATCGAGACTCCCAGCAGTATGCAGGCCCAGAAGATGATCTTTTGACCTGCGTTGAATTTCTTGGCGGGTGGGTGGCTGTTTTTGCTGAATAAACCCCCACCGGCAGCCAGCCATTTCAGGTCTGTGCGGTTGGGGATGTTATGGGCAATCCAATTCACCGTGATGATGATCAGCCCCAGCATGAAGGCCCATGCCAGATTGTTGTGAAGCCATTTGCAGCCTTGCGCGATGGTTGCGAAACCTTCCTTGCCGAAGATCGGAATCAGGAAGTCGCGGCCATAGAGTGTCAGCAGGCCGGTGATCGCAAGCACGATGAATGATCCTGCAAACAGCCAATGCCCGAAACGTTCAAAACTGGTGAAGCGCAGAACGGTACGGCCGGTCTTTTCTCCGTCGATGCGAATCTTGCCTCGGATCAGGAAAAACAGAACGATGATGGCCAGCATTCCTGCGATGATGTAACCGCCATATTCGCGTAACGGCCCTGTGCGGAATTCCCACCACCACATGCCGCCGTCTTGGATCAGCACACTGTCGGCAGGTCCGCGCGAGGACACGGTGACGTCCGCCGAGCCAAAGCGCAGCGCGCGGTATACATCACTGTCGGACGATACGCCGCTGGGTCCAAACTGGCCCAGAAGGCCTTCGACATTGCCTTGGCCAGTGTTTTCCGAGCGATAGGTGTTATCTACTTTTTCGCCGCGTTGACGCGCGAGAATATCCTCAAGCGTGGTCGCACCACCGGTCGAGGCGCGCTCATTCGTGGTGGCTGGTTCCCCAGCTTCGTTTGTTTGCGCAACGGTGGCCTGTGCCAGCCCAATGGTGAACAGCAATGCGATGAGTAAGCGGAACATCTGAACCTCGGTCAAAATCCCTGATCAGGCGACCCACGGATGCGGGTCGCCTGTTTAGTTCATCACAGACGGTCTTAGCCGTCTTTCTGGTCGTAGGCGGTGCCCCAACCCCATGCGCCGGACCCGAAGCCACGGGCGACGACACGCTCGCGGTAGATGGCCGACACAACGTCGCCGTCACCAGCGAGCAGGGCCTTGGTAGAACACATTTCGGCGCAGATGGGCAGTTTGCCCTCGGCGATCCGGTTGCGACCATATTTGGCGAACTCTGCGGTCGAGTGCGTTTCCTCGGGACCGCCAGCGCAGAAGGTACATTTGTCCATCTTTCCACGCGATCCGAAGTTGCCCGCCTGCGGGTATTGCGGCGCGCCGAACGGGCACGCGTAGAAGCAATAACCACAACCAATGCACAGGTCCTTGGAGTGCAGGACGACCCCTTCTTCATTCTGATAGAAGCAGTCGACCGGGCACACCGCCATGCAGGGCGCATCCGAGCAATGCATACAGGCCACCGAAATCGAGCGTTCGCCCGGGTCACCGTCATTGATCGTCACCACCCTGCGGCGGTTCACGCCCCACGGCACCTCGTGTTCGTTCTTACACGCGGTGACGCAGGCATTGCACTCGATGCAGCGTTCGGCGTCGCAGAGAAACTTTGCTCTTGCTGCCATGTTCTCTTCTCCTCCCTTACGCTGACCAGATTTTGCAAAGAGTCGCTTTGGTCTCTTGCATCTGGGTCACGGAATCATAGCCATAGGTCTGGGCGGTGTTGGTACTTTCACCCAGCACATAGGGATCGGCACCTTTCGGGTATTTCTCCCTCAGGTCCTCGCCCTGGAAATGGCCGCCAAAGTGGAACGGCATGAAGGCCACGCCGGCACCGACCCTGTTGGTCAGCATCGCCATCACCTTGACCTTGCCGCCTTCAGGACCTTCGACCCAGACCTGTGATCCGTCGCGAATACCAAGGTTGTTGGCATCGCGTGGATTGATCTCGACGAACATGTCCTGCTGAAGCTCGGCCAGCCACGGGTTCGACCGTGTTTCATCCCCGCCGCCTTCATATTCGACCAGACGACCTGACGTTAGGATTATCGGGTAATCCTTTGAAAAGTCGTTCTTCTGAATCGAAGCATAAAGGGTGGGCAGGCGATATGCGTGCCGGTCCTCGTAGGTCGGATAGTCCTCCACCAGGTCGCGCCGGTTCGTATAAAGCGGCTCGCGATGCAGTGGGATCGGATCCGGGAAGGTCCAGACAACCGCGCGGGCTTTGGCGTTCCCGAAGGGCGCACAGCCATGCTCGATCGCGACCCTCTGGATACCGCCGGACAGGTCGGTTTTCCAGTTGGTCTCTGGTCCCGCAACGGCGTCGATGGCTGCGCGTTCCTCGGCCGTCAGATCGCCATCCCAACCAAGGTCCATCAGCATCTGCATCGTGAACTCGGGATATCCATCCTGAATTTCCGATCCAACGCTATAGACCCCTTCGGCCAACAGGTTGTCGCCATCCCGCTCCACGCCAAAGCGCGCACGGAAGGTCAGGCCACCTTCGGCCACCGGTTTGGACATGTCATAGAGGTTTGGTGTCCCCGTATGACCCATCTCCGGTGTTCCCCAGCAGGGCCAGGGCAGACCGTAATATTCGCCGTCGTTGGGCCCACCAATGGCTTGCAGCGTGGTTCTGTCGAACGTGTGCTGGTTGGCCATATGGCTTTTCAAACGTTCTGGCGATTGACCGGTATATCCGATGGTCCAGAGACCCGCGTTGAACTCACGCGTGATGCTTTCAACATTGGGGGTTTCCGGATCGTCCATCTCGATATTGCGGAACAACCGATCCGCCCAGCCAAACTTGTTGGCGAACTTGGCCATAATGACCTCGTCCGGCAGGCTTTCGAACAGCGGTTCAACCACCTTGTCGCGCCATTGTAGCGACCGGTTCGATGCCGTGACCGAGCCACGGGTTTCGAACTGCGTACAGGCGGGCAACAGGTAGACGCCATCGGTGCGGTCATGCAGCACGGCCGAGACGGTGGGATACGGGTCGATCACGACCAGCATGTCCAGCTTCTCCATCGCCGTCTTCATTTCCGTCATCCGGGTCTGCGAGTTGGGCGCGTGGCCCCACAGAACCATGGCGCGGACATTGTTGTCCTGATCCATGTTGGCCGGGTCTTCCAGAACACCGTCGATCCAGCGGGAGACCGGGATGCCGCGCTCGTTCTGAAGCGGTTTATCCTTGCCTTCCTTGTCCTTGATCGTGGCGAACTGGCCCGCCAGCCATTCGGGATCTTCACCCCAGACACGAGCCCAATGACCCCATGCACCCTTGGACAGGCCGTAATAGCCAGGCAGGGTGTGGGACAGAACACCAAGGTCCGTTGCGCCCTGCACGTTGTCATGACCACGGAAGATGTTGGTGCCACCCCCCGAAGTGCCCATGTTGCCCAAAGCAAGCTGGAGCACGCAGTAAGCGCGGGTGTTGTTGTTGCCGTTGGTGTGCTGCGTACCACCCATACACCAGATGACTGTGCCGGGGCGGTTGTTGACCATGGTCCGGGCAACGCGCTTGAGCTGCGAGCCGGGCACGCCGGTTACACGCTCGGTCTCTTCCGGGTTCCAGTTGGCGACCTCGGTGCGGATCTGGTCCATTCCCCAGACACGGGTGCGGATGAACTCTTTGTCCTCCCAGCCGTTGTCGAAGATGTGCCACAGAATGCCCCAGATCAGAGCAACGTCTGTGCCGGGACGGAACCGCACATATTCATCCGCATGCGCCGCGGTGCGCGTAAAGCGCGGGTCGCAGACGATCAGCGGTGCGTTATTCTGCTCTTTCGCGCGCAGAACATGAAGCAGCGAGACGGGATGCGCCTCGGCCGGGTTGCCGCCGATGATGAAGATGGCCCGTGAGTTGTGGATGTCATTGTACGAATTGGTCATGGCGCCGTAGCCCCATGTATTCGCAACACCCGCAACAGTGGTCGAGTGGCAGATACGGGCCTGATGGTCCACGTTGTTCGTGCCCCAGTAGGCGGCGAACTTGCGGAACAGATAGGCCTGTTCGTTATTGTGCTTGGCCGAGCCCAACCAGTACACGCTGTCCGGCCCGGATTCCTGGCGGATGTTCATCATGCCGTCGCCGATCTCGTTGATCGCCTCTTCCCAGCTGATGCGCTTCCACTCGCCGCCTTCCTTTTTCATCGGATACTTGAGGCGGCGTTCGCCATGGGCGTGCTCGCGGACCGAGGCCCCTTTGGCGCAATGCGCACCCAGGTTGAACGGGCTGTCCCAGCCGGGTTCTTGCCCGACCCAGACACCGTTCTGCACTTCGGCAACAACGGTACAGCCGACCGAACAGTGGGTGCATACGGATTTAATATTCTCAACGGCGGTGTTGGCCGCTGTTTGGGCGCTGGCAGGCGTCACGGTTCCACCCGTGGCGCTGATCGCGGCAAGGCCGCCGATCGTCAGGCCCGAGCCACGCAGGAATGCGCGGCGATCGACGGTTTTCTCGCCGATCTGGGACAGGATACTTGTCCGCTGGGGGCGTCTCGCAACCCCGTTGGTCTTTTTCCTAAGCATTTCTTTCCTCCCTTGCTGGCCATGAGGATCATGGCTGGCTTGGTAACTACGAAACCAACGTCAGGGCCAATCGCAACCGTCAGTCGGGTAAGTGACATCGTCCGGCTGGTACGCCGGGCGCAGTCGGGGCGGCTTAGAAGCGCGCGCTTTCCAGATAGGCGCGGGTATGCGCTGTATCTTGCATGCGGGTTTCATCCGTCGGCAGCTCGGCTGCTTCGGCTTGACCGCTCAGGCTGGCGGCGGCAACGGCAGCAGGCGCTGCGGTTCCGGCCAGTTTGAGGAAGTCGCGGCGCGTTGCGCCTTCTTCCTTGGTCTTGCTCATGGGCTTCTCCTCTCCCATTTGCGATTTAGCGCCAATTCAGACGCTGGCGAGTGGCGGGTTATGTCGCCGTCATTCGGAAGGCCTCGCGTTCGATTTCCATGAACACTCGACCGGCGGTGCCGACCGAGGCATAGAGAACCGACGCTTCGGCGGCTTCCAAATCCGAATAGAAATGCGCGGCCCAGGGGCCGATATGTTTGTTCCAGAACGCTTTTTGATCTTCCAGTGTGGCCGGTGATCCGAAACGACCCACGATCATCCCGGCCATCATTTCCATAAGCGAGGCGATATTGTCTTCGGGTTCAAACACGTTTTGCGCACGGGTGATCCCGCGTACAGCCATGTCATTGCGCAATTGCGCCAGAGGTTTTTCGTTCAGGAACCCGGTCAGATAAAAACTGGCGTAAGGCAGCAATTCGCCACGTCCCAAACCAATGAATAGCGCGTTGAACTCACGCTCGGCAGCGGCGGGCTTGGTGACCTTGGCAACACGCGCCATAGCCTGAATGGCTTGGCCCAGATCAGTGTCGTCTCCGCTCAGCCCCGACATCTGGTCCAGAAGCAACTGATCAGGCGGGCCGGCCAAAAGCAAACCCAGAAAATTGTAAAAATCCGCGCGCAGCCGGTCTTCGGCTGAAATGTCTAAAGTCTGCGCGTTATTTGCGGTCATGGGTTATCCTTCGAATTCAAATCTCATGCGGCGCGGGGACGGGGGCAGTTCGGCCTCTTCCTGCGTGTAAGCTTCGGCCAGATCCACTTCAGGTGTTGGTGCGGCGGCTTCTGGTTCTTCCATGGCGACCGCAGGTTCGGACATTGGTTCATCCTCCGAGGGGGTTTCCTCTTCGGTGTCGTCTTCACTTGCGGCCAAGGCCTCGACATGGGCCAGCATCCCTTTGCCCACCTGGTAGGCGGTCTGAAGGTTTTCGATCACACAAGCTGCGTCGGTATAGTCTTCGCCGTAATCAACCAGACCGTCCACGTTGGCCAGAACCGGATTCAGTCGCCACAACCGGCGCAAGGCCCGGCGTCGCAACCGATCAGGTACCGCCTTGGCCATGAACCCCGTGACATCGTCGCCCGCCTGTAATTGATCCGGGTCAGGCAGGTTTAACTCGGCCAGTATGTCGGCGTCAGTCTTTTCTTCCAGTTCGGCGTGTTGTGCGGCTATGACCTGTTCTTCTGCCGCTATGACCTCAGCCTCGGCTTCTGCCTGTACGGCGGCCTTGCGACGCGACCAGAAATCGCGCGCCTGGGTCATTGCACAAGCCTCCGAGGTGCGCGGTAGACATCCGAGGCCTGTCTGATCCGTGGGTCGCCCTTGCCGTCCTCGACCAAATCCATGCGTTTCTTGTCGCGGCGGCGCTTGATGAAAACTTCGTCTTTATGGTGTTTGAGCGCGAAATCCCGCACCCAGGCAATCAGCCCTTCGGTCATGGGGATCTTCTCGACGATCTCTTCACCTGTGTCGGCATAGTCCTGCCCCTCAAAAGGCGAGGCCGTGATAAGCACCGCGTTCAAAGGGACGTCCCCCTTCAATTCATCCCGCAACACCAGATAAAGCGAGGGTTGTCCGTCTGACAGGTTGACCATGTAGGCTTCGGTCTCATCCGCCCAAAGGGTCAGGGGCAGGGTGGCTGCATGGTATTCAATAGCGTCGCCTTCGCGACGCAATTCCTGCCAATCGGCAGGACCAGCACCCGGCAAAACGGCTATGGCACGCCAACTCCATCGGGCCCAACGTGTGATCCCGGGTGTCTTGCGCACGATGACGCCAACTGGCATTTCGATCTGGCTTGCGGCCTTGGCCACTGGCTCCTCCCCGAAAGGCTCTCCCCTGCCTTTGCATGAACACTATGGTACACATTGTGTCTTTGTGCCAAGCCTGTGTCCTTAGACTTTGGTCGTATGTTTTGGTCGCAACTGCGTGAACGGAGCCGAAAACGCGTTTGTTTCCTTCGATTTTCTGCGCGAATGAGGGGTAAATAACTGCGCACGGCAGGGGGTTGAAGTTGCCGGGATGTGCGTACAGCCTAAGGTTCATGGGATGGGGAGAGCATCCCGCGGGAGGGAAAATGGGCACCAAACTACTGCTATGCGATTGCGCAGGAACTCAGGAATTGGATCCCGACAGGATCGAAAGCGCCTGTGGTGTTAGTTGTTCTAAGGTGCATACAGCGCTTTGCACGACCCAACTGCAATCTGCTTCCGAACTGATGCAAGACGGAGATACCGTGATCGCCTGCCTGCAAGAGCAGGACGTGTTCCAGTCCCTTGCCGAAGATTTGGATATCGACGTGCCTGGCTTCTTCGACCTACGCGACCGTGCGGGTTGGTCTGAACAGGGTACGGATGCAACGCCAAAGATGGCTGCACTGGCGGCTGAGGCGCTGTTGCCGCAGCCCGTCACACCCAGCGTCGATGTTATCAGCGAAGGAACTTGTTTCATCGTTGGCCCCGGCGCGGTGGGTTTTGATCTGGCTGAGAAGTTGGTGGGAACTTTGGCCGTGACTGTTCTGGCTACGGATCAGGCAGAGCCGACCTCGCGCGCTTTCGATGTGGTACGCGGACGGGTGAAGTCCGTGTCAGGGGCGCTGGGCGGGTTTTCACTGCGTCTGGACGCCGTGCAACAGGTCGTGCCGGGCGGGCGTGGTGCCTTTGCCTGGACCGAGCCCAGGAACGGAGCACAATCTGCCTGCGACATTATTCTGGACCTGACAGGCGGCGCGCCGTTCGTCCAGGCCCCCAACAAGCGCGAAGGGTATCTGAGGGCTGATCCAAAAGACGTGGTGGCCGTTGAACGCCTGGCTTTTGAGGCCATTCAGCTTGTTGGTACCTTTGAAAAGCCTTTGTACGTGAGATTGGAAGAATCCTTGTGTGCGCATTCACGGGCGGAACAGGTGGGTTGTACAAACTGTCTGGATATCTGCCCGACCGGGGCGATAACACCAGCGGGTGAGCATGTGAGCATCGACCCGATGGTATGTGCCGGATGCGGTGCGTGTGCCGCACTGTGTCCGTCGACGGCGATCACTTACGAGGATCCGACCGTTTCGGCGCTGTTGTCCCGGATGCACGTCCTGGCGCGCACCTATCGACGAGCAGGAGGGGCCGCGCCCCGGCTTTTGATTCATGATGCGCATGGGGCAGAGATGATCCGGTTGGCTGCGCGCTTTGGTCGTGGTTTGCCTTCGGATGTTATCCCGCTGGAACTAAATGTTATATCCGGTTTTGGCCACGCCGAGATGCTTGCCGCTTTGGCGCATGGTTTTGTCCGTGTGGATGTATTGCTTGCACCCACAACCGAACGGGATTCGCTGGACCACGAGATTGCTCTGGCGCGCGCGATCGCAGGCGCTGATGGGATTGGACTGATTGATGAGGCTGATCCGGACGCCATGTCTGATCTGCTCTATGGTCAAGACGTGCCGCAACCTTTGGCCGAACCGGTTCTTCCATTGGGGAACCGTCGACAGATCACACGCTTGGCCGCGCAGGCGCTAAATCCGCAGGCAGACACTCCATTGCCACTGCCCGATAACGCGCCTTATGGTGCGGTTGCGGTGAACACGGACAGTTGCACCCTGTGCCTCAGCTGTGTGTCGCTGTGTCCATCAGGGGCTTTGATCGACAATCCGGACAAGCCGCAGCTGAACTTTCAGCAGGATGCCTGCCTGCAATGCGGAATGTGCAAGACGATCTGCCCCGAAGAGGCAATCACTTTGGTTCCACAGCTTGATCTGAGCGATGCGGCCCTGTCCCAGCAGGTACTCAACGAAGAAGAACCTTTCGCTTGTGTTGAATGCGGTGCGTTGTTTGGGGTGAAATCCACTGTGGAGCGGATCATGGAAAAGCTTTCGGGCACACACCCGATGTTTGCCAGTTCGGATCAGGCGCGGATGATCCAGATGTGCGACAATTGCCGGGTTAAGGTGCAGTTTCAGCAGCAGGACAATCCCTTCCAGTCAAAGCCTAAACCACGGGTCGTTACGACTGACGATTATTATTCAGATAGAAAAGATCATTGAAGCTGCAGCGGAGCCCCCAAATCTGCGGCTTTCATCCGCGAGACAAACGCGAGGATTGCATCGAGATCGTCCAGAGTCATCTGAACAGGATGGATCGGAGAAGGGCGCTCGGGGTCAAATGGCGGCGTCAGTCCGTCGATCTGTGTAAACGCAGGATGGGGGTTGAGAGCAAAGAAAGCCTCGAACCGTTCGGACCAGTCCGGCATCGCGCGCAGGACGGCAAACGATGGGGTCGAGCCCAGCCCGTTCATTCGGTTTTTGGGTCCGATCACATGGCATCGTCCGCAATGGGTCATCGACAGTTCTTCGCCAAGCACGGTATTACCGTCAACGGTTTCCTCCGACTCAGTGACCGTCAGATCGAAGCTGGCGGTAAAGGGCGCGCCTTGTGCTGGCGCAAAACTTTCAACGGTGCGCTTTCCAATATCCGAACGCAGCCAATCGCGAAAGCGGGCCTGCCGCTTATTGTCTTCGATGGTCAGATGGTAGATCACATCATCGCGGGCAAAGACCGGATCGCCGGGCGGAGCGGGATTCAGGACCATAACACCTGTGTCATCCGCAATAACGCGAATCCCGGTCTTGAGAGAGAAGCGAGGAAGAATATGTTGCAACAGACCCGAGTCTTTCACCTCGGCCGGGGCCGCAAGGCCAATCGCCTCCTGAGACAAGGAGGGGGTGGCAGAGAACGTGAGGCTCAGGCACAAGAGGACAAAGCGCATGGCTCAGCCTAACGGGGCAGGGCGCGGTGCGTCAAATAAACTGAAAGAGACGGAGACACATGCAATGAGCGGCGACCAGAATTTGGTGACACGCACGCCCCTGTCACACGGGCATATCGAAGGGGGCAAGGCATGAGTGTTCGTGACGCGGTTCTGGCGAACCTGAAAAAGATCACTGACCCGGTGTCTGGTCAAGATATTGTCAGCGCAGGTATCGTGCGTGCGCTGAATGTCGAAGGTGATACCGTACGATTTGTGCTTGAGATTGATCCAAAGCACGCGGAAAAGATGGAGCCCGTGCGAGCGACGGCCGAGAAAGCCGCGCAGATGGTCGCCGGTGTGGCCAATGTATCGGCGATGATGACCGCGCATTCCGACAAGGCTCCGCCGGATCTGAAACCGAAACCCAAACCGTCGCAAACCGGGCCGCAGGCCGTTCCGGGTGTTGATCGGATTATTGCTGTTGCTTCGGGTAAGGGCGGTGTCGGTAAGTCCACTGTCTCTGCAAACCTTGCCTGTGCGCTGGCCGCTGAAGGACGGCGCGTCGGTCTGCTGGATGCGGATGTTTACGGTCCGTCGCAGCCCCGGATGCTGGGTGTGTCCGGTCGCCCGGCCAGCCCCGATGGCAAAACCATTCTGCCTTTGCGCAATCACGGCGTGACCATGATGTCCATGGGGTTGATGACCAACGAAGGTCAGGCTGTTGTCTGGCGTGGACCCATGTTGATGGGCGCATTGCAACAGATGATGGGGCAGGTGCAGTGGGGCGCGTTGGACGTTCTGATCGTCGACCTTCCACCGGGAACGGGCGATGTGCAGCTGACGCTGAGCCAGAAGTTCCAGGTGGACGGTGCCATCGTGGTCTCAACCCCGCAGGACGTGGCTTTGATCGACGCCCGCAAGGGGATCGATATGTTCAATCAGCTCAAAACCCCGATCGTGGGCATGATCGAAAACATGTCGACCCATATCTGCTCCAACTGCGGGCACGAAGAACATGTGTTTGGTCATGGCGGTGTTGCGTCCGAGGCGGAATCTCTGGGTGTACCGCTGCTGGGTGAAATCCCACTGCATCTGGACATCCGCGTGGCCGCTGACGGAGGCGCGCCCATCGTGGTCAGCAAGCCCGATAGTCCACAGGCCGAGTCGTTCCGCAAGATCGCACGCGACCTGATCTCAAACGGTTTCGCATGAGCCAGCCGGTCTTTCCCCCTTTGCTGACGGGTCACCCGGTTCAGGGTGGGGAAGACCCGTTTGACAGGGCGCAGGCAATGGCCGCGCTGGGATGCGACGCGGGAACGGTCGTTTACAACATTCAGGCCGACCGTCTGCGCGTTGCCATCGTCTTTGCGCCTGAGGTGCCGTTGCAGGACGCGATGGCAATGCTGCCACTGTGTGCCGTAGGGTTTCAGAACGCGCTGGGCGCTCTGGCCCCGCCAGAGGTTGCTGTGCATTTGGGCTGGGACGGATTGATCTGCGTGAATGGCGCAAAATGCGGGAAGTTTCGGGTGACCTCTTCGGATGTGTCCGCTGATCAGGAGCCGGACTGGTTGATCGTAGGTTGGGAACTGGCGCTGCTGCAAACCAGCGAGGCCCCGGGTGAAACACCAGATGTCACCGCGCTTTACGACGAGGGATGTGCAGACGTATCCGCCACACAATTGGTAGAAAGCTGGTCGCGTCATACTTTGACCTGGCTGAACCGCTGGCAGGAAGATGGTAACGCGCCGCTGCACGCTGAATGGATGGGTTTGCTGCGCGGTGTAGGAGATCCGCTGGATCATGGCGGTGTTTTTTTGGGTACGGATGAACGGTTTGGAATGTTGATCCGGGACGGATCCGAAACGCACCTGCGTCCCCTGACCGAAGTGTTGGAGAACGGAAGATGAAACTGGCCCGAGCAATTCACTTCGACGAAAGCGACATGAACGTGTTTCATTCTCCGGCGCGCACCGGGGAATGGTGTGTGTCTGGCGGGTTCGAGTTCTCGAATTGGAGCGATGCAGATCTTGAAGGCAAGGCGCGTCAGGCCTTTGCGAATGGCTGGCTGGGTCTTGAAACCTTTGGCCGCGTGACATTTGTGGCCGTGACGCAGATCGAACCGGCAGAGAAAGATCAGATCGCCCGCAATCTGGCCGACCATTTTGTGCAGTTCTATGGTGCGCCTTCAGTTGAGGCAGCGCTTGGCGTGGCGCAGGCGGAAGTCGATCATATGTCAGAGCTGTGCGAAGATCATGCGCCCAACACGCTGTTGACCGTGGCCAGAGAACTGTCTGAAACTGGCGTGCACGAAGCCTATCGTGTGATCACGCCGCAGGATGCGCAGCTTGAGGCTTTGGCAGTTCATGGATCCCTCGACGACTAGATCAGATCGACAAACCCGCCGAACTGGCCGCGTTTGAAAATCAGGCCCTTTCCTGTGCGGTACATAACCTGTTCCACTTGTCCCACAATGATCAGATGATCACCAGCGTCGTGCCGCGCGTGCAGACGGCAATCGAACCGCGCCAGACATTGGGTCAATTGCGGGCGACCGGTCTCATCCTCAGTCCAATCTGCATGTGAGAAGTCTGTGCCGTCACGCGCAAAGAGCAGCGCCTGCTCTTGCTGATCCTGTGCCATCACATGAATCGAATAGTGTTCGCAGCTGCTGAAAGCGTCGAAACGGAACGATTCCTTGGCCAGACACCACAACACCAGCGGAGGGTCCAATGAGACCGAGGCAAAGGAATTCACGGTGATCGCGCGCGGTCCACCTTCGGTTTGCGTGGTAATCACAGTGACACCGGTGCCAAAACACCCCAGGGCCTCGCGAAAGGCCGGGCTTTGTTCCGGGGTGGGTATGAAAGTCTTTTCGGTCATTGCGCGCGTATTCCTTGGCCGCGCATCAGGTGCCACGCGAGGCTCGGATTGTCCATGAAAAGCTGACTGCTGCTTGCAATTTAAGCTGTCAGTTCAGGTCTTCCAGCAAGCGCCCGTGTTTTCGTGTTTCGATTATGACTTCACCGAAGGTCGTCATGCCGCGTGCCTGCAGAATCGGCAGCATCTTGACCAGCGCTTCGGCCGTGGCGACCGCATCGCCCAGCGCAGTGTGGCGCAGGGCCTCGGGGATCGTGATTTCCAGCCGTTCACACAGCGCGTCCAGCGTGTGTGTGTCGCTGGCTCCGAACAGCACGGCAGACAGCAGAACCGTGTCGAGGATCGGGTGATCCCATTCGACCTCCATCCGCTTGGCGTGACGACGCAGGAACGCCATATCGAAGGGTGCGTTATGCGCCACGATCACCGCGTCGCGGGCGAACTGATGAAATACGCGCCCGGCCTCAGTGATGTCGGGTGCGCCCTGAACCATACGGTCACTGACCTTGTGCACTTTGGTCGAAGCAGGTGGTATCGGGATGCCCGGATTCACCAGCATGTCCAAATGTTCACCCTGAACGATCTTGCCGTTGAGCACGCGCACCGCGCCGATCTGAACGATTTCATCTTTATGAGGAAGCAGCCCGGTGGTCTCGGTGTCGAAGACGACGAAACACAGATCCGACAAGGTGCGGTTTTCAAACGCGTCATCCCCTGGCGTGTCGAGCAGCTCAAAATCGTAAACCAGAGGCCGCGCCTCATCAGGGGACATTTGGGCGGCACTGTCTTCGAAGACCAGCATATAGCCGGGCGCGTCGCCCAAGGGCTTCATCCGCGCAGAATAGGTTTGCCGGCCATCTACGCTGTTCAGCGTGCAATACACGTCTTTGCCGGTTTTTCCCATTTTGGCATAGGCATCCGTCAGGCCTGTGGCCTCGATGTACTCGAAAAGCGACGCGTTCAGTCGAGGATGTGCAATCTGGGCCAGAACCTCGGCGGCCTGACCATCATACAGCACAATCTGATGCTTTGGGCTGGCCAGCAACATAGCGACCGGTATCTCGGTCAGCAGGGCGGTGAGACGTTGTTTCTCTGCTGCTAAGTACGCGGTTTCCGATGCTACGGCTTCGGCGGTTCGCATGGCGTTTGACGCCAGTTGTTCCGCCAGACCTGCCGCTGCGGGGGCCAGATCCCCCAGATAGCGCGCAGCCTGCATGTCCAGATCCGTACTGACCCCGGCATGCGCTCGGGCCCGTAGTTGGGCCGACAGGCGTTCAATTGGCTTGGCAATATTGTCGTCAAACAGCAGCCAGACACCTGCGATCAAAGCAAGCAGCCCAAACGCGATCAGGATTTCTGCAAAAATGAAGTCACCCAAAAGGTCGGGATTTCCTGCGCGGGCATAGGAAATCCACAGCGCAACTGCGCTGATCGCAATCCCGCCGAATGCCAGCAAGCAGAAGAACAAAAAAATCCTGAGCCTAAGGCTCAAATTGGTGAGCATGATCAGACCCCGCAGGTGGTCTCGATGATTGGATCGTTGGCCTCGGCTGAAATCCAGTCCGCGTTAATCAACCGACCATCATCAGCGAATTCAGCACCGTCTGCTAGATTGGCGCGGCTATTTTCAACACAGTTGACAGCCACCGGCACTTTTGAAACTGGAGCCCAGCGGCCAAAGAAGTATAGGTCGACAAGTCTTTGATCTGGAACATTTTCATTGCTGCGAACCGATATCGTGTCAATGGCGGCAAAACGATCTACGAAGGGCACCGCGTATGTCCAGGGGCGATAGAAAGCACGGCTTTCCACCTCTTGCACGATGGCCATTTCATCCGGCAGTTGATCGCGGGTGCGGTCGTACCAGGAATACTCGCTGGCAATGGTCATGCCGATCATGCCCAGACCCGCCGCAACCGGAGTGGTCCATTTCGGCAAGCGCCCACCGGTCAGCTTGTTCAGCACAAGCACGACGCCCGCAAACGCGAAGCCCGCAAAGATAGTGCCGATCAATTCCAGAAACATGTGGTCTCTCCGTTCTAGGGGGTCTTAGCCCAGCATACCCTTGCCGTGGCCAACCGCCGATTGCATTGTTTTTACCACAACAAATGCATCGCGTAGATGACTTCGCTCAAAGTCCGAAAGATCGGACGGCGGCAGATAATTGTCGGGTTTTTCACCTGACTTAACCAGCCGAACCTGATGCTCCAGGCGGGTTTCAGCGATCAGGTCGTAAGCGTCCAGAAGATCCCGAGCCCCAGACGGGCTGAGGACACCGCTGGCCTCGGCCGCTTTCAGGCGGGCACGGGTGTTGGCTTCGGTCAGCTCGCCCTGCAACGTGTATATCCGGGCCAGATCTACGACGGGCACAACACCATTGTGTTTGAGGTCCAGCGTATTGCGGTGTTCGCCCGAGCGAATGGTGGCGAACCCGCGCAACAGGCCAAGCGGGGGCGTGTGTTTCAGCGAGTTCGAAATCATATGCGCCACAAAGATCGAGTTCGCTCTGGCCGCTGCCAGTGTGTCGGCCTGAAGGTCGGCAAACAGCTCAAACGCGCCGCCAATAGGGCGCAGGTCGAACATGACCGAGGCCAGCATCTGCGCTTCGGGGTTTGGCTTGGCGATCCATCCTTTGAAATAATCGCGCCAGACGCGCACCGGCTGACACCAGCGCGGATTGGTCGCCATCATGTCGCCGGGGCAGTAGAAGTACCCGCAAATGTCCAACCCGTCCGAGACGAATTTCGCCAGCTTGGTGAAATAGGCCATGTCTGCGTCGGTCACGCCGTCATCCAGCATCAGACAATTGTCCTGATCCGATACACCGGTTTGTTCCTGCCGACCTTGCGATCCGCAAGCCAGCCACAGATACGGAACCGGGGGCGGGCCCAGTTCAGCTTCGGCGAGCGCTAATAGGCGCCGCGTGGCAGTATCCGCGATATCGGTGATCAGTCGGGTGACAATTTCATGCCGGTTCCCGCCTGCAACCAGCTGCACAAGAAGCTGCGGGATCTCTTCGGTCACGCGTGCCATTTCTTCGGCCGTGTCAGCCTGCGCAATGCGGCGCACCAGCTCGGCCGAGTTCACGGCCTGATAATGGGTCAGATCGGTCTGCGTCACGATCCCGACCAGCCGACCGCCTTCGGAAATCGGGATATGGCCAATGCCGCGCTCCATCATGATGTGCAGCACATCCGACCCGATATCGCTGGGCGACAGGGTCACAGGATTTGGTGTCATGATTTCAGAAATGGGCGTGGAGGCGGGCAGGCCGTCTGCAACGTATTTGCCCGAGATGTCCCGCAGGGTCGCAATGCCCTGCAAGCTTTCAGCGTCCGTGATGCAGAGCGACGAAATATGTTTGTCGCGCATGATCCGCGCGGCGTCCTGAACCGACGTGTCAGCGGGGCAGGTGGCCGGATTATGTGCCATCAGCACGTCGATCGAACTGGTGGCCAGGCTCTGCGGACCACTGCGGTCGCCACGTGTGCGGTCAAAGAACTTCGCCACAACATCGTGGTTATCGATCAAACTCCGGACCAGATCAGGTGGCAGAACCATTAGAACTGACGGCGTATGCGCGCGGGCTTTGGTGGCGGCTTTGCCGTCTTTCAGCAGGCCCCTTTCGCCAAAGGAATTGCGCAGACCCAGATGAGAGACGATGGCACCGTTCTCATCGGTAATTTCGACCTGTCCTTCATAGATCACGAACACCCCGGGCAACTTGTGGCCCAGCTCATAGACCGAGGCGTCTTCCTCAACTTCCCAGACCTCGATCTGTTTGACGATCTGATCCAGGGCGTCGGAAGGCAACGCGTCATAGGGATGAACGGATTTCAGAAACCGGGCAATTTCGTCATGGGACAGGGGCATGTGTTGTCTCCGGTGTTCTGGTTAAAAAATCCCGCCCAGTGATGTGCTGGGCGGGAACAGTGGATCTAAAGACGCGGTCGAAGGCAAGAACCAACGACCGCATCAAGCTCACTTATTCTGAGCTGCGCCCGCACCACGGGGAATGCGTACGCTTTCGACCAGATCCTTGATCTCCTGCGGAGTCTCTTTGGTCGCGCCTGCAACAACGTAGGCAACCGCAAAGTTGATCATCGCACCGATTGCGCCGAACGAGGTCGACTTGATCGGACCCAGCAGCGGGTCAGCATCGGTGAACGAGTTGGTACCCGGAATGAACAACCAGCCCTTGTGCAGGAAGATGTAGACCAGGGTCACAACCAGACCAGCCAGCATACCCGCAACCGCGCCGGTGTTGTTGATGCGGGTCGAGAAGATCCCCATCATCAGCGCCGGGAAGATCGAGGCTGCCGCAAGACCAAAGGCCAGGGCCACGGTTTGCGCCGCAAATCCGGGTGGGTTCAGACCCAGGTAGGTTGCGACAACGATGGCGACGGCCATTGCGATACGAGCAGCCAGCAATTCACCCTTTTCAGAGATTTGCGGGTTGATCGCACCTTTGACAAGGTCGTGGGACACCGCTGACGAAATCGCTAGCAAAAGACCCGCAGCGGTTGACAGAGCAGCCGCAAGACCACCGGCAGCGACCAGACCGATCACCCAACCCGGCAGGTTGGCGATTTCGGGGTTGGCCAGAACCAGGATGTCACGGTTGAACTTGGTCAGCTCGTTACCGACCCAGCCGTTTTCTTCCGCAATGGAAGCCATGGCTTCGGACTTGTCATTGTAGTACTGGATTTTGCCGTCACCGTTCTTGTCTTCCCAATCCAGAAGACCGGTTTTCTGCCAGGTTTTCATCCAGTCATAGCGCGGATCGGTGTCGATTTCCTCGACCGAGACAGCGCCACCTTCGATGCCACCATTGGGCCACATCATGTCGGTGATGTTCAGACGTGCCATTGCGCCAACCGCAGGGGCGGTCAGGTACAGCAGCGCGATGAAGACCAGAGTCCAGCCAGCCGACCAACGTGCGTCAGATACTTTCGGCACGGTGAAGAAGCGCATGATCACGTGCGGCAGACCGGCGGTACCGATCATCAGCGACAGCGTGAACAGAACCATGTTCAGCGTGTTCGAATGGTGGGCGGTGTACTCGTTGAAGCCCAGCTCGGTCACGATTGCATCCAGCTTGGTCAGCAGGGGCTCACCGCTTGCGGTGTCACCAAACAGACCCAGAGCAGGGATCGGCGTGCCGGTCAGCTGCAGCGAGATGAAGATCGCCGGGATGGTGTAGGCTGTGATCAGCACGCAGTACTGAGCAACCTGGGTGTATGTCACACCTTTCATCCCGCCAAACACCGCGTAGGCAAAGACCACACAAGCACCGATCAGCAGACCGGACGTGTTCGACACCTCAAGGAAGCGGCCAAAGGCCACGCCAACACCGGTCATCTGACCGATAACGTAGGTCACCGACGCAACGATCAGACAGATCACCGCAACAACGCGTGCGGTCTGGCTGTAGAAACGGTCGCCGATGAATTCCGAGACAGTGTATTTGCCGAACTTGCGCAGGTAAGGCGCAAGCAGCAGAGCCAGCAGCACGTAGCCACCGGTCCAACCCATCAGGAATGTCGAGTTGTCATAGCCGGTAAAGGCAATCAGGCCCGCCATCGAGATGAACGAGGCCGCAGACATCCAGTCCGCCGCTGTCGCCATACCGTTGGTGACCGGGTGAACGCCGCGACCGGCGGCGTAGAACTCCGATGTGGAACCCGCGCGGGCCCAGATCGCGATGCCGATGTATAGCGCGAATGATGCGCCAACAAACAGCAGGTTGATGGTAAACTGATCCATAATCCCCGCTCTCCCTTATTCTTCGTCTACGCCGAATTCGGCGTCCAGCTTGTTCATGCGCCAGGCGTAGTTGAAGATCAGCACCAAGAAGACCAGGATCGATCCCTGTTGTGCGAACCAAAAGCCCAGATCGGTTCCGCCAACGGCGATCCCCGACAGCAATGGACGCAGCAGAATGCCGAATCCAAACGACACCAGCGCCCAGATTGCGAGGCTGATGTAAATGAGGCGCAGGTTGGCTTGCCAATAGCCCTTATCGGCTTCGGACGCCTGCGCGGAGTTTGTTGAATGATCCGCCATCGCGGGTTCCTCCTTCGCTTCCTCGTTGGGCGGCCCGTGCCCAATTCCTCCAGTGACGCGGACCGCTTCTCGATTGTACCAAACGCCCCGTGACGTCCGGCAAAACTTCTCTGTTCCGCCAAGGCGGTTCATTGAAGTATTCTTTTAAGGATCAAGGCCTTGCGGCCGATCTCCTCCCCTTACTTCATCGCGCCGCTGACGATTGCCTCCAGGTCGTGGGCGATGTCTTCAATCTTGCCCATGGCGTTGGTGCGTTGCAGCACGCCATGGCCTTTGTAATAGGTGATCAATGGCGCGGTCTGTGCGTGATAAGCTGCCAACCGCGACGCCACGGTTTCGGCATTATCATCCGCACGGCGCTTGAATTCAGTGTGACCGCACTTGTCGCATTTGCCATCTTCGGCAGGCTTCTTGAACGTGTCGTGATAGCCTTCGCCACAGCCGGCGCAGGTGTAGCGACCCGAGATGCGGATCACCATTTCAGCGTCTTCGACCTCAAGGCTGATCGCAGCGTTGATCTTCTGATTGTTCGACGCAAGCAGTCCGTCCAGCGCTTCGGCCTGAACCGTAGTGCGAGGGAAGCCGTCCAGAATGACACCCTTGGCGCAATCTGGCTGGGCCATACGGTCGCGTAGGATGGCGATGACGATGTCGTCACTGACCAGGTCGCCCGCTTCCATGACGGCTTTGGCGGCAAGACCTGCTTCTGTACCAGCCGCGACAGCCTCGCGCAGCAAGTCGCCGGTGCTGAGTTGAACCAGCCCGAATTTCTCTTCCAACATACGGGCCTGTGTGCCCTTCCCGGCGCCCGGAGGGCCGAGAAGGATCAGAACGGCGGGAGTGGTGATCGTGGCAGCGTCCATCACGTCCTCACTTATTCGCACGGTTTTCGATCAGGTCTTCGACAACCGACGGGTCGGCCAGTGTCGACGTGTCACCCAGGCTGCCAAAGTCGTTCTCGGCAATTTTGCGCAAGATACGGCGCATGATTTTGCCCGAACGTGTTTTGGGCAGGCCAGGGGCCCACTGGATCACATCCGGCGAGGCAATCGGGCCGATTTCCGTGCGGACCCAGGTGCGCAGCTCTTTCAACAGCTCATCCGAAGGCTCGCGGTCATTCATCAAGGTGACGTAGCAATAGATGCCTTGTCCTTTGATTTCATGGGGATAGCCGACCACGGCAGCCTCAGCGACTGCGGCATGAGCGACCAGCGCGCTTTCGACCTCGGCAGTGCCCATCCGGTGGCCGGACACATTGATCACGTCATCGACACGGCCGGTGATCCAATAGTCACCATCTTCGTCACGGCGGCAGCCGTCACCGGTGAAGTAGTAGCCTTTATAGTCCGAGAAATAGGTCTTCTCGAACCGCTCATGATCGCCCCAGACGGTGCGCATCTGACCGGGCCAGCTGTCTTTGATACACAGAACACCCTCGACGCCGTTGCCCTCGATCTCGACACCCGACTGAGGGTCCAGAACGACAGGCTGGATGCCAAAGAACGGCTTCATCGCGGAACCGGGTTTCATCGCATGTGCGCCGGGCAGGGGGGTCATCAGGTGACCGCCGGTTTCCGTCTGCCACCAAGTGTCCACGATGGGGCATTTGCCCTTGCCAACGACGTCGTTGTACCAGTTCCAGGCTTCGGGGTTGATCGGCTCACCCACGGTGCCCAGCGTGCGCAGATCGCTCAGGTCGCATTTCTCGACAAACTCGTTGCCCTGTCCCATCAGTGCACGGATCGCGGTTGGCGCGGTGTAGAACTGATTGACTTTGTGCTTTTCACAGACCTGCCAAAAGCGCGAAGCATCTGGGAAGGTCGGAACGCCTTCGAACATCAACGTGGTCGCGCCATTGGCCAGCGGGCCGTAGACGATATAGCTGTGGCCGGTGACCCAACCCACGTCCGCCGTGCACCAGTAAACGTCGCCTTCGTGGTAATCGAAGGTGATCTCATGCGTCATCGAGGCATAAACCAGATAGCCGCCAGTGGTGTGCACAACGCCCTTGGGCTGCCCGGTTGAACCGGATGTATAAAGAATGAACAGCGGATCTTCGGCGTTCATCTCGGCGGGCGCGCAGTAGTCGTCCGCCTCAAGCGCCATTTCGTTGTAGTCATAGTCGCGCCCGTCGATCCATGTGGTCTGTCCGCCAGTGCGCTTGACGACAAGGCACTTCACCGTGTCCTTGCAGTGCAGCAGGGCGGCATCGGCGTTTGACTTAAGCGGTGTTTTGCGGCCGCCACGTGGCGCTTCATCCGCTGTGATCACAACCTTGGCGTCGCAGCCATTGATCCGCGCCGCCAGCGCGTCGGGCGAAAAGCCAGCGAAAACAATCGAGTGAATGGCGCCGATCCGTGCGCAGGCCAGCATGGCATAAGCGGCCTCGGGGATCATCGGCAGGTAGATGACAACACGGTCGCCTTTGCGCACGCCCAGCGATTCCAGAATATTGGCCATCCGGCATGTGCGGCGGTGCAGTTCGGCGTAAGAAATATGCTGCGCCGGATCATTTGGATCGTCCGGCTCCCAGATGATCGCGGTTTGATCGCCACGTGTCTTCAGGTGGCGGTCCAGGCAGTTGGCCGAAACGTTTAGCGTGCCATCGGCATACCAGTTGATCTTGACCGAGCCGAAGTCGTAGTTGACGTCCTTTACCTGTGAGAAGGGCTTGATCCAATCGACGCGCTTGCCTTGCTCACCCCAAAACGTGTCGGTGTCAGAGATTGAGGCGGCGTACATGTCGGCGTATTTCGCAGCATCGACATGTGCACGAGCAACAGTGTCTGCGGATGGCGGATAGGTCTTGGCATCTGCCTGGGCAGCGGTGGTCATCTTTGAGGCTCCTCCCTCTGGACTGGATTACGTTGGGTCGTTTTTGCCCGATTGTTCAGCAAAGTCGATCCCGTTCCTCCCCGGTCAAAGTATTACCGGGTTCAGAAAATAAATAAATAAATTGCCGTAATCTTTGAATTTGTTTGTAAAGAAATTTCGGCGCGCTGCTTATTTTTGTAAAATTTTACGGTCTATATTTAATAAAGTACTATTTAACAGAGGCATAAATGTAACGATTACTCCTGGTTGTTTCGCGCGTTTCTACGGTCGGCAAACTTGGCCTCGTGTTCCTTGTGGCCTCGGATCGAGGAACACATGCGACCCTGAGGGTTGGCACATCCGAATGTTGGCGCTAGCTTCGTTGCAAGCGCTTCGGGAAGAGGCGCACCAAAGGGAGACAAAATCATGAAAAATATGTTGAGCGGTGCTGCCGTCGCCGCCTTGAGCTTTGCGTTTGTCAGCGAGGCTGCTGCGACCGAGTGGAATGCATCCGTCTGGGGCAAGCGCCGCGCATTTACGGAACATGTCGAAAAGCTTTCCGAGCTTGTCAGCGAAAAGACAAATGGAGAGTTCACGATCAATGTCAGCTATGGTGGCCTGTCCAAGCCACGCGAAAACCTGGATGGTATCGAAATCGGGGCCTTTGAAATGGCTCAGTTCTGCGCTGGATATCACCGCGACAAGAACCGGGCGATCACCGTTCTGGAACTGCCGTTCCTCGGTGTAAACAATCTTGAAGAAGAGGTTGCTGTAAGCCACGCTGTATATGATCACCCGGCGGTCAAAGATGAGATGGCGCAGTGGAATGCCCGTATCATCATGACCTCGCCCATGCCGCAGTATAATATCGTGGGTACGGGCGAACCCCGCGACCAATTGGCTAAGTTCGACGGAATGCGTGTCCGTGCAACGGGCGGTTTAGGCCAAGCGTTCGAGGCTGTGGGTGGTGTGCCAACTTCAGTCCCGGCAACCGAAGCTTATAATGCAATGGAATCGGGTGTTGTGGATACAGTGGCCTTCGCCCAGCATGCACACTTGTCTTTCGGCACGATCAACGAGGCTGATTGGTGGACGGCCAACCTGAACCCTGGCACGGTGAACTGTCCCGTGGTTGTGAATATCGATGCCTATGAAGCACTGCCTGCCGAGCATCGCGAAGCGCTGGACAGCTCAATTGACGAAGCGATTGATCACTACCTGGCGAACTATGGCGGTCTGCTCGAACAGTGGGACAGTGTCCTCGAAGAAAAGGGTGTGCAGAAGGTGATGATCGACGACGCCGTGATCGAGGAATTCCGCACCAAAGCCGCAGATCCGATCCGAGAGAAATGGATTGCAGACATGACGGAACAGGGGCTGCCGGCGCAAGACCTGTATGATCTGGTTCAAACCACTTTGAAGCAGCAGCGCGGCGGTAACTGATCTTTTAGACCGGGTGCCCTGTTGGGTGCCCGGTTCACTTTCAAGAACAAGGAACCACCGGAATGGCAGGACAGGCCACGGTGCTGGAAGACGGTAGCCGTCTAAGCCAGCTGGACCGGCATTTGTTAAAGCTTGAACGCTTTCTTGCATTGATCAGCGGTATAGCGGTTTTCGGATTGATGGTTCTGGCCGTCGTTTCGGTCAGCGGGCGCAACGCGTTCAACGCGCCGTTGCCCGGTTATGTCGACTGGATCGAACAGGCGATGCCACTGATTGCTTTCCTGGGCATCTCTTTTGTGCAGCGCGACGGCGGGCATATCCGCATGGATATCGTCATCTCGCGGCTTCACGGCCGGGCCTTGTGGCTGTTCGAGCTGATCTCGGTCCTTCTGATCTTGGTGTTGATGCTGGCACTTGTGTGGGGCAGTTGGTCCCATTTCGACCGGTCCTTCGACTTTGGTGCGCCGCTCTGGAGCAGAGACAGTTCCATCGACATCGGTATTCCCTTGTGGCCGGCCAAGCTGTTAGCGCCCGTGGCCTTTTCAGTGTTGTGCGCGCGGCTGGTGCTTCAGGTGTGGGGCTATGGGCGTGCATTTGTGCTGGGGCTCGAGACCCCTGTGGCGGTACCGCTTCTTCAGGATGCTGCGGCCCAAGCGGCGGCTGAGGCCGAACAGTTCGAAGGGCAGGACTAGAACATGGACACGATTGATATTGGCCTCTGGGTCACAGGAGGTCTGCTGGTTCTGGTCGTTGCCGGTATGCGAGTGGCTTTCGCAGCAGGGCTGGCGGGATTGGTTGGGCTGATCTGGATATTCTGGGCCAAGTTTGGATATGACCCGGACCGGTTTGGCAAAGCCTTGACAGTTGCGGTCAAGACCGCGGGGCAGGTTCCGCATTCTAAGGTTGCAGCTCATACGCTCAGCCTGATCCCGACCTTTATCCTGATTGGCTATCTGGCCTACTACGCTGGCCTGACGCGCGCATTGTTCGAAGCTGCCAAACGCTGGGTGGCGTGGGTTCCGGGTGGGCTTGCCGTGTCTACAATTTTCGCCACCGCCGGTTTTGCTGCCGTATCCGGGGCGTCGGTTGCCACTTCCGCCGTTTTTGCTCGCATTGCTATCCCTGAAATGTTGAAGGTGGGTTATAACAAACGCTTTGCAGCGGGTGTTGTCGCTGCGGGTGGAACACTGGCCTCGCTTATCCCGCCCTCGGCCATTCTGGTGATCTACGCCATCATCGTCGAGCAGGATGTCGGCAAGCTGCTGCTGGCCGGATTCATACCGGGTGCGTTCTCAGCAATCATCTATGGCCTGCTGATTGTCGGGATTGCAGTGATCTTCAAAACCGTCGGTCCACCTGTTACTGGCTTCACCTGGAAAGAGCGTTTTTCCGCTTTGCCAGGCGCCATTCCGATTGTGGCCGTGATCCTGATCATCATTTGCTTTGTCTACAACCCGTTCGGAGACAAAGCCTGGGGCACCCCTACGGAAGGCGGCGCAATCGGGGCCTTCATTGTGTTCTGTTTCGCCCTGTTTCATGGAATGCGCTGGAAGGAATTCAAATCCGCGCTTTTGGAAACGGCCAAGCTGACCGCCATGATCTTCTCGATCATCTGGGGCGTTCTAATCTATGTGCGGTTTCTGGGCTTCGCAGACCTTCCTGGTGCGTTTTCCGACTGGATTACCGGGCTTGAGATGTCCCCGATGATGATCCTGATCTGCATCCTTCTGGCTTATGCGGTGCTGGGCATGTTCATGGATGCAATCGGGATGCTGTTGCTAACATTGCCCGTCGTCTATCCAGCGGTCATGGCCCTAAACGGAGGTGAAACTGTCAGCGCAGCCGACAGCGCGTTTGGCATGTCCGGCCCAATGTGCGCCATCTGGTTTGGTATTTTGGTGGTCAAGATGGCCGAGTTCTGCCTGATCACGCCGCCCATTGGGCTGAACTGCTTTGTCGTGGCCGGGGTGCGCCCGGACCTGAGCGTTCAGGACGTGTTCAAAGGCGTGACGCCGTTTTTCATCGCCGATGCGATGACCATCGCATTGCTTGTGGCATTCCCGGGGATTGTACTCTACCTGCCGTCGCTTGCGGGTTAGCAAGGGAGCGAGGCTCTACCTCGCGCTCCGAGGTATTTTTTGGCCAGATGAAGCAAGGGATCCGATCTTCATCTGGCCGAAAATACCTCGGGGGAGGCGCGCGCAGCGCGGCGGGGGCAGAACCCCCATGACTGCGTCTTACCCGGCTCGCATCAGCATTCCGAACAGATCGCGCGGATCATCCGGATCGGCCAGCATGTCCAAAGGCTCAAAGAAACCTGTGCCTTCAATCGCTTGTTTCACATAGCGCAGGGCCGAGAAATCTTCGATCGCGAAACCTACGCTGTCGAACAACGTAATCTGGCGATCATCTACGCGCCCTTTTGCGGTACCGGTGATGACCTGCCACATCTCGGTCACCGGATGATCCTCGTCCAGCGCCTGAATTTCTCCTTCGATACGGGTCTGTTCCGGGTATTCAACGAAAATGTCCGAGCGGAGCAGGATATCGCGATGCAGTTCTGTTTTGCCCGGACAGTCGCCACCGATCGCATTGATGTGAACACCGGGGCCGACCATGTTATCGGTCAGGATCGTGGCGTATTTCTTGTCCGCGGTACAAGTGGTGACGATCTGGGCACCTTCGATGGCCTCCTCTGGCGTCGTGCAGGGAACAACAGTCAAACCCTTGCCCCGCAGGTTTTTCGAACATTTTGCGGTTGCGTTAGGGTCAGTGTCGTAGAGCCGGACCGTACTGATGCCGCACATTGCCTTAAATGCCAGACACTGGAATTCAGACTGCGCGCCGTTGCCGATCATTGCCATGGTGGTTGCGTTTGTCGGGGCGAGATAGCGCCCGACCAGTGCCGAGGTTGCCGCTGTGCGCAGTGCGGTCAGCAGCGTCATTTCGGTCAGCAGTGTTGGATAGCCGGTATAAACATCCGCCAACAGACCAAAGGCCGTGACCGTTTGCAAACCTTCTGAAGTATTTTTGGGATGGCCGTTCACGTATTTGAAGCCGTAGGCCTCACCATCCGAGGTTGGCATCAGCTCGATCACACCATGCGGTGAATGCGCCGGAATGCGTGGGGTTTTGTCGAAGCTCTCCCAACGTTTGAAATCGGCTTCGATCTGTGCGGCGATCTGCGTGATCATCTGCTCGACGCCGATGTGATGAACCAATCGCATCATGTTGTCGACGGATACAAACGGTACGAGGGCCTTGTCAGAAGGTTGGGTCATCAGAAACTCCGGGTGGGGCGGTCAAAGATGCGGCGGCCCATAAGTGAGGCGGCCAGATCGACCATAAGTTTAGCGGTGCGACCGCGTTCATCCAGAAACGGGTTCAATTCGACTAGGTCCAGCGAACTGACCAGCCCGCTCTCATGTAGTAGCTCCATCACCAGATGGGCTTCGCGTTCGGTCGCTCCGCCTGGAACCGTTGTACCTACGGCTGGAGCTATAGCGGGATCGAGGAAGTCGACATCCAGCGACACGTGCAGCAGAGCGTTTTCTGCGCGCACACGGTCCAGAAAGGCCATCAAAGGGGCCTTGATCCCGTGTTCGTCGATGCTGCGCATGTCGGCCAACATCGCGTGATTCTGCTCCAACGCCAGCCGCTCAGCCGGATCGACAGAGCGTAGGCCGATCATGCCAACGCGATCCGTCGGGACCACCGCAGGCAAGGGCGGGAAAGCGTCAAAACCCGGTCTTCCAGTAAAATATGCCACGGGCGTTCCGTGCAGGTTGCCGCTGCCTGTGCTGTTCGGTGTGTGAAAGTCGCTATGCGCGTCCAACCACAACACAAACAGAGGCCGATCCACCTGATCGGCGTAGGCTGCCATACCCGCGACAGTGCCCATGGACAGTGCGTGATCACCGCCCATAAAGATGGGCACGCCCCGACGAGCGGCCGCTTGTGCAGCTTGGCTGAGAGCCCGAGTCCAGCCAACGCATTCCGGCAATGCAAAAAGATGCGGGTGTTCGGGCATGCCAGTTTCTTCGGGGGTCACGTCGCCCTGGTCCTGAACAGAATGGCCAAGATCGGTCAAAGCTTCTTGCAGCCCGGCCACACGATAAGCGTCCGGACCCATCCGGCATCCCTGACGACGTTTTCCAGCGTCCATTGGCGCGCCGATGAGAATTATTTTCTTCATGTCCATGTGTCCATTTAGGCTGGCAGAGTGTCTTGCGTGAAGGCAGCAAATTGCTCAAAATGGGTCGAGAAAATCCTTAACGGGAAAAAGATATGGACGATTTGGATAATAGACTGCTCAATGCGTTGCAACGTGATGCGCGTGCCAGTCTGTCCGAGCTTTCGGAAACGCTGGGTGTAACGCGCACCACGGTGCGCAGTCGGTTGCAGCGCCTGAAACAATCCGGAGAAATCGTCGGTTTCACTGTCCTGACTCGCAGGGATCTGGCGCAAAGCCCGGTACGCGGTTTGATGATGCTTGAGATTGAAGGGCGCGGGACAGAACGCGTCATGGCGCGGATAGCAGCCTTGCGGCAGGTGACAGCAATACATTCGACCAATGGCAGCTGGGATCTGATCGCAGAAATCAGTACCGAAACCTTGGCCGAGCTGGATGAGGTCCTGTTTCAAATCCGCCGCTTTGACGGTATCACGCGATCCGAGACGAATTTGCTGCTGTCCACGCGCAAGGGGCGGCTCTAGCACTTTGAGATGAAAAGAATTTGTGTCAGAGTTTTAGGGCAGATGATGTCTGAATATTCAGCAGACTGTCTGGCGCGGCAAACAGGCAGGGACGTGCAGGATGACCACTTCGCAGAAAACTGACGAACCTCTGGCTGTGCATTGGGCGGAACGTATGACGGCGATGCTGGAAAAGCCTTGGCTGCGCATCGCAATACCCGTTGTGATCACCGCAATCGCCCTGACTGTTTTGCACGATCTGTCGGCGCATGTGAAATGGTCGGATGTGCAGACCGATATCGCTGGAACGTCATGGAAGCTGATGCTCTTTGCGCTTTGCTGGACGGCGTTCAGCTTTCTTTCTCTGTCGCTCTATGATGTTTTTGCGGTGCAAAGCGTGGCAGAGGGCAAAGTGCCCTTGCCTGTGGCTGGAATGGCAGGGGCCAGTGGTTACGCCGTATCAAATTGTCTTGGCTTTTCCTACATCACCGGTACTGCGATCCGGTACCGGATTTATGCGTCGCTGGGGCTGGATCTGGGACGTGTGGCCGGGGTGATCGCGACCTCTTGGGTGGCGTTCTGGATGGGGCTGGTGTTGATACTGGGCCTGCTGTTGACCCTGCATCCTGACGGCATATCCAAGGTGGTGCCGGTCAGCCCGACGGTGGAAACAGTCATCGGGCTGTCGCTGCTGGGGGCATTGGTCGTCCTGTTTATCTGGCTGTCGCGCGGGGGCAGGCGGTTGTCCTTCGCAGGCGTTGGTTTCGATTTGCCGGGTGGAAAGCTTGCCAGCCTTCTGACACTGGCCGCGATCGGCGATCTGTTTGGCGCGTCCATGGTGCTCTATGTTCTGATGCCGGACGATCTGGGGGTTGGCTATCCGTACTTCTTCACAATCTATATCGCGGCCATTGCTGTGGGCATCCTCAGCCACGCTCCGGGCGGGATTGGCGTGTTCGAGGCTACGCTGATCGCGGGGCTGGGTGCATCGGGGCGGTCGGATGTTATTGCCGCGCTGCTGCTCTATCGTGTGGTTTACACGTTTGTCCCGTTTGTTGTTGCGAGCCTGTCAATTGCGGTAGCGTCGGCGCTGACGCAACGCCAAAGGATAAGTGGGGCCGCGACCTGGGTATACCGGGCCATCCGCCCAATGGTGCCCATTGTTGCCGCCGGAGTCGCAGCGGTGGCTGGGGTGATCCTGCTGGTGTCAGGGGCGCTGCCTGCCGTTTCACAGAACCTTGGTGTTTTGAAAGACGTTTTGCCGCTGTCCTTTGTTGAAGCCTCGCATCTGGTAGGAAGCGCCATCGGAGTTCTGCTTTTGCTGGTGTCACGCGGATTGTTCCGCAAGCTCTACCGCGCTTGGATAGTTGCGATGCTTTTGATGGTGGCAGGATTCTTTGCCTCGCTTGCCAAGGGCTTAGACATGCACGAAGCGGTGTCGATGTTGGGAACGATAGGCGTTTTGGCCTTGTTCCGTGGCGCGTTCTACCGGGTCAGTGGGGCATCAATTTTCCGCCTGAACATCCCGTGGCTGATCAGTGTCGTGGTGCTGCTTGCCGTGATCTTCTGGATCGGGCTGTTCGCGTATTCCCATGTGGAATACCAAAACGCTTTGTGGTGGGAGTTTGCATGGAATGGCGACGCCTCTCGCTTTTTACGCTCGAGCCTCGCTGTTGCCGTGATCGTTGGCGTGGTCGCTGTGAACTCATTGTTTGGGCGTGAGATCCCGACACCGCAACGTACCGAAATTCCCGAAGTCGTCGAGCGTCTGGTGATGGAGAGTGATGATACTGAATCCCAGATCTCGTTGACCGGTGACAAGCAATTCCTGATCTCACCGGATGAAACGGCCTTCATCGCTTATGCCGATACCGGCAACGCGGTCATCTCAAAAGGCGAACCGGTGGGGGATGAGGCCGCTGGCCGCCAATTGATCTGGCAGCTTCGGGAAATGGCGGACCGTGAAGGAAAGCTGTGCGCGTTCTATAGTGTCTCGACCAAATACCTGCCGACCTTTTTGGATTTGGGCCTGTCGATCCTGAAAATTGGTGAGGTCGCGCGGGTGCCGCTGCAAGATTTCTCGCTGGACGGAAAGTCGCGCAAACGGTTCCGGCAGGCCAAGAACAGGGCCGAGCGGGAAGGCTATGTGTTCGAGATTATCCCAAAGGAAAAACTGGTACCTGTCTTGCCAGAATTGCGCGAGATTTCAGACCATTGGCTCAAGCAAAAGGCCGGCGCCGAAAAAGGATTTGCGCTTGGGGGCTTTGACGATCAGTACCTGTCTTATTTCGACCACGCGGTATTGCGCGATGGAAACACAGGCAAGATCAAGGCGTTCGCCAACCTATTCCAAGGCGGCAACAAATCCGAACTGTCGCTGGACCTGATGCGGTATGAGCCGGACAGCCCCAGCTTTGTGATGGATGCGCTGTTTGCCGAGATGATGGTTTGGGGTGCAGAGCAGGGTTTTCACTGGTTCTCGCTGGGGGCCGCGCCGTTTTCAGGCATCGAAAACCGGCAGCATGCTTCGCTGTGGAACCGGATCGGCGGGTTCGTCTATGAGCACGGCGAACAGTTTTATCATTTCGAAGGCTTGCGCAGCTTCAAGCAGAAGTTCGACCCGGAATGGAGCCCGAATTATCTGGCCAGCCCCGGCGGGTTGGCCGCGCCGCGTATCTTGTATGAGGTCAATATTCTCATTTCGGGTGGGCTGCGCGGACTGACAAAGTAGGTTCAGTTCAGGCTGGCACCGGTTGGGGTTTTCTGCAGCAGATCCCCCCAGTCGGTACGATAGGCCATTTCGGCCAACACGGTCTCGGGCAGAAACTCCTGATTTTGACGGATCTGCCAACCGCCGCCCAACCCCTTGTAAACCGCGACAAGATTGCTGGACACTTGCTGACGCGCTTCGATTAGATTGGCTTGCGAGCGTAACAACGCGGTTTGCGTGTTCAGAATACGCGAATAGCTGGCAATGCCGTCCGTGTACTGGCTGACCGCAATGTCAGCCGCCTTGCGCGAAGCGTCGACGCTTTGCTGATAGAACCCAACCTGTTTGCGTGCCTGCGCATAAGCGACCATGGCGCTTTCAACCTCGGAATACGCAGTCAGCACGGTGTTCTGGTAATTGGCGATCAGCGCCTGATAGGCGGCATCCTGCGCGCGGACATTGTTCTTGATGCGGCCATAGTTCAGCACGTTCCAGACCACACCGGCGCTGGCCAGACCGGTAGTGCTGTTGCCACTGAACAGGTCGCGCCCGCCCGAAGCCTGTAGGCCAATTGCCCCCGACAGGACGAATTGCGGATACAGATCCGCCATCGCGATACCAACTTGCGCGGATTGCGTTGCTGCGGCCAGCTCCGCGGCCCGCACATCCGGGCGGCGGCGCAGAAGTTCGGCGGGTACACCCACGGCCACATTTGTCCGCGCGGACGGGATGCGGCCCGAGTTCCCCAACAGGCTGGTCATCCGGGATGGCGTTACACCCAACAGCACGGCCAGGGCATTCTTGGTTTGTTGCAAGTCACTTTCCAGCTCGGGCACCAAAGCTTTGGTGTTGTTGAGAAGGGCGGTGGCTTCCTGCACGTCCAACTCGGTGGTGACACCGTTGTTGAAACGCAATTGGGTCAGATCTGCAGATTCCTGCTGCAACTTGATGTTTTCGCGGGCGACCGCCAGCGATTCCTGTAGCGCACGAATATTGACGTACAATGCCGCCACATCCCCGGTCAGTGTCACCAAAGCGTCGTCGTAGTTGGCGACCTGCAGTGCCAGGTTGGACCGAGCGGCCTGCACGCCGCGCCGCTGCGCGCCCCAGACATCCAGCTCCCACTGGGCATCAAAGCCGACTTGCGAGGTCGAGAATTCCGTATCCAGCGGAATGATGCGGTTGATATCGGCGATGGGTCCAAGATTGTCGCTGATTTGTCGGCGCTGCAACGACCCGCCAATGGCCTGGGATTGCGGGTAAAGCTCACCAAATGCGATGCCCAACTGTGCACGGGCCTGCAACACACGTGCACCCGCAACCTGAAGGGTCAGGTTTTGCGCATAAGCTTCCGCAATCAGCTTGTTGAGGGTGGGGTCATTGAACGTCTCCCACCATTTCACCACGGGCGCGCTGCGCGATGTCAGGCCGCCTTGGCCGGTGCTGGGGGTGTTCACCTCGATCCATTGCTTCACGACCGGAGAGTTCGGGCGCACGAAATCCGGCCCCACTGGCGCACAAGCCACGAGAGTAGCAGCGCAAAGGGCAGTTCCCAGCAACTGGCGGAGTGTCATGGCACGCATCCTCAGATATCCAGCGGGCGGATGAAGTTGGCGAAGGAATAGAGACGGATATTGATGCGCCTCAGGAACTCAAAGCTTTTGCCCATACCGGTATAGATCGCTACGGCCGCATGGCCACCAGCAGGGAAAGTGTGGCCTTCAGGCAAGTCGACCGTGATCTGTACGGCGATCCGACCGGGCAGTTTAGGCAGTTCAAAACCCGGCAGGCGGCCCGACGGGATGAGTTGCCCTTGCCGGGTGGCCCACCAGATCGCCTCGACCTTGCCCGTCAGGATTTCACCGGGATAGAGGTCCAGCGCTACTTCAACCTCTTGTCCTGGTTCGACAAATTTCAGGTTCTGTTGACGGAAGGTGGCAAGGATATAGGGGTTGTCTTCGGTCACGAAGCTCGCGATTGCGCCCAATCGGACGTCGCCGACAACCAGACCGGGACGTGCCTGCTGTGATACGATCATCCCGTTTTCAGGCGCATAGATGGTGGTGTTTTCTAGAAAGTACTCGGCCTCGGCCAATTGGGCCTGAGCCTGAAGAATACCCGTGTTCACGCCGTCAATCTGCGATTCCACAGCCAGTTGTGCCTTTTCCAGATTGGCCTGCGCTTGTTTGACGGCAGCCAAATCTTCGGTCACCTGCTCGTTCCAACGGTCCAGATCGTCTTGCCGCGCTCCGCCAGCGGGCACTAGGTTCTCATAGCGGGCTTGTTGGGTCTGCGCATAGGCCAGTTGCGCGTTTGCGCGTTCCACAGCTTCGGTCGACGCGATCACATCCTGTTCCAGGATTTTGGCATTCTGCTCGGCCGCGACCAGTTGGGCCTTTGCATTGTCCACCGCCAGAGAAAA
Source organism: Ruegeria sp. HKCCA6837 (assembly GCF_013034475.1). Taxonomy (NCBI): domain Bacteria; kingdom Pseudomonadati; phylum Pseudomonadota; class Alphaproteobacteria; order Rhodobacterales; family Roseobacteraceae; genus Ruegeria; species Ruegeria sp. HKCCA6837. The sequence continues at coordinate 168,129 of NZ_WQGD01000001.1, forward strand.
CACCGTGTCATCAAAGCGATAAAGCGGATCGCCTTTTGTGACTTGAGTGTTCGGCTCGACCAGTACCTCGGTCAATATTGTTGGCTGCGTCAGTTTGGGCACGATCTGTATGGTCGAACGCACCACATGGCTGTCTGCCGAGAAGGGCTGAAAAAACCGAAGCGCCACCAGAAAGATCAGCAGCAGATGCGCGCCCACCCAGAACGAGACGATGCCCCAGGCAATATTGAATTTCAGAAGTTCCAGCTTGAAGAAGATAAGCCAGACAAAAATGATGTAAAAAAGAGTGATGCCAAGGGCGACGAACATGTTTGCTGATTTCCTTCGGCCTTAGCTTTTCTGCGTATCGTCTGTGTCCAGACGATCCTGATACTCAGGCCTGACCTTGCCGCCCAGACGTTTGATTTCGTCGCGAATGGAGTCTTTCTCTTCATCGGGGCCCCGGCGCATGTCGACAGTGATGCCGTCATGAAATGCCCACATAAAGGCATGAACCCAAGGAACCACGGCCAGAAACCCCATCCATCCCATGATCTTGACAGCTTCTGCGTGCGGATGATTGCGCTTGATCGCGATCCGTCCCGGAAGCCCCATGAGAAACAGAAACACACCCATCACCGCTGCAAGAAGCAGGATCAACGCAACAAATGTCAGATAGTCATAGTAGCCTAACGGCTGCCCCAATAGTCCCATGCTCGTGCCTCCTCTTCGGGCGAAGGTTGTCTTATCCTCCGTCGTCCGCGTCCAGTTCGTCAATCAATTTGTAGCTTGTCGGCGGGTCAGCGCAGATGCCGGGGCCGCATTCCAGAAGGGTTGACCCGGCATTCAGCACAGCCAGCGCCAGCATGACGAAAAAGGCAGTTTTGGCCAGTTTGTTGCCTCCAAATTTCGGCTCTGCTGACGCGTCGTGGTTGTACTGACGCTCAAACAACAGCATGACTGCAGTGCCCAGCAAGACGAGGAAGAAGGCGATTGCTGCCCATGTGTAATAGTGAAGCCCCAGAACCGGTGATCCGTAATGGCCTGTTCCGGGTACGATATGCAGCAGGATCTGACGGATCGAAACCGAGACCCCATACAGTGCAGCGATCAGAACAATCGCATAATGGTGGGGTCTTGCGCCGTATAGCAGGTTCAGGCCAAGCCCAACTCCCACGGCCACAAAACCGACCCGCTGCAACAGGCAAAGCGGGCAGGGCAGTTCATAGAGCGCAAATTGGTAAACATATGCCAGAACCAGAACGAGACTGACAGCAAGCATTCCGATCGCATTGAGGGTTCGGGACAGTTCAGGTGTCAAAACGGTCCCCTTAAAGTTGAATGGTCAATTGGCTGGTGGCGTGGAATTTCAACCAATAGATGCTGAGCGCCAACGTGGCGAAAAACAGCACGCCCCCGGCCTTTGTCAGGTTGAAATAGTTGAGCCCCATTGTGACGGTAAACAGCAGAAACAATAACGCAATCATGGCCCGGTCCTTCCCTCCCGTGCACATTATAATTGCAGTGAATAGTGTCAGGCCGGACGGCATCTGACAAGCTGCGCAATTCACCCAAACGTTGAAGCGTGAAAGCTACTGCGCGCAGAGAATGACCTCTGTCCGCCATTCCCGACAGTGTTGCGGCAGATCACCCGGCAGATGAACGTCTGTGTAAATCCTGTCGATTTCGGACATCGAGGTGATCCGCGCAGGGGCTGAACGTTGAAACTTTGAGTGATCTGCCACCAGAAAGGTACGCCGTGCTTGTGCGATGATCGTTTGGCTGACCTGAACCTCTTGGAAGTCGAAATCCAACAGATCTCCGTCTCGATCCAGTGCCGAGCATCCGATGACGGCCAGGTCAAACTTGAACTGCTGTATCGTCGAAACAGTCAGATTGCCGATCAGCCCGCCATCCGAACGTCGCAAGACGCCGCCCGCCACGACGATCTCGCAGTCGGGGTTTTCAATCAGGATGTTGGCGACGTTCATGTTGTTGGTCACGACCATCAGATTCTTATGGCTCAGCAATTGCCGTGCTACAGCCTCGGTTGAGGTGCCGATATTCATGAAGATTGAGGCACCATCCGGAATATCCGAGGCGCAGGTCTGCGCGATGCGGGTTTTGGCATCCGCATTCAGCGTGCGCCGGTCGTCATAACCGATATTAGACACGCCCGAGCGTAGAATCGCGCCGCCATGAACCCGGTCAAGTTTCCCGGCATCCGCAAGTTCCGTCAGGTCGCGCCGGATCGTCTGTACGGTGACGCCAAACCGCTCGGCCAACCCTTCGACCGTGACGCGCCCTTCAATGCTGGCAATGTCCAGAATGTCGGATTGGCGGAACGAAAGAGACATGGGGCAGATCCAAAGCAATGCGCTCTTTCGTTTTTGTTCTTTTCTAGGAAATTGGCAAGAAGGGCTGTGAAAATTTCATATCAGCGTTGCAAAAAGAAAATAAACGAACATAAACATTGACCATGCGAATGGTATTCTGGCTAATACGCCTGATCAGGCCTTGCGAGGAATCAAGGGATATGCAGCCGACGGATAATCAGATCACAGACCTTTTCATCATTGGTGGCGGCATTAATGGCTGTGGCATCGCACGGGACGCTGCTGGGCGGGGCCTGTCCGTGATGCTTGCGGAAATGAACGATTTGGCGTCTGCTACGTCTTCGGCCTCGACCAAGCTGTTTCATGGCGGGCTGCGATACCTTGAGTTTTTTGAAATCCGGCTTGTTCGCGAGGCACTGATCGAACGTGAAACCCTGCTGCGGGCCATGCCTCATATCAGCTGGCCGATGCGCTTTGTATTGCCTTACCACGCAGATATGCGGTTCGATTCCGAGACTCCGACATCGCGATTGCTCAGCACGGTTATGCCGTGGATGCGCGGGCGGCGCCCGGCCTGGCTGATCCGGTTGGGGTTGTTCCTGTACGATAATCTGGGCGGGCGCAAAATTCTGCCCGGAACCACGTCGCTGAACTTGCGCACGGCCGCAGAAGGAACCCCTCTGCAGGATAGGTTCGAAACGGCTTATGAGTATTCCGATTGTTGGATCGAGGATTCCCGCCTGGTGGTTCTGAATGCACGCGACGCTGAGGCGCGTGGTGCGCAGATCATGGTGCGGACCGAGGTGATTTCGGCCGAGCGGGTGGACGATCTGTGGAGGGTAACTGTTCGGGATCGTGACAGCGATCAGACCCGTGTAATTCAGGCGAAAATGCTGATCAATGCAGGTGGCCCGTGGGTCGGCGACATCATACAGACGAAGATCCGCGTGAACTCGCGCGAGGGCGTCAGGCTGGTGCGCGGCAGCCATATCGTGACGCCCAGGCTGTACGATCACGACAAGTGCTATTTCTTTCAGGGTGAAGATGGCCGTATTATTTTTGCCATTCCCTATGAACAGGACTTCACCCTGATTGGCACAACCGATCAGGATCATCCGGATCCGTCCACCGCGCCGGTATGTACCGAGGCCGAGCAGGAGTATCTATGCGCCTTCGCCTCGAAATACTTCCAACGCGCCGTGACCCGCGACGATATTGTCTGGACCTATTCCGGTGTGCGCCCGCTGTATGACGATGGAGCTAGCAGCGCGACAGCAGCGACGCGCGACTACACGCTGAAAGTTGACTCTCAGGGTGGGGCACCGGTCCTGAACGTATTTGGAGGTAAGATCACCACCTATCGCAGGCTCGCAGAAAGCGCGTTGGAAAAGGTGGCTGAGTTCTTTCCGGACCTGCCCAAACCCTGGACTGCCGGAGTTGCCTTGCCCGGCGGCGACTTTCCGGTGGATGCCGTAGATGCACTGAAAAGCAAACTGCTGGCGGGATATCCTTTTCTGAACGCAGCATGGGCAGCTCGGTTGATCCGCGCCTATGGGACCGAGGCGCCCGCAGTTATTGCTGGCGCTAAACAAGCGTCTGACCTGGGTGAAGACTTTGGCGCAACCCTAACCGCCCAAGAGGTCGCTTGGTTGATGGACAAGGAATATGCGCGCACCGCCGAAGACGTCGTCTGGCGACGCAACAAGCTGGGGCTTCGGCTTAACGACGAACAGATCGCGCGGATCGATAGTTGGATGGCCGAGCGCCGCGCCGCGTAACAGGGGCGCATGCCCCTTGGCGATCGACCGCTGTTATGCTAGCCATCGGGCACGGTCGGCAGACACCGAGGCGTCGCTGCTCTGTTTCAGAGTGCTAAACCTGCCTTTAGGATAGGATTGACATCGCAACACTCAGGGCGTTGCTTCGTCAGGTCAGCGGCCAACGAATGCGCAGAACGCCCGATATGGATGTGTGATGAGCAAGACACCAGTCCCTTTGCATGTGGATGATCTAACCCCGTTTGTTCGTACCCTGGCCATCCAGTTGGGAGGGGCCAGCCCTTCGCACTTAAAACTGATGAACATGGTGGCACGCGCAGCCGGTTATCAGAATGTGCAACATATGCGAGCCGACAGCGCCGCCAGTCGCCGATTGCAGGCGCGCTCGGACCCACCACCACCCAATGCGCGAGCAGTGGAGCGCGCACTGCGTTTGTTCGATTCAAACGGCAGGTTGCAGCTTTGGCCTTCGAAACGTTCGGTGCAAAACCTTGCACTCTGGGCTGTTTGGGCCGCTTTACCCTCAGGTGCATCCTTGCATGAGGCCGAGGTTAACGCGTGCCTCAACGCCGAACATTGCTTTGACGATCCGGCCACCTTGCGGCGCACGATGATTTCTTGCGGGCTGCTTACACGGCGCAGGGACGGATCAGAGTATCGCAGAATCGAGCAGGCACCCCCAGCCGATGCAAAACAGGTGATCCACGAGGTTACCACACGTCGTCGCGCAAGATCACACTAAGAAAAACCCCGCCGTGAGGCGGGGTTTTTGAGGCTCAGGTGGCAGTCTCGGACGGGCCGGGATCGTTTTTGCTGCCCTTCAGCCATTCCCTCATGCTTTGCATGAGGGCATAGAGCACCGGAACCACGATCACACCAATCAGCGTCGCCGCCAACATGCCGCCGAACACCGCCACGCCAATCGCTTTCTGGCTTGCAGCACCGGCTCCGTTCGCCGCCAAGAGGGGCACAACACCCAAGAGGAAGGACAGGGCGGTCATCATCACGGCGCGGAAACGCTGATGCGCAGCCTCGGTTGCGGCCTCTTTGATTGACAGGCCATTGGCGCGTTGCTCCATTGCAAACTCAACGATCAGAATACCGTTTTTTGAGGCCAGCCCGACAAGCATAATCATGCCGATTTGCGTATAAAGGTTGATGTCACTGCCGACGATAGCGACAGCCGCAACCGCCCCAAATAGGGCCACGACCACAGATAACAGGATCGAAACCGGCAATGTCCAACTTTCGTACTGCCCCACCAGGAACAGGTATCCGAACAGGATTGCGAGGCCCAGGATAATGATCACCAGACTGCCTGAGGCCAGCTGTTGCTGCGCCGTACCGGTCCATTCGAACGTGTAACCAGGGGGTAGGGCGGTGGCCGATTCCTCAGTCATCACTGTGATAGCGTCACCACTGGAAAGGCCTGGTGCGGGTACCGCCGTCACTGTGGCCGAGCGAAACAGGTTATGTCGCTTCAACAGAACCGGCCCCAACACGTTTTCAACGTCAATCAGTGTGCCCAGCGGAACCATGTCGCCCTTTTGCGAGCGGACATAAAGGTTCGCAATATCATCGACATTGTCCCTATAGGTCCCATCAGCCTGTATCATGACGCGATAGACGCGTCCGAACAGGTTGAAGTCGTTGACATAATACGATCCAAGCTGTGCCTGCATCGTCTGGAATACCTCGGCGACGGACACATCCAGCGTTTTGGCTTTTTCACGATCCAGATCCACGAATAGCTGTGGAACGTTGGCCCTGAAGGTGGTGTAAGCCTGCCCAATCTCGGGCCGCTGGTTCGCAGCATAGACAAAGGACCCCACGGCTGAGGCCAGATCCTGAGGCGAGCCGCCGCCAGTTTGCTGTACCTCCATCTCGACACCAGCCGACATGCCCAAGCCCTGAATAGGCGGTGGGTTGAAGGCCACAATCGAGGCCGCGGATTCGGCATTGGAGATGGCAAGGACCTTGGCCAGGATCGCATCGGCGCTTAGGTCTTCCTCTTGCCGTTCGCTCCAGTTGTCGAGGTTCACGAAGATCGCAGCGCCATTGGTGATCGTGCCGTTCAGCAGCGAAAAGCCATTGACCAGAACCGTGCTGGCCACACCTGGGATTTCGCGCAATTGATCGTCAAGGCGTGCAGTCACGGCCTCGGTCCGTTCTAGCGTGGCGGCGTCGGGCAGTTGGACATCAACAAAGAGATAGCCGTTATCCTCAAGCGGAATGAACCCGGCTGAGGTGTTCGACATGATCGTCCCTGTACCCATGCCAAGTCCAACCACGATGGCCAGCGCAATGGCAGGAAAAACCAGCAGTTTGCGCACAATGGCGACATAGCCGTTGCGCATTGTGCCGATAAAACCTTCGAAGACAGCCAGCAGCCCCTTGGGCGGGCCCGAGCGCGCACGCAAAACCAGCCCACAGAGTGCAGGGGACAAAGTCAGGGCGTTGATGGACGAAATCACAACCGCGGTCGAAATAGTGACAGCAAACTGTGAATACAATCGTCCCGAAATGCCAGGCATGAAAGTTACCGGTACAAACACGGCCAGCAACACCAGTGTGGTTGCAATGACTGGACCGGTGATTTGGCCCATCGCTTTGCGCGTTGCCGCGGCAGGGGGCAGACCTTCGTCTGCGATGATGCGCTCTACGTTCTCGACCACGACGATGGCGTCATCCACCACGATTCCAATGGCCAGAACCAGCGCAAACAGAGAGATCGTGTTCAACGACATGCCGAAGGCCAGAAGGAATGCAAAGGTCCCGATCAAAGACACCGGGATTGCGACGGCCGGGATAATCGTGGCGCGCCAACTGCCCAGGAACACAAATACAACCGAAATCACCAGAATAAAGGTCAGGATCAAGGTCGAGACCACGTCACTCAGAGATGCCTCGACAAAATCGGTGGTGTTGAAGGGCACGTCATATTCCACGTCCGTCGGGAAGGAGCGGGACAGGCGTTCCAGTTCGGCTTCCACGCGCTCGGACACGGCCAGCGCATTCGCGCCGGGTGCCTGATAGATACCGATCACAGTAGCTGGAACGGCCTGGAAATAGCCCGAGGCCGAATAGAACTGCGCGCCAAGTTCAGTTCGGGCGATGTCTTTCACGCGCACGATCGCGCCGTCTTCACCTGTGCGGATCACGATATCGCTGAACTCTTCGGCGGATGTGAGGCGACCCTTGGACTTGATCGTGTATTGAAACGTCTGCCCTTCGGGCACCGGAGGGGCGCCGATCGAACCCGCAGATACTTCTATGTTCTGTTCGCGGATCGCATTGATCACGTCGCCCGGCGTGATGGACAGAGCGGCCATTTTGTCCGGGTCCATCCAGATCCGCATGGCGTATTCAAGGTTGGTCAGAACGTCCGCCTTACCAACGCCCTGCACACGCGCCAGCGCGTCTCGCAGATTGATCGAGGCGTAGTTGGACAGGAACACGCTGTCATAGGTGCCATCGGGCGACGTCAACGTGACCAGCATCAGCATGTTGGTCGATGATTTCTGTGTGACCACACCCGACGATGTCACTTCGGCTGGCAGTGAAGACATTGCCTGCGCCACCCGGTTTTGCACGTTGACCGATGCGATGTCGGGGTCGGTGCCGACCTCGAAGGTGACATCCAGCGAATAGGATCCGTTATCAGACGATCTGGACGTCATATAGATCATGTCGTCCACACCGTTGACCTGCGCCTCGATAGGGGCAGCGACAGTGTTTTCCACCGTTTCCGCATTTGCACCGGTGTAAGTGGTAGAGACGTTGACCACGGGCGGAGTGATATCCGGGAACTGCGCCACCGGAAGAACCAAATAGCCAATGCCGCCCATGATGGTCAGCACAAGCGAGATGACAAGCGCCAGCTTGGGCCGGCTAATGAACAGGGCTGAGAACATCAGTTATTCTCCTGGCTGTTCAGAGGCAACGACCGCGTCAACAGCCACGCCGGGGCGAACGCGTTGAAGGCCCTCAACAATCACACTTTCACCTTCGCGCAGGCCTTCTTTTACAATGATGGCCGTGCCAACAGCGTCGCCGGTGGTGATGTAGCGTTGCTCAACCATCTGCTTGTCGTTGACCACCAGAACGAACTCGCCGCGCTGATCACGCTGCAAGGCGGCCTGAGGCACCAGAACTTGCAAGGTTGGCTCCAGTGCTTCGATTTGTACGGTCACGAAGGCACCGTCCAGGATCAGACGGGCGGCATTGTCGAATTGCGCCCGGACCCTGATTGCGCCGGTCAAAGGGTCGATGCGGTTATCGACAAAGACAATTTTTCCGGTTTCATCCAACTCGCTTCCATTTGGCAGGATCACGTGAACATTGGGGCTTTGCGGGCTTTCCGCCAAAGAGGCCGAGTTTTCGCCATAAGATTCCAAAACCGTCGTGAATACTTTTTCATTGAGGGAAAAATTCACGTAAATTGGTGTTTCGCTAACGATATTGACCAATGGAGGGTTGGTTGGACCGACCACGTCACCAACGCTGGTCGTGATGCTGCCGATACGCCCATCAAATGGCGCATGGATCTGCGTATAACTCAGGTCAAGCTCGGCTTGTTGGATCGCGGCATTCGCTGCCTTGACCTCTGCTTCTGCAACCAACTCGTTGGCGCGCGCGATGTCGCGTTCCGACTCTGGTGTGGCATCGCGTTTGTAAAGTTCTTCCTTGCGCGCAAGATCGACTTTGGCGAGTTCCAGATTGGCCTCGGCCCGGTTCAAATCGGCCTTGCGAGCTTCAAGCGTCGCTTCATACAGGTCGGGTTCGATGGTGAAGAGCAGGTCTCCCTCTTTGACTGTAGCGCCATCTTCGACTTCCCTGCTGTTGAGAAACCCGTTCACTCGGGCCACGATGTCGACCTTGTTGATTGCCTGAGCACGCCCGATGAACGAGGCTTCATCCGTGATTTCTTCGGTATAGGCTGCCGCAATTGAGACTTTGGGGGGTGCGCCTTCCTCTTGTGCGACAACCGGATACGCCAATCCGAGAGACAACAGCAGGGACGCTGTGGCCAGAGGCCTGCTGATCCGGTTGGATGAGAAACGTGTTGGGAACATGGCGAAAGCCTCGTGCGTGACAGAAACAAATGATGCCGGGCCCGCCGTATTGGAGGCCCGAGTCGGAAGAACTTCGCATCAGGATGACTTTTTTGACATGGTTTCTCAAGCGTGATGACGCCTGAACCTGTTGGCACTGGTGCGAAAAATTACTTCGCTTTGACCATGTTAGGTGTTCACTTTGATCATGCCCAAAAGCAAAACAGGGGCCACGCGGGCCCCCGAATACTGTCAGCATGCAACAAGATTAGTTGCGTGTGCCAGCGAATTTTTCCTGCCAGTCTTCACGCTGCTCATCCAAGACTTTGGCGAACAGTACATCAGGCACAGTAAACGCGTGACCCGCAGGCAGCGCGTCCAATGCGGCGGCCAAGTCATCGGGCCATCCCGTGTCCAGCGTGTTCATCGCGCTGAGCATTCGGGCCGAGGTATCGGGAATGAACGGCGCGCTGAGAACAGCATAAAGGCGGATCAGGTTCAGCCCCAGACGCACCTGAGCCGCAGCTTGTTCCGGATCTTCCTTGAAGGTTGACCATGGGGCAGCGGCCTGAAGATACTCATTGCCCGCAACCCAGATCGCCCGCAATTCCTGCGCGGATTTGCGAACCTCCATTGTTTCCATGTGGTCCTCATAGGCGCGGACGCGGCGGGTCAACTCGTCGATCAGAGCGTTTTCGCGTTCGCCAAATCTGCCGCCTTCCGGCACTGCTTCGCCAAACTTCGAGCGGCAGAACTTGGTGATGCGGCTGACAAAGTTACCCAAAACATCAGCAAGGTCCTTGTTCACCGATTGCTGGAAGTTTTCCCACGTAAACTCACTGTCGCTGCTTTCAGGCGCATGGCTCAGCAGCCACCAGCGCCAATAGTCGGCGGGCAGGATCTCAAGCGCCTGATCCATGAACACGCCGCGCCCCTGGCTGGTCGAGAACTGGCCACCATCATAGTTCAGGTAGTTGAAAGACTTGATGTAATCGACCAGCTTCCAGCGCTCGGATGATCCGGTGACTTCGTTATGCGCGTTTGTGCCCAGGATGGTGGCCGGGAAAGACAAGGTGTGGAAGGGGACATTGTCCTTGCCCATGAACTGCACATAACGCACGTCTTCTGCGCCTTTGTCGGTGCGCCACCAGCGCTCCCAATCGGCATCGGTTCTGCCGCTGGCATCCGCCCATTCCTTGGCACAGGCGATGTATTCGATGGGGGCGTCGAACCAGACATAGAAGACCTTGCCTTCCATGCCGGGCCAGTCCTGGTCACCCTTTTTGACCGGAACGCCCCAGTCCAGATCGCGGGTGATGCCACGATCTTGAAGACCGTCGCCATCATGCAGCCATTTCTTGGCAATTGATGTGGTCAGGACCGGCCAATCGGTCTTGCTGTCGATCCACGCATCCAGTTGATCCTTCATCGCCGACTGGCGCAGATACAGATGCTTGGTCTCGCGCACCTCAAGATCGGTCGAGCCACTTATCGCGCTGCGTGGCTCAATCAGGTCGGTCGGGTCCAACTGCTTGGTGCAGTTCTCGCACTGATCGCCGCGTGCGCGGTCGTACCCGCAATTGGGGCAGGTGCCTTCAATGTAGCGGTCGGGCAGAAACCGACCATCCGCGTTGGAATAGACCTGTTTCTCGCTGACCTCACGGATCAAGCCGGCGTCGTCCAGCTTGCCTGCAAAATGCTGGGTCAGGCGCTTGTTCTGTTCACTGGACGAGCGGCCAAAGTGATCGAAGCTGAGGCCGAACCGGTTGGCGATATCGGCCTGAACCGCGTACATGTCAGCGCAGTATTCGGCCACGGGCTTACCGGCTTTGGCAGCCGCCAGTTCCGCGGGCGTGCCGTGTTCATCCGTGGCACACAGGAACATGACCTCATTCCCCCGGCCGCGCTGGTAGCGTGCGTACAGGTCGGCTGGCAGTTGCGAGCCGATCAGGTTGCCGAGGTGCTTGATCCCGTTGATGTAAGGGATCGCCGAGGTGATGAGAATCCGAGCCATTTTGCGTGTCCACGTAACTGTCTGCGCGCTCGTCTACCTTATGTAACCCGCCAGCAAAAGGCCGGGTTTTGCGTGGATGTCCTGAAATGCCACGATCCAGTCAAAAAACGCTTTATCAATTGAGTAGCGATTGCAGTTAAACAGGTGTCTACACTACCCATAGGTTGAAAATAGAATCACGATCTCTTGTATTTTTATTATGACTACCCATATTGAGTGTATACAAAGGTATACAAAAACGAGGGCATATTCCTAATGTTCGACTTCCTGCTTGAGGGTGCATTCGTGCCCTTTACCATGGCGCTTGCGCTGCTGTTTGGCCTGCTGGCCCTGGAGCTGATTGCTCTGGTGCTGGGTGGAAGCCTGCTGGCAGGTGAGGGCGAGGTCGATCTGGATGCTGTGGATGTTCCGGATCTGGCTGTTGCAGACTTCGATCTCGACATAGATGCTGACATTGATCTGGGCGAATTCGAACTGGCCGAGATTGAGACGGACGTGCCTGATGCCGCCGCTGCCGGGCCGATGGCATGGTTGGGGATTGGCAAAGTGCCATTCATGATTTGGCTTGTGGTCCTGCTGGCGGGTTTTGGTCTGTCGGGCATCGGCCTGCAATTGGCGCTGCGTGATTTGTTGGGCTTTGATCTGCCAAGCTGGATGGCTGCGATCCCGGCAGCTGCATTCGGTCTGTGGTTTGCGCGCGGCTTTGGTACCGTGTTCGCCCGCCTGTTGCCGAAGACCGAGACTGAGGCGATGTCCGAACGGAAGCTGGCCCGCCGTCGCGGCGTGATCTCACAAGGAACGGCGTCTCGCGGACGCCCTGCCGAGGTGCGCGTGATGGACCGGTTCGGAAACACCCATCACCTGCGCGCCGAGCCGCTGCAAGACAAAGACATCCTTGAGCAAGGCACCGACGTTCTGGTGCTGCGCGACAGACGGCGCGACCGGTTCGTTCTGGTCGGCTTGTCGGACTAACCAAATTATCAACTCTTAAATCGGAGGATTTTGCATGGAAGTTTCATTCCTGGCGATTACGGTCGTCACCATTCTGGCCGTCCTGCTATTCATCGGCCTTGTACTTGGCCGCCTTTATAAACGCGCGACCCGGGAAGTGAGCCTGGTGAAAACCGGGGCGGGCGGTAAAAAAGTTATCATGGACGGCGGTGTGGTCATCGTGCCGCTGTTGCACGAGGTCAGCCCGGTCAACATGAAGACCCTCCGCCTTGAAGTGCAGCGCAGCGGTGAAGCCGCGCTGATCACTCAGGACAGGATGCGCGTGGACGTGGGTGTCGAATTCTACGTCTCGGTCATGGCGACGGAAGAGGGAATCGCGCGCGCCGCGCAGACGCTGGGCTCACGCACGTTTGACGTCGAACAACTGCGCGAGATGATCGAAGGTAAACTGATCGACGGTTTGCGCGCCGTGGCCGCGCAGATGACCATGGACGGGCTGCACGAGAACCGCGCTGACTTTGTGCAAGAGGTGCAGAATGCTGTGTCCGAAGACCTGTTGAAGAACGGCCTGTCGTTGGAATCCGTGTCGCTGACCGCGCTTGACCAGACACCGTTCGAAGCACTCGATGAGAACAACGCCTTTAACGCGGTGGGTATGCGCAAGCTGGCCGAGGTGATTGCGGTTTCAAAGAAAGAGCGCGCACAGATTGATGCCGAGGCCGAGGTCGAGGTGCGCCGTGCCGCGATGGAGGCCGAGCGTCAAAAACTTCTGATCGAGCAGGACGAGGCACAGGCGCGGATCGAGCAGACCCAGAAAGTCGAAACCCTGCGCGTGGCGCAGGAGGCCGAGATTGCGGCGCGGACCGAAGACTCGGTGCGCGAAACCGAACGTGCCCGGATCGCCCGTGAAGAAGCCATCCGCGGGGCCGAGATCGAGCGCGAGCGCAAGATCCGCGATGCTGAGATTGCGAAAGAACGTGAGATCGAAGTGGCCGAGCAGGAGCGTCAGATCATCATCGCGCAGAAATCCGAAGAGGAAAGCCGTGCGCGTGCATCTGCTGACCTCGCCCGGGCCGAGGCGACAAAGGCGACCGAAGCCGTCGTGACCGCCCGCGAAGTGGCCGAGGCCGAACGCCAGAAACAGATCGTATTGATCGAAGCGACGCGCGAAGCGGAACGTCAGGCGACCGCGATCCGTCTGGCCGCGCAGGCCGAGAAAGAGGCAGCCGCAGACCGTGCCGAAGCGCGTCGTGAAGAAGCTCAGGCCGAAGCAGATGCGTTGAACATCCGTGCCGAGGCGAAGAAAAACGACATGCTGGCCGAAGCGGAAGGTAAGCGCGCCATTGTTGAAGCCGACAACGCTCTTTCTGCTGCGCAGATCCGCATGAAGGTCGATATGGCCAGGATTGAAACCATGCCGTCGATCATCTCGGAAATGGTGAAACCGGCCGAGAAGATCGATTCGATCAAAATCCATCAGGTTGGTGGGATCGGTGCCGGTGCTTCAGGCGGTGGCGCGGCCAACAGCGACAAGCCGGTGGTCAATCAAGCGTTGGATTCGATCATGGGCATGGCTGTGCAGATGCCCGCGCTCAAGAAGCTGGGCGAGGAGCTGGGTCTGTCGATGGAAAACGGTGTCGGCGGAGTAGTGAACGGCGCGCTAGAGGCGACGCTGGAACCCGCAGAAATGGTCGATGTTGTCGAGGAAGAAACGCTGCCGACTCAATAATATGCGAACAAACAACAAAAGGGCCGGGGATTTCCCGGCCCTTTATTATTCTTCCCGAGAGCGTTTCAGAAGGCGCCCGACGGTAAAGGATGTGCGCGGAGCGTAAACATAGTTCGTCCGCTCTTCTGGCGTTGGGCGAGAGCGCATCCGCGCAAGACCAAAGATGATCAATCCCAGATGTCCGACGGCCACAAATGCAAACAAAGCGCCGGGGCCGAACTGTTCGATCAGTGTCGAGGAAATATAGGGCGATGCAATAGCGCCCAAAGCGTACCAGAACATCAATGCAGCGGACAGCTCGACCCGTTCTTCACTGGTGGCAAAGTCATTCGCGTGGGCCGAAGACAGCGAAAAGATCGGAAAGGTCGTCAGACCAAAGAACCCGGCGGCCAGCATCACCCCAACCGTCCCAGCGCCGCTGGCGGCCATCGTGATCCCGCAGCTCAGTACAGCAGCGGCCGACAGCCAGATCAGAACCCAGCGTCGGTCATACTTGTCAGCCAGCCAGCCTAACGGGTATTGCGCCAGGGCTCCGCCCAAAACAAACGAAGCAAGGAAGAAAGCAATCTGGTCAATGCCCAGACCAACCTCTTGCCCGTAGACCGGGCCAACCATTCGGAAGGACGCAGAGCTGAGCGCTGAAACGATCACACCCGCGACGGCCAGAGGGGAACAGGCCCAAGCCAGCTTGGGCCGCAAGCGCTGTGTGTTGGGTGTTGGCGGCTGGTTCGCTCGGGTCAGCGTCAGCGGCAGCAGCGAGGCACAGCACAGGATCGCCAACAGGTTATAAGACACGTAAGATGCTGGCGGCAGAACCGCGATGATCATCTGTGCGCCAAGCGAGGCGCCCAGGTCAACAAGCCGGTAGGTGCCCATCGCCCGTCCGCGTGTTTCATTCGTGACCTTTGCGTTCAGCCAAGCCTCGATCACAGTGTAGCAGCCTGCGATACATGTTCCTGATGCGATCCTGAGGATGGCCCAGATATGGGGATCGTTGGTTAGGGTGTGGCCGATCAGCCCCATCGCGCCCAATGCAGTACAGACGGCGAAGGCGCGGGAATGTCCGACACTGCCCATCAGTCGTGGGGCCCACCAACACCCTACGAAAAAGCCGATAAAATGAGCCGATCCCAGCAGACCGATCTGTTCGGTCGTGAATTCCAGGGTGATGCCGGATATGGCGTCAAGCGGGCCAACCCCGCCTGTCGACAGTTGCAATAGAATGGCTGAAAGGAAAAGGGCGGCAAAGGAAATAATGGTACGCATAGTGATCTCAGATTGGCGTCATTGCCGCACAATGCGCGCACCTATTCGACTTTATCGAGTCGTTTTTGCGCTTTGTGGATCAACTTGCACGGCTGATCTCGGCGTGGATGTTCAGACCGACATTGTCCCGAACAAGATCGGGATAACCCGACGCGCCAAAATCATGCCTGTTCAAGGCCCCCGTCAGACCGATAGACAGGTTTGTCAGGTCGTCAACCGTAGTGCCTGCCTTGCGATAGAGATTGGCGTTCAGCGTGATGGGGCGCGTTACACCACGGACGGTCAAATCGCCGGTTATGCGGGCCCCGTCCGAGATACGCCCTTGCGCGCCAAGCTCAATTTTTGTTGAGACAAAACGGATCGTCGGGTGCTGTTTGGCGTCCAGTACGCTGGGGCTAAGCATGGGCATTCGGGCAAAGGGCAACCGAGTTCTGGCCTTACTGACATCCAGCACTACGGTGACCTGGCTGTTTTGTAGTTGGCGCGTATCGACTTGGACGTTGGCGAAGCGTATCGGCATGGATCCCGACTGCATCACGCCTGAAAGGTTGAAACTGAAGCCAACCCTGGTGTCCGTTGTCGACAGAACATAGGGGCTAAGTGCGGCAAGCGACGGTCGGGCGAAGGGCAGGGATGCAAGCCCGGCAAGGACAGTACGGCGGTTTACAAACGTCATGCCATGACCCTTTCCCGTCTGGGGCGGGATCGCTTGAGAAGCATCAGAACGATCGCGATGTTCAGCCCGTTCCAGAGAATACCGTTCACGAATGCCAGTTGGTAGCTTCCGGTGAGGTCGTAAATCCAGCCCGACATCCAGCCGCCAAGGGCCATGCCAAGAATGGTCATCATCAAAACAAATCCGACCCGCGCGCCTGCCTCTTGCGGAGGCATGTACTCGCGGACAACCAAGGCATAGCTGGGCACGATGCCGCCCTGGGCCAGCCCGAACATCAGGCTGATAAAATAAAGCGAGACCATCCCGTCATAGGGCAGGAACAAGAACAGCGCGATGCATTGCAGGACTGAGCCAATCAAAAGGGTCATGACCCCACCAAGGTGATCGGCCAGAAGGCCCGAGACCAAGCGGCTTACGACACCACCCAACAACATTAGTGACAGCATCTCGGCGCCCACCGCGGGGCCATATCCCAACCCGACGCAGTAAGAGACGATATGGACCTGCGGCATGGACATAGCTACGCAACAGCCAATGCCAGCCAAGCCAAGAATATATTGCATTGTGCGAGGTGATACACCTGCACTGCGTGCGTTGATCTGGGCAGAGGCTTCGGCCGTACTGTGTGCCTCGACCGGGACCCGGCGGCGTAGGAGTAGGGACAGTGGGATAACGACGAGCAGTGTTAGAACGGCTAATGTCACATAGACCTGTTGCCATCCGTCGCGCGCCAGAATGCCCGACAGCATGGTGGGCCAGATAGCACCGGACAGGTAATTTCCGCTGGCCACCAATGCAACGGCAATACCGCGTCGTTTCATGAACCAATGCGATATATCGGCGATCAGTGGGCCAAATCCAATTGACGTGCCTAACCCAAGCAGAAGATGCGCGGCAGACAACAGCATGATATTTGGTGCCAGCGTTGCCAGCACATAGCTTAGGGCACTCAAGATGGCTGCGCCGATCAGGGCCGTGGTTACGCCCAGCCGGTCTACCAACTGACCCAACCACATATTGCCCAAGGCAAAACCGATCATCGCAAGCGTGTAGGGCATCGAAGCTTCTGCGCGACCAGCGCCGAATTCAACCTCGACTGCGGGCATGACCACGATCACCGCCCACATCCCCACATTCGCCACTGTTGCAATGGCGAGTGTGATCAGAAGGCGAAGCCAGGAATAGCGGCTGTCGTGGATCGGGTGGCTCATGCGGTGACGCTAGGGTGCGGTAGGTGTTTTGACCAGTCACATCTTGCGTGAGCTATTTGTGTTCACGTCACAGCGTCTTCTGTTTCGGTGCGCTTCAGGTGTAAACCGGCGCGGGCCGCAGTCATGGTGGCCTGCCATGTGACCGGGGACAGGGCGCGGGCCCGGCGGCGGGTCAGGGTCCAGCGTCTTGCTTCGCCCTGATGGGCGGCAGCCATGTGCCAGCGTGTCTCGACTCCTTGCGCGCCACCGTCACCGGGTGTCAGCAGCAGGCCAAGCGGAGCCCGCCCCATCGTGCCGCCCTGTTCGGCGGCCAGATGCATCCGGCGCACCGGTGTCAGACCCGGCGCGCCCGGCAGGTCGCCGATGATCAACGGGATCGCCCCGCTGCGCAGCGCCTCTTCCATGCACCACAACAGATCTTCGGCGCGGGTGGGGTGGACAAAGATGAACCGGGCCGGATCGGCAAAGGGCATCATCCCGTCCGGGTTCAGCTGGCCGGGCTCCCACGCGGGAGAGATCCACAGTACGGGCCCCTGCGCCTGGCCAGCCAGCCACATAGCAAAGCTGCGCCGGGCGGGGCCGCATGCCTCGTGCACGCGGCCCAGTTGCAGGGTGATCTGATTATGCAGGTTTAACCCCGGAGCAGCGCGCGCGGGTTTTTGATCGAGAAGATGGGCAGACATGCGGGCAGATTAGCATGTTCTTATTTTGTTCTCAATGATCGAATGCAGCCCTGAAGAGGTCAGCGTGACAGGATCATGCGCCCGTCTGCGAACTGGATGTTCGAAAACCGATGCAGGTAATCCATCCCCAGCAGGGATTTGTGCAGCTCACCCTCATTGACCCAGGCCGAAACGTTTTGATCGGTGATGGGTCCAACCGTCAGGGTTTCCAGCCGGATCGGAGCAGTGCGCACCTCGCCATTGGCAGTCAGGGCGCGCCCGAAATAATTCAGTTGATCAGGATCGATACCTGCACGTTCCGCATCCTGCGCGCTCAGAACAATCTGGCTGGCACCGGTGTCGACAAGAAAGTTGATCGGCTCACCATTCACCAAAACGGGTAGGTAATAATGGCCATCATAGGCGCGGGGCACCTCGATCGTCTCGCCCGAAACAGTCATCTGCGGGGCGGGGCCAACCGAGGACCGGATATCCTCCCACAGGCCGATGACGGCAATGACTCCGACAAAGATGAACACCCAGGCCATTACCTGCTGCAACGTCTTGTTCAGGGACTGGCGGTTTTGCGAGACGAACCAGAAAGCAACCGCCAGGCCAAGCACGACCAGATAGACCAGTTGTCCTATGTTGACGTCTTCCATTCGGGTATCCCCACTTCGGTCAGTACTACGGTATATGGGGGTTTATGCGGCAAAACCAAAGGCTTTGAGGCCATCCAGAATGAACTGCACCGAAAGCGCCGCCAGCAACATCCCCAACAGCCGGGTCAGGACGTTCAGCCCGGTCTTGCCCAGAACGCGCGCCACTGCGCCGGATGTCAGATACATCACGAATACCATCGCCAGAACGACCAGCATGACGCCAATAACAACGGCAAGACCCTGAATGCCGGGCTGCTGGCCCGCAAGCAGGATCATCGTTGCAATCGAGCCGGGGCCAGCGATCAGCGGAATGCCCAGTGGGAAGACTGATGGGTCCGGGTGCTCCTCTTCTTCGGCGCTGCTTTCACGGCGTTTGGTGCGGCGCTCAAACAGCATGTCGAGCGCGGTCAGGAACAGCAGAACGCCCCCCGCAACGCGAAACGCCTCCATCGAGATGCCGACAAATCCTAGAAGAGCTTCACCGAAAGCGGCAAACAAAGCCAGAATGAAGCCTGCCGTCAGGCACGCCCGGATCGCAATGGATCGGCGCGTGTGCCAATCCATCCCCTGAGTCAACGCCACAAAGATCGGTGTTTGCGCAGGTGGGTCCAGGACAACGAAGAGCGTTGTGAACGCGGTAATTAAGAATGCACTGTCCATACTAATTGCTGCTCCGTTGCAGTGCCTGCAGGATTTTCAGGGCGTCTTTCGACAGGTTTGAAGGCACATAGACATGATCGTGGTGATACCCAGCGACCATGTTTGCAGGAATGCCAGCCTGAGCCAGCGCGTCGGATACGGCTGCGGTCAAACCGACACCTTCCAGCGAAGAGTGAACCTGCAATGTGATGCAACGCATTGCGACGGCATCCTGCGGCGCCTGTGCGATTGGCACGATGAGAGACAACCCCTCAGGCTCGACACAGCTGGCACGCGTGCCTTCTGGCCAGGGTTCGTTTTCTGACCAGACAACAAAGGCAAACTCATCAGGCTGCAAAACAGGATGCATACTGGCAATCATAGCGTTGGTATCCTTGATCGGTGTTGTCATGCTGTTTCTGCCTGTTCAAGCCGTTCGGCGGCGGCTACCCAAAGGGCCTCGGCCTTTTGCATGGCTTCGGTCACTTCCGCGAATTTGCGGTTCCAGGTTTCCAGATCGTTGATCTTGTCGTCTTCATACAAGGCCGGGTCCGACAGTTTGGCCGAAAGCTTGTCGTGCATGTCGGTCAGCTTCTCAATCCGGTCCTCGCATTTGCGTAGGTCGGCCCGCAAGGCCAGCATCGCCTCGCGCGAGGGGCGTTTAGGCTTGCTGACTTGCGGTTTTTCTTTAACCGGCTTGTCGCGCGCCAGCAGTAGAGCACGGTATGCTTCAAGGTCACCATCAAACGGTTTGACCGTCCCTTCCGAGACCAACCAAAGTCGGTCCGCGACAAGGCTAAGCAGGTGCATGTCGTGGCTGACCAACACGACCGCACCGGAATAGGCGGTCAGCGCTTCGACCAGAGCCTCGCGGCTTTCGATATCGAGGTGGTTGGTCGGTTCGTCAAGAATCAGCATATGCGGTGCGTCGATGGTGGCGATCAGCAGCGACAAGCGCGCTTTCTGACCACCGGACAGACGACCAACCTCGGTCTCGGCCTGATCCGCGTTCAAACCAAACCCGGCCAGACGGGACCGCCACTTGCCCGGCGCTTCGTCCGGGCGCAGGCGGCGCAGGTGGTCCAGCGGCGTTTTGTCAACGTAAAGCTCGTCAACCTGATGCTGCGCGAAATAGCCAATACGCAGCTTGTTGCTGCGGGTCATCTTTCCGGCCATCAAAGGCAGGCGGTCAGACAAGAGCTTGGACAGGGTCGACTTGCCCTGACCGTTTTTTCCTAGCAATGCGATCCGATCGTCCTGATCAATGCGAAGGTTCAGGCGGCGCAGAACCTCAGTCTCGCCATAGCCGGTCACACCGCCCTCGATCTGGATGATCGGCGGCGACAGTTCTTCGGGTTCGGGGAACGAAAACGCGCGCAGGGCGGCCTCTTGCGGGGTCGAGACAAGTTGAATGCGCTCGATCATCTTCAGGCGGGATTGGGCCTGAACGGCCTTGGACGCCTTATAGCGGAAGCGATCTACAAAGCTTTGCAGATGCGCGATGCGTGCCTTCGCCTTGGCGTTTTCGGATTCCGCCTGCGCCAGACGTTCGGCGCGACGCTCGGCGAATTTGTCATAAGGCACCGCGTAATAGGTCAGCTTGCGGTCCTCAAGATGCAGGATCGAGCCGACAGCACGGTTCAACAACCCTCGGTCGTGGCTGATGATGATCACCGTGTGCGGATATTTGGCCAAATAGCTTTCCAGCCACAACGCGCCTTCAAGGTCCAGATAGTTGGTTGGTTCGTCCAGCAACAGCAGATCGGGCTGCGAAAACAACACCGCCGCCAAAGCGACACGCATCCGCCAGCCGCCCGAGAAATCGGAACACGGGCGCAACTGGTCGTCGTCGTCAAAACCCAACCCCTTAAGGATTGAGGCTGCGCGCGCCTCGGCGGACCAGGCGTCGATATCGGCAAGGCGGGTCTGGATCTCGGCAATGCGGGCCGGGTCATCCGCCGTCTCAGCCTCGGCCATCAGGGTGCTGCGTTCTGTATCAGCGGCAAGAACCGTGTTGATCAACGAGACGCCAGACGAGGGCACCTCTTGCGCCACACCACCAATCCGAGCGCGTTTGGGGACCAGGATATTGCCGGACTCCAGCGCCAGTTCCCCCCGGATCAGGCGGAAGAGGGTGGTCTTTCCGGTGCCATTCCGGCCCACAAGGCCAACCTTGTGCCCGTCTGGGATGGTCGCGCTTGCGCCGTCAAATAAAGGGCGGCCTTCAACGGCATAGGTGATGTCTTCGATCCGTAGCATGGGCCGCTCTTAGCAGAGGCGTGATGCCGCCGCCAGCGACTTGGCATGTTCAAGCCTCATGCAATGTGTTAGCGCTGTGTCGTTTGCTTTTCTGATCGGTTTTTCCAATGCGCGCGGCCCAAACGCCCCCTCATCTGATCACGCTGATCTTTGCCACTGCGTTGTCGGTGCTGTCGCTGAACTTGTTCCTGCCGTCGCTGGCCCGTATGAGCGAAGATTTCGGCGTGGACTACGGCCTGATGAACCTGTCAGTTGCCGGGTATCTGGCGGTTTCAGCCGTGCTGCAACTGATCATGGGGCCGCTGTCTGATCGCTTCGGGCGCAGACCGATACTGTTGATGTGCATGACCTTCTTCGTCATCGCCTCAATCGGATGCACACTGGCCCAGTCGATCTGGGTGTTCTTGGGGTTCCGTCTTTTGCAGGCCGCAGTGGTGGCCGGGTCGGTTCTGTCCAGCGCATCAATCAGAGACCGGTATCCGCCGAACGAGGCGGCCAGCAAACTGGGTTATGTGACGATGGCCATGGCTTTGGCGCCGATGCTTGGGCCGATGCTGGGCGGCGGGCTGGATGTGCTCTTTGGTTGGCGCTCGGGGTTTGTGCTTTACACGTTGCTGGGTGCAGGGGTGCTGGTTCTGCTGTGGTTTGACATGGGCGAGACCAACACGAACCGTTCTTCTACCTTTACTGCCCAACTGCGCGAATATCCGGATCTGTTTCGCGCCCGCAGGTTTTGGGGTTACGCCTTGTGTGCGTCGTTTTCGATTGGTGGATTCTATAGCTTTATCACTGGCGCGCCTCTGGTCGCGGCTGCCTGGTTCGATCTAAGCCCGGCGATGTTGGGTCTTGGGATTGGCATCATAACCGGTGGGTACATGGTCGGGAATTTCGTCACCGGCCGGATCGCGGCGCGGACACGCCTGACCACGATGATCCTGATCGGCCGGGTTGTGGCTTCGACCGGGCCATTCCTTGGATTACTGCTGTTTCTCACTGGCCTGGGGTCAATCTGGGTGTTCTTCGGATCGGCCATCTGCGTTGGATTCGGCAATGGCCTGACCAATGCAAATGCCACTGCAGGTATCATGTCCGTGCGCCCTAAGTTGGCGGGCAGCGCAGCCGGGCTGTCTGGGGCAATGATCGTGGCGCTTGGGGCTATCCTGACCTCGGTGACGGGTGCATTTGTCAGCCCTGAAAACGGGCCCTTTCTGGTTCTGGGCATGATGTGGGCGTGCAGCTTTGCCGGGTTGTTGGCCGTAGTTTATGTTCGTCGTCTGGATTGGATCGACCCGCTGCCTGACACAATCTGAACCCCAAAGCGGCGAACGGGCCATCATAACACTTTTCATAAGCCAAAGACCGTGATACGCGGCGCGCGATGGATTTCGGCGCGGGCCCCGCGCCACATTGTAAGGAGAGGCCGACATGGCACTGGAACGCACATTCTCGATCATCAAACCCGATGCAACCCGCCGCAACCTGACTGGCAAAATCAATGCCAAGTTCGAAGAGGCCGGCCTGCGCATCGTCGCGCAAAAGCGCATCCACATGACCAAAGAGCAAGCTGGCAAGTTCTACGAAGTGCACGCCGAGCGTCCGTTCTATGACGAACTGTGCGAGTTCATGTCGTCGGCTCCGGTCGTTGTTCAGGTTCTGGAAGGCGAAGGCGCCATTGCAAAGAACCGCGAAGTCATGGGCGCGACCAACCCCGCAGACGCAGCCGCTGGCACCATCCGCGCCGAGTTCGCGGAATCGGTTGGCGAAAACTCGGTCCACGGTTCGGACGCTCCGGAAACCGCAGCGGTTGAGATCGCGTACTTCTTCTCGGGCATCGAACTTGTTGGCTAAGCCAACGCTTCTGCCAAATCATTGGGCCGCTCCAACTGGGGCGGCCTTTTTTGTTCAGATTTGCTTTAGATCTTGTGGTGCAACGCGCACGCCAATGGCATCCAGATCGGCGATCATCTTATTTTCCGGCGCGGCACTGTTGCCTGACTTTATGGCGTCAAAGCGTTGACGCAGGGCCTTCTTTTCTTCACCCTTGCAATCGTTCCACGGACGGCCCTGCAAGCCCATCACCAGCACGTAGTAACCGATGAAGTGGGCCTTAGTGCCTGCTTTGAGCAGGCGGGCATAGGCTTCATCCGGCCCGAGATCACGCAATTCTTCAGCCGAGTGAATACCCGCACGGGCGCAGGCTTGTTCGAAAGCCGGGCCAAGGTTTCGGATCGATGAAACAGGGTCGCTCATTCGTTCGTTTTACGTTTATCCCTGACCCCTGTCACCCGGGGATTACGCATGGTCAAAGCGGAATGTCTTGAAGTTTTTCCAAGCTTGAGATTGCATAAGGCTATGCTATCGCGGAGGGTCGAGTGTCAGAACACAAAAAGACCAGAGGTGGATCAACCGCAAGGAGGATGCCCGGGGCGTCTGAAGACCTGTTTTTTCTGCCCTCTGTGATGGACACGTCCGCTGTTGAAGCCGCCTTGCCGGGGTTCTCTGTTGTTGTTGAACAGGACAGCGAGGCCAAACCTTTTTCATTGCTGGATTGCCATGATCAATCTTTGCGGGCCAAGGGTTGGATGCTGATCGAAATCGGTGATGCGTTGCAATTGCTGCAAAAGGAACAGCGCCCATTGTTCCAGAACTGCTCAGGCAAGGGGCGGTTCATTCAGGATCTGCCGAGCGGTGAAGTGCAGGCGGCGTTGCGTGATTTTCCAAAGCTCAGAGCCCTCATGCAGATTGGGGCCGGTAAGTTAGAAGAAAAAAACTTTGTTGTGCTGGATGAATTGCAAAAGACCCAGGTCAGAGGGGTGATCTGGTCAATGACTTCAACCTCGGGGCAGGCCACGCTTGTCCGGCTTCAGAGGTTGCGCGGGTACGAACGGACATATCAAAAGGTCAGTGCAGCCTTGGCCAATCTGCCAGACTGCGCGAAGGATGTTGAAGCGCTGTATGCCGGGTTGTTTCCGGGCATGGAGATCTATCGCGCCAAGCCCGATATCCAATTGGGAAAAGCGGAACCGTCCATCGAAGTTGCAGCAGATATTATTCACACATATCTGAAGGTTGCCCGGCAAAACGAAAGCGGTATGGTTGCCGACATTGATACAGAGTTTTTGCACGATTACCGTGTCTCGCTACGTAAGATCCGGTCTGTGATCAGCCTGTTCAAAGGCGTCTTTTCCGAAGATCAAACCGTCGAGCTTAAACGGGTGTTTTCCGACCTCATGGCACCGACCGGGCGCATGCGTGATCTGGATGTGTATCTTTTGGAAAAAGACATGTATTTCAATCTCATACCAGAGCACCTTCATTCTGGTTTGCAAGCGATGTTCGACCGATTCCAGTCAGAGCGCGGGCAAGAATTGTCGCGCTTGTCTCGCAGATTGCGCAGCAAAGCCTATGCCACCTCGATGAAGCATTTGATCGAAACGTTCGACGGCATCGGCCAGCTGCAACCCGGGCCAAACGCGGATAGGGGCGCGTACGACTATGCCTGCGCACTGATCTGGAAACGCTATCGCAAGGTATGCAAAATCGCACGCGGCATCACCGATGACACCCCGGACGAAACGGTCCATAACCTGCGCATCGATTGTAAGAAACTGCGCTATCTGATGGAATTCTTTGCACCTCTCTTTGACGCAAAGGGGTTTAAATTGATCCTCAAGCCTTTGAAAAAGCTTCAGGATAATCTGGGTCTGTTTAATGACTATTCCGTCCAGCAAGAGGCTTTGCTGGCCTTTGTCTCTCAGCAAAGCAACACGCAGGGCCGTGTGGACGCCCAGGTTGGCCTGGCCGTTGGTGGATTGATTGCCGTGCTGGATCAACGCCAAAAATCCGAACGCAGCCGTGTGATCGCCAGTTTCCAACACTTTGACAGCCCCGAAACCCGAAATCTGTTCCGCAGTTTGTTTCACGACAAAGAGGAGTGAGGAATGAAGATCATTGCCTGCTACAGCAACAAGGGCGGTGTCGGCAAAACCGCGACCTCGGTGAATCTGGCTCATGCATATGCACAGGCAGGCAAGCAGGTTTTGCTGTGTGATCTAGACCCTCAGGGCGCGTCGGGTTTTTATTTTCGCGTGAAGCCGTCCAAAAAGTTGACGGACGCGCGGTTTTTCGAGGACGTGGAACGGTTTACCAAAGCGATCCGGGCCAGTGATTTCGAAGGATTGGACGTGTTGCCCGCAAATCTAACCTTCCGCGATTTCGATGTTTTCCTGTCCCGAATGCGCAACAAGCGCTCACGCTTGAAAAAGGCGTTGGTGTCCGCCGGCAGCGATTATGACGTGGTCCTTCTGGATTGTCCGCCGAACTTTTCCACCCTGTCTGAAAACATCTTCAAGGCGGCAGATGAAATCGTTGTTCCCGTCATCCCCACGACGCTGTCCGAGCGAACGTTTGATCAATTGGTGCGCTTTTTCGACGAACACAAGCTGCGCAAGAAGAAGTTGCGTGCGTTCTTTTCGATGGTGCAGAAACGAAAGGTTTTGCATCAGGAGACAATGGCCTCGATGCGCAAGCTATATCCTAAACGGTTTTTGCAAACGGCGGTTCCATTTGCTGCGGATATTGAAAAGATGGGTCAGCATCGAGCGCCCGTCAGCACCTATGCCGGGCGCAGTGCAGCCTGTGTGGCCTATCGGGCGCTGTTCGACGAACTGGAAGACGGAGTGGGTTCAACCCAATGAGCAAAGAAATCGAGCGCAAGTTTCTGGTGGCAGCCGCGCCGGACCTGAGCAACGCGCAGAAAGCCGTTGTGCGACAGGGTTACTTGACCGCGCCTGACGACTCGACCGAGTTGCGGTTGAGGCAGAAGGACGATGCGTTTTTTCTGACACTGAAGGGCGGCGGTGGTCTGGTCCGCGTTGAGCGCGAGGCACAGATCACGGCGAAACAGTTTGAAACCTTCTGGCCCGAAACAGAAGGCCGCCGTGTCGAGAAAGAGCGGTACACCGGACGTTTGCCGGATGGGCTCATGTTCGAGCTGGATATTTTTTCCGGTGATCTGGCGCCGTTACGTCTGGTTGAGGTCGAATTCGACTCGGAGGAAGATGCCGAGGCTTTTGTACCACCGGAGTGGTTCGGGGCGGATGTAACAGAAGACAAACGCTTTAAGAACAAGACGATGGCGACAAAAGGTATCCCGGATTAGGGATTCTGCGCCAGATAGATCGTTGCCTTCAGGCCAGGATTACAGTTTTGGGCTGCAAACTTACCGCCATGCATATGCGAAATCGCTGCGACCAATGCCAGACCAAGTCCGGCGTTTCGCTCCGTACGCGCCGGGTCAAGCGTTACGAATGGCAGTTGCAGGCGGTCTAGTTCTTCGGGTGGGACGCCCGGGCCTTGGTCGCGCACGCGCAGACATGCAAAACCGTTTTCGGTATCCAGCGAAATCGTGATGGTCGACTCCGCAGGCGCATATCGCATCGCGTTTTCAAGCAGGTTGGACAGGGCCTGTGACAATAGAGGGCGGTGCCCTTCGATTGGGGGGGCTGAGCCAGTCACCTCAAGTGTTATGCCCTGATCAGCGGCAACAGGGTCGTATAGTTCAACAACATCACCGACCAATTGCTGCAAGTCGATGGTTTCAAACTGTTCGCGCCCAAGCCCGGCTTCGGCGCGCGAAATCTCGGTCAGCTGTGCCAGCACGCGCAGCACGTGGTCTATTTCTGCTGTTGCACGGGCGACATCGACTTCTCGGTCCAAATCGGTTTTTCCCGGCTCTGACAGGGCTTCAACGCGCTGGCGCAGGCGTGACAACGGAGACCGCAGGTCATGCGCTATGGAATTCGACGTGGTGCGCAGGTTGCTGATTAATTCCTCAATCCGATCCAGCATGTTGTTCAAAGTGCCCGAGACCTGGTCGAATTCGTCGCCGGTTCCGCGCAGGGGCATTCTTTTGGATAGATCGCCTGATACGATGTTTTCTGCTGTGCTAGCTATGTCCGAGAGGCGTGCAAAGACCAGGCGTGTAAACAGCCAGCCGGTGATCACGCTCAGCACAAAGGCAATCCCCAGCGCCAGTGCAACGGATCGGAACAAGACGCGGTCAAACTGCTGACGCGTGGCGGCGTCGCGCCCAACCAGAAGACGCTCTCCGCCGGGCAGGCGGATCGATGCAGCAGACACCGGGACAAGCTGGTCATTGTCGGCGCGGCGAAGCTCCAGATCGACCCAACCACTGCCTGCTGCAACATTGACAGGCCAGGATTTCAGGTTGCCCACCAGCTTGACCCCAAGCCGGTCGGTCAACAGGTAAAGCGCGTCGCGTTCAGAGGCGCTTGGCAGGCGACGTTCGATTGCGGTGA
This sequence comes from Ruegeria sp. HKCCA6837, assembly GCF_013034475.1. Classification (NCBI taxonomy): domain Bacteria; kingdom Pseudomonadati; phylum Pseudomonadota; class Alphaproteobacteria; order Rhodobacterales; family Roseobacteraceae; genus Ruegeria; species Ruegeria sp. HKCCA6837. The sequence continues at coordinate 195,665 of NZ_WQGD01000001.1, forward strand.
TCAGCCCAAGCAGACCTCGCCGTTCATATTCATCCGCCAACCCGGTCAACTCGGCCGAGACGACCGAGCGTGTCTCGGCTTCAATGCTTCGGTTCGCGGTGACGTACACCACGGCCAGTACTGACGCAGTCAGAAAGGTGCTGAGAAACATGCTGGTCGCGACCAGCCGTGTTCTGGAATTGTTTAGGGAAAGCCGAAGGTTATCCATCGGACATCATGTAACCCGCGCCGCGAACGGTTTCAATCAGTGGGGCATCGCCGCCTTCATCCAACTGCCGCCGCAGCTTTGAGATATGGACGTCGACAACATTTGTGTTTGGATCGAAGTGATAATCCCAAACGCCTTCAAGCAGCATGGTGCGCGACACCACACGGTTCTTACGGCGCAGAAAATATTCGAGGATCTGGAACTCGCGCGGGGTGAGGGTGATCTCATGCCCGTTGCGGGTAACCTTGCGGGTCAACAGATCCATCTCAAGGTCTTTGCAGGTGAGTGTCGGAGTTTCTTCGGATTCCTGAGGACGACGCAGCAGAGCCTCGATGCGGGCGTGCAATTCCTGAAAGGAAAACGGTTTGACCAGGTAATCGTCTGCGCCCGAGCGCAGGCCCTTGACCCGTTCATCCACCGCGCTCATGGCTGTCAGCATCAGGACGGGTGTTTTCAAACCGGCTGCCCGCAGTGACTTGATCAAGGACAGCCCATCCAAGCCCGGCAGCATCCGGTCCAGTACAATGGCGTCAAACCCGCCATCTGTGGCGTGATACAACCCTTCGCGCCCATCTGCGGCGGTTTCGACCACATAGCCTTCTTCGCCGAACCCTTTGGCGATGAAGTCCCTGGTGTCAGCGTCATCTTCCACGATCAACAGGCGGCGGCTCATGGTCTGGCTCCTTTCTATCGGGATTTAAACACAATTTTCAGGTGATGCACATTGAATTTGGGGGATCTTGCCGGGTGCTGGGCACGCACCCGGCAAGCCCGGCAGGCAGTGGACAATTCTGATCTGCCGGGTGAGGCGCGCCGAAAATCCCCATCAAGCGGCGCGCCCGGTTTCATGATCAGGCGAGTTCGACTGCGACGAAGATCTGACTGCCGCCGCGATTGATCAGCACCAGGGCCGGATCGGTTTTTTCGCTGTCCAACGCCGCCTTCAAAGCATCGGGTGTGAACGTTTCTTGGTTGCCCAGTTTGACGATCACGTCACCACGCTGCAGACCGGCCTTTGCGGCGGGGCTATCGGGTTTCAGATCCGTGACGACAACACCGTCGACAGTCTCGGGAATGCCCGTCTCGGCACGTACCGTTTCAGTCAGCGGGGCTACAGTGACACCCAGTGTCGTACCTGCAACCTCAGCCTCGACCGGTGTATCAGGTTGGGCAGACGCCGCCTGATGCTGACCGACTGTCAGAGTCAGCGTTTTCTGCTTACCATCACGCAAAACCGTCAGAGTGCTGTCCGTGCCAACTTTGGTTGTACCGACGAGAATGGGGAGGTCACTGCTTGAGTCTACGGCTTCATCGTTGAACGTCAGGATCACATCGCCTTGCTTCAGAACACCATCCGCCGGGCTGTCGGAAACAACATCGGACACCAGCGCGCCAGAGGAGGCATCGATACCCAAAGCGGCAGCAAGTTGTGGGCTTACATTTTGGATCGAAACGCCCAACCAGCCACGGCTGACTTGGCCATCGTCACGCAGGTCTGCTGCGATATGCTCGACGATGTTCGAAGTCACCGCAAAGCCCAGGCCAACGGATCCACCGCTGGGCGAATAAATGGCTGAATTCACGCCAATCACTTCGCCTTCCATATTAAAGAGGGGACCGCCCGAGTTGCCCTTGTTGATCGCAGCATCGGTTTGAATGAACTCTGCATAGGGGCCTTCAGAGATGTTGCGACCTTTTGCCGAGACGATGCCGGTGGTCACTGTGGAACTCAGGCCAAAAGGATTGCCGATGGCCACGACGTCTTCGCCGACACGGATGACATCGCTGTCGCCCAGTTCAACGGCCTGAAGCGCGGTGTCCGGGTTGATTTTCAAAACGGCGATGTCGGTCAGCGGGTCGGTGCCGACCACCTCGGCTTCATAGCTGCGATCATCACTCAGCCGAACGGTCACGGTAGAGGCGTTGTCTACGACATGATGATTGGTGACGATATATCCCGCCTCATCCAGCACAAAGCCCGAGCCCAAGCCCTGTGCCGGGCCGCGCTGGGGTGCGTTGAAGCCTTCGGGCGCACCAAATCGCTTGAAGAACTCGCCAAACGGGTGCCCGTCAAAGTCGAAGTTTTGCCCAGGCGCTGCGCTAGGTACATTGTCCTGTTCCGCGATGATGGTCACCACCGAAGGGGAAACGGTTTCAACCAGATCAGCCAGCGCCTCGTCCGCCACGGACGGAATGGCTGTTGTCGCCAACAGCGCGGCCCCCAGGGCGCTGATGCCCATCCAGTTGGAGGTTCGGGGAAGTAAAAGCGATGATTTGCGGATGCTCATTTCTGTCTCCTGTATTTGTCGCGCAGATTCGACTGCGCGTTGAAGCAAGAGATGCAGCACCAGGATTGGTCTTTCCTGAGGGATACGTGAAGAAATCTTAATTTCGCCACAAAGGCGATGTTCTGTGACGGTCGACGTCAGACTGGATTCGTCGAAATTGACGGGTCGGAGCCGTGCGAATCGGAGGATTGTTGCTGAAATCGACGTCAAACTCTCAAAACCGTTGAATTATTTTTGTTTTGTTGACAATGATTGGTCAGCAGGATGGGGAAAATAGCTGCTCCCTCAATGGTTGTGTGTTTGAAGGCTGCTGGTCGGCCTTGACACCAAAAATGTAACGTGTGCGAGGTGAAATCGCGAATAAGTTTGCGCATAATCTCGAATCGTTATCTTGTGCATAAATTCGAAATCGCCCTAGGGTTGATCGACGTAAATGGCGTTGTTGCCCAAAAACCATTCAGAGTTGAGCCAAGTTAACCATTCCCTGCAATTTTACATTGTTTTGAACGATCAGATCAGTGAGGATGAACATGCCCAAGTGAGGGGGAGCCAAAAGCGCTAGGGGGCGCTGCTGGTTCACTCGATCACCGAGAGTTTTAGCGGCGTGTTAACGAGGGGGTCTTGTTTAGGTTTGGCGGCTATTTAGTCAGCGTGCTTTGACGGCGCACTGGCCGGACTTTTGGGATTGAGAAAAGTGGTAGTCCTGTTTTGGGCAACGGCCCGGTCTTAACAGACCGGGCCGAGTTTATTCCGGGGCACGGTTTTTTTTCCAAGCGTCCCAGTCTTGGGGTGTATCCAAGTCCAGCAACGCATTTCGGTCGGGCAGGCGGTGCAGGTACACTTTTTGTGCATGTGCCTGGACCACCTTTTGCGCGCCTTCATCGCCCCGTAGGCCCGAGAGTTGATCAAAGAGCGAGTGGTCAAAGACGACTGGATGGCCCGGCTTGCCAGTTGCAGTGGCCCCACGCCAGATGAGGTTTTCCGGGTGGGCATCGCGAGCCTGTAAAACCGCGCGCAGATCGACCTGAGTCAGGTTAGGCAAATCTGCGAGCAATATCATGACAGCTTCTGCACCCGACGGAACATGTCGCATCGCCGCCCGTAAGCTTGCATTCATTCCCTCTGCGGCTTCAGCGACCGGCACCGGAAGAACGTCCAAACCCTTTAGCGCTTCATATCGAGGATGCGGTTTTGGGGGCAGGGCGACTAATACGGGACCTACAGCTCGCGCCGTGCGCGCGGAACGCTTCAGCAGCGGGGTGTCGTCGATTGGTTGCATCAACTTGTCCACGCCGCCCATGCGGCTGGATTGACCGGCGGCCAGCAGTATGATGGGAACATCAGTCATGCAGCCACCATGCCGCCGGTAAAACGCAGTGTCATCCCCTCATGCGTGCCCCGTCCGGATCGAACAAGGGCGTCGAGATCACCCGGGCCTTACGCATCTGCCCCAGGATTTCGATTTCGACCTCAAGCCCGTCTGACACACGCTCAGAAGGCAAGAACCCCATCGCAATGGATTTCTGCGCGAAGTGAGAAAAGCCACCCGACGTGCAGAAGCCAACCACCGAACCGTCCAGCCAGATCGGCTCATAGGCGTTGACGTCTGCATCTTGTGCATCGACCTCAAACGCAACCAATGTGCGGGCGCTTCCGTCCGCGCGGTCTGCCTCGGTGGCGGCGCGGCCGATAAAGTCGCTGTTCTTGCGGAAGGAGATGAAGCGGTCCAACCCGGTTTCCGCAGCGGTGTAATCAGGCGAGAACTCTCGCATCCACGAGCCAAAAAACTTGTCCAACCTCAGGCTCATCATCGCGCGCATCCCAAAGGGAACCATGCCATGTGTTTGCCCGGCTTCCCACAATGCCCACCAGAGTTGTCGTTGGGCCATTGGATCGCAATAGATCTCGTACCCAAGATCGCCGGTATAGCTGACACGTTGAACGATACAATCGGTCATGCCAACTGTCATACGGCGGACATCGAGGAACTGGAAATCACTCAGATCGTCACGCGTGCAGGCGGCCAGCACCTGTGTTGCCTTGGGGCCTGCGATCTGAAACCCGTTCAAGCGGTCGCTGATGTTCTCGATGGATATACATTCCTGCAAATTTTGTAAGAACCAGCGCATGTGGAACGCTTGGCTGCCGTATGAGGCCGTAAGTCGAAACTCGTTTTCGCTCAGACACGACACGGTGAAATCGCCGATCAGTTTGCCTTTGGGCGAGAGCATCGGTGTCAGGGACAGGCGGCCGGGTTTTGGCATACGTCCAGCCATGATCCGGTCCAGCCAATCCCGCGCCGATGGTCCGGTGATCCGGTATTTACCAAAGTTGTGGACCTCGTTGATACCCACGTTCTCGCGCACAGCGCGCACTTCGCGACCTGTCGCATCGAACGCGTCAGACCGTCGGAACGATGGGGTCTCGAACCCCGGCTCCTCTCCTTGGGCAAAGTAGTTGGCGACCTCGAGCCCGTATTGCTGGCCCCAAACCGCGCCCAGATCACTGAAGATGTCGTACATCGGCGTTGTGCGGTTGGGACGCGCTGCGGGCAGTTCCTCGTTTGGGTAGGCGACGCTGAAGCGTTTCTGATAGTTCTCGATCACTTTGGGGCGGGTATAACCGGGGCTGATCCAGTCGCCGAACCGGGCCACGTCCATGGCAAACACGTCGCGTTCGGGCTCGCCTTCGATCATCCATTGCGCCAGCGTCAGGCCAACACCGCCGCCCTGGCTGAACCCGGCCATCACGCCACAAGCCGACCAGTAGTTGCGCATTCCGGGAACCGGCCCGACCAGAGGGTTTCCGTCGGGTGCGAAGGTGAACGGCCCGTGGATTACAGACTTCACACCAGCTTCGGCGAGAACTGGGAAACGTTTGTAGGCAAATTCGATGCTGTCGGTGATCTTGTCATAGTCATCAGGCAGCAGTTCATGGCCGAACTCCCAAGGTGTTCCATCGACGGCCCAGGGTTTACAGGGTTGCTCGTAAAACCCGATGCAAAGGCCGCGCCCTTCCTGCCGGAGATAGCTTTCGCCCGCCGGGTCCATCACATGGGGATGCTCGCCACCGGCGTCGATGATCGCCTCGATCTGAGGGATCGAGTCCGTGACAAGATATTGGTGTTCCATCGGGTGCAGAGGGAAGTAGATACCCGCCATCGCGCCCACCTCGCGCGCCCAGAGGCCGCCTGCATTGACCACATGCTCCGTGTGAATCGTCCCCTTGTCGGTCACCACATCCCATGTGCCATCCGGGCGCTGGTTGGTTTCTCGCACCATGCAATGGGTTTCGATCGTGGCCCCACCCATCCGCGCCGCCTTGGCGTAGGCATGTGTGGTGCCCGAGGGGTCAAGATGCCCATCGAGAGGGTCGTAGAGCGCGCCGATGATGCCATCGGTATTGGTGATCGGGGCGATTTTTTTGATCTCGCCCGGCCCGACGATTTCTGTTTCCAACCCCATGAAACGGTGCTTGGCGCGCTCGGCCAGCAGCATGTCAAAACGGTCCTGATTGTCGGCCAGGGTCACGCCGCCGACGTGGTGCAACCCGCAGGACATGCCTGTGATTTCTTCCAGCTCTTTATACAGTCGGATGGTATAGCCCTGCAGCGCGGCCATATTGGTGTCGCCGTTGAGGGTGTGAAACCCGCCCGCCGCATGCCAGGTCGATCCGCTGGTTAACTCGGAGCGTTCCAGCAGCATGACATCCGACCAGCCCAGCTTGGTCAGGTGATACAGGACTGAACAACCGACGACACCGCCGCCAATGACCACCACGCGGGTTTGCAGTTTCATAAAGACCTCCGATTGATTTCCGCCAGTGTGCGCAGGGCGCTACTGAGCGCAATGCCAAACGCGACAAAACTTGTCGTGGAAGTCATTCGCAAGGCTGGATAAACGCACCCAAGGTCGGTCACGCGCCCGTTACAGAATCAATCTAAAGGCGCTGCGACTGCACCTTCGTGAGACTCTCAGTTAGGAAATGAAATGAGTAAATTCGAACTCAACCCCCAAGCGTTGAGCCGCCGTGAGTTCATGGCGAAATCCGCGGCCCTGGGCCTGAGCGCGGCTGTAGCCAGCACCATTTGGGCTGAATCCGGGCTGGCGGATACGCCCAAGAAAGGGGGGCACTTTGTTCTGGGTATGAAAGGAGGAGAAAGCACCAACACTCTGGACCCGGCCCTGTCGACGTCGCACGTGACTGCGAAGGCTTTGCGCGCCTTTGGCAACACTTTGACGATTGTCACCGTAGATGGCGGCATTGCCCCCAGCATTGCTGAAAGCTGGGAAGCGTCCGGGGATGGCAAGGTTTGGACTTTCCGCATCCGCAAGGGAGTAGAGTTCCACAACGGAAAGACATTGACGCCAGAGGATGTTCAACGGACGTTGGCGCGTCACTCGAACGAGGATGCTCAATCCGGTGCGTTAGGGATCATGCGTGGGATCGAGGATATCCGGGTCGACGGTGACTATGTGGTCGTCACCTTAACCACCCCAAATGCGGACCTGCCGTATCTGATGTCGGATTACCACCTGGTCATGCAACCGGGTGGCGGCATGGACAATCCGGCCGAAGGCATTTCGACCGGGGCATACAAGGTCGTCGCGGACGAACCGGGCGTACGCTATGGGTTCGAAAAATTCGCCAACCACTGGGATGACAGTGTCGGCCATTATGACAGCCACGAGATTCTGGTTCTGAATGATGACACCGCTCGTTCGGCGGCTTTGCAGTCAGGTCAGGTTCACGCGATGAACATCGTCCCACCACGGACCGCGAAACTGTTCGGGCGCGCGCCTGGCATCAACATCAACGCCACATCGGGCCGCGGGCACTACATCTTTGTTATGCATTGCGACACCGCTCCGTTCGACAACAAAGACCTGCGTCTGGCGCTGAAATACGCGATCAATCGTGATCAGATGGTCGAGAATGTGCTGCGCGGTTACGGCTCGGTCGGGAACGATATACCGATCAATGAAGCCTATCCTTTGTTTGATGATACGATGGAACAGCGCGCTTTTGATCTGGCCAAGGCTTCCGAGCACTACAAAGCGTCGGGCCATGATGGCTCGCCTATCGTACTGCATGTCTCGGATGCCGCTTTTGCAGGTGCCATTGACGCCGCGCAACTGTTCCAACTGTCAGCGCAAGAGGCGGGCATCCCGCTGGAGATTCAGCGTGAGCCCGCAGATGGGTACTGGTCCGAAGTGTGGAACAACAAGCCGTTCTGCGCGTCCTATTGGGGTGGTCGCCCGGTGCAGGATCAGATGTGGTCGGTTGGTTATCTTTCCACTGCCGACTGGAACGATACGCGTTTCAAAAACGAACAGTTCGACGCGTTGCTCTTGAAGGCGCGTTCCGAGTTGGACGAGACCAAGCGCAAAGAGCTCTATGGTCAGATGGCCCGGATCGTCTGGGAAGAGGGTGGTCTGATCAACCCGATGTTCAACCAGTTCATCGATGGCTATTCGGATAAGGTGACCGGCTGGGGCGCGCACGCGAATGGCGACCTGATGGACGGCTATGTCGCCAGCCGGACCTGGTTCGCCTGAGGTTGAGACTACGACCGGTGCCCTGACTTGGGGCACCGGTTTTCGCGACGCCTTACAGCGGGCGGACTTTCAAAGCGGTGATACGATTGCCTTCGCGATCGGTCACTTCGAAGCGGAACCCGTGGAACGAAAACACCTGACCCACGACGGGGATCATTTGTGCTTCGTGTATGACCAGCCCAGCAAGTGTGTTGGCCTCTTCATCCGGCAGTGACCAGTCCAGCGCCCGGTTGGCATCACGGATGGTCATTGCGCCTTCGACAAGGTACTGCCCGTCTTCGGTGCGGGTGACAGGCACTTCTTCATCAATGTCGAACTCATCTGCGATTTCGCCTACGATCTCTTCCAGAATGTCTTCCAGCGTGATCAGGCCGCGCAAAGATCCGTATTCGTCGACCACCAGTGCAAAATGGCTGTGCATCCGCAGGAATTCACGCATCTGGTCGTCCAGAGTGGTGGTTTCCGGCACGAAATAGGGGTCATTGGCAACTTTACCGATATCAAAGCGGGCCAGACGGTCAGTGCCGCCTTCGCTGCCACCGGCTTGCGCATACATCGCTCGGAAAAGGTCTTTGGCATGCACAACACCCACAATGTTCTCCGGCTCATCACGGAAGACAGGAAGGCGCGTATGCGGGCTTTCCAGACATTGCTTAAGGATCGCTTCGGGCGCGGCGTCGGCGTCAATCATCTCGATGTTCGAGCGGTGCAACATGATCTCTTCCACCGCGCGGTCACCCAAATCCAGTGCGCCCAGAATACGGTCGCGGTCTTCCTTTTCTACCACGCCTTCGGAATGGCCCAGTTGCAGGGCGCCGGCAATTTCTTCACGAACAGCCAGAATGTTGCTGTCGGGGTCGATCTGCACCCCAAACAGGCGCAAGACACCGCGCACCAGCAATCGCACAGCGGCAACGATGGGCGAAAACACCGTCACAACCACGCTGATGATTGGTGCAACCGCAGATGCAGCTTTTTCAGAATTGGTGATGGCGTAGGTCTTCGGCAGCACTTCGGCAAAGATCAAAACCAGCAATGTCATCACCAGTGTCGCCAAGGCCACGCCGCTTTCACCAAACAGTCGTGTGAAAAGTGCAGTCGCCAGCGACGCCGCCAGAATGTTGACCAGGTTATTGCCCAGTAGAACCGATCCGATCAGACGCTCGTTGTCATCGGTGATCTCGAGCGCCTTTTTTGCCCCGCGTGATCCTTTGTCGGCCTGCGCCCTGAGTTTTCCGCGAGAAGAGGCCGTAAGCGCTGTTTCCGAGCCAGAAAAGAAGCCGGACAAGACGAGCAAAAGGAGGATAGCACCAGAGGTAAACCAGAATGTGCTGTCGATCAGAGAAGGTGAGGGTTCCATTGGTCCTTGAGAGTTAGAGTTCTGCATCCGTTATGGGGATGCCACCCCGCCGGATCAAGGGCTTAGCCTTCGTCTTTCTTGGGGTCTTTGCTCAGCGGGTGATGCTGCAACACCAGTTCCGCCAGACGTTCGTCCAGAACATGGGTGTAAATCTCGGTTGTTGCGACGTCGGCGTGACCCAACAGGGTCTGGATCGAACGCAGATCAGCGCCATTGGCCAGAAGATGCGTGGCAAAGGCATGTCGCAACGTGTGCGGTGTGACCTTTTCGGGTGAAACACCACCGTGCACGGCCAGTTCCTTGACCAGCAGAAAGAACCTGTGTCGCGTCAGATGGCCCGATTTTCCGCGCGAAGGGAACAAAAAGCGCGACCGTTGGCCACCTTTCTCCACGGTCTGCTCTTCGGCGTCGTCGCGCAAGGTCAGCCAAGCGGCCAATGCATCCCGCGCGGGTGGGGACAGGGGCACCATCCGTTCCTTGCCACCTTTGCCCAGCACCAGCAGCATACGCGGATCGCCGCGCGCCGAAGAGACGGGCAGGGACACAAGCTCGGTCACGCGCATGCCGGTCGCATAAAGCAATTCCATCAGACATGTGTTGCGTAAGCGGTCCGCCTGGGTGCGTCCGGTTTGCCGTGCGGCGTCAAGCAGCCGGTCCACTTCGGGCACATCTAGGGTCTTGGGAAGACGTTTCTGCCGCCCCGGACCTTTGATCTGAATGGCGGGGTTCACGTCGCGCCAACCTTCCTCAAAAGCAAACCGATAGAGTTGCTTGATGGCCGACAAGCGCCGTGCACGCGTTGATCGGGACAATCCCTGCGCATCGCAGTCGATCAGGTAGGCTTCGATTTGGTCACGGTCGGCCTGTTCAAACCCGGTGGCTCTGTGCTCCAGCCAAGCGGCAAGATCTTTCAGATCACGCCCATAAGCCAGCAACGTGTTTGTCGCCGCGCCAAGTTCAGCCGCCTGTGCTTGCAGGAAGGTTGAGATCCAAAGCTCGTTAGATGCCGGACCGTTCATGGTCACTGCTCTTGCAGGATCAATAGTGTCAGGGCGGCGCGGCGGGCTGTATCCTCTAACCCCACCTTTCTAAAGGTCGCGATTGCTCCGGTCAGATCCACCAGATTACCGCGCGCGCCATGGGCAAACAGTTGCATTGCTTCCAAAATGGCCTCGCCCAACTGACCGTTGGACAGCAGTGTGTCGATATCACTGGGTACGGGTGCCGACCATTCAAATCCTTGTGCGATGGCATCTGCCTTGGGTGAAGGCGATACGGCCCGGCCAGGATCGCCCTGCGCAAGCGCCGCTAGGAACAAAGTGTCGGTCGAACTGTCCGGTGTCGCAAGGGCTGCACGTTCATACATGTCGGACAACATGAGGATGCGCCAGCGCAGGTTTTCGGTGGCGGGCACCAGCAAAGTTACCTGCGACAAGCGCTCGGCAAAAAGGTCGGCAAAGGGTACTTCAAGTCCCACGCTGCGCATCTGTTGCCAGGCTGTAGGCAGAGTCTTTCCGATGGCGTCGGCATTGCCCGTATTCAGCGCGCTTTCAAATTGTTGGATGGCTGCGACACGATCCCAGACTGCGCCAGAAGCAGCGGGATCACGTTCGGTATACAGGCCCAAGAGCTGATTTGGGGTCAAAGCACCGATCCGCGTCAACCGTTCTGCGGCTTCGATCTGAGCCTTCCAGCCCGCGACGTCCCGCAGATCTGCATTGGCAAAAGCACGCGGCAAAGGGGCGGATGGCAGGCGTTCCCCGATGGCTTCGAACAGCCGGAAACTCAGCGGGTCCGGGTCTTCGGGCTGCGGCAAATAGGCTGCGCCCTCATAAAGCTCGGGGCTTAGAAACCGATCAAGAACAGCAAGGTCTTCGGGCGGCAGAAGTTCCAGTGCGTGCGCGGCCTCGAGTGTCAGCGCCGCAGACGCCCAATCCCCGCGACGTGCTTTGCAGAAAATCTGCGCCGCATAGTTCTGCGACAGATGAGGTTGGGCAATCAGGGCGGTGCAGCTGCGATCTTCGTCCCCGGTCAGCAGAGTTGCGTCAAACCAGCGTTGAAACCGCTCTTGGGTATCCGTCGGTCCTGCCAATTGCACAAGGGATTGTACAGGATCTGCTGCGCCCAACTGCATCAGCCGATCCAGGCGGGCCAAAAGCAGCACTTCTTGCGCATCAGGTCCGGACGGGGCGCGGGATTCTGACAAGAGCAACGTGAACAGCAAGCGCTGCATGGCAGGGTTGTCACGAACAGGTATTTTGGAGATCAATTCAGCCAGGCGAGCGGGTTCACTGCCTTTCCAAAGGTCGATCGGCAGTCCCGTAACGGTGGACGAAACAAGACCCAACGGCCGCGACAGAGCCTCAAGCGACGTCACCTCGATGTCCGGTAATGCGCCGTTTTGGGCGACCGGGGGCTCTAGCAGAACGGTTCCGGGAAGGTTTTCGGGCGGATTCGACAACCAATCGATGGCTGACAAAGGGTCCTGCGCCTGTGCCGATCCTGCCAGAAAGACGGCAAAAAGCGCCTGTTTAGTCGACATCCAGCACGACCGGTTCGCGGATTTCACTTTGGGGTGCTGAGAAATCCGCGCCAAAGAAAGGACCGACATAGGCATAAGCCACCAGCCCAATGAAACCCAGGCAAAGAACATATATCACGAATTTGATCAGACGGCCCATGGCCCCACGCTGCCTCAATTTTTGATTTTGGCCAAGTTATAACTGGCATTTTTCCTAAGATCACGTCATTCACAGAGAAATGAGCGAAATTAAGCATAACACGCACATCGCAGACGCACAGGGCAGGTTTGATCTGCACAAAACCGTGGTTTTGGTCGGGATGATGGGGGCAGGCAAGACTGCTGTGGGCCGCGCTTTGGCGGCGCGCTTGGGCGTTCCGTTTCTGGACAGCGACGCCGAGATCGAATCAGCGGCCAACATGACCATCCCGGAAATTTTCGAACGGGACGGAGAACCGTTTTTTCGGGCAAAGGAAGCGCAGGTTATCGGCCGCTTGCTGGAAGAGAAGAAGGGTGTCCTGTCCACTGGCGGCGGGGCATTTCTGCAACCGGGAAACCGGCGAACGATCAGCCAGCAGGGCGCCTCGGTATGGCTGCGGGCTGACCTGAACGTGTTGTGGAATCGGGTGCGCCACAAGGACACGCGCCCGTTGCTTCGAACCGCAGATCCGTATGCGACGTTAAAGGCCCTCTACGAGGCGCGTGTGCCGGTTTACGCAGAGGCGGATTTGACGGTCGAGTCCGATGGCGAAACCTCGATCGAGAATATGGTGGACAGGGTTGTTTCAGCGTTGCTGGCGCGCCCCGATGTTTTGGAACAGAAGTAATGCATCAAACAGTACATGTGGATCTGGGCGACCGTTCGTATGATGTCGAGATCGGCCCGGATCTTCTGGCGCGGGCAGGAGAGTGGATTTCCCCACTATTGCCGCGCCCCAAAGTGGCCGTCCTGACTGATGAGAACGTGGCTGAGTTGCACTTGGACGCCCTGCGTGCGGGGCTCAACGCCGCCGGTGTCGAGATGACTGCCTTGGCCTTGCCTGCGGGCGAGGCCACAAAAAGCTGGCCACATTTCGAACGCGCGGTTGAATGGCTGCTGGCCGAGAAAGTCGAACGCCGGGATGTGGTTGTGGCTTTGGGTGGTGGGGTCATTGGCGACCTTGCAGGTTTTGCTGCCGCTGTCCTGCGCCGTGGGGTGAGGTTTGTGCAGATCCCTACCTCTCTGTTGGCCCAAGTTGACAGCTCGGTTGGGGGCAAAACCGGGATCAATGCGCCTCAGGGAAAAAACCTGATTGGGGCGTTTCATCAACCTTCACTCGTTTTGGCGGATACATCGGTTCTGGGGACCATGACCCAGAGGGATTTTCTGTCGGGCTATGGCGAGGTCGTGAAATACGGTCTGCTGGGTGACGCGGAATTCTTTGAATGGCTCGAGCAAAACGGCCCAAGCGTGTCTGCCGGAGACATGGCGGCACGCGTGCGGGCTGTCACGCGTTCTGTGCAGATGAAAGCCGATATCGTCGCACGGGATGAAACCGAACAGGGTGATCGTGCTTTGCTGAACTTGGGGCATACGTTCTGCCACGCGCTTGAGGCGGCAACAGGCTATTCCGAGCGGCTGCTGCATGGCGAAGGCGTCGCCATTGGCTGTGCGCTTGCATTTGAACTGTCCTCGCGTCTTGGCCTGTGTTCGCAGGAAGACCCAAGCCGGGTGCGGGCGCATCTGCGAGCTATGGGGATGAAAACCGATCTTGCTGATATTCCTGGAGACCTTCCCAGTGCCGACGCGCTGGTGGAACTGATGGGGCAGGACAAGAAGGTTGTGGATGGGCAGTTGCGCTTCATCCTCGCGCGCGGCCTCGGTCAGGCTTTTGTTACGTCTGATGTTCCGAAAGACGCCGTTCTCTCAGTCCTGTCAGACGCTTTGGCGACGGTGTGAAACAGGGTCCTAGCGGCCCTGAATCACCATGAGTTCACCGATATTCTCACGCGTGATATAGCCCACCATGCGCCCGCCATGGGTGACAACAGCGATGGCCGGAGCGCCTTTGTGAAGATGCTCCAGCACCTCTTCGAGCCCGGTGGTCAGGGCGACTGAGGGAATATCGGCATCCATCACCGAAAGGGCAGAGGTTGATCGGGGCTGATCGCTGGCCAGGGCGGCGAACAGGCGATCCCGGGTTACGAAACCCAGCAGGCCACGATCATCCTCCAGGACAGGAAATTCGTGCTGTGTTGTATGAATGACGGCTTGCGCCGCCGTGCTGAGCGTGTCGCTGGGGGATAAGGCGTGAAACTCGGTGATCATCGCATCCCGGGCCAAGACGCGGCGGGCGGCGGACCGCAATGCAACATCCTGGCTTTCTGCGTTGGCTGCGATGAAAACGAACACCGCAATCAGGACAAGGATGGGGTTTGCGGTGCTAAGACCAAGAAAGCCAAGGCCGATGGCGACGATCTGGCCACCTATTGCGGCCAAACGCGTTGCCTTGACCCTGTCCATGCGCAAGCACAACAGGGCCCTGAACACCCGCCCTCCGTCCATGGGAAAGGCGGGGATCATATTGAAAGCGGCCAACAGCAGGTTGATATAGGCCAACCTGTCCAACAACCCGGTACCGGGCGAGTCGATCTGCGCAAAAGTTTCAAATGGCGTCCCTGCGCCAAGGGCAACAAGTACGATCCAGATGACAATATTCACAGCAGGGCCCGCAAGCGCCACATAGACCTCTTGCATGGGTTTTTCCGGCATGCGTTCCAGCCGAGCCAGTCCACCGATTGGCAGCAGAGTTATGTCAGGGGTTTTGATACCATAGCGCCGGGCCATGAGGGCATGGCCAAATTCATGCGCAACCACACAAGCAAAAAGCGCCAGAACAAAAATAAGGTTGTCTATGGCGGCGGGCAGACCGCCCGCGGAATAGGCTGCAAAGCCGACCCATGCTAAAAGCAAAAGAAAAGTGACATGGACCCTCAGTTCGGACCCGAGCAACCGGCCGAGAGAGAAGGACCATGTCATGTCGTGTCTCCGTTTCGATTAGAACGGAATCTCGTCGTCGTCGATTCCACCTGATGCAGGCGCTGGTGAGCTGGACGGGCCACCGTAAGGGTCGCCGTAACCGCCACCAGCTTGGCCGCCGCTATAACCACCGCCACTTCCGCCGCCACCTTCGCCACGGCTGTCCAGAAGGGTCAGTTCACCTCGATAGGGGCGCAGGACAACTTCGGTGGAATAACGATCCTGACCGGATTGATCCTGCCACTTGCGGGTTTCCAGCTGACCTTCGATGTAGACCTTGCTGCCCTTGCGCAAATATTGCTCGGCAATGCGGGCCAAAGGCTCTGAGAAGATGGCAACCGAATGCCATTCTGTACGTTCGCGACGCTCGCCTGTGTTGCGGTCTTTCCAGTTTTCCGAGGTGGCAATGCGCAGATTGCACACTTTGCCGCCGTTCTGAAACGACCGAACCTCGGGGTCGCGGCCAAGATTACCTACCAGAATGACCTTGTTGACTGAACCCGCCATGTAATTCCTCGTTCTGTTTCGCGTATATGCACCGAATCCGGCGCGGCTTGTTTCGTGAGACCCTATACGGCCTGCATCGTGGTTGAAACACAGTTGATACAACAGTGTTCAACAAGAGTCTTACTTTGATGTTTACCAAGCTTTCATTTTTGTCGGGAATACCTATACTCCGACTGGTTTCTGATCGAGCAGGATTGGCATTGATGCGTTCTTGGGTTGCTGGGTTTACTGTTGTCTGCCTTGTGCTGGCTGTTGCGCCCGTGCAGGCGCAAACGCTGTCCACCAAAAGCCGTAAGGATATTTTTCTGAAGCAATCCAAAGTTTTGGATTCACGCGCGGCCACTCAGTATCGGGATTCTGAGCGTCTCAAACCCAAAACGTCCCGCGCGCAGGTCAGCAAACGCTATACCGGAAAGTACCGGGGTCAGTATCTGGACCTGGCGAAGCAAGCTGCGAGGCTTCACAACATCCCCGAGGACTTGTTCCTGCGCCTTGTACAACAGGAAAGCGGATGGAATCCGCAGGCGAAATCTCACAAAGGCGCGCTGGGACTGGCGCAGCTGATGCCTCAGACCGCCGAGCTTTTGGGTGTAAATCCGCTCGATCCCAAACAAAACCTGGAAGGCGGGGCCAGATATCTGTCCTGGCAGTATCGCAAGTTCAAATCCTGGCCACTGGCTTTGGCTGCTTATAATGCGGGTCCCAAAGCGGTTGAAAAACATGGTGGTATTCCGCCGTATAAAGAAACGCAGAACTATGTGAAGGTCATCTGGGGCGGGTAAGCCCGGATGCTGCGACGCAGAGCGTCCAATTCTTGATTCCGTGCGGCTCGTCCAACTAACCTGAGAGGGTACCGCCCAGTAACTGGTGAGGCCCCTCATGCCTGTTGACCACCCGCAAATTCCCAAAGAAACACTGGCCAACTGGCAGCAACTGGTTGATCTGGTCGCCGAGTTGGCAGATGTGCCCGCGAGCCTGATCATGAAAACCGATGCGCCTGACCATGCGGTTCTTATCACCTCAGATCATCCCGAAAACCCCTATCCGGTCGGATTGACCTTCCAGTTGAATCCCAAACTCTATTGTCAGGGCGTTCTGCAGCGGGACGGAGAGCTGGTGGTCGAGGATGCCACCTGTGACCCGGTCTGGTCGGACAATGACGATCTGGAGCACGGCATGACGTTTTACATCGGTCTGCCGCTGAAATGGCCCGATGGATCCGTGTTCGGAACAATCTGCGTTCTAGATCGCAAACAAAACCGCCGGGCATTGCTGTTCCGCGAAGGGCTGACGCAGTTTGCGCGCATGGTCGAGTCGGATTTGGCCTTGTTGCAAGAGGTTTATCTGCGCCGCGCGTTGGAAGAGAAACTGAATGAAACACTTGCTCAGCTTGAAACGCGGGTCTCGGATCGCACGCGTGAATTACAGGAAGCCAACACGGCGTTGCGCGTATTGCTGTCCAGTCTGGAGGATGATCGAAAGAGCCGTGACATGGAGATTGTCGAACAGGTGCGTAGCCGGGTGCTGCCCTATCTGGATAAGGTTCGAGCGCAGTTGGCAGGTGATGAGGCGCAGAGTGTTTACCTCGACCTGGTTGAGAATAACCTGAACGAGATCACGTCGTCGCTGTCCGACAAATTGACAGATGCGTTTGCGGCGATGACCCCGACCGAGATGGAAATTGCCCAGATGGTGATGTTTGGAAAGACTACCAAGGACATCGCAAAGGCGCTGTCGCGCGAGACTTCGACAATCGACTTTCACCGCAACAACATCCGCCGCAAATTAGGCCTTGATGGGCGCGACCAGAACCTGCGCAGCCATCTTCTCTCAATTTCGTGATGGTGGAATATGGGGATTGCCCCCATATTCCACCCCTAATTTTCCGGTCTGAGCCAACATGCTTTGGCTTGTTACCCTCTGTGATGGGGTGCGGGCAAATCGCACACGTCCAACAGAGAGGTACATTAAATGGATCGCAAAGATCTGAAACCGACCATCCTGAACGGGGACAAGGATCACCTGGCACCTGGGCTTTCACGTCGATCATTTTTTATGGCCGCAGGGGCTGCCGGCGTTGGTGCGACGGCTTCAGTACTGGGCGCAAAACCGGCTGAGGCGCAGTCTCAAGCCTGGTTGCAACCGGGAAACAATAACCACGTCATCGATCTGCAGGGATCGACCGGGCAGGCCAGCACCGGAACGGTAGGGATCGATTATTATGGTCATTGCGCTATCAAAATCACGTCACCCAACGGGGCGACCGTTCTGTTTGACCCGTGGCGCGATGATCCATCAGGGGCGTGGGGTTTGTGGTTCCGCAACGAGTTTCCTCAGATCCCGGTGGATATCACGTTGTCGACCCACGCGCATTTTGACCATGACGCCATCGAACGGCCAAGCTCGACCATGGTGCTGGACCGGATGGTTGGCAAATTTGAGTTCGCCGATCTCAAGATCACTGGTTTTGCAGACAAGCACGCCTGCGTTGCACCCGGGTGGTATGATTGGACCAATGCGCTGGCCGAGTTCGGGGCAGAAGCCTGTCCGCCGAACAATGTGGGTCACATGGATATGGTGGTCTATCTGGTGGAAACCGGTGGAATTCGCACGCTGATCTGGGGCGACAATCGTCACAACCCGCCGCAGGAGTTCTGGGATGCCATTGGACAGGTGGATGTTCTGACATTGCCGGTGGACGGATCGGAACATATTCTCAGCTTTGAGCAAGGCAATGATATCGTTTCTAAACTTAAGCCCAAGGTTATCATTCCCACCCATTACCTGAACGAAGTCACATCCTACACACTGACCACGTTGCAATCGGCTGACGATTGGGTGAAGGGGCAGCAAAGCTACAAAATGCTCGAAAGCGCCAGCTTGCAGCTAGAGGCCGGTGACGTTGCCGGAATGAACCAAGAGTTCATGCATTTCGGCAACAATGTCATGACAGGCTGAGGACAATCGGGGACACCACTCACGCATATTCCTAAGCGCCGCCTGTCTCCCCGCAAAACGTGGCGCTACCAGAAAGGGCCGGTCAATGACCGGCCCTTTCTAAGTCTTATTGGCAAGGTTACTCCGCGGCGACTTTGATCACCGGTTCCATCCGCGCCAGAATGTCTTCGGCCAGATGGCATTTCACCTGATGCCCATCTGCCAAGGTCTGCACCGGCGGAACATGTGACTCGCAACGCCCATCCGGCACTTCGGATTTCCAGCGGCATCGTGTCTGGAACGGGCAGCCCGGCGGCGGGTTCATGGCTGAGGGAATATCACCTTCAAGCACGATATGCTGCTTCTCGACCGAAGTATCGGCGATTGGAACAGCGCTCAAAAGAGCTTCGGTGTAGGGGTGATAGGGCGGGGCAAAAACCTGATCGGTCGTGCCCAATTCGACTACATGACCCAGATACATGACCATGACCCGGTCACTGAGATACCGCACGATGGACAGATCGTGGCTGATGAACAGCAAGGTGGTTTTATGCTCTCGTTGGATTTCCATCAGCAGGTCGGTCACAGCTGCCTGCACCGACACGTCCAGGGCCGAGACAGGCTCGTCCGCAACCACGATACGAGCATCACCCGCAAAGGCGCGCGCAATGCCCACGCGCTGTTTCTGACCACCGGACAACTGGCGCGGCATCCGATCCGCAAATGCACGCGGCAGCTTCACCAGATCCAGAAGCTCCAGCATCCGCTTCTTGCGCTCGGCCTCAGAGTTTCCAACCCCAAAAATCTCGAGCGCTCGAATGATCTGACGCCCGACGGTCATCGAGGGGTTCAAGGTGTCAAACGGGTTCTGGAACACCATCTGAACTTCGCCAACCGTCTTGGCATCCCGTTCTTCGATGGGCACCTGTTCGATATTCCGATTGTCCAACAGGATTTGACCATCCGTGGCCGTTTCCAGCCCCATGAGCACCTTGGCAAAAGTAGATTTGCCGCAACCGGATTCACCCACGATGGCCAGCGTCTCGGATTCATGTGCTTCGAAACTGAGCGTTTCGTTGGCTTTCACAACTTTCGTCTCGCCGCCACCGAACAGAGCGTTTGCCGCAACCTCATAGTATTTCTTGAGGTTGTCCATTTTCAAAACAGTCCGCCCGATTTCGCCTTTCTCTTTCTGTTCGCCTACCGTGATCGGTGCGTTCCAGTCGATCTCTTGGAATTTCAGACAGCGCGTATGGTGCCGGTCATTTCCCGGCACAGCCTCCATCAGAATGTCTTTTGCGTCGCAGCGCCCCTCTTCGAAGTAGTCGCAGCGCGGGCCAAAGTTACACCCCGGAGGCCGCTCATGGGGTAGGGGGAAGTTGCCGGGGATGGCCACCAGCGGACGCGAATTCTTGTCGGCCCCCGGCAGCGGGATCGACCGGAACAACGCCTGTGTATAAGGATGCTGCATCTCGTCGAACACATCCTTGATCGAGCCACGTTCGACCGCTTCGCCCGAATACATCACACACAGCCGGTCGCAGGTTTCCAGAACCAGCCCGAGATTGTGCGAAATGAACAGCATAGAGGTGCCGTATTTCTTGCCCAGATCCTTGACCAGCTCAACAACGGCGGCTTCGACTGTCACGTCCAAAGCTGTTGTTGGCTCATCTAAGATCAGCAGCGCCGGTTTCGACATCAGCGCCATCGCAATCACGATCCGCTGCTGCTGACCACCTGATAGTTGATGCGGGAAAGAATTCAGCATTCGCTCCGGATCAGGCAAGCGCACATCCGTCACCACTTCCAGTGCTCGTGAATATGCTTCCTCCGCACTGACGCCTTCGTGGATCATCGGGACTTCCATCAGCTGTTTGCCGATCTTCATCGCCGGGTTCAGCGATGCCATCGGCTCCTGATAGATCATCGCGATTTCGTTGCCGCGAACATCGCGCAACTCTTCCGCCGACATTTCTGAAAGATCCCTGCCTTTGAACTTGATCGTCCCTCCGACGATCCGACCGTTCTTGCCAAGATCCTGCATGACACCCAACGCCACGGTTGACTTACCGCACCCGGATTCACCGACCAATCCCACAGCCTCGCCGGGCTGCACACTGACTGAGAAATCCATCACGGCGGGAATTTCCCGCAGGCGGGTAAAGAATGAGATAGACAGCTTGTCGATCTCCAGGATCGGGCCGTCATAATCCGCCATTTTGCTCATCTTGTTTACTCCTCACCAAATGCGGGGATCCCCTTCATCTGGCTAAAAATACCTCGGGGGTCCGGGGGCAGAGCCCCCGGCCTCGATCACATCAGTCCTTCAGGCTTTCTTCGCGCAAACCGTCAGCCAGCAGGTTCAGACCAAGAACCAGCGACAACAGTGCAAAAGCCGGCGGAAGGGCAGGGTGCAGGTAGATCGACAGAAGCTTGCGCCCCTCGTTGATCGTCGAACCCCAGTCCGGGCTTTCAGGTGGAAGGCCCAGTCCAAAGAAACCCAAGGTTCCCAGCAGTATGGTTGTGTAACCGATACGCAGACAGAAATCGACGATCAGTGGACCACGAGCGTTGGGCAGGATTTCCCACAGCATGATGTACCACGGTCCTTCGCCACGAGTTTGCGCCGCCGCGACGTAATCACGGGTTTTGATGTCCAGCGCCAGACCCCGCACGATACGGAACACCGTGGGCGAGTTCACAAAGACCACTGAAACGAACACCACCAGAATACCGCCCGGAATGTCGAACAGATCCAGATATGTCGGCAGGCCCCAGATGCGATAGTCATCGGTATTAATCACATACCCACCGGTCGAAATCAGCGATAGGTACAGCCAGACCGTGATCCCCAGCACCGCCACCAGAAGCGGCGTGCGGAATTTCGGACGTGTATAGAACCGAGAGTTCAGCAAAACCGCCAGGAACAGGATCGGGAATACAAACAGCACCGCGGCCATATAGTTCGGTACCCCAGTCGCGACGATCTCGGGCGTTACCAGAAGGTAGAACAGTAGGATCACTGGGAAGGCAAGGATCAGGTTGGCCAAGAACGACAGGAACGTGTCCAGACGACCGCCATAATATCCTGCGGGCAGACCCAGAGTGATGCCGACCATGAAGGCAAACATCGTGGCAAGCGGCGCGATTTGCACCACGATCCACGCGCCCTTTACCATTCGGCTGAAGACGTCGCGGGCCAGATTGTCACCGCCCAGCAGGTACCAGGCATATTGCCCGTCTTCCAGATTTGGCAGAGGCGTGCCAGGTACCTTGTTCTTCATGCCCGAAAGCTGCGTCAGCGGGTCATGCGTCACAATCATGTCCATTGCGCCGAAGATGCCGGTAAACACCCAGAACATCACAAGACCGAAACCGATCATGCCGATGGGGCTGTCATAGAGTTTGCCGTACAATCCAAGACGCCGTTTAAAGGCGATGGACGACGCGAACATGATGATCAGCGCTACCCAAACAGGCAGGAATTGTTGCGACATCGCGCCGATGATCCCTGCATTGGTCCCCATAAAAATGCCCAGCAGCAGATACGCAACCGACAATCCGACGCTGGCGAGAAAGCTGTAGTGAAGCGCCGTTTGGATGAGGCCTCGCAGCCCACCGCTTGAACTGACAGAGCCATCCGAGTTTACGGTGATCTGCTGTTCAGGCAAAAGGATACTCGCGACGATCCAGACTATGATCGAAAGCGCCAGTGCGGCGAGTGCGAGCAACAGGATTGGATTCAGGAAGGCGATAGAGCCGGTCCAGGTAAGTGGTTCCATAATCTATCCCTCCTTAAGAAATGCGAATGCGCGGGTTAAGGTAGACATAGCCGATATCCGAAATCAGCTGAGTCAACAGAACCACAAAGACCGACACGACCGAGATCGCCAGCAGAAGCTGAATGTCGTTGTTGCCCGCCGCCTGAACCAGTGCCCAGCCAAAGCCCTTGTAGTTGAAAAGGGTCTCGACGATCACGACGCCATTCAGCAGCCACGGGAACTGCAGCATGATGACGGTGAAGGGCGCGATCAGCGCGTTGCGCAGAGCGTGTTTCATGACGATGTTGCTGAAGGACACCCCCTTGAGCCGCGCGGTCCGGATGTATTGCGCGGTCATCACCTCGGTCATCGAGGCGCGGGTCATGCGGGCGATATAGCCCATCCCGTAAAGTGAGATGGTCAGTACCGGCAGGAAGAAGTTCTCGAAAGTCGGGTTTTCCATCGCTGATGTCGCTGTTCCCTTGAACCATTTTAGTCCAACGGTCGACGAGGTGAAAATCGCGATGAAGATCACGCCCGACACGTATTCAGGCGTCGCGGTCGTGATGATAGAGAATGTCGACAGCGACCGGTCCAACGCGGATCCTTCGCGCATCCCAGCCAGAACTCCGACTAAAAGTGCAGACGGAACCATCAGGACCAAAACCCAGAACATGAGATAGCCGGTGTTGCCAAGACGGACGCCGACGATCTTTCCGACCTCATCCTTGAAGACAGTGGAATACCCCCAATCCCCTTGCAGGACGCCGCAATAGCGGGGCGTATCTTCTTCGGTCAAACCGGGACGCACACAGGTGCCCTGGAATGTGCCGTCTTCCAGTGTTTTGGTGAAGCCCGGCATCACGCCAAGCCACTGACCATACTTGATCAGCGTTGGCTGAAGGTAGCCACGATTCCCCAGCCATGTTTCGACCTGCTCGTCAGACATCCGCTGGTTGCCTTGCGTTTTGGCAAGCTTTTCAAGGTTCGGGTAGAGGTTGGTCAAAAAGAAGACCACGAAAGTCAGGCAGAGTGCTGTGAGTAGCATCACGCCAAACCGTCGGAGGATAAAAAGTCCCATGTTGGCCCCTGTTGTTCGGGTGTTCCGCAGATCAGTGGACCATTTTCTGGCCTCGGACATCCGACCCCGTGTCGGCAGGTCTGCGGCTGGAAAGGGGCGCCCAATCAGGCGCCCCTTGTGAGAAGCAGGCTGGCGTTAAGCGGCCCAGCCCCACTTGTAGTGATGATGTTCGAACGACACGTGCATGTCAGTACCGACCAGACCATCTTTCATATGGCGATAGAGCGCACGCCAATAGGGCTGGATGGTTACACCTTCTTCCTGGATCAAGGCCTCGCCCTTGGCGACGACTTCGCGGCGCTTGTCCGCATCTGCGATCGCCAGAGCTTCCGTCAGGATTGAGTCGAACTCGGCGTTGGACCAGCCAAATTCATTCCACGCTTCGCCTGTCCGATAGGCCAGTGCCCAGATTTGAACACCAAGCGGACGGTGGTTCCAGTTGGTCGAGCTGTAGGGGTACTTTGCCCAGTCGTTCCAGAAGGTGTTGCCCGGCAGAACGGTCCGCTTGACCTTGATCCCCGCGTCGCGCAGCTGCGCGGCCACGGCGTCGGTTGTGTTCCGGCGCCAGTCGTCGTCGATCGAAATCAGCTCATGTTCGAAATCGGCCATTCCGGCCTCTTCCATAAGGGCGCGTGCACCCTCAGGATCCACTTTCTGCGGTGGCAGTTCGTAATAATCTGGATGAATCGGGCCGACATGGTGGTTTTCGGCAGGCGTGCCGCGGCCACCAAAGCCCAATTCCAGGCAGACCGAATTGTCAACGGCCATTTGCAAAGCCTTACGCACGCGCTTGTCCGCGTAGACTTGCTTGCCATCAATTTCGGCCAGCTGGTTCGGCCGGATAACAATGGTGTTCATCGTGACCACTTCGGACTTCACATAGCCAAGTCCGTCCATCACGTCGATGAACTCGCCAACTGATTCATACAGCATGTCGACTTCGTCGGACTCCAGTGCCGCCAGCCACGCTGACGGGTCGGTTCCATAGTCGGTGTACACGATGCTGTCCAAAGCAGGGCGACCAAAGACCTCTTCTCCCCACCAGGTGTGATCTTCGTTGCGCGTCAGAACCGCTTTCACACCGACTTCCAGCTCACTCATCAGGTAGGGGCCCGTACCGACGTTGTTCAGCAGGTCAGTTTCGCTGAATGAGCTGTGTACGATCGCAGCCGGATAGTCAGCCATACCTGCGATCAGCGAGATATCAGAAGCAGGCAGGTTCAGCTTAACGGTGTTGGCGTCGACAACTTCGATCCCGCCTTCCACGGCCTGACCTGTATCTGCGTCAACCAGCGTAGCAAAACGACCAGCCATCGAGTTGGTTTCCGAACTCTTGTCACACCAACGTGCGATGTTGCGGGCCACGTCATCAGCGGTGAAATCATCGCCATTGTTCCACTTGACGCCCGAACGGACTTTCAGAGTGTAGACCGTTGCGTCTTCGTTGACTTCCCAGCCTTCCAGCAACATGCCGCGGAATGTCCCGTCCGAGTTGTACTCGACCAGATATTCCAGCGTCCCGCGTGAGACGTTCGCGATTTGCGACCAGTCATAAGTGCGCGGATCTTTCAGTGCGCGTACTTCTTGTTGAACGCGAATGGTTCCGCCTTCTTTCTTGGCGTCTTCGCCTTCGGCTTGAGCAGGAGCGGCAAGGCCGATCATGCCATATGCAGCGGCTGCGGTGACGCCCAGACCGGTGGCACGGGTCAGGAACTCACGGCGGCTCAGCTTGCCGTCACGGTATTCCTGTGCGTGCATCTCGGCCGCCCAGTGCACCTTGTCATTGGTGGTTACGTCATTCGTCATAGATGTCTCCCTGTGACATTAGATTTTGTTGATTGATTATGGTTCTACGCGACCCGGTTTTTACCGGTCGCCAGATTGAAGGGTTTTGATTTTTGGTTTCTGTGCATCCCCATGACGGTATTCGGCACCAGAATTCCGCCAACGTCAATGTTCGAATTCGTCATTAAACGTTCAAAAACGACATTCTCGCCAAGTTGAACACGTGGTCTGTCGTCATTAGACGGTAAAGATTCGAGCGCGACCGTTGTTACGGGTCACTTGTGGATTTGAAATAAAATCATTAAAAACAGTGTCCTGACGGCGCTTTCGGAGATCATCTCATCAACGTTGATGTGCTTAGTATCATGGTGAGATTTCGACGTGATTCCATTCTTTCATGCGCGCCCGAAACCAGGTGCGCTGACGCTTAGCGAATTGCCGTGTCGCAATCGTTGCGCGTTCACGCGCCTGATCCAAGGTCATTGACCCGTTCAGGTAGGCTCTGATCTCGGGTACGCCGATGGCTTTGCACGCGGGCAAGCTGGGGTCAAAGCGTCCCTGCATGGCGCGCACTTCCTCGATGGCACCTTGATCCAGCATCTGATCGAATCGACGCTCTATTCGCGCCAAAAGCCAAGCCTTATCAACGTCGAAGACAATTGGCACGGTGTCACTTAGGTTCAAAGCCGGTGGTGGCGTGTCGACCTGCCAAGACAGCAAACTGCGTCCTGTGGCGCGTTGGACTTCCCAGGCGCGTTGCACGCGAGCCCGGTTTTGTGTGTCCAGACCGGATCGCGTGTCGCTGTCTATTCCGTCGATTAACTTTTGCAGCGGTATCTGGTCCGCCTCAGACCGGATCGCTTGGGGCGTGGCCGGGATCTGTGCCATGCCCTCGGTCAACGCGGTAAAGTACAAACCGGTGCCGCCCACGATGATTGGGCGCTTGTCCCCGGTCAGCAAAGGGATCACCTCGCGCAGCCAATGACCTGTTGAATAATCCTGATCATATGCGACATGACCATAAAGGCGATGCGGGGCTCGGGCCTCTTCTTCGGCGGATGGTCGGGCAGAGACAACGCGCCAGCAATCATAAACCTGGCTGGCATCCGCGTTAACGATCATTCCGCCAAACCGTTCGGCAATCTCAAGCGCCAAAGCAGACTTTCCTGACGCCGTCGGGCCCGCAATCAGCACCGGTTTGTCGTCGGGGATGGCGGGTAAATGTCGAAATAATTGCGCTGTTGATTGCTGGGCCATGTGCGGTTGCCTCGATCCTCACCAACCGCATTGAACCTGCGGAGCTTTTGCTTCATTTTGCGGCGGAAATTAACCCCGTGCCAGCCCGGAGCGCAATATGAGCCTTTCCCCTTCGTCAGAAACAGCAGAAACCCCGAAAACCAAGTATAACAGGGTTATGCTGAAAATCTCGGGTGAGGCGTTGATGGGCGATCAGGGATTCGGTCTGCACCCACCAACCGTTCAGCGCATCGCGCAAGAGGTGAAATCGGTTCACGATTTGGGCGTTGAGATCTGCATGGTCATCGGCGGCGGCAATATCTTCCGTGGCCTGAGCGGATCAGCTCAGGGCATGGAACGAACCACGGCAGATTATATGGGCATGTTGGCCACGGTTATGAACGCGCTGGGAATGCAGTCGGCACTGGAAGAAATCGGGGTGTTCACGCGTGTGATCTCGGCCATTCGTATGGATGAGGTGTGCGAGCCGTACATTCGTCGCCGCGCCGTGCGCCACCTTGAGAAAAAGCGGGTCTGTATTTTTGCAGCCGGAACCGGTAACCCTTATTTTACTACTGACACCGCCGCCACCCTGCGTGCCAATGAAATGGCGTGTGAGGCGATCTTTATGGGCAAGAACGGTGTTGATGGCGTATACGACAAAGACCCCAAAGAACATGCTGACGCGGTACGCTATGATACCGTCTCATACGATGATGTGCTGGCTAAGCGACTGCGTGTTATGGATGCCTCGGCGATTGCGCTGGCGCGGGACAACAACCTGCCCCTGATCGTTTTCGGCTTGGATGAGCCCGGTGGTTTCCGTGGCATTTTGGCGGGCGAGGGGACGTACACCAAAGTTCAGGGCTAAATCCCGTTCCAACGCGCGATGTAAACCTCGGGTTCTTTCCGGGGTTTTCTTTTTTTTGCAGCGACTTGACGGTTATGGAAGCGGCTGTCTAAGTACTACTGCTCTTTCTTATCAAAGAGCTGCCGTGTGGTGCGCCTTTCTTCGGCGTAACGACAGGCTGGGCTGGAAGACCTGCCATGATTTCTGAGGTGTCTGGAAACATGAGCGGGCATCTCATTGATCTGACTGCAAAAACTAAGGAGCAAAGAGGCATGAGCTCTCTTGATATCGATTTTGTTCGGGCGCAATTCCCAGCTTTTTCCGAACCCAGCTTGCAAGGTCAGGCTTTTTTTGAAAACGCCGGTGGGTCGTACACGTGTCAACCGGTGATTGACCGACTGACGCGGTTCTACACGCAACGCAAAGTTCAGCCTTATGCGCCTTACGAGGTCAGCCGTTTGGCAGGGGCCGAAATGGATGAAGCACGAGCGCGTATGGCCGCAATCCTGGGGGTCGACACCGATGAGCTAAGTTTCGGCCCTTCGACCACGCAAAATACCTATGTTTTGGCGCAGGCGTTCCGGCAATGGATGAAGCCCGGCGAAGCCATCGTCGTGACCAATCAGGATCATGAGGCAAATTCTGGCCCTTGGCGTAGATTGGCCGATGAGGGGATCGAAATTCGCGAATGGCAGATTGACCCTGAAACCGGTTCGTTAAAGCCCGAAGACCTTGAAAATATGCTGGACGAAAGGGTGCGTCTGGTCTGTTTCCCGCATTGTTCAAACGTTGTAGGTGAGATCAATCCAGTGACGGAAATCACCGCAATTGCTCACGCGGCAGGCGCGTTTGTCTGCGTTGACGGCGTTTCGTACGCCCCGCATGGTTTTCCGAATGTTGGTGACCTTGGGCCAGATATCTACCTGTTTTCGACTTATAAAACCTATGGCCCGCATCAGGGCTGCATGGTCATCCGACGCACAATAGGAGAGTTGCTTCCCAATCAGGCGCATTATTTTAACGGTGACGTTTTGTATAAACGGTTCACCCCGGCCGGTCCGGATCACGCGCAGGTCGCTGCCTGTGCGGGCATGGCGGATTATGTGGAATTGCTGAGTGCGCACCATGGCGGGCCGACCTCTGATGCCGCCGCACAAGGCGCTTTTGTACATGACCTGATGCGCGGTCAGGAAGTGTCCTTGCTGCAGCCGGTGCTGGATGCGGTCAAGGATCGCAACGCAGTGCGTTTGATCGGCACATCTGACGCCACTCGGCGCGCGCCAACAGTTGCGGTGTCGTTAAATCGACCGGCTGAACCTGTTGCCGCAGAGTTGGCGCAACACGGTGTTATGGCAGGTGGCGGAGACTTCTATGCCGTGCGCCCGTTGCAAGCCATGGGGGTTGACCCGGCACAGGGCGTGCTTCGGGTCAGCTTTACGCATTACACATCGCAACAGGAAATTGATCAACTTTTAGAGGCGCTTGAACGCGTTTTGTGATCCATTATCCCTGAGCCTTCGTATACGAAGAAAACAGCAGGGCAAACATGGCACACGGGCAAACTCCGATCATTATTTGGTTCCGGCGGGATCTGCGCCTGTCGGACCATCCAGCCTTAACAGCAGCGGCTGAGAGTGGTCGCCCGGTTATTCCGGTCTTTGTTTGTGATGACCTTGTTGAACGCCTGGGTGCGGCACCAAAATGGCGTCTGGAGTTGGGATTGGGCGCGCTTGCCGAGGGATTGGCGAGGTTGGACAGCCGCTTGATCCTGCGAAGCGGGGATGCTCTGGCTCAATTGCAAAACTTAGTGACAGAGACCGGCGCCACTTCGGTCTATTGGTCGCGTTCTTATGATCTGGCCTCGATTGAGCGTGACACAGAGATCAAGGCCGCGTTGATCGAGCAACGTGTGACAGCCAAGTCCTTTGCCGGGCATTTGCTGTTTGAGCCTTGGACGGTCGCAACCAAGGCCGGTCAGCCCTTTCGCGTTTACACCCCCATGTGGCGCGCGGTTCAGGGCCGGGACGTTCCTGCGCCCGCTGCGCCGGTGACACGTTTGCAGTCACCTGCCACCTGGCCTGCAACTGAGGATCTGAACGCGTGGCGGATGGGGCGTGCAATGAACCGGGGCGCAGCCGTTGTGCGACCTTTCGTTCAACCTGGCGAGCAGGCCGCCCGCGATCATCTGGACGAGTTTCTGGACCGCGTTTCAACGTATTCCAGCCAGCGTGACCGGCTGGATCAGGACGGAACATCGAACTTATCTGAATATCTGTCGCTGGGCGAGATTGGCCCGCGCACGGTTTGGCATCGGGTCCACCAAGCTGCTTTGATGGGGGTTTCGGGCACCGAGGCTTTCTTGCGTCAGTTGGTGTGGCGTGAGTTTGCCTATCACCTGATGTACCACACGCCGCACCTGCTTAGCGACAATTGGAAGCCCGAATGGGATAGTTTTCCGTGGAACACGGACCCCGAACATCCGGACGTTATTGCATGGACACAGGCCAGAACCGGTATCCCTGTGGTCGATGCTGGTTTGCGCCAGATGTATGTGACAGGCCGGATGCACAACCGGGCTCGGATGATCGTGGCCAGCTATTTGACCAAGCATCTGATGACAAAATGGAAAATCGGGATGCAGTGGTTTGAGGAGTGCCTGATCGATTGGGATCCGGCCTGCAATGCGATGGGATGGCAATGGGTGGCGGGTTCTGGCCCTGATGCTGCGCCGTTTTTCCGAATTTTCAACCCTCAGACGCAGGCTGAGAAATTTGACCCAAACGGCGCTTATCTGAGGCGCTGGATTGCCGAAGGCCAGAGAAAACCCGGCGACACGGCCCGTTCCTATTTTAAAGCGGTCCCCCGGTCCTGGAACCTGCACGAGGACGCAGACTACCCAGCGCCAGTTGTTGCTTTGGCAGAGGGTCGAAGCCGCGCGCTTGGCGCATATGAAACCCGAAAAACCCACTAAGGAATTGAAAACTTGCCAGAAACAAAATCGCGGCCTAGCTTAATATCGACACCGCAAAGGGGAGAGCGGATGATCCTGACGACGACTGAAGGGCAAAAAGACTTGCCCAGATATTTTGCTCAAGTTTTCAAGATGCTGACCAAAATGGAATACGGGCGGCTTGATATCGTTTTGCCCGATGGTCGCACATTCCGTGCCGAAGGAGCCAAGCCGGGGCCGGTTGCTGAGGTCCACGTTCATGACGGCGATATCTTTGCGCGCCTGGTACGAGAGGGCGAGTTGGGCTTTTCCGATGCCTATCTGGATGGCCACTGGAGCACGCCCGACCTGCGTTCGTTCATGGACCTTGTGCATCTGGGATCCGAGACAGTGTATGACGGGTTTACCGGCAAATTCCTAGTGCAAGCCTATGAGCGGCTCCGGTTCTGGCTACACCGTAACAACCGGGCGCAGGCGAAAAAGAATATCTCGTACCACTACGATCTGGGCAATGATTTTTACAGCCTTTGGCTGGATGAAACCATGACCTATTCCAGTGCGATTTTCGAGACCGGACAGGAGAGTTTGGAAAAGGCACAGACCGCCAAATATGCAAGCCTTGTGGATGAGATGGGCGTCAAACCCGGCGATCATATTCTGGAAATCGGCTGCGGCTGGGGTGGGTTTGCGGAATATGCGGCCAAAGAGCGTGGTCTGCGTGTGACCTGTCTGACCATCAGCCAGGAACAGTTTAAATTCGCCAAGGAACGTATTTACAACGCAGGACTAAATGGTCAGGTGGAGTTCAAGTTGCAAGACTATCGCGACGAAAAGGGCTTGTATGACGGTATTGCTTCGATCGAGATGTTCGAGGCAGTGGGCCAAAAGTACTGGCCGGTCTATTTCGAAACTGTTCGTGACCGGCTGAAGCCTGGCGCACAAGCGACATTGCAGATCATCACCGTGGGCGATCATCGCTGGGACTATTACAAGAACGGTGTTGATTTCATTCAGAAATATATCTTCCCGGGGGGTATGTTACCGTCCCCCTCGATCCTGCGGCAGCAGATCGACCAAGCCGGATTGAGCGTTGTTAAGTCCAAAGAGTTTGGCAAAAGCTATGACCTGACACTGCGCCGCTGGTACGAGACGTTCAATTCCAAGTGGGACCAGATTGCTGAAATGGGTTTTGATGAGCGTTTTCGCCGCATGTGGAATTATTATTTGACCGCATGTGGCGCGGCCTTTGACACAAGCAATTGTGATGTGACACAGATCACCATAGCAAAACCAAGTTAACGAACGGACCGTCATATGCCCACTGCCTCGCGTCTTGTTGCCGCTGCTTGCCTTGTCGTGCTGGCCTTCATCGTCTCAGGGATGATCATCGACAATGGTGAAGAGGGTAAGGACTATGGGTACTTTACCTATGTAAACATGGCGCTTGGCGCGGCCTGTGGTTGGACAATCATGGGCAAGCGCGCCGGACGAGGATGGACGGCGGGCATCAACAACGGCCTGACAGGTGTGGCGTCGTTGGTATTTTGGGCCTTGTTCGTACAGGGCTGCTACGAGATGTTCCGCCTTGCCATGCGCAATAGATATGGCGGTCCGTTTGAGGCGGTCATGGCCATTTTCCAGATTGGTATCGAGTATGGCAAGTTGCTGATGGTCCCCGAAATTTTGATCGCATTTGCCGTTGGAGCAGTTGTCGCTGGTCTGGCCACTGAACAGGCCCATCGCCAATGGCGCTGATGCGAACTGCCACCTGAGAGATTGAATTTGTCTGATTTGTTTTTCTACGGAACGCTTCGACATTTACCGTTGCTTGAACGCGTTCTGGGTCGTCCGCTACAAGATATTTCCGTTCAATCGGCGGTTCTGCCTGATCACGCTGTTCACGCAGTGAAAGGGCAGGATTTCCCGATGATCCTGCCTTTGTCTGGCGACAGCGCGCACGGCGTGTTTGTTCAGGATTTGTCGTCTGAGGATCTGGCCAGGTTGGCATTTTATGAAGGAGCGTTCGACTACGACCTGACCCCTGTGACAGTTGATCTGCACGACGGGAACAAGCGTGAGGCAAAGGTCTTTTTTCCCGCACCCGGTAGTTGGAAACCTGATGGACAATGGTCTTTGCAGGGATGGGCAGACAGGGTGGGTGACATCACGGCTTTGGCCGCTGAAGAAGAGATGGCGTATTTTGGCAGGATCGAGCCTGAGGTGATGGCAGGTAACATTCGCGCCATTCAAACCCGGGCTTGGGCCAAAATTCTTGCGGACAAACGGCGCACAGGCGACCCAAGAGATACAAATAAGGATGTCATCGTGCATCGTCACGATCGCGCCTATGTCAACTATTTCGGGATGGAGGAAGTCGACCTTCAACACCGCCAGCATGATGGTTCAATGGGGCCTGTGCTGCATCGGGGCAGCTTGATGCAAGGTAGTGCCGTGTCCGTTCTGCCCTACGACCCGGCGCGGGATACGGTGCTTGTGGTCGAACAATTCAGGCCACCCGCTTTTTTGATTAACGACCCCGAACCGTGGCTTTGGGAGGCCGTGGCAGGGATGATAGACCCGGGCGAAGAACCCGAACAGGCCGCGCATCGTGAAGCGATGGAGGAAGCCGGTGTAAAATTCGATCGGTTGGAATACGCGGGTGGGGCCTATTCCTCAAGCGGGTCATCCACCGGTTTCATGTATCTGTATGTCGGATTGGGAGATTTGACCCATACGACAAACACCGGCGGTCTCGATACCGAAGGCGAAGACATTCGCAGTCAGATCCTGCCTTTCGACGCGTTCATCGACATGGCAGACCGTCATGTTTTCAAGGACGTACAATTGGTTGCTCTGGCTTACTGGCTGGCCCGTCATCGCGACAGGCTGCGTGTATGACTATCACGCTTGTGGTCACGGCGGCGCGGCTGTAAATCTTCTTCGATACCAAACGACAAGAGGGCGCCATGCGCATTGCACGAGACCTTGCCGACGCAGTCGGGAAAACACCGCTGATCCGGTTAAAGCGCATCAGTGAAGAAACCGGTTGCGAAATCCTGGGGAAGGCCGAGTTCATGAACCCTGGCCAGTCCGTCAAGGACCGTGCGGCGCTGTATATTATCCGGGATGCGATTGCGCGGGGCGAATTGAAACCCGGCGGAACAATTGTCGAAGGGACAGCAGGCAACACGGGGATCGGCCTGGCCCTGGTCGGAGCTTCGATGGGGTTCAAGACAGTGATTGTCATCCCTGAAACCCAGTCCGAAGAAAAGAAAGACATGCTGCGTCTGGCAGGCGCTCAGCTTGTGCAGGTTCCTGCCGCGCCTTACCGCAACCCCAACAATTTCGTGCATTACTCGCGCCGTTTGGCCGAGAAGTTGGCCAAGACCGAACCCAATGGCGCGATTTGGGCCAACCAATTTGACAATGTGGCCAACCGTCAGGCGCATGTGGAAACAACAGGCCCTGAAATTTGGGAACAGACGGACGGCAAGGTCGATGGTTTTGTCTGTGCCGTAGGATCTGGTGGAACGTTGGCCGGCGTGGCCGAGGCGCTGCAGCCCAAGGGTGTTAAGATCGGTCTCGTCGATCCGATGGGGGCAGGGCTTTATTCCTATTATACCACCGGCGAAATCGCGATGGAGGGGGGCTCGATTGCCGAAGGCATCGGTCAGGTTCGCATCACAAAGAACCTGGAAGGGTTTAAACCGGACTTCGCATACCAGATGAGCGACAACGAAGCGCTGCCGTATATCTTTAACCTGCTGCGCGAAGAAGGTCTGGTCATGGGGGGCTCGACCGCGATCAACATGGCCGGTGCGGTACGTCTGGCCAAAGAATTGGGGCCGGGCCATACCATCGTTACTATTCTCTGTGACTATGGCACACGCTATCAGTCCAAACTGTTTAATCCGGAATTCCTGCGTGAAAAAGAATTGCCTGTGCCGGATTGGATGACAGAGGCCCCCCGTAGTATTCCCGGCGTATTCGAGGACGTGTGATGCTGGCACAGGTCCGCCTGTTTCTGGTCCTGATATTTTTGTGCCTTGTTGGGTTCACAAGCAGCGCGAATGCGCAGTTGACCGATCGGCAAAGCGAGTACTACCAGGGGTGGCTAAGAACGGCGGACCGAGCTGAATCCGTGATCGAAGCGAACCGCGCTTCGGACGCGGCGTTAGAGAATTTACGTTCCGAAATAAACAATTACAGGGACGACTTCAATCGCGCTCGCGGGGCAAATACTGACCGTATCAACACGTTGCAAAGTCAAATCAAGGCTTTGGGTCCAAAACCCGAAGGGGACGCGCCCGAGCCTGAAGACATAGCTCAGCTTCGGGCCCATCTTGAAGAACAGCTAAACAGCCTGCGTGTGCCGCGTATCATATCTGAAGAGGCTTACAGCCGTGCAAATGGGCTGATCAGCGAAATAGACCAAATCCTGCGCACACGGCAAAAAAAAGAATTCTTTGAGCAGGGCCCATCGCCGATAAACCCGTCACACTGGGGCCCAGCATGGGTGGATATCAAAGAAGCAATCCAGAGCCTGACAAATGAAACGGTAACCAATCTGCGATCAGACGTCGTACGTGAACAGATTCGTGATCGCGGACTGGCGATCTTTGTATTGTTGGTCATTGCGGCTGTGCTGCTCATCTTTGGTAAACGTTGGTCTGAACGGGGTGGGGATTACCTGAGGTCCCTGGGTGGTGCCGGTACGGGTGTATGGTCTTTTGCCATATCCCTTTTTCGCATTCTGCTGCCTTGGGTTGGGGTGTTGGCCGTGGTCGTAGCAATCAGCCTCACCGGCGTGACCGGGTTGAGGGGAAGCTTGCTTCTGGAAAACGTCCCTTATTGGGCAGCGATCATTTTGTTTTATGACTGGATTGGTCGTCAAGCATATGTGATCGGGGCGTCACAAGGGTTCAAAAGGTTGTCTGCTGCGCGAATTTCCGAACTTCGCGTATATATCGATCTACTCGCTGTGCTGTTGGTTCTGCACGGAATGGCGCTTTTGTTTGAACGTATTGAAAACGTTTCCGACGCGACCCGCGCCGTCGTTAGTTTTCCGATTATCGTCGCAACAGCGTTGTTGCTTTTGCGAATACGCCAGATTCGATCAACAGACAGCTCAGATCAATCTGCTGCAACCGGCTCTGCGGGTTTCAGTCAAGTCGTAGAGTTCTTGCGTCGGGCGTTGTTCTTCTTGGGCATCAGTTCTCCTGTCCTTGCGATCTTCGGGTATACCAATGCCTCTGAAGCCATCGTGTTTCCCGCTGTAAAAACACTCGTGCTGATCGGCGCGCTGGTCATCCTGCAAAGATTTATCAGCCAAGTTTATGGATGGATCACCGGGCAAGGAGACGCGGCGCGGGATTCACTGTTTTCGGTACTGGTTGGATTTGCACTGGCCATCATCGCGTTGCCTATTCTGGCGATATACTGGGGCGCGCGTAAAACTGATCTGCTGGAAGCATGGTCGCGGTTGCTGCTTGGATTTGACATTGGTGGCGTCACAATCTCTCCCACCAATTTCCTGACCTTTGTTGCTGTTTTTGCGATCGGCTACACCCTGACGCGACTGTTGCAAAGCGGCTTGCGCAATTCGCTTCTTCCGAAAACCAAAATCGACCCCGGTGGTCAGAACGCAATTGTGTCCGGGTCGGGATATGTCGGGATTACGATAGCCGCGCTGATCGCAATCATGGTGGCAGGCTTTGATTTGTCATCGCTGGCCATTGTTGCGGGTGCACTGTCTGTTGGGATCGGCTTTGGCCTGCAAACGATCGTGTCCAATTTTGTGTCGGGCATCATTCTTCTGGTTGAGCGCCCGATCTCGAAGGGAGACTGGATCGATGTGAACGGGATGATGGGTTATGTCCGTGACATCTCGGTTCGGTCGACCACGATTGAAACCTTTGACCGAACCGATGTTATCGTTCCGAACTCGGATTTGATCAGCGGCGTGGTGACCAACTATACACGTGGCAACACGATCGGACGCGTCATCGTTCCTGTGGGCGTAGCGTATGGCACTGATACGCGACAGGTTGAAACCATTCTGGGCGAGGTTGCCAACAGCCACCCGATGGTTTTGGCCAACCCTGCACCCAGCGTTGTTTTCCAAGGGTTTGGTGCGGATTCCCTAGATTTCGAGATCCGCGCAATCTTGCGTGATGTGAACTGGGTATTGTCCGTGAAATCGGACATGAACCATGAAATCAACCGCAGATTCGCGGAAGCCGGGATTGAGATTCCCTTTGCTCAGCGAGATGTTTGGTTGCGAAATCCTGAAGCTCTCCAACCTTCTGAAAATGAAAAGCAGGGGCCTGTTAAGCCTGAGCCAAGCACGCCAAACACTCATTCGAACAGGCCCGTGGATATGACAGAGGCTGATTTGGATCCCGATACCGGGGATGAGGTGTGATTGCATAACTGCTGCCTCTGAACGGGCAGGTATTTGCGTTGTGAAAGCCGCGTGAGAACTGAATAACTTATTTGGTCCGTTCCAGATTTTTCACCACATTGGGGCCTTGCAAATCTAACCGCATTGGTCCAAATAACGCCGACACGGAGAGGTGGCCGAGTGGTCGAAGGCGCACGCCTGGAAAGTGTGTAGGCGGGAAACCGTCTCCAGGGTTCGAATCCCTGTCTCTCCGCCATAACCTTCCTAAAATTGACGGCAGTAGGCGAAGTGGTGCTGGTCGAGTTGTTTCACTGTTGGCAAACTTCGAAACTTTCGTGATGAACGAACGGGTGGGAGCGGTCATTAAATCTCGGCGCTTGCGTTTGCTACATCTGCTGCATTGATCCCTTGAAGTTGTTCACCCGCTGAAACCTGTGGCGGTTCTGGTTTGTATTCCCCAAAAGTTCTCCGTCGGCCGGATCGGGTAGATCATAAACGTTAACAAAAATATCAAATTGATATAGACTTGTGGTGTTATTGATCAGTAACGCGCGGGTATTCGTGTGGCACAGACACTTTATGAAAAGTATGGCGGCTTCAAAACAATCAGCCGCGTAGTAATGACCTTCTATGAGATGGCATTGGATTCTGACGAAATCGGCCATTACTTCGAAGACATCGATATGCCCCGTCTGATCGACCATCAGACGAAGTTTGTGTCTTCGTTAATCGGCGGTCCTGCATCCTTCAACGACGACAGAATTGAAGCTGTTCATCGGCATCTGAACATCTCGCACGATGAATTCGACGTCATGGCGGAACTGTTCGGCGATGCGCTGAGCGTTCATGGCATGTCGGACAATGACATCAAAACAGCGCTGGCTGCAATTGAGGGCAAACGGTCCATCATCGTCGTCCGGACAGCGGCATGAGCATACTGGCAATCAATGAGCAACTGTTGCGTGCCATTGGTGTTGGTGTCGCCGTGGTTCGTGCCTCGGATCTGGAGTTTGTGTTTCACAACGGACCTTTCGCGGAATGGTTTGGGGTACCAGAAGAAGGCAATACGCTTACAGACATTCTGCCGGACCTCGACTCCAAAGAGCTGGAGGATGTCAAACAATCTGGCCTTAGGTATTCCGTCGAACTTCAGATCAAACCAAAACGCCGAACATTGATCTTTGCGGTGGCAGTGTCTCTGGCCAATGGCCTGTCTGAACAGGTGCTGATTGTCGAATGTCAAAACATCACGCGCATTCGCGAGTTGGAAAGCATGATCGACAGCTATTCCACTATGGTCGAGCGCAATACCCGAGAACTTGAGCGCGAAAAGGAGAGGGTGGAGCGTCTGTTGCTGAACCTGATGCCAAAAGCTGTGTATGAAGAATTTAAGACCTTTGGTGTCGTGACACCGCAGCTGTACCAGCAGGTTTCGGTGGTCATGCTGGATTTTGTCGGGTTCACCGATTTTGCTGCCAAAACGGATCCGACCGTGACCCTTAGTGAGCTGAACGATATTTTCACAGCCTTTGACCGCATCGTCGAGCAATTCGGGTGCGAGCGGATAAAGACAATTGGTGACGCTTATCTGGCGGTGTCCGGCATGCCTGACCCAACCCCGGATCACGCCACGGCCGTTGCACATTGTGCCGTACGTTTTCTGCGTTATCTGGAGCGCCGGAACGAAAGCCACCCGCATAAATGGCAGGCCAGGATCGGTTTGGGGATGGGGGCTGCGGTCGGATCGGTCGTCGGTATTCAAAAATATGTCTATGACGTTTTTGGTCCGGCTGTGAATATTGCTTCCCGCTTGCAAGTATTTGCCAACCCGATGAATATCGTGGCCCCGGAAGAGATGAAATATGCGCTGATCGACGAATTTCAGGTTTCTGACCTTGGGTGTGTCGACATCAAGGGTATCGGCGAGATGGACCTGATCAATGTGACCTCAGGTCTGAGCATGCCACAGGGCAACAGGTTGCTCTGACCTGTTTCAGTCGTCCTGCGGAATGAGGCCAAGACCGCGCAGGTAAATGCCAATTCCACTTTCCAACAATTCTTCGGGTGGGAAAGGTGAAGTCGCGCCCGTGTTGCGCGCGAACAGTTCAACAACACCGTGGCTCATCGCCCAGATATGAGCGCTGAACATTGATGCAGGTGGGCGTTTTTCTGGCGGAATATGTTGAGACAGGTCCGCCGCCGCTTTTTCCAGAACAGACTTGGCGCGGTTGGCGGCCAAAGAAAGCTCGGTCGTGCGGTTCAAAGAGATCCCGCTTTCGAACATCGCGATATAATGGCCGGGGTTCTTGCGGGCAAAAGCCAGATAGGCGCGTCCGGTTGCCTCGAATGCCGCCAGCGCTGACGGCTGCCCCTTGTCATAGGCATATTGCATGAGGTCAGCGAACATCTCGAACCCTTGCCGCGCGGCCTCGGCAATCAGGTCCTCGCGGCCCTGAAAATGGCGATATACGGCTGCGGGCGTCACTCCGGCGGTTTTTGCGGCTTCGGACAGAGTGAAACCGGTCGGGCCTTTTACTTCGATCAGGGACAAGGCGGCCTCGACCAAAGCCTGTTTCAGGTTCCCGTGGTGATAACCGCGTTTCGTCATCCCGCCCTCAGCTGTTTTGATTCAGTGTTAAAAAGCAACGAGATAGCGCATACATGTGCGACCGTCCAACCTTAGCCACCATATGGCCACGATGAAACGAGGGTTTATGCATCCCAAATATCCGGGCCACCGCAAA
This sequence comes from Ruegeria sp. HKCCA6837, assembly GCF_013034475.1. NCBI lineage: Bacteria > Pseudomonadati > Pseudomonadota > Alphaproteobacteria > Rhodobacterales > Roseobacteraceae > Ruegeria > Ruegeria sp. HKCCA6837. Next base: position 234,873 of record NZ_WQGD01000001.1, read on the forward strand.
TCTTTGGATCAATCCTTCCGATGCTCTTTTTGTCTTTCTCATCATAGTCCAACGCGTGCAGCACCGTGCGAATGGCAGCGAGACGTGCGCGTTTTTTGTCGTCTGAACGCACAATCGTCCAAGGGCATACGTCGGTGTGCGATCTGGTCAGCGTTTCCGAGATCGACTGTGTATACTCATCCCACTTGTTCAGGCCCGCCACATCAATCGGGCTAAGCTTCCACTGTTTGAGCGGGTCTGTTTCACGCGCCAAAAAACGGTTCAGCTGCTCAGCGCGCCCGACATTGAGCCAGAACTTGAAAAGTTGAATGCCGTCATTCACCAGACCCATTTCCAGCGGCAAAACCTGACGGAAAAACCGCTCACGTTCCTCCTGTGTACAAAACCCGAAAACATTCTCGACGACACCCCGGTTGTACCAACTTCGGTCAAAGAACACGATTTCGCCCGCGGCAGGCAGGTGAGAGATATAACGCTGAAAATACCATTGGCTGCGTTCCGCGTCTGAAGGCTTGGCAAGCGCTACGTTGCGCGCGCCGCGCGGGTTCAGGTTTTCGCGGAACCGTTTGATGGTGCCACCTTTGCCGGCGGCGTCACGACCTTCAAAGATGATGGCCACTCGCTGGTCGGTTTCTTTCACCCAGGACTGCATCTTGACCAACTCGATCTGGAGAAGATCCATCTGATCGTCATAGTCCTTGGTCTTCATTTTCTCGCGATAGGGGTAAGAGACGTTCAGAATATCCCCTTTTCCCGATTTCTTGATTTCTTCCCGCACCGCTTTGGGAGCGTCTTTTTGATAATATCTTTCGATTGAACCTTTTTCGGACCGGGCCATATGTCACCTCGCGATAAAATCCATATCTTACTATGGATTAGAGCCCGGACTAACGCAAACCTGCGCGCTGTGCCGCACGATATATTGCGGCTGCAACTTCCGGGGCGGCGACCACCTGTGGCATATGTCCGATCCCGGGCAACTCGATAAGTTCGGCCCCGGGGATCTGGTCGATCAGGCGTTCTGAATGCCATTCAAGACCAACCGTGTCGTCAGCGGTTCCGTGAACGATTTCCGTCGGTACGGAAATCTCGCTATATCTTGGCTGTAGGCGTGTGATCTCATCCAACAGATTGGCGCGCTGTTTGGCGTTTGCGTGCATCGAACCCTGCCGGATCGTTAGCCCAGGGCCGAAGTGTTCAGCGTAGCCCTTGGGCGCGGCTTGCGGTGCAAACACTCTGTCCAGCGCTTGGGTGACATACCAGTCGGGTATGAACGAGCTGATCAGGGGCAGGGCCAGCGCATTGCCAGCGGTGGTTGAGGCCAGCCGGTTGAACCCATCCAAAGGTGTTTCCCACGGGATAGCAGCGGGGGCGATCAAAACAAGGGCCGAGATGTTATCAGGACGCGTCACAGCCCAGGCAAGCGAGACCGACCCGCCATAGCTTTGGCCTGAAACGATGGGTTTATCCGCCCCAAGCTGAGCCGCTGCACGTTGCAGAATATCTGCTTGTTCGATGATAGTTTCACCGTTGGGGTTAAAGCTTTCAGAATAACCCAGACCAGGACGATCAAACACGATGACACGGAAGTTCTGCGCCAGAATGGGGGCCAGCGCGAAGGTCATGTCACGTGTGTTCCCGCTGGATCCGTGGATCAAAACGACATCCGGGCCTTCTCCCATGACAACGGCATGAACAGCGATACCGTCGACATCCAGGATATGACCTTCTGGCGGAAAGGCTGCCTCGGCCATCGCTTCATTCCTGGCGCTGCGCCAAGCGGTCAGCACGGCCAGGCTTAAAACGATAAGACCAATGGATATCAAAGCTTTACTTGCCAATTTCACTCATATCAAAAGGTGTGGACTGATAGATCTCGTTGATCCAGTTGCCATACAGGAGATGCGCATGGCTGCGCCATCGGTTCTGTGGCGTCTTAGAAGGGTCATCATCCGGGTAGTAGTTGACCGGCACGTTGATTGGCGTGCCATTGGCAACGTCCCGGTCATATTCCTGTTTCAACGTATCGCTGTCATATTCGAAATGGTTGAAGATATAGAGTGCACGGTGCTCGGGATCTTCGACCAGACAAGGGCCCACGTCATCGCTACCCAGAAGAGTATTCAGACCAGAGGCGCGATCAATTTCATCTTGTTTCATTTCCGTCCAGCGGCTGACCGGGATCACACAATCATCCGAGAACCCACGCAAGAACGGCGAGGCCGGGTTCAGGTTCCGGTGGCGGAAACAACCAAAGGCCTTGGCATCCAGCATGTGTTTACGCACGCCGTGGAAATGGTTGATCATCGCCATACCGCCCCAGCAGACACCAAAGGTGGAATGAACATTCGTTTGCGTCCATTCGAAGACCTTGCTGATCTCTTCCCAATAGGTGACGTCGTCAAATTCCAGATGCTCGATCGGCGCACCCGTAATGATCAGACCGTCAAACTTCTGGTCTTTGACCTCCTGAAAGGGGTGGTAAAACTCCGACATGTGTTCTGCCGCAGTGTTCCTGGTACGATGTTCCGTCATGCGGATCAGGGACAGGTCGATCTGCAAGGGCGTCGCACCAATCAGGCGGGCGAACTGGTTTTCCGTCTGGATTTTCTTGGGCATCAGATTCAACAACCCGATGCGCAAAGGTCGAATGTCCTGACGCATGGCCTGATCTTCATCCATGACCATGACGCCTTCTTTCGTCAGGACGTCAAAAGCAGGAAGATCAGATGGGATTTTGATGGGCATGTGTTAGACTTCGAAGAGAATAAGGAAAACTGCTAGTTAGGCGTTCTTGGGCTCGGTCTCAAGGGTGCGCTCGATCAACTCATCGAAATCAGCCGCATCGCGGATCTTACCAATGTCATCTGCGGCAATCGTCACGCCCCAGTTTTTGGCCATCGCCTCATAGCGAGGCTGTCGGTGCGCCAGAGCCTGTGCATAGGTCCAGCGGACAAAATCATCGGGGTTTACATCGGATTCTGCGCACCCTTTTTGATCCAGATACTCGGCCCATGTGCGGGTCAGAAAGTCGGCTTGATAAGACATGGGTTTGGGTGCTTTATCGAACCGGCGTACCAATTCGGTTGTGTGTCCTTCATCACCCTTCAGCCAGATCATAAGAGTGTGACGGGACAGCTCTGACAAGATCTGATCCTTGGGGTCTTCGGGGTCGACCCATTCGCAGATCGAACCGCCCGTATCACAAATAAAATGCGGGTATTCATACAAACGTTCAGCACGATCGATGAAATACTCGGTGTCAAGAAGGGCGTGAATTTCAGCCAGGCGGAACTGTTCCTGTCTGCGACGGTACTCTGGCATCTCAAGCCCACCCAGAGCCGGATTGCCTGGTTTGCCAAGATAGGTGGCAACTGGGGTCAGGTTTTCGAACGAAATGTTCGAGCCGATAAAGATCGAATCCGACAACAGCAGTTCTCGTAGAAACGGAACCTTCATAGCCTCGGCCTTGGCGTTGTCGGTGATGTATTCGCCCATGTATCGTGTGCCGATCCGGTAATCGATCGAATAGTGGAACCAGTTCCCAGAATCCCTGAGGATGTTAGAGACATAGGTCTTGCCCAGGCCAGACATGCCAAAGAACAGCACTTTCTTGCGGCGGGCGGTGCGCCAGTCTTCGGCGGAGGTGTAAATCATGGTGAGCTGTCGTCCCTATTTTTGCCTTTGCTAAATCGGGCAACGGACGACGTCAATCACGACGGCCAGAGCGATTGAGTACCAAAAGACCCGTGGCAAGAATGCCAAAGCCCAAATAGGCATTGGGGGGCAGGGCTTCACCGCGCAGTAATGACCCCAGAACGATGGCGACAGGGGGAATAACCAGTGTCACCAACATCAGATTGCCACTGCCGGCCATGGCCAGAACACGGTAGTACAGCAGATAGGCCCCGGCGGTTGCAACGATCGCATAATATGCGATGGCAGCCCAGGTGACGGCTGGCAAAACCAGACTTGGCCAGCCGTCGATCATAAGTGTCAGCGGAAGGACCAAAATGGTCGATCCCGTCAACATGCCAGCCGCAGCAACAATCGGTGGGAGGTCGGACAAAGCGTATCGGGCCCACGCGGCCGCAAAGGCGTACGAAACTGTTCCTGCCAGTACCGCAAGCTGCGCTGTGCTTTGCAGGCTGAACCCAATGAAGTTTTGAATCCCGATGGCAATCGTGACGCCGATAAAGCCTAGACATACGCCAAACAGACGCGACCTTGTCAGGCGTTCATCGCGAAAAAACAGTGCTGCAACCAGCACTCCAAAAACGGCGGTTGTTGCGTTCAGAATCGCGGTCAATCCGGTGTCGATGTAGAGCTGCCCCCAAGCCATGAGGCTGAAGGGGATGGCATTGTTGAGCAGCCCCATGATCAGAAACGCACCCCAAACCCGAGGCGCACGCGGCACTTTGTGCCCTTGGGCCCATACGACAAGCCAAAGCACCAGCATGGCCCAGAAGGTGCGATGCAGAACGGACGTCATGACTGGAATCGTGTCCAGCGCGATTCGGATCGAGACAAAGGACGCGCCCCAGATGATGCCAAGCAGTAAAAGCTCGACCCAGGCGCGGGGTGAGAGGTGTTTTTGAGCACTCATGGCGTCACTGTCTCATCCAGGGGCTTATACCGCGACCCGGTTCTTGCGAAAAAGCCCCGCTGAAACAGCGGGGCTTTGACATGTACTGAGATGGTGGCGATCAGTTCAGAGCGTATGTGATCTGGAACCCAACACTCCAGGCGCTGTTGCCTGTGAATGTTGCGCGCGCACCGGGACCAGCGCCGTCTGCTGTTGCGTCGCCAATATCCGTATAGCGAATGCCGCCAGAAATCTGTGCATTCTCAAGAGAGTAGGTGCCGCCTACGCCGATGCTCCAGAAACCATCGGTCGGACCGAGGTTTGAAACCGGGGTACCTTGAGACGACTCGTAGCCAAGAGTCACAGCGCCGGAGAACTCTTCCGAGAACTGGTAGCCCAAACCCAGCGAGTAGGTGAAGGTGGCATCGTCATAGTCAACAAGGTTGCTGGTCGGTGGATAGTTTGGCGGGTTGTAAACCAGCTGTGGCCAGTCGACCCAACGTACCGATCCGAACAGCAAGGTTTTGGGGGCAACACCTGTCTGGAAGTCCAGATTGATGGACTGGGGCGTTTCAATTTCGCTGTTGGTGTTGAAGGTTGCAACCGTTCCCGGAGGAATTGGGGGAATTGGCGGTGGGTTCAGAGATTCTGTCTGCGAAAGATCATGGCTGATCTTCGAGTTGTAGGTCAGAGAGACGCGGGCCGCGATCTCAGGCTTTTCCCAGGCTACACCGATTACGTACCCAAATGCTGTGTCGGCGTTCGTGTCTACGTTATAGCCCGCAGCAAGTGGTACGGTGACTGACGCTTTTACGCGCTGCGCACGAATGCCGCCGATGGCACTAAAGCCTCCGTCGAACTTATAGCGCAACAATGCGGTGATCGCATCCGTGTCCGCCGTTGCCCTCAGAACGTCCGACCGACCACCGGGAATTGGGTTGATCGACAGTGGATAATTAGCTGCATATTGGATGTCAGCGCCAAAAGGCTGATCATACATGATCGCGAAATCAAGCTGTTCGGTCAGCGCCGCCTTGTATCCCAAATGCGGTGTAAAGAAGTCGTTCGCCACCTCGCCAGAGTCTTGAGGTTGACCAATGTTTGGACCTGCTAATGCAGGCATTGTTCCGGTCACGCTTGGGTTGGTATATCCAAGACGGAACTGCACGACCGAACCTTCTTCGAAAATCAAATTGATCCCCTGACCGCTTCGGTCAAGGCCACCTGCATGGGCTGTCGCGGCCCCAACGCACAGCGCGCAGGTTGTTAGTAATGTTCTTTTCATTCTGTCCTCCCTGTAGGTCTCCTGCGGGTTTTATTGGCGACTGTAGTGAGTGAATAGATCGCTTGCCCGTTGTATTCCGCACGATACTTTCTTTTTGGTTACTTTAAGGTCAACTGGTGACGGAGCGTTACTTGGTTCGACTCATGTTTGAAGTTGTTGCCAAATTGCTACGATTTTCAGACCAGGTATTTAAAAAGATGCCAGAGAAAATGATCGCAGCACCGATCAGAACCCAATGGTCGATGGGTTCGTGATAAAGGATCATGCCAACGACCGCTATCGTGGGAAGCCGGGCAAAGTCGAATGGAATGACGACGGTGGCCGGGGCAATGGCCAGCGCATTGGTGATGCAGAAATGGGCCAGCAATCCGGCCAACCCTACAAGTACAAGATAAGGGGCCGTGGTTGCGTTCGGCAGTGAAACCTGACCATCGAAACCCGCCGCTACAGCCCCCAATACAGCCTGCATGGCCGTTAACCAGAAAACGATGCACCCAATGCTGGCGAATCGTGTGAGTTTCTTGGTGGTGATCGTTGTAAAGGCAAAGAAAATCGCCGACAGCGCCGCGGTAACAAGGCCGGGGCTCAGCGGTGCCGAGCCGGGTCGGGTGACGATCAGAACGCCTGCAAATCCGATAAGCGCTGCTACAATCTTAAGCGGGGTCAGGCGTTCTTTGAGAAACAGAGGGGACAGCAGAATGACCCAGAGGGGTTGCGTAAATTCCAGCGCAAAGACCTGCGCCAACGGGGCCACCGCAAGCGCATAGAACCACAGGTTTTGTCCTGTGAAATGCAGTGTGTTGCGTATGGCGTGCAATCCCAAGCGTTCCGTTGAAACCTGCGTCCAGTTGCCTGTGACGGTTAAAACGACAGCCACGGTAAAGAAACCCACGATGCTGCGGTACATCATGATCTCGAAAGTGTCGTGGGTCAGGCTCAACTCGCGCCCGGCAACGGCCATGGATGAAAAAGAAGCAATGGCACCGGTCATCCAGAGTGCAGCTTGAAGTGTTTTTGCTTGTGGCTGTGTCACGATAAATCTGCTGATCCGGGTGCGCCTACACAGCACTCTTAGGCATTCCGAATGTCAACGGGTCAATGGTCGTTTAGGTATGGAAAAGCCCAAATGCGCTACAATAAAAACAATACCGCCGGGCGACAGCAGTTAAATGGCATAACTCACAGAGTTTAAGCGATTTTCCAAAACCCGATCTACTGCGCATCGGCTCTGGTTGCAGGTGCATTCGATTTGCAGAACGTGGATCAAAGCGACCAACGTATCTGCAAATCCGAATTTCCCAACAATATTGGTCCTGAGTGTTGAGTAGAAAACGCCCGTGCTCAATGTGGCAGGTTCACTCCCACTCGATCGTTCCCGGCGGTTTCGATGTGATGTCATAGGTGCATCGGTTGATGCCCTTGACCTCGTTGATGATCCGCGTGGCGGTTTCGCCCAGAAATTCATGTTTGAACGGATAGTAGTCAGCGGTCATACCGTCGACTGAGGTGACGGCCCGCAACGCGCAGGCATAGTCATAGGTACGACCGTCGCCCATGACACCCACGGTGCGTACAGGCAGGATAGCGACAAACGCCTGCCAGATTTCGTCATACAAGCCATGCTTGCGAATCTGGTCGATATAAACGGCATCGGCCTCGCGCAGAATTTCCAGCTTCTCACGGGTGATCTCGCCGGGGCAGCGGATTGCCAAGCCCGGTCCGGGGAAGGGGTGGCGGCCGATGAAGCTCTGCGGCAGTCCGAGTTCACGGCCCAGTGCGCGGACTTCGTCCTTGAAGAGTTCACGCAGCGGTTCGACCAGTTTCAAACCCATCTTTTCCGGCAGGCCACCCACGTTGTGGTGCGACTTGATGGTCACCGAAGGCCCACCCGAGAAGGACACCGACTCGATGACATCCGGATAGAGCGTACCCTGAGCCAGGAATTCAGCACCCTCGATGGTGTCGGCGTGTTTCTGGAACACGTCGATGAACAGCTTGCCGATGATCTTGCGCTTGGTTTCCGGGTCGCTCTGACCTTCGAGTTCGCCCAAGAACAACTCGGTTTCGTCTGCATGGATCAGCTGAATATTATAGTTGTCGCGGAACATGCCCACGACCTCTTCGGCCTCGTTTTTACGTAGCAAACCGTGGTCCACGAAGACACATGTCAGCTGATCCCCGATGGCTTCGTGGATCAGGATCGCCGCGACCGAGCTGTCGACCCCGCCGGACAGACCGCAGATGACCTTCTTATCGCCGACCTGTTCGCGTATTTTGCGGATCATCTCTTCGCGATATGCACCCATGGTCCAGTCGCCCTTGAAACCCGCCAGCTTGACGAAATTCTCGTACAGTTTAGCACCTTTGGGCGTGTGGTGGACCTCGGGGTGGAATTGCACTGCATAGAAGTGGCGCGATGCGTCAGCCGTGATGGCGTAAGGCGCGTTGGGCGAGGTGCCAAAGACCTCAAACCCAGGCGCGATTTCACTGACGTGATCGCCGTGGCTCATCCAGACCTGCTCATCCCCATCGACGAACCAGCCGTCCAGAATATCCAAGGTGTTTTCAGGGGTGACAAAAGCCCGACCAAATTCAGCAGTGCCGTGGCCGCTTTCCACCTTGCCGCCCAGTTGATGCATCATCACTTGCTGGCCATAACAGATGCCCAGAATTGGTACGCCATAGTCGAAAATCTCTTGCGGTGCGCGAGGCGAACCTTCGCGTGTCACGCTGTCGGGACCACCCGAGAAGATCACGGCGCGCGGGGCCATTTCCCGCACGAAATCCATCGTGACGTTCTGATATGGGTGGATTTCGCAGTAGACATTCAGCTCACGTAGGCGGCGGGCAATGAGCTGCGTCACCTGGCTGCCGAAGTCGATGATCAGAAGGCGGTCATGGGATGTCTGGGTCATGCCTGCGCCTTAGGGCAAGCCCGCTCAATTCGCAAGGGCGACATCCAATTCCTGTGGATTTTCAGGACCGGAAAAAAGCCAATTGTAAAAGTTTTGTAACAAAAATATGACAACCGGATGGAATCCTAGTCTGGATTCGTCTGGATAAGGATCATGAATTGCCGATTTCGATAGAAATTGCTGCGTTGAATCTGGCGCTGGCGTTGTTTTGCGGCGCATTGATCGGGTCGGAACGGCAAGTCCGACAGAGGATGGCGGGTTTGCGCACAAACGCACTGGTGGCCCTGAGCGCTGCGGCCTTTGTTGTGTTTTCTGCGCTGTTTCCGGATGAAGTCAGCCCAACCCGAGTGGCGGCACAGGTCGTATCCGGTATTGGATTTTTAGGGGCTGGGATCATCTTTCGTCACGGCTTCACGATCCACGGTCTGAATACGGCCGCAACCTTATGGTGTTCGGCGGCGGTTGGAATGATGGCGGGGACGGGGGCTTGGCTGTTCGCTTTGATGATGACGGGCTTCGTCATTTTCGTGAACCTGGGTCTCAGGCCATTGGTAAAATGGCTCAAGCGTACAACACGGGCCGGGGTTCCGTTGACGCAAGAATTCAAGATTCTGCTGCAATGCAAGGAAGAGACGCAGGCCGATGCGCGTGTCGCGGTTCTGAAGGCTCTGGCCCAAAATGACATTCGAATTGTGGGGTTCGAAAAAGGAGACGGCGCAGACGGGTCGCAAACAATCGCGGTTTTGGTTTCGATGGAAGACCACCCCGAAGAGCTTCAGCACAAGGTGGTTGCGCCACTTATGCTGGAACCGAGTATCGAGAGTATTGAGTGGGATAGCGTTTCGGAAGCCTGATGAACTTTGACGTGATGTTCACCGCCAAGTAGGGTGGCAATGTCGCTTTTCCCCCTAGAGCGCCGCAATCCCGATGCCTGCGATTCGGTAAACCTGTATCTAAAGCTGCAATCTAACCAACCAGACGGGATTTTCTCATGGCAGAGGCAAACACCCGGCGCAGGGCAAGAGGTGGCGGTGGCGCCGCCCGCCGAGCCGAGCGCACCGCAGTCAGAATAGAGACCGCGAAATACATCGAACGTAACATTCCGAATTTCGAGGTCCTTAATGAAGAGGCGCTTGAAATCATCGAAAACAACGCGGAAACCGTGTTGGAAGAGATCGGTGTTAACTTCGTCGACAACCCCGCTGCGATTGAACGTTGGCGTGAAGTCGGTGCCGATGTTGATGGGGAACGTGTTCGCATCCCGCGCGGCCTTGCGCGCGAGTTGATCAAGACTGCTCCAAGCCAGTTCACACAGCACGCCCGCAACCCCGAGAAATCGGTGGTTATCGGCGGTCGCAACATGGTTCTTGCTCCGGTCTACGGACCTCCGTTTGTGCGCGATGCGCAAGGTGGCCGTCGTTATGCGACCATGGACGACTTCAACAAGTTCGTGAAACTGGCCTATATGTCCAAATGGTTGCATCACTCGGGCGGTACCGTATGCGAACCAACCGACATTCCGGTGAACAAGCGCCACCTGGACATGCTGAAGGCGCATATGACGCTGTCTGACAAACCCTTCATGGGCTCGGTGACCGACCCCAGCCGGGCTCAGGACTCGGTCGAAATGTGCGAGATCCTGTTCGGTAAGGAGTTCGTGCAGGAAAACACAGTGATGACTTCGCTGACCAACATCAACTCACCGATGACCTTCGACGACGTGATGATGGGCTCGCTTGAGGTATATGCCCGCAACAACCAGGCGTGCATCATCTCGCCCTTTATCGTGGGCGGTGCGATGGCTCCGGTTTCGGTTGCCGGTACCCTGACGCAGGTTTTGGCCGAGGTTATGACAGGTGTGGCTTACAGCCAAATTGTCCGTCCAGGCGCACCTGCAATCTTTGGCGCATTTGTCTCGTCGATCGACATGAACTCGGGCGCGCCCACCTTTGGCACGCCTGAAGCAGCCCACATCACCTATGGTGCAGGCCAGTTGGCGCGTCGCCTGAACCTGCCATACCGGTCGTCGGGCTCGTTCTGCGGGTCGAAGCTGCCGGACGCTCAGGCCGCTTATGAAACAGCAAACTCGCTTAACATGGGCCTGTTGTCTGGTGTGAATTTCATGTTGCATTCCTGCGGCTGGCTGGAAGGCGGCCTGGTGGCCGACTTCGAGAAGTTCGTCATGGATGCAGATCAATTGGGCGTTCTGCATTCGCTGGCCAAAGGTATCGCATATGATGACAACGCGCAGGCCATGGACGCGATCCGCGAAGTCGGCCCAGGCGGTCACTATCTTGGCTGTGCCCACACCCAGGCGAACTTCAAGGACGCCTTCTGGAAATCCGAACTGCTGGACTACAAACCTTATGAAACCTGGCAGGAAGAGGGCGCACGGGATACGCGCACGCTGGCAACTGCGCGGGTCGAACATTTGCTGGCCAATTACCAGCAACCGCAGATGGACCCGGATACAGCAGCGGCGTTGGAAGCCTATATTGCTGAGAAAAAAGCTTCCATGCCGGATGCATTCGCCTGATTACTGAAAAGCGTGGGCGCGGCTGGCCTGATACAGCTGCGCCTCACCCAACAATGCAATAAGCAAGTCCAGATGACGCACCAGTGAATAGGCAGCGTCGTCGTCTTTGCGTTGTGCATTCACTTCCTTTTCCATCTCTATCAAACGAAGCAGCGCCTGACCTGAACCCGGCAGCGAACCGTATCCCAAGATACGTTGCAGATGCCGGTCCCGATTGTAATCCTGCGCCCCGAATTTGGCGGCCCGCGTCAGCATACGTGGACGGCGAAGGGTTGTGATCATCGTCATCAGGTCCTGCATGTGGTGTATCCCTTTTCGTGAAGAATTCTGGGGGCTTTGTGACACAACCTAAGCGGGTGTTGCCTGAGTATCAGTCTGGCCGAACGATGGTTTCACGACTGTTTATCTTTTTGAATCAAATCTGGTTCGTGCCTTGGGCGGTTAACGAACGAGTAACGAATGGACCTCTAGTTAGAATTGGTTAACCCGCATTCCGAGGGCGAAAAGTGACAGTTTGTTTTGTCGACGAGGGCAAATAAAGATGGAAAACAACATGGCTTTCACCATTCCGGCATGGGTTCCAGAAGGGGCACAACGATACCTTGCCCATACCGAAACCGGCCGCTCGATCCGCGACATTGCGCGGTCAGCCGGATGCCATGCTTCAACGATCCTCAGGCAAATTCGGCGTATTGAGATGCGTCGCGATGATCCGTTGGTGGATGCGGCTTTGCAATCGCTTGCTGAAACGCATTTTTCGGTGTCGTGTGAGGGCGGCAGGTCCTTTGCTGCGCAAGACGAGGCGGCAAAGGAGGAGGAGTTCGAACACGATGCCCTACGCATCTTGCGACGTCTAAGCGAGGCAGGATCTGTGCTTGCAGTGGCTGAGGAAATGGACAAGGCCGTTGTTGTCCGCGACACGGGCAATAACGCGGCAACCAGAACAGCGGTTGTCGATTGTAAAATCGCGCAGGCATTGGCCTTGAAAGACTGGATTGCCTGCGACAATCCGGGGCGTATCTCGCGATATCGGATCACGACGACGGGGCGAACAGCGCTGAGCCACTTGATTGCGCAGGCAGAGAATAAATCCCGGTCCGGGACAGGACCGGGCTTTGCCGAAGCGCAAAGCGGGTTTCAGACCAAACCGTTCGGTAGTTCCGCGCAGGGCGTCAGTCGCATTCGCTATAGCGCCACGGAAAGTCCCTTGACTGCGTTGGCCCGGCGTAGGGACAGGGACGGAAAACCGTTTCTGGACGACACGCTTGTCAAAGCGGGCGAACGTTTGCGCGAAGATTTTGAGTTGGCGCAAATCGGCCCTCAGGTCTCGCAGAATTGGGATCGTTTCCTGACGGCTGGGGGGGCGAAATAATCACGACAGCGATGCGCATGGGGGGCGGGGCTTTTCAGATGCACGCGATCGTGTGGCACGCGCGTTGTCTGATCTGGGTCCAGGGCTAAGTGATGTTGCCTTGCGATGCTGCTGCTACCTTGAAGGGCTGGAATTGGCAGAGAAACGTATGGGGTGGTCTGCCCGGTCCGGCAAAATTGTCCTGCGCATCGCCTTGCAGCGGCTCAAACGGCATTACCTGGAACAAGCCGAACGCGACCGCATGATTGGTTGAGCGTCACTGAAAACGCCAAAGGCCCGCCGAAAGCGGGCCTTTTCATATTCAAACAGCGGTTCAGGCCAGTTCCGGCTCGACCGCCTTTTGCAGATGTTCCATCAGGTTTTCCGGCGACGAGACGCCGTAAGGATCTTCGGGGCAGTTGTCCATCAGGCCGGGCTCTTCGAACCAGGCCTCGACCACGCCATCATTGACGATGGCGGCATAGCGCCACGAACGCATGCCGAAACCCAAATTGTCTTTGTCGACCAGCATGCCCATCTTGCGGGTGAACTCTGCCGAGCCATCGGGGATGACTTTGACGTTTTGCAGACCCTGGTCCTGCGCCCATTTGTTCATAACGAAACTGTCGTTGACGGACATACAGTAAATCTCGTCAATTCCGTTGGCGGTGAAATCAGCAAAGCCTTTCTCGAATCCGGGCAGTTGGTAGGTCGAGCAGGTCGGTGTGAACGCGCCCGGCAGCGAGAACAGGATCACGCGCTTTCCAGCAAAATAATCGGCGGTTGTCTTGTCTTCCCAGCGGAAGGGGTTCGACCCCTCGATGTTCTCGTCACGGACGCGGGTGTGAAAGGTCACGTCAGGCAGTTTTGCGCCAGATTTCATGTTCAAGCTCCTGTGATTCACTTGTGATTTTTTCGTGAGTTAAAACAGTTCTAAGTCGCATTCAATCGGGTAAATTCTGCAGTCGCGAATTCTTTGGATGCGTGTTAGATTTTGAAATATAGTATAAAAACCATTAGTGAGGTTGGTTTTGCTGCGGTTGCTTGGATACGGTGCATAGCGGCTATGCGTCGCTGGTGTAACGCTGGTAACAGGTTTATGTTATACGTAACAAAAGTTGACCCAAAGTCAGGACATCTGCCCGTGCGAGATCTCAAGATCCCAGAACAACGCCATCCGGAAAAAGCGCATCGCCCGGATAACACGCAACCCAAGAAGCCAAACTGGATCAGGGTCAAGGCGCCGGGTGGCAAGGGCTATGCAGACACGCGAAAGATCATGCGTGACAACAATCTGGTGACGGTATGTGAAGAAGCGGGTTGCCCCAATGTTGGCGAGTGCTGGAGCCAGGGTCACGCTACCATGATGATCATGGGCGAGATTTGTACTCGGGGCTGTACCTTCTGCAATATTGCCACCGGCCGCCCTGACGAACTTGATGCTTTTGAACCCGGTCGCGTTGCGCATGCGGTGGAAAAACTTGGGCTGAACCACGTTGTCATTACTTCGGTGGACCGCGACGACCTGAACGATGGCGGGGCTGAACATTTTGCTCAGACTATTCGCGCTGTGCGCCACCGTTCTCCCAAAACCACGATCGAGATTCTGACGCCGGACTTCCTGAAATGTGAGCCCGAGGTGCTTGAGATTGTGGTTCAGGCAAAACCGGACGTGTTCAATCACAACCTGGAAACCGTACCGGGCCTTTATCCCGAGGTGCGTCCGGGCGCTCGGTATTTCCATTCATTGCGTTTGTTGCAGCGCGTGAAAGAACTGGATCCGTCGATCTTCACCAAATCTGGTATCATGGTCGGCTTGGGCGAAAACGAACAGCAGGTCCGTCAGGTTATGGACGACATGCGCGCGGCGGATATCGACTTTTTGACCATCGGTCAGTATCTGCAACCGACTCCAAAGCACCATGGTGTGGATCGTTTCGTCACGCCGGAAGAATTCGCGTCTTACGAAAAGGCGGCCTATGGAAAAGGCTTCCTGATGGTGTCGGCAACACCGTTGACCCGGTCATCGTACCACGCAGGTGATGATTTCGCCCGTCTGCGTGCCGCACGGCAAGAGAAGTTGCAGCAAGCGTGAGCCCTGAACTATTTGCACGGCTCACCAGCCTGCGCCGCGAGCTGCACCAACATCCCGAGCTTTCGGGGCAGGAGGGTGAAACTGCTGCCCGGATCGCTGCTCTGTTGCGCAACGCCAAAGCTGATCATGTGTTAGCCGGATTCGGGGGCCACGGCGTGGCCGGTGTGTTTGAAAGCGGTCGTCCGGGGCCCACCGTGGGTATCCGATGTGAATTGGACGGGTTGCCGATTCAGGAAATGTCTGACCTGCCTTATGCTTCAAAAACAAAAGGCAAAGGGCATCTTTGTGGACATGACGGCCATATGACGATGGTGCTGGGCGTGGCCGATGCTTTGAAATCCCAACGCCCGACATCTGGCCGCGTTGTTTTGATTTTCCAACCTGCGGAAGAGACCGGCCATGGGGCCATTGCGTTCCGCGCAGATCCCCAGTTTGGAGAGATTTCGCCTGATATCATACTGTCCCTTCATAACCTGCCGGGATTGGAGCTTGGCACCGTTGAGCTTTGCACTGGCCCCGCAAATTGTGCCTCGCGCGGAATGCAGATTGTATTGACAGGCAAAACCTCGCACGCGGCCGCGCCTCAGGATGGGGTGTCACCTGCTGGTGCTTTGGCCAAACTGTTGCCTGCATTGGCGGGCTTGGGGGCAGGCGGCGGCCTGGATGATGACTATGCGTTGACCACGGTCACGCATGCGAAATTGGGTGAGCGCACAGTGGGTGTTGCGCCTGGGCGCGCTGATCTATGGGTGACATTAAGAACAGTCTCAGACCGGCGGATGATGCGACTGATGACTGACGCCGAAGCGATGGTCCGTGAGACCGCGCAGGCCGAAGGTTTGTCGATCGAGATTACCTATGACGAGGTGTTCGAAGCCTGCGTCAATCACCCAGAAACGGTCTCAATCCTGAAGCAAGCCTGTGTTGATCAGGGCATTGCCTGCACGCTCGTGGAGCAGCCACAGCGATTTTCAGAAGATTTTGGCCAATTCGGCAAAAGCGCAAAAGCCGCGATGTTCTGGTTGGGATCGGGTCGGGATCACCCACAACTGCACAATCCGGACTATGATTTTCCAGATGCGTTGATACCCGCAGGTGTTGGGATCTTCCTTAACGCCATTTACGCTATTCTTGGAAGGCGATCGTCAGTTTGAATTCACTCAGTTGGCGAGATCACCAACGATTCCAATCGCTTCTATGACTGTCTTCGTGTCATCTGATATCGACAAAATCTCGTCGTCCACCCGAATATATCTTTGACCCGGGCCCAGTGGCTTGAGCTTCCAATTGTCGAGATCGTCAATGTAGTCAAATCGCAAGTCATCCGGCAACTTTTGGCCGCGCGTATATCTTTTGATTTGGCCGGGTGGCACCGCCTTGCCGTTTGACTTGATGGCTTTTTCCACCTTGTTTTTGTTGGCCCCTTGCCCTTTGCCTTTGTTGTCCTTTGCAGCCCCTGCACTGGCTAGGGCCACGATCGCCATAACAACACCAACTGTCGCGACAATACGCTTCATCAACAGACCTCCATTGTTTTAAGGAACACTAGAGGAAAAGACGAGCTTATGTCTATTTATATTCTGATAATGAAATGTCTTGTTCGGAATCCGCCCAGCAAGCGGTGAGTGATGGACAACCTATTAACCCGTAAACCGTACCTTGCCGATAAAGGGCAGGTTTCTGTTCCGCTGCGCGTAGTCGATGCCGTAACCGACTACAAATTCGTCTGGAATCTCGAATCCGATCCAGTCTGACCGGAAATCCACTTCACGACGACTGGGCTTGTCGAGCAGGGCGATTGACTTCAAGCGCGCAGGCTTGCGGCTTTGAAGCAGTTTTATGACGTGATTCAGCGTGTGACCGGTGTCAACAATATCCTCCACAACCAACACATCGCGTCCTTCAATAGCGCCGCGCAAATCTTTGAGAATTCGAACTTCTCGGCTGCTTTCCATCGAGTCTCCGTACGAGGATGCCTCAAGGAAATCTACCTCAATCGGCAAATCCAATTCACGTACCAGATCGGCGATGAAGACAAAACTGCCGCGCAACAAGCCCACGACAACCAGCTTGTCGGTGTTGCCGAATTCTGCTGTGATCTCGCGACAGAGTTCTTCAATTCTGGCAGCGATGGCCTTGGCCGAGATCATCTCATCTATCACATATGCGCGGTCAGTCATCGCAGCCCCCTTGATCTTTGGCGCGCAACATACGACATGACGCGCCATTGTCACCTGCAAATACCGGACGTCATGCCTATCCATTCGGAAACTCGTCACCTGCCATATACCGCCCAGCAGATGTATGATCTGGTGGCAGACGTGGCCAAGTATCCGCAGTTTCTGCCGTGGTGCGCTGCAGCTCGTATCCGCAAGACATATGCTGTGGGCGAGGCCGAAGTAATGGAGGCCGACCTTGTGATCTCGTTCAAAGTGTTCCGCGAACGTTTTGGCAGCCGGGTGACTCTGTTTGCAGACCAGAAGAAAATCGATACCGAATATCTGGATGGCCCCTTCAAATACATGAAGTCCGACTGGCAGTTCGAGGACGCACCGGATGGGGGCTGCAACGTCTCGTTCCATGTGGATTTCGAGTTCAAGAATGCGATTCTGCAGGGGATCATTGGCGTTGTGTTCAACGAAGCCATGCAACGGATCGTGCGCGCGTTCGAGGCGCGAGCCCAGGAACTCTACGGCTAGGTCTTTACGCGGCAAGGGCGCACGCTAGACTGCGCTCATGAAGGATTTCACAGCATCATTGGCCGCTTTTGCGGCAGGCCCGATTTCAACGACTTCGCAGGCGCGGATTGTCACATCACTGTCTGTTCTGGATTGGGTGGCTGTAGGACGTGCAGGTGCGACTGAACCTGTCTCATCCATCATTCGCAAGATGGTTTTGGACGAGGGTGGCAAGGCACAGGCCCATCTTTTTGGCGGCGACGCAGCGCCATTGCGCGGCGCAGCGCTTGTGAATGGCACCGTGTCTCATGCGCTGGATTATGACGACACGCATTTTGCTCATATCGGGCATCCGTCTGTGGCCATCCTGCCGGCAGCGCTTGCTGTGGCCGAGTGGGATGATCGTATACTGGTCGATTTGCTCGAGGCCGCTCTGATCGGAATGGAGGCTTCGATTCGGATCGGCCTGTGGTTGGGGCGGGGGCATTATCAGGTTGGGTTTCATCAGACAGCCACGTCCGGTGCATTTGGGGCCGCCGTCGCCGCAGGGCGATTGTTGGGCTTCGATATAAATCAGATGCGATCCGTTCTGGGGCTGACGGCGACCCGGGCGGCCGGGCTGAAGGCTCAGTTCGGGACGATGGGAAAGCCTTATAACGCAGGTCTTGCCGCCGCTGCCGGTGTCGAAACTGCCTTGTTGGTGCATCACGGGTTTCAGGCCAATACCGATGCGCTCGAAGGCCCGTTTGGCTTTGGTGCAACTCATAACGGCGCGTCGGATTTAAGCGCGCTGGATGGTTTGGGTGATGAATGGGTGTTCGAAAGCGTAAGTCACAAATTCCATGCCTGTTGTCATGGCTTGCACGCCGCGCTCGAAGCGGCGCGTGAACTGGACATCGCCGAGCCTGAAGTGGCCGAGATCAAGATCAAAACCCATCCGCGCTGGATGAGTGTGTGCAATCAGCTGACACCTGAAACCGGGTTAGGTGCCAAGTTTTCATACCGTACAGTCATCGCGATGCAGGCGCTGGGGTATGATACGGCTTTACCGAGCAGTTATACGGACAAGGTTTGCGCCGACCCGCGGATTACGTCCTTGCGCGACCGCATCACGGTCGAAGCGGATGAAAACTTGTCAGAAACGCAAGCCAATCTGGCTTTGTTGCGCCGCGATGGTATCCGCCGTGAGGCAACTCATGATCTGCTGACCCCTATGTCGTTGTCTGACCGCGAGGATCGCGTGCGCGCCAAAGCGGCCAAACTGATCGGAGCGGATGAGGCGGACGCGATCTGGTCGATGCTGCGCACCGGAGGTCGCGCCCGCGATCTGGCTGTCAAACTGACAGGTTAAACCACGCGCCAGTGCAATGGAAAGCCGGGGTCAAAAACGGTTACGGGCCCGTCTCCGGTTTCGATCTTGTCGGGGTATTCGACCGGTTCGCCCTTGGTCAGCGTAATGGTGCCTTCGTTCACGGGCAGTCGATAGAACGCGGGACCATTCAGCGACACAAAACCTTCCAGTTTGTCCAAAACACCTTCGCGGTCGAACATCTCGGCCACCAGTGACATGGTGTTGGTTGCCGTGAAGCAACCCGCGCAACCACATGCCATTTCCTTGTTGTCATCCGTATGCGGCGCGCTGTCGGTGCCAAGGAAATAACGCGGATCGCCCGAGGTCGCGGCTTTTAGAAGTTCCAGCCGGTGCTCTTCGCGTTTGGCGACGGGCAGGCAATAGTAATGCGGTTTGATTCCACCGACGAGAATATGGTTGCGGTTGATGATCAGGTGATGCGCCGTGATTGTCGCGCCCAGGTCTGCCTCATTGGCTTTAACATACTGAACACCGTCGCGGGTCGTGATATGCTCCATCACCACGCGAAGGCCCGGAGTCGCCTTTCGGATTGGGTCCAGAACGCGATCGATGAACACAGCCTCACGGTCGAAAATGTCGATCTCAGAATCCGTCACTTCACCATGCACGCAGAGCGGCAAGCCAATCTCAGCCATACGCTCAAGCACGGGGCGGACATTGTCGAAGTTCCGCACACCCGAATGCGAATTGGTTGTGGCCCCGGCAGGGTACAGCTTGACCGCTTTGACCAATCCGCTTGCATGAGCAGCAGCCAGATCGTCCGGGTTCGTATCCTCGGTCAGATAGAGGGTCATCAACGGCTCAAACGACATTCCGTCGGGCAGCGCGGCCATGATGCGGCCGCGATAAGCCGCGGCGTGCGCGCCGGTGACAACCGGGGGCACCAGATTGGGCATGATGATCGCACGGCCAAAATGGCGCGCGGTTTCGGGCAGAACGGCCTGCAGCATGGCGCCATCGCGCAAGTGCAAATGCCAGTCGTCGGGGCGGCGGATCGTGAGGGTATCGGTCATGGCTTTCCGCTAGCATAGCTGTTGAAAAAGACCAACCGCGACCGCGCTCATTGGCAAAAAAACTTGTCAACCAACCCGAACGTCGTAGCTGTGTCTTGGCGTGAGGTCTTGACGCACAGGTCTGTGCGTGACCTGTTTGAACGCTAAGGAGAGAGGGTTCCATGACGCAACCAAATTCAATTGACGCCGTGCAGCAGATGTTGGGAGCCCAGGGCTATGTATGCGGACGCGCCCTTGCGACGGTTGTTTTCCTGTCGCTGAAACTGGGCCGACCTTTGTTTCTGGAAGGTGAAGCGGGCGTTGGGAAAACCGAAATCGCCAAAGCCTTGGCCTCGGGTTTGAACCGTCGCCTGATCCGCTTGCAATGCTACGAAGGTCTGGACGCCTCTTCTGCCGTCTATGAATGGAACTTTCCCGCGCAGATGGTTGCGATCCGCACGGCTGAGGCGTCGGGCGGGGCGGATCGGGGTGCATTGCAGTCCGAACTGTTCTCAGACGAATACCTGATCGAACGCCCGTTGTTACAAGCCATGCGGCCAGACGAACATGGCGCGCCGGTCCTGCTGATTGACGAGCTGGACAGGACCGATGAACCTTTCGAAGCCTTCCTGCTAGAGGCTCTCAGTGATTTTCAGGTCACGATCCCAGAGTTGGGCACCGTTAAAGCACCAGAGCCGCCCGTTGTCATAGTCACGTCAAACCGCACGCGCGAGGTGCATGACGCCCTCAAACGCCGCTGCCTTTATCATTGGGTCGACTATCCCGATTTCGAGCGCGAGATCGAAATCCTGCACGCCCGCGCACCCGAAGCCGCGGATGCCCTCAGCCGGGAAGTTGTGGCCTTTGTTCAGCGTTTGCGCACCGAAGATTTGTTCAAGAAGCCCGGCGTGGCCGAGACAATCGACTGGGCCAAATGCCTGTTGGCGCTGGATGTGATGAACCTGAGCCCTGAGGTGATCGGCGACACGCTGGGAGCAATCCTGAAATACCAGGACGACATCCAGAAACTACAGGGGTCCGAGGCGAAGCGCATTCTGGACGAGGCTAAGGCCACCCTCGAACCGGCCTGATGCTTCACCTTTTCCCAAATACTCCGGGGGTGTGGGGGCAGAGCCCCCATGGGTGCTGATGGCAGAACAACTCCCGCTGGAAATACCGGACAACCCGAAGCTGGCCCAGAATATCACGCACTTCGCCCGTGCTCTCAGAAAGGCGGGTTTGCCAATCGGTCCGGGGCGCGTGATTGATGCCATCAACGCTGTGCAGGCGGCAGGGTTTACCGAGAAACGGGACTTTTACTGGACGCTGCACGCCTGTTTCGTGAACCGCCCGGAACACCGCACGGTGTTTGCGCAAATCTTTCGAATGTACTGGCGCGATCCGCGATACATGGAACACATGATGGCCATGATGCTGCCCGCCATTCGCGGCGTTCAGGAAGAGCGCAAGGCCGATGCCGGTGAAAAACGCGCAGCCGAGGCGTTGCTGGATGGCGTCGAACAGGATCTGCCGGAACCCGTCATACAAGATGAGGGCGAAACCGAAATCGAGATTGACGCTACTCAGACAGCATCATCCGAAGAACGTTTGCGCAATCTCGATTTTGAGCAGATGAGCACGGCCGAAATCGCGCAAGCCAAACGCGTTTTGGCACGGATGACCCTGCCGGTTAAACCCATCGAGTCGCGCCGTGGGCAGGCCAGCCATCTTGGCCACCGTATCGACCGTGCCCGAACGTTGCGCGCGGCAATGCGACAAGGCGGCGAGCTGCGCACTATAGCCAGGCTTCAGCCCAAGCCGCGCTGGCCTAACCTTGTCGCGCTTTGTGATATTTCTGGATCCATGAGCCAATACAGCCGGATCATCCTTCATTTCCTACACACGGTGTCCAACGCCAAGGGGGCGGGGTGGGCCAAGGTTCACGCCTTCACATTTGGCACCCGTCTGACCAATATAACGCGCCATCTTCATCAAAGAGATGTGGACGCAGCGCTTGCCGCCGCTGGGTCCGAGGCGCAGGATTGGGAAGGAGGCACACGCATCGGCGACTGTTTGCACCAATTCAACCGCGACTGGTCCCGTCGTGTCATGGGGCAAGGGGCGGTGGTTCTGCTGATCACGGACGGTTTGGAACGGGGCGACCCGGAGATTTTGCAGAAAGAGATTGAACGCTTGCATCTGTCCGCAAGACGCTTGATCTGGCTCAATCCGTTGTTACGTTGGGATGGGTTCGCCCCGAAAGCACAGGGCGTTGCGGCAATGCTGCCACATGTGGACAGTTTCCGGGCAGGACATTCGATCGCCTCGCTCGAAGACCTGGCCGACGTGATCTCAGAACTCGACGACCAGGGTCAGAAAGCCCGGCTGATGGCCGCGCTTTCCGGTTAGGCACTTACGACAGCTGTTCTGCGTTGCACTTGCGCGCCATTTCCATGGCTTTGTATGTGCCAGTCAAGTCGACCGTGAACGCATACGCGGTTTCGGGGAACACGATCATGACTTTTTTCTTGGCCAGATCATCAGCGAATTGGGGGTTGTCAGACAGAACGTAACCGCCCGAATAGCCCTTGGTGATATTACCCTTCATTCCGGTGGCTTCACCCAGATAGATATTGTCGCCAATCAGGATAGCGACTTCTTGCGTTTCGCCCCGTTTGATATCGGTGTCGGCTTTGGCGAACACACCGACATAGCCAACGCCGCGGTCTTCGGTCAGACCCATCTGAACGACGTTTTCCGCATCGTCCACAGCCTCGATCAGGCAGGATTTCTTTTCATTGTCGATAAAGACCTTCCAGCCTTCGACTTCACCATAGCGTTCGAACGTATCAGCCCATGCTGCGGTCGCGGTCAAAAGACCAACCGCTGCGCCCAGTGTTAAAAAACGTTTCAACTGCTTGTCTCCGATATATAAATTTTGGATACGCGGTCTGGCAAAATACCAGTTGCGTGGGCAGGCTAAAACGCGGCCTCCAAACAATCAATCCTATGATTTATTGAATGAGGCCGAGGTTTAGCCGGGTTCGGGAAACAACCGGTATAGACCTTTTGGCAAGGCGGTGGCGCTTTTCATCGCGCCAATCCTGCCTATGTTGGAGTCGGACGACATCTGGAGGGTCTGATGGAGCGATTCGACAACAGCCCGGAAACGGCTCTGGACTGGCACCGCAGCGGGCGGGGCGCGGCCTTGGCTACAGTTGTCGAAACCTGGGGCAGCGCGCCACGGCGTGTAGGATCGCAATTGGTGATCGGTGGAGACGGGCGGATTGAAGGCTCGGTTTCCGGCGGTTGTGTAGAAGGTGCGGTGATCGTTGAAGCGCTTGAAGCCTTGGACGAGGGCGAAGCCCGGCTTTTGGAATTTGGCGTCAGCGATGAGGACGCCTTTGCTGTGGGGCTGGCCTGCGGCGGAACGATCCGTGTTCTGGTCGAACCCATTGGCAAGGTCCTGCCCGAGCCCATGCTGGCAGAATTGGTCGCAGCCCGTGCTGCGCGCGCGCCCGTGGCGTATGAGGTGAACACAAATACTGGACACAGGGCCTTACGTCGCAACGCTTACGCTGATCGGTTGCGCATGGACCGGTCCGGTTTTGAAGAGGACGGCGAGACCTTTGTGGCCGTTCACAACCCGCCTTTGCGTCTGATCGTTGTGGGGGCTGTCCATATCGCACAGGCCCTTGTGCCCATGGCCCGCGTTGCAGGTTACGATCCAGCAATCATAGATCCACGCGATGCCTTTGCGTCCAGTGCACGCTTTCCTGGGGAAACGATTTTGACTGATTGGCCGGACGAAGCGGTCGCCAAGTTGGGGCTGGACGCGCGCACCGCAATTGTACTGCTGACCCATGACCCCAAGCTGGACGACCCGGCGCTGCAGGCGTCACTGGATGCTGGTGTCTTTTACATCGGTGCTCTAGGCTCGACGCGGACCCATGCCAAGCGTGTAGATCGTATGAAAGCCGCAGGGTTCACTGAGGAACAGATCTCCAGAATTCACGGCCCGATCGGATTGGATATTGGTGCTGCGGGACCTGCAGAAATCGCCGTTGCTATTCTGGCTCAGATGACGGCGGTCTTGCGGGGCAAAGCATGAGGTTTGGCCCGGTTCCCGTAGCGCAAGCCGAAGGGGCCATTCTGGCGCATTCGGTGACGGCAGACGGGCGTAAGCTGCGCAAAGGATTGGCATTGCAGCCCGAAGATATTGTGCAGTTGACGCAAGCTGGGCTAAGCGAAGTCATTGTCGCACGGCTTGATCCCGGTGACTGCCATGAGGACGAGGCCGCACGGGCTTTGGCAGCGGCCCTTGCGCCTGATGCTGCCGCAGCCAACCTGCGCGTGACCGAGGCGTTTACCGGGCGGGTCAACCTTTTGGCCGATGGACCGGGGGTGGCCGTTCTGGATGTCGCTGCGCTTGAGCGGTTCAACCAAGTCAATCCGATGATCACAGTGGCCACGGTACCCCAGCATCAGCAAATGGGACCAGGTGGTATGGTGGCGACCATCAAGGTCATCTCTTACGCTGTGCCCGAAGAGGATGTCCAACGCGCCGCCGCTTTGGCACAGGGCGCAATCCGTTTGGCGCGTCCGGTTCACCAAACAGCCGGACTGATCGTGACGGACATTCCGGGCGGGCCATCGAATGAGAAAGGGATTGCCGCTATTCGGGGCCGGGTCGAGTTGCTGGATATGGAACTGAGCGATGTGCAGATCGTTCCGCACAGGGTCGATGCTCTGGCCAAAGCGGTTTCGCAAAGCGATGGCGATGTTTTGATGATCCTGACAGGGTCTGCGACGTCGGACCCGGAAGATGTGGCACCTTCAGCTGTGCGTCTGGCTGGCGGGCAGGTGGATCGCTTTGGAATGCCGGTGGATCCGGGAAACCTGTTGTTTTTGGGCGCCTTGCGGGATCGCCCGGTCATTGGATTACCAGGCTGTGCGCGTTCTCCAGCCTTAAACGGTGCCGATTGGGTTCTGTCTCGGATCTCGTGTGGAATTGAGACTACGGGTGCTGACATAGCAGCGATGGGGGTTGGCGGGCTTTTAAAGGAAATTCCGACCAGACCGCAGCCGCGTGCCAAACGCAAAACCTAGACGTATTGACGTGCGCTGGCCGCATCTCAGCAAGGTCGTCAGAGCTTCCTGAGCTTTGGCAAAACACCGGGCCGCCAATAAGCCCCCGTGTCTTCCCGTGCTTTTTGGTACTGTTCCACGCGTGCCCGGGCGTCCTTGCAACCGGCCTCGAACAAATGCCCGAGCAAACATTCCAACACGGCCATCGCGCCGGAAAAGCTTGAAAATGGGTGCAAAGTTCGGGTGCTGACAGACAGGATTACATCCGGTTCGACCCCGGGCGCGATCACCTCGCTATCCGACAGCAACACGATACGCATGGACCGGTCGCGGGCAAAGCGCATCGATTGTATCGTATCGGCGGAATAGGGATGGACGGTGATGGCAAACAGACAATCTTCAGCCGTGGCTTCGACCAAATCGTCAATGGCTGAGCCCATGTGACGGGGCACCAGCTGCAATCCGGGATGCGCCATGCGGGCTGCGTAATGAAAGTAGTAGGCCAGCGCATGACTGGACCGGGTCGCCGTCACGTAACAGCGCCGCGCGGAAACCATGTGCCCAATGGCTTGTTGTGTCAGATGCGGATCCATCAGGCGCAAGGATCGCGAAACCACATTCATCTCGTTCTGAGCGAATTTGACCTGCGCCAGATGAAACGGGTCTTGTCCCGACGGAGCCTCCAACCAGCCTTGCCCCAGCCGGTCTTCGCTGTCAGTTGTCAGAGCGCGGCGAAATGGTTGGCGAAATGCGTCGAAGCTGTCAAAGCCCATGCGCTGCGCAAGTCGTACCAACACGTTTGAACTGATGCCGATTCTGTCCGCTGTTTTACGGATAGGGTTCAGTCCAAAGTCGCCGGGATGGTCGACGATATACTTTGCCGCGACCTGCATTTGCGCAGGCATCTTATCAATCTCGCGCCTCAACTGATCCGTGAGTGCCATCAGGGTAGGGGTCATGGCTAAAATAAAACATATGTTTTCTATAGCGTAAATTGAAAACGTATTGAGTGGAGACTAGCTGCAACCTTGTAAGAGGAAAGAACAGATGAATCCCATCCCTGCCGACGACAGCAAAACCCACTATATTCTAGTCGCGCCCAATGGCGCGCGGCGCACTAAAGCAGATCATCCTGCCCTTCCGGTCACGATAGATCAGATCGTCGCAACCGCGCGGGCCTGCCACCTTGCAGGGGCGCAGGGCATTCATGTTCATGTGCGGGACGCGAATGGTCAGCATTCGCTGGATGCTGGATCGTATCTGGAAACGATCGCCGAGTTGCGCCGCATCGCGCCGGGGTTGGATGTTCAAATAACAACCGAAGCGGCCGGAGTATTTGACGTTCCCGCGCAGCTGGCCTGCTTGGAACAGGTGCGTCCAGACTGGGCCTCGATTTCGGTACGAGAGATTGCGCGCGACCCCAACCTTGCACCGCGTGTCTATGCGCTTTGTGCTGATCAGGGAACGCGGGTGCAGCATATACTTTACGATGAAGAAGACGCGCGGCTGTTGGACCAGTGGCAGCAGGATGACATTGTCCGTAAGGATCAGACGGACCGGCTGTTTGTTCTGGGACGCTATAGCGAAGGTCAGCAATCTGTACCGGCAGATCTGGATGCCTTCCCGAAATGTCAAAACTATTGGATGGTCTGCGCGTTTGGCGCACAAGAACACGCCTGTCTGGCCGAAGCAGCGCGGCGGGGGGGTGATGTGCGCGTTGGATTTGAAAACAGCCTGACGGGCCCGGATGGCACGCCGTGGGCGGACAACGCGGCTTCGGTCGCGGCTTTGGTTGAACTGCTTGGAAAGGCCAGAACATGAGTCACGTATTCCCACGCCACACCAAATCGGACCTTCCCATCGCAGCAGGTGGGGAAGGCTGCTATCTGATCGACGCCCAAGGCAAGCGGTACCTGGACTGCGGTGACGCGGCCGTGTCTTGCCTGGGGCATTCCAACCCCGCAGTGATCCGCGCCGTGCAGGATCAGGTGGAACAGATCGCCTTTGCCCACAGCGGTTTCATGACCTCTGAACCGGCTGAGGCGCTGGCGGATCTGTTGATCCAGCACGCGCCGGGCGATTTGGACCGGGTCTATTTTGTATCGGGCGGGTCTGAGGCAACCGAGGCGGCAATCAAACTGGCGCGTCAGTACTTTCTCGAGACCGGTCAGCCCGAGCGTCGGCATGTCATCGCGCGAAAACAAAGCTACCACGGCAACACGCTGGGCGCTTTGTCTGCCGGGGGCAACGCCTGGAGGCGTGCTCAGTTCGCACCGATGCTGATTGAGATGACGCATATTTCGGCTTGTTATGAATACGCCGAAAAACCTGAAAGTGAGGGTAGCTTTGACTATGGTCAGCGCGTTGCCAACGAGCTTGAGGCTGAAATACTACGCCTGGGTCCGGACACAGTTATGGCTTTCATGGCAGAACCCGTGGTCGGTGCAACCCTGGGCGCGGTTCCGGCTGTTGAGGGGTATTTCAAACGTATCCGGGAAATCTGCAACCAATACGGGGTGCTGTTGATCCTGGATGAGGTTATGTGCGGTATGGGGCGCACAGGCCATCTGTTTGCCTGCGATCATGACGATGTTGCGCCGGATATTCTGTGCATCGCCAAAGGTTTGGGGGCCGGGTATCAACCGATCGGAGCTATGCTGTGCACCGGGGCGATATATGATGCAATTCGGGATGGGTCAGGTTTTTTTCAACACGGGCACACCTATATCGGTCACCCGGTTGCTACGGCTGCTGCACTCGCGGTGGTCCGTGAACTGACGGAACGGGATTTGCCAGCCCGAGCCGGGGTCATGGGAGACAAAGTGCAATCAGCCCTTGAGGCTGCGTTTGGACAGCACCCGAATGTCGGCGATCTGCGTGGGCGTGGCCTTTTCCGCGGGATCGAGCTGGTGTCCGATCGGGGCACCAAAGCTCCGTTCGATCCGTCTTTGGGCATTGCCGGAAAGGTGAAGAAGGCTGCAATGGCTGAAGGCTTGATCTGTTATCCGATGGCGGGGACACGGGATGGACGTAACGGAGATCACATTCTTCTGGCACCACCTTTTATCATCGAAGACGCGCAGATTGAAGAACTTGTCAGCAAATTGGAACGGGCGTTGAGCGCAGTTATCTAACGGCGGTAGAAACGAAAAGGCTCTCGCGGTACTTGCGAGAGCCTTAGATCTTTCAGCCGGTGTTTGGCCTATTTCTGAGGAAGTGGGCCGATCATCATGATCATCTGACGGCCTTCCATCTTTGGCATGTTTTCAATCTTGCCAAGGTCTTTGACGTCCTCAGCAACACGCTCCAGCAATTCGCGTCCCAAGTTCTGGTGCGCCATTTCGCGGCCACGGAAACGCAGGGTCACTTTGACCTTGTCGCCGTTTTCAAGGAACTTGAACACGTTCCGCATCTTCACGTCATAGTCATGGGTGTCGGTGTTGGGCCGGAACTTGACCTCTTTCACCTCGATGACTTTTTGCTTTTTACGGGCTTCGCTTTCGCGCTTTTGTTGTTCGTATTTGTATTTGCCGAAGTCCATGATCTTACAGACCGGTGGGTTCGCGTTGGGCGAAATCTCGACAAGGTCAAGACCGGCATCTGCAGCAAGTTGCATGGCTTTGGCGGGATGAACCACCCCGACGTTTTCACCTTCGGCACCAATCAGCCGAATTTCGGGGGCACGGATTCTGTCATTGACGCGCGGGCCGGTGTCACGTTGAGGCGGCGCGTTGTGAGGTCTGCGAGCTATGGGTTCATTCCTTTGATGATTGCAGAATTTCGAGCCCGGAATTTAAACCGGGCTGCGCCGCACTTCAAGCGGCATAAATACAGGTTGCAGTGAAAAAACTTGTTTTATCGGGTGTTTTTCGCGTTCGAAGCACCAAAGCTTCGAACGCAAATTGGTATTATCCGACAAAGGCTTTCTCGATAACGAATTCCTTTGGCTCGGAATTTGCGCCTTCACGCAGACCAAACCCTTCAAGGATTTCCTTGATGTCCAGGTTGAAAGCCAAGGAACCGCAAACCATTGCGCGGTCGGTTTCAGGCTTGATGCCGCCTTCGATGCCCAAGTCGGCAAACACGGTGCCGTCCTGCAGCAGGGTGGTGATGCGGCCCATCTTGGGGCTGTCTTCCCGCGTGGTGGTTGGGTAATAGCGGATTTTGTCAGCGAACCCTTCGCCCATCAACTCGGCCAGCAATTCATCCTGACGGATGTTTTCGATCAGTTGGCGGCCATATTCCAGTTCCGCGACTTCGCGGCAGGTGTGGGTGATTATAACCTCGTCATAATCCCCATAGGTCTGCGGTTCACGCAGTAGCGAGGCAAATGGCGCGAAACCGGTGCCGGTGGCAAAGAACCACAGGCGTTTGCCAGGCAGCAGGGCGTCATGCACCAGTGTGCCAACCGGCTTGGGGCGTAAAATGATCTGATCGCCGGGTTTGATATGTTGCAGCTTCGAAGTCAGCGGGCCGTTCTGTACCTTGATGGAATAGAACTCCAACTCTTCATCCCAGGACGGCGACGCAATCGAATAGGCGCGCAGCAAAGGTTTTCCGTTGTCGCCCAGCAGGCCGATCATCACGAATTCACCCGAGCGGAATCGCAGCGAGGCAGGGCGCGACACCTTGAAAGAGAACAGGCTGTCAGTCCAGTGCTTCACCTCGGTGACAGTCTGGGCATCTGGCAGTACGGGGGCCTTAACGGCGGTTGCTTCACTCACGGATTTCATCTCTGTCATCATTTCACTGCCGGCCAGCTAAACCGACATCTCCGTTTAATCTTTGATCCAAGTCAGGAAAAGGGGACAGATTGCCCCCCTTGTATCACAAGCTTGTGCGTGCAGTCTTATCCGCGCAGGCGGGCCTGATAGTTATTATCTTGCCAATTGGCGCGGGCCAGCCATTGATCTTCGGGCTGTCGGTCCGCAAGCGCATGATCTATTTCAACCTCGTCGAACCCGCTGCGACGGGCCATGGCGTATTGGTCTGCCAGAACATGGCCTTTGGCGCGCAGGCGGCCTGTATACCCTTTCAGGCGTAGAACGCGTGCAATTGTAAAGCCGCGCCCATCCGCAGAGGAGGGGAAGTCCACACGCACCATCTTGGCGCTGCCCAAACGGTCAATCAGCTCATCCGGGTCGGTGTCCGAGGCCACATCAAGGGCCACTACGTCATTGGCGGCATCATCCAGGGTGACAAAGCCGTCGGTCCAATCATCAGGCGAAAAGCCCTCATCCGTTACGATTACGTTCATGTTTTCTCTCCGATGCGGATCATTTTGCCATCGACAAAATGGATGCCACATTCTTCCTTGTTCTGATCGCGCCAACGTCCGGCGCGTGGGTCTTCGCCCTCTTTGACCGGCGAGGTGCAGGGTGCACATCCGATCGAAGGGTATCCTTTGGCCACCAGCGGGTGCCGGGGCAGATTGTTTTCGTCCATATAGGTGCGCACGTCTTCGGGCGCCCAGTGGGCCAGCGGGTTGACTTTGATCCGGCCCGTGCCGTCTTCGACTTCAAAAAACTCGAGCGCGGCGCGTGTGCCCGACTGAAACCGCTTGCGTCCCGTGATCCAGCCACAATAGCCCGACAGGGCTTTTTGCAGTGGGAAGGTTTTGCGCAGGTTGCAGCAGGCATCTGTATCGCGTAGGCGCAGAGCACTGTAAGGGTCGTCTCGTTGAACGTCTTCTTCATCCGCACGAATGATCTTGACGTTCTTCAGGTCCAAACGCTCGCTGACCTCATGTTGGTATTCCAGCGTTTCAGTGAACAGCAACTGAGTGTCCACGAACAGCACCGGGGTCGCCTTGTCGACCACCGCTGCCATATGCAGCAAGACCACCGATTCCGCACCGAAGCTTGAGACAAGAGCAAGATCGTCGATTTCCTCGATGGCACCATGCATGACATCATGCGCAGAATGGTGGCGGAACCGGGCGTTCAGCTCTTCGACCTTTTCGGTCAGTTCGCTGCGGTCTTTGCCCAGTTCCGTCTGGATCAGATCAAGCGGCATTCGCCCGAGCCTCGGGGTAGAGGGCTGCCTTAAACGGAGCCAAGCCAACTCGGCGATAGGTCTCCAGGAAAGTTTCTTCGGCGCTCTCCCGCTGGTTCAGATAGGTGTCGACGATGCGCTCTACGGCGGGCACGATTTCACTATAGGCAAAGCCCGGACCCGTGCGGTCGCCCACGGCCGCTGTCTCGGTGCCGTCGCCGCCCAGAGTGATCTGGTAGTTTTCAACGCCCGCGCGATCCAGCCCCAGAATGCCGATATGCCCCACGTGGTGGTGACCACATGCGTTGATGCAGCCCGAGATCTTGATCTTCAGGTGACCGATATCATGCTCCAGCTTCAGCTCGTCAAACCGGGTCGCGATTTCCTGCGCAACCGGGATCGATCGTGCCGTGGCCAGCGCGCAGTAATCCATGCCGGGGCAGGCGATTATGTCGCTGATCAGGCCGATATTGGCGGTGGCCAGTTCGTATTCCTTCAGCTTCGCGTGGATCGCAGGCAGATCCGATTTGTGAACATGCGGCAGGATCACGTTCTGCTCATGGCTGATACGCAGCTCGTCATACGCGAACTCTTCGGCCAGATCGGCCATTATGCGCATCTGCTCGGCCGTTGCATCGCCCGGCGTCGCGCCGTGCTTTTTGATCGAGATCGTGACAATCGCGTGGTCTGCGTTTTTGTGCGGCGCGATGTTGGTGTCGACCCACGAGCGGAAAACCGGATCGTTGGTGTAGGCGCTTTCAAAAGACGCAACCGAACCTTCGCGGAAGGCAGGTGCCGCAAAGTGATCCTTGATCTCTTCGAGAAGGTTCATGTCAGCACCCTTGAACTGCGGGCGGACCTGCAGGAAACGCTCGTTGACCTTGGCGCGGATGGCGTCGATGCCGTGCTCGTGCACGGTGATCTTGATGCGTGCCTTATATTTGTTGTCACGGCGACCGATCTGGTTCCAGACGGACACAACGGATTCCAAATAGGCCAGCAGATCGTCAAAAGCGACGAAATCCGACAGTTCTTTGCCGATCATTGGCGTACGGCCCAGACCGCCACCAACAATCACACGGGCCCCCAGAACACCGTCACGCTCGACCAGTTGCAGGCCGATATCATGCGCCTTGATGACGGCACGGTCATTTTCCGAACCGGTGATGGCAATCTTGAACTTGCGCGGCATGAACTGGAATTCCGGGTGGTCGGTCGACCACTGGCGCAGAAGTTCTGCATAAGGGCGCGGGTCCGCAACTTCATCCGCGGCTGCGCCAGCAAAGTGGTCTGCGGTCACGTTGCGGATGGTGTTACCCGAGGTCTGAATGGCGTGCATGCCAACTTCGGCCAGCGCGTCCAGCATATCCGGCACGTCGTTCAGCTTGGGCCAGTTGTACTGGATGTTCTGACGGGTGGTGAAGTGGCCATAGCCCTTGTCCCACTTTTCGGCCAACAGCGCCAGTTGGCGCATCTGCGCGCTGGACAGGGTGCCATAGGGGATGGCGACGCGCAGCATATAGGCGTGCAGTTGCAGATACAGGCCGTTCATCAGGCGCAGGGGTTTGAATTCGTCTTCGGTCAGCGAACCGTCAATGCGGCGCTCGACCTGCGCACGGAATTGCGCGTTGCGCTCTGCCAGAAACTCGTGGTCAAACTCGGAGTAGCGATACATGTCTAGCTGTCCTTGGTTGCAACCCCGAACCTTGGGGCCATAGAAGGGGAGAGAGAGGGCCTAAGTTCAGGCCCGGGGCTGCGGGGAAGTTTCCTGTTTGCCGTGGGCATAGTTGGACGGACCAGTCCGGCGGAAATCTTCCCGAAAATGTGTGGGCTCAGGGCCGTTTTCGCCTGCAACAGCGTCAGCCAGATATGCACCCACAATCTTGCTGGCCTGCCGGGCGGCGTCCAGCAGACGCACCTGTGCATGCGCTTCGTCAGTGATCAGTTCGGCATCAGACAGATCACGCGACCAGCGGTCATCTTCGGTTTGATAAATCACGTCGCCTTCCAGCAAATCATTTGCGGTGACGACTTTGGGGGTAAAAGCGCGGGCCATCAGGCAAGCTCCTTATTGAATTCGGTCACAGCCTGCGCCGCTTCTCGCGGGGCGAGGCCAAAGAAAGTCAGGGCCGGGCCGTTCATTTCGGCGGCGGCCAGATCGGTGGGCAACTGGTCCAAAGTTGTGGCCAGAATGCGTTGGTCAGGGCGCGAGGCGTTCTCGATCAGGGTGACGGGTGTAGCGCGATCTGCACCGTGCATGATCAGGCGGCCTTGAATGAACCGGGCCGACTTCTTGCCCATGTAAATTGCAGCAACCGACCCTGAGCGCGCCAGAGCGGCCCAGTCGTGATCAGCAAAGCCTTTCATGTCGTGCCCGGTCAGAAACCGTACCGAAGAGTTGCGGCCCCGGCGTGTCAGGCTTTGCCCGATGCTTGCTACAGCCGCAGACGCAGCGGTAATTCCGGGAATGAGCTGCCAGGAAATGCCCGCAGACTGAACTGCTTCGATTTCTTCATCCAGCCGACCAAACACAGTGGGGTCCCCTGATTTCAGGCGCACCACGCGGTTGCCCTTTTGCGCATAGTCCACCAAAAGCGCGTCGATATCGCTTTGCTTCCAGGACGGACCAAAACCGGCCTTGCCAACATCAAACAGATCGGCGCTCTTGCCCGCAATGTCCAGAATAGGTGCGCTGATCAGGCGGTCATGCAGAACGATATCAGCCTGCTCAAACGCGGTGAGCGCTTTGAGCGTCAGCAATTCGGGATCACCGGGACCGGCGCCGACAAAGTCGACATGTCCTTTGGATCTGATTGTGAGCATGTCCTGCATTGGATCGTCTCGGGTGTAGTTTGACTTGCCCCTCAATATAGGAAATATTCCCACCAAAGCGCCATGTGGGCGTCGAAATAAGAACATTATTTCCGCATGCTTTGAAAAATGGAACGAAAACCTCGAATTGGAAGGAATACTGGAATGTCGGTTCGAATAGACGAAACGGATCGGAAAATTCTGGCCGAGCTGCAACGTGATGCGGGTCAGTCACTGGACGAAATTGCGGCCCGTGTGGGCAGTTCCAAGACCCCGGTCTGGAATCGAATTCGTAAGCTAAAAGGGGCAGGTATCATTGGGCAGCAAACGGTTTTGCTGGATGCCGAAGCGCTTGGGTTCGAGGCGACATTTTTTGTCTTGATCCGTACGTCGGAGCACGAGGCTGAATGGCAGCGCAAGTTTCTGAAAGCGTTGCGCGATCACCCCGAAGTGCAAGAGGCACACAGGTTGGCTGGCGACATCGACTACATCCTCAAGGTCAGGGTCAAGAATGCACGTGCCTATGACGTGTTCTATCAATCGCTTATCTCTGAAGTGCGGGTCCACAACGTGACGGCGCTTTTGTCGATGGAGGAAATAAAATCCACAACAATGCTGCCGTTGAACGCGTTGGTTGAGAAGGCTTAAAAAGGCACACGCGTTAAAGCGGCCTCAGATTTGCACCAGAACCTGTTGCAAGCCATGAAAATGGTAACTGTCCGAATAGGCCGGAGGTGCGGCCAACCGCAAGTTCGGGCAGCTTTCAAACAGAACTGGCAGGGCGATGCGCATTTCCAACCGCGCCAAAGGCGCGCCAACACAGAAGTGGATGCCTCCACCAAAGCTGGTGTTGACATCTATGGATCGTGCGGGGCGGAAAGTGTTTGGTTCATCCCAGACAGTGGGATCGCGGTTCGCGCCTCCCAGAAGCAATGCAACCTGATCGCCGCGTTTGAATCCATGCCCGAAAATCTCGACACTCTCGTAGGCATAGCGCGTAAACATGTGCAGGGGTGGATCAAAGCGCAAGATTTCTTCGATGGTGCTGTCTATTTTGTCCGGCCCCAAAGCATCGGGGTCAATTCGCGTTTCCAGCAGGGTTTTGACCCCGTTTCCCAAAGAATGCACCGTTGCCTCGTGTCCGGCATTTAAAAGCAGAATACAGGTGGCGACCAGTTCATCGCGTGACAGTTTCTCACCTTCTTCCTCGGCAGCAATCAATCGTGTGATCAAGTCGTCACGCGGGTCACGACGCCTCTGGTTGATATAGTCTTCCAGAAACGTGGTGAATTCCTGCGCCGATTGTGTAGCCTTGTCTTCGGTGTCCCGCGTTCGATTGGCTTGGTACATTGCCACCATGTCGTGCGACCAGCGCAGCAAGTCCGGTGCCATTTCTTCGGGTACTCCCAGCAGACGACAGATCGTAATCACGGGGACCTGAGTGCAATAGGCATGCAAAAGGTCAAACGGCTCTTGTGGGAAGTCCCGGATCAGATCGTGACAAAGGGTTTCAATCGACGGCTGCAATGCCGAAATCGCCCGCGAGGTAAAGGCTCGCATGACCAGCGCCCTCAGGCGGGTGTGTCTCGGCGGCTCGGCTTCAAGCAGCGAATGAGCTTCGACTGACAACCACGGGGCCAGATGGGCGGGGCCTTGCGTAGCACATTCGGGTGGAACTTCGCGTCCGAACCGACGATCTTTCAGCAAGGTGCGGACGGATTGGCAGGATACAGCGGCAACCATGCCGTAATCAGTCCAATAGAACAGATCTCCGGCTTGTCGGGCTGTTTCATAAAACGGATAGGGGTTCTGGACGAAATCCGGGTCCGTAGGGGATTGTGAGAGAGACTTCATGCGACGCACACTTGCCACGCGGCGCGTTGAATGCAAGACCCTGTATATGCACAGGGTTTGGGTCATCGCCGGTTTTCTGCTTGCCGTTGGGGTACTGTCCGGATTCGTCTGGTCCTATGGCTACCGTCAAGCTTTGTCTCAGCTGAGTGAAAAGGCCGAGGCCGATCTTGAACTGGCGGCTGACCGGCTGAGCACGCAAATGCAAGTGTATCAAGAACTTGCAGTGCTGATGGCGACCCATCCGATTCTGCATGAATTGGATCAACCAGCCGACATACGACAAGCTGAGGCAATGCTGCTGGACATTGCTGACAAAACAGCAGCAGTCAACATGATGTACCTGGACCGAAAAGGGCAGGTCTTGGTTTCAGCGCAACCGGTGTCTCAGCTTAACATGGCCGAACACCCCGCTTTCCGTCGGGCGATGCAGGGGGCCTTGGGCAGCGCGCATGAGGTTACGCCTGTCGGAGATGATCGGATCTACTCCTACGCTGCGCCTGCTTTTGGCCCATTTGGCCAGATCAAAGGTGTACTGATGGTTGTTGCCGATGTTCAGGATGTCGAGCAGACATGGCGTGGCAGTACCGAGGCGGTTTTCTTTGTTGATGCAGAAGGCGTTGTGTTCATTTCGAACAGGTCGGACCTGCTGTTCTGGTCTCGCGAGGAAGGAGAGGCGGGGCTTACTCCGCCGAATGGCGCGACCGTTGATTTTGCATCAACGCGCGTTGGTGGGCACGAGCTGTGGCAATTGAACTGGGGGCGCTATCTGCCGCGCGATGCTTTGCACCTTACCCTCGAATTGCCGGTACTCGATATGACTGCCGAAGTATTGGTGGACGTAGCCCCAGCCCTGCAACTTGCACGGCTTCAGGCAGCTGCAGTCGCAGCGATCTGTTTGGCATTTGGTGCAATGCTTTTTCTCGCGATGGAGCGGCGGCGGACGCTGGCCGAAGCCAATGCGGTTCTGGAAAGCCGAGTGGCCAAACGGACCCTCGACCTGACGGTTGCAAACGACAGCTTGCAAAAAGAAGTCGCGGAACGACAGGAAGCCGAAGCGGCCCTGCGTCGCGCACAGGCGGATTTGGTTCAGGCCGGAAAGCTCAGCGCGCTTGGTCAGATGTCAGCAGGGATCAGTCACGAACTGAACCAGCCCCTGATGGCGATCCGGCAGTTTGCGGACAATGGCACAGCTTTCGTGGAACGCGGAAAACCTGAAAAAGCGGCCGAGAACTTGGGCCGTATTTCTGAAATGGCTGCGCGTATGGCGCGGATTATCAAGAACCTGCGCGCCTTTGCCCGCAATGAAAGCGAACCTATGGGGCGGGTTGATCTGGTGCAGGTTCTGAACACAGCCGTTGAACTGACCCAAGCCCGGCTGAACACGGAAAACGTCGCCATGGATTGGCAACCGCCAAACACGCCTGTTT
Organism: Ruegeria sp. HKCCA6837; assembly: GCF_013034475.1. Classification (NCBI taxonomy): domain Bacteria; kingdom Pseudomonadati; phylum Pseudomonadota; class Alphaproteobacteria; order Rhodobacterales; family Roseobacteraceae; genus Ruegeria; species Ruegeria sp. HKCCA6837. The sequence goes on from NZ_WQGD01000001.1 coordinate 271,856, forward strand.
ACGCTTGGGGTGGCGAGGTAAGGCTTGTGCAGGTGTTTGTGAACCTGATCAACAACGCCGCAGATGCGATGAGCCAGCAGGATGAACGCCTCATTCAAATGGTGATCAACACCGGTGAAAAACTTTCTGTCACTGTGCGTGACATTGGCCCAGGTATCGAGAATACGGAAAAGCTGTTTGAACCGTTTTACACCACCAAGGCCGTAGGTTCGTCCGAAGGAATGGGGCTGGGGCTTTCGATTTCTTACGGTCTGGTTCAGAGTTTCGGTGGAAACATTCGCGGGACCAATGCGCCCACTGGCGCGATGTTTACTGTGGAACTGGAATACTATCGGGAAGACGAGGCAGCATGACCCGAAGAGTTCTTTTGGTCGACGATGATGCGGCCGTACGCGAGGCTTTGGCACAAACGCTTGAGCTGGCGGATGTTCAACCGACAACGGCCGGCTCTTTTGTCGCGGCCAAGGACCATATCCGAGCGGACTTTCCCGGTGTCATCATCTCAGACATCCGAATGCCGGGTCGGGACGGGTTTCATCTGTTAAACTATGCCAGAGAGGTCGATCCCGATCTTCCCGTCATTCTTCTGACCGGCGAAGGGGATATTCCCATGGCCGTTGATGCAATGGGTAAGGGCGCGTTCGACTTTCTGGAAAAACCCTGTGCCGCGTCCGATCTGCTGGATGTGCTGGAGCGTGCGTTCGCAGTCCGAGCCGAGGTTATCGAGCAGAGGGCAATGAGATCCGAACTGGAACGTGGAGACCCGGCCGCACGATTGCTGTTTGGCCTGTCGCCCCAGGCAGAGGCGTTGCGAGAAAGGGTTCGCGCCGTTGCGCCCACACAGGCCGAAGTTCTGGTGACTGGCCCTCCTGGCAGTGGCATCTCAAAAGTGGCTGAGGTTGTGCACCTGATGTCCTCAGTCGGGCAGGGGCCGTTCGTGAAGCGCCCGGCCTCGACGCTCAGCCCCGAAGATCTGGCCCGCAGTTGCGAGGATGCAGCGGGTGGGTCGTTGTTTCTAGACGAGGTTTCGGCCATGCCGCAGGCCACGCAATTTGCAGCGCTTGAACTGATCGAACAAGGGCCGGGTGGTCGGATCATTGCTGGCACCACCGCTGATCTGTCTGTCTTAAGCGCCGACGGCCGTTTCAATGCCGATCTTTTCTACAGACTGGACGTGATGCGTGTGCGTATTCCGTCGCTGGCAGAGCGGCCTGACGATATTCCCGTTATCTTTCGTCACTATGTAGCTCAGGCAGCTGAACAGGCCGGAATTCCGGTTCCTGAAATCTCATCGGAACATCTGGCGGCGTTGATGGCCAACGATTGGCCCGGGAATGCGCGGTCCCTTATGTCCGCCGCCATGCGCTTTGTTTTGGGAATGCCGGAAGAGGTCGCACAGGCCACAGATCTGGGCCTGAGCGAACAGATGGCACGGGTCGAACGATCGCTGCTGATCGCGGCGTTGGGGCGTCATAATGGAAAGGCGTCAGATGCGGCAAAGGCGCTGAAGCTTCCGCGAAAGACCTTTTATGACAAGCTGGCGCGTTACCAAATTCGTCCCGAGGATTACCGAAGGTAATCCGACCAGCGAATGTACGCTGGGTAGTGATTCGCATGAATGATTCGAAAATTGTGCGGAAATCCGCACAAGCAGCATTTTTGGCTGTGCGGATTTTCGCACACAGAAGAATAGGTGATTCTGCTTCGTGTGTTTGATGCCATGTAAGGCTTTGTAAATTAGTGATTTTAATGCTTAGCCGCGCGTTCAGAGGGAAAAGTTGTTTGGTTGCGGCCGAGTCGCTTCACTGCACGCCATACGGCGCCAACCCGGCGCTGATCGCTTGTTTCTTGGAAGTCTGGGAGGAAAACAGATGAAGATTTTGACAACAGCCGCAACGGCTCTGGCGCTGACGGTCACCGCAACTGCGGGCATGGCGGCCTGTGACGATGGTGAGATTGTTGTGAAGTTCGCGCATGTGACGAACACCGATAAACACCCCAAAGGCATCGCGGCTTCGCTGCTGGAACAGCGCGTCAATGACGAGATGAACGGCGTGATGTGCATGGAGGTCTATCCCAACTCGACCCTGTATAACGACGACAAGGTGCTTGAGGCGATGCTGCAAGGCGACGTTCAACTGGCTGCGCCGTCCTTGTCCAAGTTCGAGAAATTCACCAAGCAGTTCCGCCTGTTCGACCTGCCATTCATGTTCAAGAACATTGACGCGGTGGATGCGTTCCAGGCCTCGGCTGATGGTCAGGCGATGAAGGACAGCATGCAGCGCCGCGGCCTGCAGGGTCTGGCATTCTGGCACAACGGCATGAAGCAGATGTCTGCGAACAAGCCGCTGGAAGATCCGTCAGACGCAAACGGCCTGAAGTTCCGCGTGCAGTCCTCGGACGTGTTGGTTGCGCAGATGGAAGCGATCGGTGGCAGCCCGCAGAAAATGGCGTTCTCGGAAGTTTACGGCGCGCTGCAGCAGGGCGTTGTGGACGGGCAGGAAAACACCTGGTCGAACATCTATGGCAAGAAGTTCTTTGAGGTTCAGGACGGCATCACTGAGACCAACCACGGTATCATCGACTATCTGGTCGTGACCTCGGTTGACTGGTTGGATAGCCTGGACCCCGAAGTGCGTGATCAGTTCCTGACCATTCTGGGCGAAGTCACCGAGACTCGAAACAAAGAAGCCTTTGCCGTGAACGAAGCGGCCAAAGCATCGATCACCGACGCGGGGGGCATCATTCGTGAGCTTAACCCCGAACAGCGTCAGGCCTGGGTCGATGCGATGAAGCCGGTTTGGGACAAATTCGCCGGTGATGTGGGTCAGGACAAGATCGACGCCGCACAGGCCATCAACGCCGGTTTCTAAACCGGATCGAGGCCGCGCGTCCGGGGACTGGGGAGTAATCGACGCGCTGGCCGGGCGGGCTGACATAGCCCGCCCTCATACACTCTCTCATCATCAAAAAATGCGGGGACAGAAAGATGTCTGGTGCGAATTCCGGCCAAGGCGGGCTGGTCGACCATATCGAAGAAACCCTGATTGCGTTGCTGTTGGGCCTTATGACGGTCGTAACATTTGCCAACGTGATTGCACGGTTTGTTTTCAACTCAAATATCCTATGGGCTCTGGAACTGACGGTTTTCACCTTCGGCTGGCTGGTGCTTCTGGGTGCGTCTTATGCAGTGAAAAAACATGCGCATCTGGGTGTAGACGCCATCCTGAACATGCTGGCCCCAGCGCCGCGCCGTATTTTAGCTCTGATTGCGGTGGGCTGCTGTCTGGTTTTTTCGCTGCTTCTGCTGAAAGGCGCCTATGACTATTGGGCCGTCTTTGCCGATCTGCCACCCACATCTGGGCGCTGGTTCCCCACGGGTTTCAATTTCGACGCCCGCAGTCAGAGCTTTTATGAGGTCGACGACATCCCGATGGTCGCTCCTTTGCGGTTCCTTGAGGACCTGATCAACTACGGCGAGTACTACGAAAAACTACCCAAGGTCGTACCGTATCTGGTTCTGCCGGTTTCGATGCTGTTGCTCGTGATCCGGTTCGCGCAGGTCGCTGTTCAAATTTGGCGGGGCGAAACCGACCGCCTTGTCGCCAGCCACGAAGTCGAGGACGAGATCGAAGAAGTCCGCGCTCAGCAAGGGATGCATGACTGATGGACGTTGTACTTCTATTCTCGATGGTCATCGGACTGCTGCTGATTGGTGTTCCGATTGCGGTTGCGCTTGGCCTTAGCTCGACCTTGTTCCTGCTGATCTATTCAGACAGCTCGTTGGCCTCGGTCGCAGGTACTTTGTTCGAGGCGTTTGAAGGGCATTTTACCCTTCTGGCGATCCCGTTCTTCATTCTGGCCTCGTCTTTCATGACAACCGGCGGCGTGGCGCGGCGGATCATCCGGTTCTCGATTGCCTGTGTGGGGCATTTGCCCGGCGGTTTGGCAATTGCGGGCGTGTTTGCCTGTATGCTGTTTGCCGCACTTTCGGGGTCGTCCCCGGCAACCGTTGTGGCCATCGGTTCGATCGTCATCGCCGGGATGCGGCAGGTGGGCTATTCCAAGGAATTTGCGGCTGGTGTGATCTGTAACGCGGGGACACTTGGCATCCTGATCCCACCATCCATCGTGATGGTTGTGTACGCCGCCGCCGTCGAGGTTTCCGTTGGGCGCATGTTCCTAGCGGGTGTCATTCCGGGCCTGATGGCGGGTCTGATGCTGATGATTACCATCTATGTTATGGCGAAGGTCAAGAACCTGCCCAAAGGCGACTGGAAAGGGTGGGGAGAGGTCTTTACCTCGGCCCGCGAAGCCGGTTGGGGCCTGTTCCTGATCGTCATCATTCTGGGCGGCATCTACGGGGGTATCTTTACCCCGACAGAAGCCGCTGCTGTTGCCGCTGTCTACGCGTTCTTTATCGCCAGTTTTGTCTACAAAGACATGGGGCCGCTCAGCACAGAGGAAGGTCAATCCAACCTGTCATTGCTGAAGAAGCCATATGCGCTGGTGACGGCGTTCTTCCACCCGGACACGAAGCACACGCTGTTTGAGGCGGGTAAGCTGACGGTCACGCTGCTGTTCGTCATTGCCAACGCGCTGATCCTGAAGCACGTGCTGACAGATGAGCAAGTGCCCCAGCATATCGCAAGTGCCATGCTGTCGGCGGGTCTGGGGCCGGTCACTTTCCTGATCGTGGTGAACGTGATCCTGCTGATCGGGGGTCAGTTCATGGAACCTTCGGGTCTGCTGGTCATCGTGGCCCCGTTGGTGTTCCCGATTGCCATCGAACTGGGCATCGACCCGATCCATCTGGGCATCATCATGGTGGTGAACATGGAGATCGGGATGATCACGCCTCCGGTCGGGCTGAACCTGTTCGTGACTTCTGGCGTGGCCGGGATGCCGATGATGGGTGTTGTGAAGGCGGCGCTTCCTTTCCTGGCAGTCCTGTTCGTCTTCCTGATCATGGTGACGTACATACCGTGGATATCGACCTTCCTGCCCAACACCTTCATGGGGCCGGAAATCATCACCAACTAGCGGGCCTGACCCGTATCGCCGGGCAGTTGCGACTGCCCGGCCTTTTCATGCCTTGAAACCGCCGCACGGGTGCTTATTTGAAAGGCAGAGGACGACCTCCCCAACACGGGTAGATCATGCGGGACGACCCGCTTTGACAAGAGGTCATCTCATGGCATGGATCATGCTGCTTATTGCTGGAATTCTTGAAGTTGTCTGGGCGGGTGCAATGAAGCAATCCGCCGGGTTCACGCGGCTTTTGCCGACCGCGATCATGGGAGTGTCCATGATCGGGTCTTTCGGTTTGTTGGCGCTGGCGATGCGCGAGTTGCCGCTGAGCACTGCCTATACGATCTGGGTTGGTATCGGCGCGGTGGGGGCTTTTGTGGTGGGGGTTACCCTGCTGGGCGAGGCGGTGACGCCGCTGCGGGTTCTGGCGGCGCTGCTGATCATTGCCGGAATTGTCACCATGAAGCTGGCCTGATCCGTTGACGGTCGGGGCGTCATTGGGCAGGCTGCCGGTACACGCCCCAACCAAGGATTTTCCCCATGTTGACCGAGACCGACAGCCGCCTGCTGCGCATCGCCTTTGACGAGGCGAAAGCCGGGTATGATGAGGGCGGCTGTCCCATCGGCTCGGTCCTGGCCCGTGGGGGCGAGGTTGTGGCGAGCGGACGCAATCAAAGAGTTCAGGGCGGTGATCCGATTGCCCATGGCGAGATGGACGCCTTGCGCAAGGCCGGACGGCAGAAAACCTATCGCGACATGGTGCTTTATACGTCGCTGTCGCCCTGCATGATGTGTTCGGGCACCATCGTTCAATTCGGAATCCCGCGCGTCGTGATAGGTGACACGAAGAACTTTGGAGGCAACGAGGACTTCCTGCGCGAGCGCGGGGTCGAAGTGGTTATAGCCGACGACCCCGACTGCATCGCGCTGATGCAACGATTTATCGAAGAAAAACCAGAGCTTTGGGCCGAAGATATTGCCGAATAACGACCGGGGTCAGATGCTTTCCAGCGCCTGAATAATGCCCGAGAAATCCGCAGCCTTCAGACTGGCCCCACCGACCAAAGCGCCATCCACATTCGAGACCGCAAAGATATCGGCCGCATTGCTGGGTTTGACGGACCCGCCGTAAAGCAGTCGCACTGACCGGCCCACGCCTTCGCCAAAACGACGTTCCAGCCGGGCGCGCATGAAGTCGTGAACCTCGCCGATCTCTTCCAGAGTGGGGACCTTTCCAGTGCCGATCGCCCAGATCGGCTCGTATGCGACGATCAGGTTTTCGCCGGTGGACTGATCCGGGATCGAGCCGGACATCTGCCCGCCGATAATATCGAGTGTATTGGCCGCCTCACGCTGTTCCAGACTTTCGCCGACGCAAATGACTGCCTTCAGGCCCGCATCCATTGCGGCGCGGGCTTTGGCGCGTACATCCTCGTCATGCTCGCCGTGATCCACGCGACGTTCTGAATGGCCCAGAATGACCGAAGTTGCACCGGCATCCAGCAACATATCCGCGCTGATGTCGCCGGTATGAGCGCCAGAATGGCCTGAGTGGCAGTCCTGTCCACCAACCGTAACCGCCGATTCTGCCACGGCATCAGCGGCGCGGTGAAGCAATGTCGCAGGGGGGCAGATCAGAATATCGACCGAGGCTTCAGAATAGCTTTGCGACAGCGATGCAAGCTCGCTCAGCGCCGAGCCGGTTCCGTTCATCTTCCAATTTCCAGCCGCCAGCTTGCGCCGCATATCGGTTTCTCCCTGCGTATTCGGTTGTTTAAATCACCGGATAACATCGTTGTCCTCTCCATACAATTCCGGTTACAAGCTCCACGGGTGATTGGCAGGAATGTCGCAAATTCTGGGAGAGCGCCATGATCGACAACCTCGACTTGAAAAAGCTGGACACCCGAGACGCTTACGAGCTTTCCCGCTTGCGCCAAGCCGTTGGTCAGGTCGGGTTTTTGACCGTTTGCAACACGGGCCTGACGGCTGACCGCATCAACGACGTTATCGCTGCCTACCAGGGTTTCTTCCGTTTGCCGGAACACCAGAAGCGTTTGGTGGACATGGCTGCAACGGGATCCAACCGAGGTTGGGGTGCGTCACAGTCCGAACAGGTCGACCCAACGGTTAACCCAGACTTCAAGGAAGTGTTCGATTGCGGATACGAACTGCCGCTGGACAACCCCTACCGTGTTAAGAACCTAAGCGTGTACGCCCCAAATCAATGGCCCGAGCAACCCGATGCTTTCCGTGAAATTGTACAAGCCTATTACGTCGATGCCTGTGGTGTAGCGATGCGGGTGCTGCGTGCGATTGCAGTGGAGCTGGGACGGGAAGCGGACAGTTTCGATCAGGCATTCGATACGCCAATGGCTCTACTGCGCGGCAACTACTATCCAAAACGGCCCGCCTGGGCCGGAGAGCAGGATTTTGGTATTGGCGCGCATACAGACTATGGCTGCCTGACTTTGCTGGCCACAGACGGCGCTGCCGGGTTGGAAGTGCGGATGCCTGATGGCGCATGGGAAAAGGTTCAGGCCGAACCGGGCGTGTTTATCATCAACTTTGGTGAGATGCTGGAATTTTGGACAGCAGGCCAGGTGAAGGCGACCGAACACAGGGTTGTTGGCGGATCGCACGAGCGAATCTCGGTCCCAATGTTCTTCAACCCGTCTTTTGACACCAATGTCGCGCCACCTGGGTCAGGCCAAGTGATCTCGGCCGGTGATCATCTGACCAAACGGTTCAACGAAACCTATGTTCACCTGCGAACCAGTTAGGACTGCGACGCGAGGTTTGCATCGAACTTGATTGATTCACCGCAGCCGCAGGAATCAACAACGTTCGGGTTCTTGAACTTGAAGCCTGCTTCCAACAGGGACACTTCGTAGTCGATCTCGGTTCCAAACAGGAACATCTGCGCCATCGGTGCGATCATCACGCGTGCGCCGTCTTGCTCGACCACCTCATCATGCGGATCTGCCTGGTCTACATATTCCATGGTGTATTCCATGCCTGCACAGCCGCCTTTCTTGACGCCAATGCGCATACCAGCATGCCCGCCCGAATTCATCAGGCGTGTAATCTGCTCTGCGGCTTTGGGCGTCATGGTCACAGCCTGTTTGCCGGGGATGCCGAACATGTAAATCTCCGTTGTCGCGCGTCATCCCCAATTTAGGGCTCAAACGCCTCGGGCTCAAGGTCACGAGTGCCAAAGAGTGCCTCTTGGCTAAACCAACTTGGTATTGGCTTCCTCCTTGAAACCTTGCATTGAACAGGAAAGCGGGTTTAGCTTTGCTGGAATGGGTGCAACTTCCCGTGTTCCGGAATTCATATTGCAGCAGAAAGATCCTAAAAATGAATGACTTGATCCGTTCTGTTAAGCTGGTTTTTCAAGGATCAACTCTTACTTTTCTGCTTACCGGTTTCACTGCAACCGGTGCGTTGGCTATCACAGATGCCGAGAGGCACCCGGTAAACTGTGCGACAGCGGCAGGTGATCTGCGCGCTATTCAGGCCGAAAAGAAACATGCCGAGACCAAGCAGCTTGAAAGCATCGCTTCGATCACGCCCGCCGGTGCTCTGCTGGGTCTGGTTACAGGAACCGAACACAAACACCTGCAAATGTTGTCTGGTGATTACATCAATGAACTGGATGCCCGTGCCGCAGAGATCAAAGCAACCTGCGATCTGGAGTAACTGTGTTCGCAGATATGTAAGGCGCGGGGATTTAGTTTACATAAAGCCCAGTTCCAGACGTGCTTCGTCTGACATCATCTCCATACCCCAGGGCGGCTCCCAGGTCAGTTCAACGTCAACTTCTTTGACGCCGGCGACGGGTTCAATCGCTTCCACGATCCATCCGGGCATATCACCGGCCACTGGGCATCCGGGCGCAGTCAGGGTCATGATCACCTTAACTGCGTTATCCGCAGTAATATCAATAGTGTAGATCAAGCCGAGGTCATAGATGTTGACCGGGATTTCCGGATCATAGACCGTGCGGCACGCTTCGACCACGGCGTCGTATAATGGGTGTTCAATTGTTGACGGCGCAATCAGCGGTGTGCCTTCAAACTGTTCGCTCGGGTGAGTCATCTTTGCCTCGGGTCAGTTGCCTGAGTGATTATATAGGGAATAGCCGTATCAGCGTCCAGTGGGGGCGTGGCGCTCAGACAAGCGCCACCGCGATTCAATCATTGATATCATGCTTGAAGGTTTTGACCTGACCATGCGGCAGCGCAAAGAGCTTGCGCAAGACAAGCCACGCGACAAGCGACAGCACCGCAAAGATCAACGCAAGGACGTGAAGCGACATTGTCAGACCCGGAATGATCAAGAGAAGACCCGTGATTGCTGCGCCAATTGCGAAACCAAGAAAGATGAATCCCGGCAGAACAATCTCGAGGATACCGAGCGCCAGTGCGGCCGCCAGCCAAATCCACCATGTCAGCCAGAAGGGGTCTGCCATCACTTTCCTCCTTTGAGCATTTTGAACGCATCGCCAAAGGCTTCAAGGGCGTTCGCTGGCACAACAATGGTCTGTTTGCCAGAACCGTTGCCCAGCGCATTAAGGGCTTCAACCTGCTTTAAAGCAACCTGATACTGGGCGGCCTCGATACCGTTGTCCTGAATGGCCTTGGCCACGACGCCCGTAGCATAGGCTTCAGCTTCAGCCTGAATGCGGCGGGCTTTGGCGGTTTGTTCAGCGGCATAAAGTTCAGCATCAGCGTGCAGTTCAACGGCGCGTTTCTGACCCTCGGCCTCGGTCACTTGCGCGCGGCGGGCACGTTCCGCGTTTAGCTGTTGCAGCATGGCATCGCGGGTCGCCTGGTCCAGATTAACATCCAGAATCTCGGCGCGAGTCACTTCGATGCCCCAGTCATCGACTGCGGTTTCAACGCTTTCCTGGATGCGCGTGATCAATTGCGCGCGGTTCGACTGAACCTCGTCCAGATCCATCTTGCCGATTTCGGCGCGCACGATCCCGGCTACAGTGGTCGCAATCGCGCCGTCTACGTCGCGGATTCTGTAAACCGTCTTTTCCGGCTCAAGGATGCGATAGAAGACCGAGGTGTCGATCTGCACTAGCACGTTGTCCTTGGTAATTGCGTCCTGCGTCGCATTCGGCAGTTGGCGTTCCAAGATCGAGATTTTGTGGCGTGCAACATCCAGAAAAGGAACGATGAAATTGATTCCGGGGCCAAGCACCGAATGCAGTCGACCAAACCGTTCAACCACGTATTTTTCGGACTGCGGTACAATCTTGATGCCTTTGAGAATAACGACAACCACCAGCACAGCTGCCAGCAGGTAAATGATGTTTGACGAAAGCAATCCGATAATCTGATCTTCGGTCATTCTGTCCTCTTATTATTGTGTACTATGGTATACATTTGGGGATTGAGTCGCCCGATTTCAACTCTGGTATGAGTGGGTTGGAGCGTTATGCAAATGCCTGAACGCGTGGACGCGGCCCGGAATATTGTGGCTGTGACCGGTTTGCATCCCACGGCGTTTGCGGTATCGGGCGGGGATGAAACTGATTATCGACACAGATCCCGGCATCGACGATGCCATGGCCATTGCTTACGCTGCCGCCGCGCCAGAAATTGACCTGATCGGTCTGACAACGGTTTTTGGCAACACGTATGTTCACCAATCAAGTCGCAACGCGCGGTTTTTGCTTCACAAGCTTGGGTTGGACTTGCCTGTGGCCGAAGGGGCTGCGGTGCCGCTGGGGGCGGACACGCACGCGCCGTCGGAGCATGTTCATGGCCCCGAAGGTTTTGGTGATCTGACCGAAATCCCGGAGATTGGACAGAACCACGCGTTGCCAGCAGCCGAGTTTCTGGTTGAAATGGCCCGAGCCCATAAGGGCGAACTTGTGCTCTGCGCTGTGGGTCCCTTGACTAACATTGCAAAGGCAATGCGTCTGGACCCGGAATTTGCAGGCAATCTGCGCGAATTGGTGATCATGGGAGGCGCGGTCTACTGCCCTGGTAACATTACCCAATACGCAGAAGCCAATATCTATCACGACGCTCTTGCCGCTGAAGAGGTCTTTTCCGCCCCGGCCAACACAGTTCTTGTTGGATTGGACGTGACCCTGAAGACGCTTTACGAAACGGCGGACTTCGAAGCATTGGCGCAAAAGTCACCCGATATGGGGGCGTTTCTGCGCGACATCTCCAGATTCTATCTGAAGTTTTACAAAGAGATCGGGGGGCTGGAAGGCTGCGGCCTGCACGATTCAACAGCCGTGATTGCGTGTTCCCATCAAGCCCTGTTCGATATGGTTGAAACCGGGCTGCGGGTTGTCACCGAAGGCGATCAAATGGGGGCGACACAACCAGATCCTGAACGACCCGCGATCCGGGTGTGCCGCGATGTGGACGGGGCAGGGGTTGTACGTCTGTTCACGGACCGCGTGGCCTCGTTGCCCTGACGGGTTGCAAAGACGGAACGGATCGGGCAAAGCCTGCCCGGTTCGGCGATCCGAGGCGATGACATGACGCAGAAATTCTCATTTGAGCTTAAGGCAACAGACGGCAAGGCACGCACGGGTGTGATCAGCACGCCGCGAGGAGAGGTGCGGACGCCAGCCTTCATGCCTGTGGGCACAGCCGCGACGGTCAAAGCGATGATGCCCGAAAGTGTGCGCGCCACCGGGGCGGATATTCTGCTGGGCAACACCTATCACCTGATGCTGCGTCCAACAGCGGAACGGATTGATCGTTTGGGCGGGTTGCATAAGTTCATGAACTGGGACCGCCCTATCCTGACCGACTCGGGTGGGTTTCAGGTCATGTCCTTGGCCGGGCTGCGCAAGCTGACCGAGAAGGGTGTGACCTTCAAATCTCATATCGATGGATCAAAACACGAGCTGACGCCCGAGCGGTCAATGGAAATTCAACGCCTGCTGGGGTCGGACATTGTGATGTGCTTTGACGAATGCCCCGCGCTGCCCGCCGACCGGGATCGGATTGCAGAGTCCATGCGGTTGTCGATGCGTTGGGCAGAACGGTCGCGTGACGCGTTTGGGGATCGTCCGGGTCACGCCCTGTTCGGCATTATGCAGGGCGGTTTGGAACAGGACCTGCGCGAAGAAAGCGCAGAAGCGTTGAAATCTATTGGTTTCGAAGGCTACGCGGTGGGCGGCCTGGCTGTGGGTGAGGGGCAGGAGGCCATGTTTGGCTGCCTCGATTACGCCCCCGATTTTCTGCCTGAAGACAAACCGCGTTACCTGATGGGTGTTGGTAAGCCAGACGATATCGTCGGCGCCGTCGCGCGTGGGATCGACATGATGGACTGTGTGTTGCCGTCGCGTTCGGGCCGCACGGGGCAAGTGTTCACACGTCGCGGTGTGGTGAATATCAAGAATGCCCGCCATGCGGATGACCCGCGTCCGCTGGATGAAAACTGCACATGTCCCGCTTGTTCCAACTATTCGCGCGCTTACCTGCACCATGTTTTCCGCGCCAATGAGATGATCTCGGGCATGTTGCTGACCTGGCACAACCTGCATTACTTCCAAGAGATCATGCAGGGGATGCGAGATGCGATTGCTGCGGGCACGTTTGTCGCCTGGCAGGCCGAGTTTCATGCGCAGCGTGCGCAAGGTGATATCGAACCCTTGTAACCTTTCCCTTCGGGTGACAATTGCGTGGTTTTCCGGTAGTCTAGTGCCACTTCAAGCAATGCCATTTTAGTCTGTGACCCGGAGAGTTTATGATGTTTCGCCTTATTCTCGGCGCAGCAATTTTCTGCGCGACACCTGCCATTTCAGATGTCTGGACCTTCGAAACTCCGTCCGAAAACATTCAGTGCTCGGTCGGGGAAAGTGCTTCGTCTTCGGATATACAATGTACGATCATAGAAAAATCCGGCCCACCTGCGATGCCACGCCCCGCGAATTGTCAATCCGACTGGGGGCATGATTTTCTGATGTTCGACACTGGCCAGGTAGAGATGTTGTGCCAGCCGCTGAATCGTAACAAAGACGGATATGACCGTGCGGAATATGGGGTCACTGGTTAGTTCGAAGGATTCACCTGCAGTTCTTCGACAAAAGGTCTGGAATGTCGCAACCAAGACGGTCACGGGTTTTTCCTGTCTCGCGCAGTACAGCGGGTGTTCTGACCTTTGAAGTGCACGTCGCCTATGCTTGTCGTGCTAATTTAGGTGGATATGTTCCTTGGACGTCTTGCAGTCCCGAAAACCTCGGTTCATGCTGAAACACGATACACGGCGGTAAGGTTGAAAAAGGGCGATGAGGCCCCACCTTTATCGTCCAAGACAGGAGATGGCCAAATGTTGCCTCGATGAGGGACACGTGCCGTCTTGCCAACGATAAGGATAGAGCATGCAAGAGCCTCTGAATTCCTCATACCCCGTCCTGCCGCTGCGCGACATTGTGGTGTTCCCGCATATGATTGTGCCGCTCTTTGTGGGCCGCGATAAATCGGTCCGCGCTTTGGAAGAGGTGATGCAGGATGACAAGCAAATTCTGTTGTCCAGCCAGATTGACCCCGGCGTTGATGATCCCGATGAAGAAGGGATTTATCGCGCAGGCGTTTTGGCCAATGTGCTGCAACTGCTGAAGCTGCCCGACGGCACCGTGAAGGTTCTGGTCGAAGGGCAGGCGCGTGTGCAGATCACTGAGTTTCTTGAAAACGAAGAGTTTTTCGAGGCTCGGGCAGAATATCTGACCGAAATCCCCGGCGACGTTACGACAACCGAAGCCCTGTTGCGTACCGTTGCGGATGAGTTTGAACGCTACGCCAAAGTGCGCAAGAACATCCCCGAAGAAGCGCTGGCGGCAGTGGGGGAAACCACCGAGCCTGCAAAGCTGGCCGACCTTGTGTCGGGCCACTTGGGCATCGAGGTCGAACAAAAGCAAGAGCTGCTGGAGACCCTCAGCGTCAGCGAACGGCTTGAGAAAGTCTATGGTCTGATGCAGGGCGAAATGTCGGTTCTGCAGGTCGAGAAAAAGATCAAGACCCGCGTCAAATCCCAGATGGAGAAGACACAGCGCGAATATTATCTGAATGAGCAGATGAAAGCCATTCAGAAGGAACTTGGCGATGGCGAAGACGGATCGAACGAAGTCGCTGAGCTGGAAGAGAAAATCGCCGAGACCAAACTATCCAAAGAAGCGCGTGAAAAGGCCGAAGGAGAGCTGAAAAAGCTCAAGAACATGTCGCCCATGTCGGCCGAGGCGACCGTTGTGCGCAACTATCTGGATTGGATTCTGTCTTTGCCGTGGGGCACCAAATCCCGCGTCAAAAAGGATCTTGGGCGCGCGCAGGACATTCTGGATGCCGATCACTATGGGCTTGAGAAGGTCAAGGAGCGCATCGTCGAGTATCTAGCAGTTCAGCAGCGTTCGAAAAAGCTGAAGGGCCCGATCTTGTGCCTTGTTGGCCCTCCGGGCGTGGGTAAGACCAGCTTGGGTAAATCGGTTGCAAAAGCCACGGGGCGCGAGTTCATTCGCATCTCGTTGGGCGGTGTGCGCGACGAATCCGAGATCAGGGGCCACCGTCGGACCTATATCGGTTCGATGCCGGGTAAGATCATCCAGGCGCTGAAAAAAGCGAAAACCACGAACCCGCTGATCTTGTTGGATGAAATCGACAAGATGGGTCAGGATTTCCGTGGTGATCCGGCCTCGGCAATGCTTGAGGTGCTGGATCCGGAACAGAACAACACTTTCATGGACCACTATTTGGAGGTCGAATATGACCTGTCCAACGTGATGTTCCTGACGACTTCAAACAGTTACAATATGCCAGGGCCTCTGCTGGACCGGATGGAGATCATTCCGCTGGCCGGTTACACCGAAGAGGAAAAGAGCGAGATCGCGAAACAGCACCTGATCGAAAAGCAGGTCAAGAACCATGGTCTGAAGGCCAAGGAATTTGAGCTGACCGATGAGGCGCTGCAGAAGATCATTCGCACTTATACCCGCGAAGCGGGTGTTCGTAACCTTGAACGTGAAATCGCCAAGGTGGCGCGGAAGTCGTTGACCAAGATCATCAAGAAAGAGGCGGAGTCGGTCACCGTAACACCAGACAATCTGGATGATTTCCTGGGTGTGCCAAAGTTCCGTTATGGTCTGGCTGAGCAGGACGATCAGATCGGTGTCGTGACCGGCCTGGCTTGGACGTCGGTGGGTGGCGATCTTCTGCATATCGAGGCGCTGAAACTGCCTGGTAAGGGGCGGATGAAGACCACAGGTAAGCTGGGCGATGTGATGAAGGAATCCATCGATGCGGCTTCGTCATATGTGCGGTCGATTTCACCTCAGATCGGGGTGAAACCGCCAAAGTTCGACACATTGGACATTCACGTCCATGTGCCGGATGGGGCGACGCCCAAAGACGGCCCTAGCGCTGGCCTGGCGATGGTGACATCGATCGTGTCTGTGCTGACCGGCATTCCGGTGCGCAAGGATATTGCCATGACCGGCGAAGTTTCGCTGCGTGGTAATGCAATGCCGATTGGCGGGCTGAAAGAAAAACTGCTGGCGGCCCTTCGTGGTGGCATCAAGACCGTTCTGATCCCGGAAGAGAATGAAAAGGATCTGGCGGACATCCCTGACAATGTGAAGGAAGGGTTGGAAATCATCCCTGTAAAGCACGTCTCGGAAGTTCTGAAGCAGGCGCTGGTGCGTAAGCCTGAGTCGATCGAGTGGGACGAAGCGGCAGAGGAAGCAGCCGCTGCGGCCGCCGCTTCGGCCAAATCTGCGGATGCTTCAGCCACAGCGCATTAAATTGCAAAAATAGAAAACGGAAAAAGGCAGAGCAACGCTCTGCCTTTTTTACAGCCCGATAACGGGCAGCTTTGGATCAAGTATCTCTTCTTCCGCTATGTATTTAATGAATTTTTCGTCAGACAGAGCTGAACGTATCGCGAGGGCGAAGATGATTGCGGAAAACACAACACACAGAAGAATGTCCCACCCAAACGGGATCTGCTTCAAAGACCCGGTGCCGAATTGACCCAGAAATGAGATTAACCCGAGTCCGGCAAAATATGGCATCAACCAAACGGCTTCGGTCAGGTCCATTTCATCAAGGTGCCCTCGGAACCGGATAAGCAGCAGAATTTTTCCAACGATAAGCGCGATCCCAAGGCGCCAGACCGTGTCCCATCCGCTCCAATACACAATCAGGGTTGCAATGGCGAAGGCAGTCAACGCGACCAGACGCACCGCTGGGATGCGGATTGAACGGGGTTGGTCTGGCAGCAGATCCCTTAGGCAGACCACGGCGATTGGGCCAACTGCGAATGATAAAACAATAGCGGCACCGTTCAGTGCGATGACGGTAGTAAAGGGAACGGTCAAAAGGAACAGGGTCCCGATCAGAAAATTCAATGCCAAGGCCCATACCGGAACCCCAAACGAAGACAGGGTTTGTAAGCGTTTCGGCAGAAAGCCGTTTTGGGACAGGGCAAGGGCAATACGGGCATTCGACCCGGTTGCGACCAAACCGTTGCCAAAGGGGCCAACGACTGATCCGACATTCAACAGGCTGATGAACCAGACCAATCCGACCGACATGATTACGGCGTCTAACGGGCCTTCGCCCCCAAAGCTCAGTTGCGACCAGCCATTGGCCAGCAAAGATGGATCCAGCGCGCCGATAAAGGCCACTTGGAGGCCAAGGTAGATTGCGGCGCACATGATGATCGATAAGACGAGGGCGGTGGGGATTGCAAATTTCGGATTTCGCACTTCTCCCGCCATATCGACCACATGACGAAATCCTATGAACGAGAAAATGACACCGCCGGTCGAAACTGCAGCCATGATTCCCTGCAAGCCATAAGGTGCAAACCCATCCGGATGTGTAAAATTGTCAGCGTTGAAACGGTTGGCAATTAGTAGAACAGACAGAATGACCGGAATAGCGATCTTGGCCCACGTCAAAGCGGCATTCACATGTGTGAAAAACTTGACCCCAAGCGCGTTGACGGCAACGAAAAGCAGCATGAATACAAGGGCCGCAAATATACCCGCGCCTGTCAGGTCGCCTGTATCGGCGGCATGCAGCCAGGGCGCGTAGGGCGCGAGGTATTTCAGCATCGCCTCCACTTCGATGGGGGCAGTGGTGTTGTAGCCAATCCAAGCCGTCCATCCCATGGCCATTGAAACGATATTGCCGTGAGAAAACTGCGGAACCCTGGCAATCCCGCCCGGAATAGGCAGCATAGCTGAGATTTCCGCGAAAGTGATTGCCAAAATGAACATCGCAGCCGCGCCGATCACCCACGAGAGGATGGCCGCAGGCCCGGCATGCTGAACCGCCAGAAGGGGGCCGAACAACCAGCCCGAACCGATGATTCCTCCAACCGAAATAAAGGTTAGTCCGATCAGGCCGATGTCTCGCTTTAGCTCTGCCATAACGACCCCTGACTTTGCAATCGGCACACGGTTCGGCCGATGAGGCACGATAGTCGCCGAGGTCGCGCGCTGACAAGCCCCTCAATTTCAAGCGTAATCTGCGAAAAGGAATGGTGGGTGATAAGAGATTTGAACTCCTGACATCTTCGATGTGAACGAAGCGCTCTACCACTGAGCTAATCACCCATGGGACGCGTTGTTATCTGTCCTGTGGTTCAGCTGCAAGCGAATTTGACGTGGGTCTGCGCGCGAAAATCTGCGGGTAAACAAAAATCTGGATTCTGACAAAAAACTTCAAAACGCCGCTTGACGCTGCCCGAGCGTAGCCATAATACACCCCAACGTTCAGCAATGAACGTGCAGCGGGCGGTTGTAGCTCAGTTGGTTAGAGTACCGGCCTGTCACGCCGGGGGTCGCGGGTTCGAGCCCCGTCAACCGCGCCATCGCTGCTTACCTTGGCCCAAGACAAGGGTCACGAAAATAGATGCGCGGTTGTAGCTCAGTTGGTTAGAGTACCGGCCTGTCACGCCGGGGGTCGCGGGTTCGAGCCCCGTCAACCGCGCCATTTTCCTCTTACTCTCAACCGATCGGCTAAAAACTTCACAGCGAAGATCCCGATTAAGCAGCTGCGGTTTGATTTGGTCGGCTAAAACCCATATGTTCACTAAATGTTCTAACTTTTCTGTTGGAGACTCAGGCAAGCTCGCCTATCTCTAAACCACTTGTTTCTTGGGGGCCGGAAATGGCTGAGCTGAAGAATATCGAGGTGCGCGGCGCGCGCGAGCATAACCTCAAAGGCATTGATGTTGATATCCCTCGGGATCAGTTGGTGGTGATCACCGGCTTGTCTGGTTCGGGCAAGTCCTCGCTGGCGTTTGATACCATCTATGCCGAAGGGCAGCGGCGCTATGTCGAAAGCTTGTCTGCCTATGCGCGTCAATTCCTCGATATGATGGAAAAGCCCGATGTCGATCATATCAGCGGCCTGAGCCCGGCAATCTCCATCGAACAGAAGACAACTTCCAAGAACCCGCGTTCAACTGTTGGGACGGTCACGGAAATCTACGACTATTTGCGCCTGCTGTTCGCACGCGCTGGAACACCCTATAGCCCCGCGACCGGACAGCCGATCGAGGCGCAGCAGGTACAGGACATGGTCGACCGGATCATGACCATGGAGGAGGGCACGCGAGGTTATCTGCTGGCCCCCATCGTGCGCGATCGCAAGGGTGAGTACAAAAAAGAATTCCTGGAGCTGCGTAAGCAAGGGTTTCAGCGTGTTAAGGTCGATGGTGAGTTCTACGAACTGGATGAACCGCCGACACTGGACAAGAAATTCCGACACGACATCGACGTGGTGGTGGACCGACTGGTTGTCCGAGAGGGTATGGAGACCCGCTTGGCCGACAGCCTGCGCACAGCCTTGGATCTGGCTGACGGTATTGCGATTCTGGAAACTGCCCCGCGTGAGGGTGACCCAGAGCGGATCACCTTTAGCGAGAACTTTGCCTGCCCGGTCAGCGGGTTTACCATCCCCGAGATCGAACCGCGCCTGTTTTCCTTCAACGCGCCATTTGGGGCTTGCCCCGATTGTGATGGCTTGGGGGTCGAGTTGTTCTTTGACGAGCGGCTTGTGGTGCCCGATCAGTCGCTGAAACTCTATGACGGGGCCTTGGCGCCGTGGCGCAAGGGTAAGTCTCCGTATTTCCTTCAGACCATCGAAGCCATTGCGCGGCATTACGAGTTCGACAAGAACACACCATGGAAAGACCTGCCCCAGAAGGTGCAGCAGGTGTTCCTGCGCGGCTCTGGCGATGAAGAGATCCAGTTCCGCTATGACGAAGGCGGACGCGTTTATCAGGTGACGCGCAGTTTCGAAGGCGTGATCCCGAATATGGAGCGCCGCTATCGTGAAACTGACAGCGCTTGGATTCGCGAGGAATTTGAACGGTACCAGAACAACCGTCCATGCGGCACATGTGAGGGGTATCGCCTGCGGCCCGAGGCGCTGGCGGTCAAGATCGCGGGCCTGCATGTCGGGCAAGTGGTGCAGATGTCGATCCGGGAAGCTCTGGCCTGGATTGAGGACGCGCCGAACCATCTGAGCGCCCAGAAGAATGAAATCGCGCGCGCCATTTTGAAGGAGATTCGCGAACGACTTGGGTTTCTGAATAATGTTGGTTTGGAATACCTTACGCTTTCGCGTTCAAGTGGAACACTGTCGGGCGGGGAAAGCCAGCGTATTCGTTTGGCTAGCCAAATTGGCTCGGGTCTGACAGGAGTTCTTTACGTGTTGGACGAGCCTTCTATCGGCTTGCATCAGCGTGACAATGACCGGTTGCTGGGAACGCTCAAGAACCTGCGGGATCAGGGCAACACGGTAATTGTTGTAGAACATGACGAGGAGGCCATCCGAGAGGCCGATTATGTGTTCGACATTGGCCCCGGAGCGGGTGTGCACGGGGGGCAGGTCGTCAGTCACGGTACGCCGGCGGACATTACGGGTGATGCTGCCTCTATCACCGGGCAATATTTGGCCGGGACCCGGGAAATCGCGGTTCCGGCTGAACGGCGCGCGGGCAAGAAGCAGAAAGTGACTGTGGTGAAAGCCACTGGTAACAACCTCAAGAACGTCACAGCTGAATTTCCCTTGGGCAAATTTGTCTGTGTGACAGGGGTGTCTGGCGGCGGCAAGTCTACGCTGACCATTGAGACACTGTTCAAAACCGCATCGATGCGCCTGAATGGTGCGCGACAGACTCCAGCGCCGTGTGAGACGATCAAGGGGCTTGAGCATCTGGACAAGGTTATCGATATCGACCAACGCCCGATCGGACGGACTCCGCGTTCTAATCCAGCCACTTACACCGGGGCCTTCACACCGATCCGCGACTGGTTTGCCGGGCTGCCAGAGGCGAAAGCGCGTGGGTACAAGCCCGGGCGCTTTAGCTTTAACGTCAAGGGCGGGCGGTGTGAGGCGTGTCAGGGTGACGGTGTCATCAAGATCGAAATGCACTTTCTGCCTGATGTCTACGTTACCTGCGAGACGTGCAAAGGCGCGCGCTACAACCGCGAGACCCTTGAGATCAAGTTCAAGGGCAAGTCCATCGCTGATGTGCTTGATATGACGGTGGAAGACGCGCAGGAGTTCTTCAAGGCTGTGCCGTCGATCCGCGATAAAATGGACGCTTTGGCCCGCGTTGGGCTGGGCTATATCAAGGTCGGTCAGCAGGCCACCACGCTATCCGGTGGCGAGGCGCAACGCGTTAAGCTGTCCAAGGAATTGTCGAAACGGTCAACCGGGCGAACGCTTTATATCCTAGATGAACCGACCACGGGTTTGCATTTCGAAGACGTACGCAAGCTGTTGGAAGTGCTGCATGAGTTGGTCGATCAGGGGAACACGGTTGTTGTGATCGAGCACAATCTGGACGTGGTGAAAACTGCAGATCACATCATCGACATTGGTCCCGAAGGCGGCGATGGCGGAGGTGAGATAGTGGCTACGGGCACACCCGAAGATGTCGCCACAGTCGAGCGCAGTCATACCGGTCGCTATCTGAAATCGATGTTAGACAACGCGCGCGTTGCGGCTGAATAGCCGTTGCGTTGTTTGTTCAGTTCAGAATATCGGCAACCGCACCGATCAGGTTCAAGACTTTGCGTGTGTCTGGGTCGACCCGGTACACGTAGTCACCCGCGCGAATGTAGGAATAGTTTCGGTTCAGCCCATAACGGTACGGATTGTCTACCCATCGATAGTCGTTGCGGATGAAATCGCCGTTCCGATAGATCTTTTTTGCTTGCCCGGGAGGCACGCAAGGAATGGACTTCTTGGCTAAACCCGGTGGGCAATGCCCGTTTTTGTTTTTTGCCACGGCTGTAACAGGTACAAGCGTCATCGCCACAAGCATCGCTGTAGTCACCAGGTATCTTGTCATGTCACTTTCCCTTGCGAACAGGCTGAAGACGCCTCGGAACATGACTGGATAGATGGCCCCTTGCCGATTGTCTGTCAAATGGCTGGGCAAGAGGTCGCTGAATTGCCTATTCGCGCCCTCGTTTTTCAAAGCGTGGCAGCATCGCGCTGAAGTCGCGGCCCAATCCGTCTTCATTTTCAACAAATTGTTCATATAGCGAAGTCGCGACCTGACCCATCGGTGTATCCGCATCAGCGCTGTCTGCTGCTTGCTGGCTGAGACGCAGGTCCTTTAGCATGAGCTCGGCGGCGAATCCGGGCGTGTAGTCATTGTCAGCAGGGCTTTGCGGGCCAACGCCGGGGGCAGGGCAGTAGGCATTCATCGTCCAGCTATAGCCTGACGATGTACTTACGACATCGAACATCTTTTGCCGGTCCAATCCCAGTTTGTCTGCCAGTGCAAAAGCCTCGCAGGTGGCAATCATGGTGACGCCAAGGATCATATTGTTGCAGATCTTGGCGGCTTGTCCGGCCCCGGCTTCGCCACAGTGAACCGCTTTTTGCCCCATGATCTCGAACAGCGGTGCAGCTTTGGCGAATGCGGCTTCCGATCCGCCGGCCATGAACGTTAACGTACCTGCCGCTGCACCGCCGATACCGCCGGAAACCGGCGCATCCACGGACAAAAGTCCGGCTCCCATAGTCTGATCCGCAACCGCACGCGCGCTGTCCACGTCAACCGTCGAGCAGTCGATTAACACAGCCCCTTTCGACATGGCGGGAATGACCTGATCCGCAACGGCCCTTAGAATAGCGCCGTTTGGCAGCATGGTGATGACCGCATCAGCACCCGCGACCGCGTCAGACGCCGTTTCGACCTGAGTGACACCTTCCACGGTGACGCCAGCCGTATCAAACCCCAGAACCTGATGCCCGGCTTTTACCAGGTTGGCCGCCATGGGCGCGCCCATATTTCCCAGCCCAATGAAACCGATCTGCATCTTTTAGTCCTCCTCAAATGTCAGGGTATCCGCGCCCAGCGGTTGCAGCATTTTCGAAACGGCCGTCAAAGGGACGTTCATATCGGCAAACTGCCAGTTCGGGCTGCGGTCTTTATCGATGATTTGCGCGCGGATACCTTCCAGAAAGTCACCGTGTTCCATCGACCGGTGGGTGAAACGGTATTCCAACTCCAGGGCGCGCCGTATGGACAAAGCGGGGCCGCGCAGACGGTGCAGCATTTCAACCGTACAGGCCGTGGAAAGGGGGGCGTTTTTTCCCAGAGTCGCTAGGGTTTTCTGCGAAAAATCGTGGTCGCTGTTGCGCAGGCTCGTCACGATGTCGCCAAGTGTTTCGCCCGAGAAATGCTGATCAATGTCGGCCTGCAACTCGGCCAGTTCTCCGGCGGGTGGTGTTTCGGCATGTTGTGAAATCAGCCCTGCGTCGCCAGAGGCCTCAAGCATCTCAGTCAAATCGGACCAGTGTGATTGAGGGATGTAATGGTCCGCGAACCTTGCCAGAATTGCATCCGCAGGGCCCATTCGGAACCCAGTCGTTCCCAAAAACTCGCCCAACCGACCGGGGGCGAGGGCCAGCATAAGCGAGCCGCCCACATCCGGTACCAAACCAATCGAGCATTCTGGCATCGCGATTTTCGAGCTTTCCCCGACAACGCGATGGCTGCCATGGCACCCGATGCCGACACCGCCGCCCATGGTAAAGCCCTGAAGAAAGCTGATGACCGGCTTGGGATATTCGAAGATCATCGCATTCAGACGGTACTCGTCACGCCAGAATGTCTGCCCGTAGGCATAGTCGCCCTTGGTCCCGGTTTCGTAGAGCTCGGCGATGTCTCCACCTGCGCAAAAGGCTTTTTCACCTTCGGCGTCCAGAATGATAAGGTCAACGGCATCGTCTTCGCGCCAGTTGCGCATCGCCGCGTCGATGGCCATGCACATCTCGTAGCTCATTGCGTTCAAAGCATGTTGGCGGGTCAGGGTGATGCGTCCGGCACGGCCTGTGGCGCGGATTTCAATGTCTGACATGTGGCCCTCAGCGGTTGGCAAGCATCTGACGCGATACGATCACGCGCATGATCTCATTTGTGCCTTCCAATATCTGGTGCACCCGAAGATCGCGCACAAGCTTTTCAATGCCGTAGTCGGCAAGATAGCCATAACCACCATGCAGCTGCAGGCACTGATCCACCACCTTCGATCCGGTTTCGGTCACGAATTTTTTGGCCATGGCGCAGAACTTAGTGGCGTCGGGCGCGCCGTTATCTAGTTTCCAAGCGGCTTGACGCAGAAAGGTCCGTGCGGCTTGTAGTTCAATCTCCATATCCGCCAAGCGGAACTGAAGGGCCTGGAACTGGTCGATGGATTGGCCAAACGCCTTGCGTTCGGACATGTATTGCAACGTCATATCCAAACCGGTCTGCGCGGCACCAAGGGAACAGGCCGCGATGTTCAGTCGCCCGCCGTCGAGGCCCATCATGGCATATTTGAAACCGTCGCCTTCGGTGCCGACAAGATTGCCTGCCGGGATTTTGCAATCATCGAACTGCACCTGCGCGGTGGGCTGACTTTTCCAGCCCATTTTCTCTTCCAGTGCTCCAAAGCTAAGACCCGGAGTTCCGTCCTCGACATAAACGGTTGAAATACCCTTGGGGCCGTCCTGACCGGTGCGCACCATGCATACATAGGCATCGGAATACCCACCGCCCGAGATGAATGCCTTGGTGCCGTTCAACGTATAGCCTTCGTTCGTGCGTACGGCGCGTGTCTTCAAGGCCGCCGCGTCCGAGCCGGAACCGGGCTCGGTCAGGCAATAGCTCAGCACCGTGTTGAGGCTGAGAACATCGGGCATGATGCGTGCCTTGAGGTCTTCATCCGCAAAATTGTCCAACATCTTGGCGCACATGTTGTGGATTGACAGGAATGCCGCGACCGAAGGGCAGGCCATCGACAACGCCTCGAATACCAAGGTGGCATCCAGGCGGGTCAGGTTCGAGCCGCCGCTGTTCTCGGAAACATACAAAGCTCCGAAACCAAGCTCGCCGATCTGTGGCCACAGGGTCTTGGGAATGGTGCCATCGGATTCCCACTGCCGCGCAAAGGGTGCGATATTTTCCTGCCCAAACGAATATGCCATGTCGAAAATGGCTGTCTGTTCCTCGCTGAGTGCGAAATCCATGGCGTTCCCTCCCGTCGGCAATGAATTGAACGGTTGTTTATTTCCGAATTCTTACAGAAATTTTGCAGGTTCAACAATGGGGCGCAAAACGCTGGAGCAGTCTAGAGATCCGCGTGGAATTCCTCGATCAGATGGCGCACGACTGCTTGCCCGGGATCGTCCCCGCGCGCGACGGCCTCGGCGTGGACACGGCGTTGACGGGTGGCCGAAGTGCCGTTTTCGGCGATCTGCCGTAACCGCGCAAGTTCGGTCATCGTTCCAAGCGCTTCGGTGTCTTCCGCCAACAACCCCATAAGGTCGCCGATCAGTTCGGACATCGGCTTGACCGAGCGGTCGCCGAAGTCAATCAATCCTTCGCCCACGCCATAACGCTGCGCACGCCAACGGTTTTCTCCGATCAGGAAGCGATCATATTGCCGCCAACGCAGGTTGCGGTCTTTCAGTCGACACAACATTCGGGTCAGTGCCTGGACGAGTGCCGCCAGGGACAACGTGTGCTCCAGCCGGGGTTGCACGTCCATGATCCGGGTTTCAAGCGTAGGGAAACGATGCGACGGGCGCAGGTCCCACCATATCTTGGTCGTGTCCTCGATCACGCCCAGTTCGACGAGTATACCTGTGGTGCGTTCATACTCAGCCCAACTGCCAAAAACTGGGGGCAGGCCGGTTCGGGGAAGGTTGTCGAACACGGTCAAGCGATATGAGGATAGGCCGGTATCTTCGCCGTTCCAAAACGGTGAGGATGTGGACAAGGCCAAAAGATGGGGCAAAAAGTAAGACAGCTGCGGCATCAGATCGGCGCGCAGGGCGGGGTCTTCGACCCCCACGTGTACATGCATCCCGCAGATCAGCATCCGACGTGCTACGCCACCTAACGCGTGTTGCAAGGCGTCATATCGTTCCTTGCGGGTGTGATGTTGATCTTTCCAATTGGCGAAGGGATGACAGGATACAGCGATCGGGGACAGATTGTATTCGGCAGCTCGTTTCGACACGCAGGATCGCAGGCGTTTGAGGTCTTCCCGCGCCGAGGCTATGGTTGTGTGCGGGCGCGTGCCGACTTCAATCTGACATTGCAGGAACTCGGGGCTGACCTGACCTTCGAAATCATTCTGGCAGGCCTCCATCAGCGCTTCGGGGGCCTCTGACAATTGCAGGCTGTCGCGATCCACCAGAAGATACTCTTCTTCAATGCCCAGTGTGAATTCTTGCTGCATGGAGCCCCCTTTGGCTGTCGTAAGTTTCAGTGAATACGGAAATTTGCCTTTTGCCAAGGGTTTGCCCGGCTTGTCCTTGCACTGGTACGGGCGGCAATTGTAAGGAACGGATCAGCACAGAACGTGGAGCCAACGCCGTGAAACCCAGAAAATTCCCAAAGATCAACGCAGCCTTGGATGAGTTGGGAGTGAAACTGGTTGATACAGTCACGGATCAAGATGAACGTGCGAGGCTTGAGGCGTTTGAGGCCGCCGGAGGGCTGACGCGTCCGGCCTATGCTTTGTCACCAGGGATGGAAGGGTTCGATATCTCGCAATTGGTGGCGGAATATAACCGTCACAAGGAGGATTTACAGGCGTTAAAAGACCCCGCGCGTACTCAGACCGGCTATCGCACGGGTAACGGTTATTACGACAGCCCGGATGCGGATGCCCTGTATCTGATGATCCGCCGCTTTCAGCCCAAGCGCGTGATCGAGGTGGGGTGCGGGAACTCAACCCGCGTGACCCGGCAAGCGATTATTGACGGCGGGTTGGACACCACGATCACTGCCATTGACCCATACCCTCGTGCCGACATTGCCCATGTCGTGGACCACTTCGAACAAAAACGTCTTGAAGAAGTTGACCCATCGCTTTTTACCGAGCTTGAAGCCGGAGATGTTCTGTTCATCGATTCAAGCCACGTTGTGCGGATGAGCAATGACGTCGCCCATCTGTTCTGCCGCATCATTCCAGCGCTGAAACCCGGTGTGGTCATTCATGTGCACGATGTTTTTCTGCCCTACGAATATCCCAAGCGTTTCTTCTATGATTGTCCGGGCTGGGGCGAGCAGTACATGCTGCACGCATTGTTACAATCTGATGCGTATTCAATGCTTTGGCCGGGTTATTACCTGCAACAAGACTGCCCTGATGCGGTCGCTGCGTTGCCTTTTCTGACAGAAGGGCGCGCGCAGAGCATTTGGGTTCAGCTCAAAGAAAATTGATCTCAGAGTGATCCAGTGCGGCAAAAGGTCCGTAACCCTTTCCATAACACGCTGGAGAGGAGAAGACAGCTATGTTCCGTCGCACATTCATGGGCGCAGCCGCCGCACTTGCATTTGCCATGCCGCTGAAGGCGCAAGCCGCAGACATCGTCGACACTGCCGTTGCTGCAGGTTCGTTTAACACCCTGGTCGCTGCCGTTCAGGCTGCAGGTCTGGTAGATACCCTGAAAGGCGATGGCCCGTTCACCGTCTTTGCCCCGACGGATGAAGCATTTGCTGCTCTGCCCGAAGGTACGGTTGAATCACTTCTGCTGCCCGAAAACAAGGATCAGCTTGTGTCGATCCTGACTTATCACGTGGTTCCGGCCAAAGTTATGTCTGGGGACATCGCCGGCAAGCGTGCCAAGGTCTTGACCGTTCAGGGCGAACGCTTGAGCGTAAATGCGAAAAATGGCGTAAAAGTAAACGATGCCAAAGTGGTACAGGCCGACATCGAAGCCAGCAATGGCGTCATTCATGTGGTCGATGCAGTGATCCTGCCAGAATAATCCACCCCAAAAAATACCAAAGCCCCGGCGATTGACCGGGGCTTTTGTGTTTTTGAGACCAGCAAATCAGACCAGGCGAACCTGTGTCCCAATCTGAACAAGCGGATACAATTCTTCCACGTGTTGATTGTAGAGTCCGATACAGCCGGACGAGCTCTGACGGCCAATTTTGCGCGTGTCATGAGTTCCGTGAACAAGGTAGGCTGGCCAGCCCAGATACATTGCGCGGGTGCCCAATGGGTTTCCGGGGTCGCCACCTTCCATCCGAACCGGCAATGACGGATCCCGCTCGCGCATGGAAGCAGTCGGCGTCCAGCTTGGGAATTCGGTTTTGCGTACGACTTTTGTGTAACCGCGTTTGGTGAGTTCCTCACTCATCGGAACCGAACTTGGGTAAAGCTTATACGTTCCGTCCGGGCTCCAATAATGCACGGCGCGGCTTGTGATATCGGCCAGCAGGCAGCCAACACCAAGCTCATCAAAGTGATCCTGCCAGTTCTGTTGCGAGAACGAGGACACGTTGCGGCGCACTGGCAATTGCGTGCTGATGGCGTCTTCTGTTTCTGGGAAAGCATCTGTGCTTTGTGCCCGAACAAGGGCAGGGGTTGCCACCAATGATGCTGCGCCCAACAGGGCGGAACGACGGGTCATACGGGAATGGGACAAGACTGCCTCCGATAATTTCACTGCTCGGTACACACTTCCCGACAAAATATTTTGCTTTGATGAGTTTTTCCAGAGTATCAAAGCTGAATTTCTCGTGAGATTGGCACGTGAGCCTGCTTATCGGCGGAAAAATGCAAAACCCGGCCCAAGATAAGGCCGGGTTTGTCAGCGTAATGATCGTTCCAATCAGTCCATGGCTTTGAAGTTGAACTCGCCACCTTCTTTGATGCCCGACGGCCAGCGCGAGGTCACGGTTTTGGTTCGGGTGTAGAATTTGAAGCTGTCAGGGCCGTGCTGGTTCAGGTCCCCGAACATCGATTTCTTCCAGCCACCAAAGGTGTGATAGGCCAGCGGAACCGGGATCGGCACGTTGATGCCAACCATGCCGATATTGATCCGGCTGGCAAAATCACGCGCGGTGTCACCGTCACGGGTGAAAATCGCGGTTCCGTTGCCATATTCATGGTCCATCGCCAGCTTCAGCGCCTCTTCATACGAACCGGCGCGTACGGTGGACAGGACCGGGCCAAAGATTTCCTGTTTGTAGATGTCCATATCCGGGGTGACATGGTCGAAGAGGTGGGGGCCAACAAAAAAGCCATCTTCATAGCCCTGCAGGCTGAAGTCACGGTTGTCGACAACCAGCTTGGCGCCTTGCTCAACACCCGAGTTGATCAGACCTAGGATGCGTTCTTTTGCGGCCCCGGTGACGACCGGACCCATATCGACATCATCACCGGCCGTGTAAGGGCCGACTTTCAGCTTTTCGACACGCGGGATCAGCTTTTCGATCAGCTTGTCCGCAGTTTCTTCACCAACGGGAACCGCGACCGAGATTGCCATGCAGCGTTCGCCTGCCGCTCCAAAACCGGCACCAACCAGAGCGTCAGCCGCCTGATCTAAGTCAGCGTCGGGCATGACGATCATGTGGTTCTTGGCACCGCCAAAACACTGGGCGCGTTTGCCGTTGGCGGTTGCGCGGCTGTAGATATATTGCGCAATCGGGGTAGAACCCACAAAGCTGACACCCTGGATGATTTCGCTGTCGAGGATCGTATCAACGGCTTCTTTGTCACCGTTCACGACCTGGAACACACCTTTGGGCAGACCGGCTTCGATGAAGAGTTCAGCCAGCATCAGCGGAACCGACGGGTCACGCTCGGACGGTTTCAGGACCACGGCGTTCCCACAAGCCAGCGCCGGTCCAACATGCCAAAG
Source organism: Ruegeria sp. HKCCA6837 (assembly GCF_013034475.1). NCBI lineage: Bacteria > Pseudomonadati > Pseudomonadota > Alphaproteobacteria > Rhodobacterales > Roseobacteraceae > Ruegeria > Ruegeria sp. HKCCA6837. Next base: position 301,051 of record NZ_WQGD01000001.1, read on the forward strand.
CGGCATCATGGCGGGGAAGTTGAAGGGCATGATCGAACCCACGACACCCAAAGGCTGGCGCATCGAATACATGTCTATGCCGGGGCCTGCGCTGTCGGTGAACTCGCCCTTAAGCATCTGTGGCGCGCCGATGCAGTATTCAATCACTTCCAGACCACGCTGCAAGTCGCCTTTGGCATCGGGGATGGTTTTACCATGCTCGCGGCTTAGCGCTTCGGCCAGCTTGTCCATGTCGCGGTTCATCAAGTCAACCATGGCCATCATGACGCGCGCACGTTTCTGCGGGTTGGTTGCGCCCCATGCGGGCTGGGCCGCTGCTGCCGCTTCAATTGCTGCCGTGGTTTCTGCCGCGCTGGCCATTGGGCATTTGTATTGAACTTCGCCCGTCGCCGGGTTGTAAACGTCGTCGAAACGACCGGATGTACCGGCGACCATTTCGCCGTTCAGGAAATGGGTCAGATCTTGCATCAATAGCTCCTCCGATAGATTTGCGCGCAGAATAGGCTTGCAGAAATCCCGCGAACAGAGGCAATGTCTCAAAGGAGTTTTGCAAAAATGCAAAAGAGTGTGAGATGACCCCAAACTGGGACGATATGCGGATTTTTCTGGCCGTGGCACGCGAAGAAAGCTTGTCTTCTGCTGGTCGTATCCTGAAAATTGATCCTGCCACTGTCGGGCGTCGTGTAGCGCGGCTCGAATCCACTTTGGATTCTTCGTTGTTTACCAAGTCCCAGCAAGGCTATGTTCTGACACCGGCTGGGCAACGTCTTTTAGAGCACGGGCTACACGCCGAAGAGGCGATGCGTGCCGCTGCCGGAGCTGTCACCGGACCGACCAAATCACTCAGCGGACAAATCAGGATCGGCGCACCGGATGGCAGCGCCAATTACCTGCTGCCGCAGGTCTGCGCAAAAATCAGCGATGCGAACCCTGATCTGGACATTCAGATTCTTGCACTTCCGCGGGTAATCAACTTGTCCCGGCGCGAGGCGGACATGGCTGTGACAGTCAGTGCGCCAACAGCCGGCCAACTGCGTGTGAAAAAGATCAGCGACTATAAACTGCATATGGTTGCGACCGAAAACTATCTGCACCGACATGGTCCGATCCGCTCTGTCACAGACCTGAAAGGGCACAGGTTGATCGGCTATATCCCCGACATGATCTTCGACCGCGAGCTGGATTACCTGAACGACATTGGTATTGACCGTGTCGCGCTTGCATCGAACTCGGTCTCGGTCCAATTGCGGCAGGTCACGCTGGGAACCGGGGTTTGCGTGGCCCATGATTTCACGCTGCCCTTCCATCCCGATCTGCGGAAAATCCTGACGGAACAAGTGAGTTTGACGCGCAGTTTCTATCTTGTGCGGCATGAAGGTGACCAACGCAACGAACGGTTGAACCGCTTTGCCGAAGCTCTGACGCGCGGCATTCGCGAGGAAGTGCTTCGTTTGGAAGCAGTGGCCGACGCTTGACAGGTCGCGACAATCGCGCAACGCTTTGGAATAAGTGTGATTATTTCCGGAGGTATTCTTCATGCTAGTACAGGCCATCCTGAAGTCTAAGGCGACCGATGGTGTCGTGACAGTGGCATCGACAGCGACTGTCTCAGAGGCCTCGAAGATTCTTGCGGAGAAGCGTATCGGTACAGTCGTGGTTTCCGACGATGGTGGCGAAACCGCTGCAGGTATATTGTCGGAACGTGACATCGTTCGAGAATTGGCGGCCAGCGGCAGTGGCTGTCTGAACCAGCCAGTAAAGTCTTACATGACGCAGGACCTTGTGACAGCGACGCGTCAGACCACAGTTGAGGACATCATGTCACAAATGACGGAAGGGCGTTTCCGCCATATGCCGGTTGTTGAAGATGGCAAACTTGTTGGCATCGTAACGTTGGGCGATGTGGTGAAGGCCCAGCTTTCCGAATTGGCCATGGAAAAAGACGCTTTGGAAAGCATGATAATGGGCCACTAGCGGCCAGAGCTGCCAAAGCAATCACTTGCACCTGCAGCAAAGTTGTGTTTGCTTGCGCAGAAATTTTGTTGCGCAGGAGGGCGTGATGCGGGTTGGATTGTATCCTGGAACCTTTGATCCCATCACAATGGGCCACATCGATATCATTCGTCGGGCGGCAGCTTTGGTCGACAAGCTGGTCATTGGTGTTGCCATCAACCGGGATAAAGGACCTTTGTTCTCGTTAGAAGAGCGCGTGGCCATGATTGAAGCCGAATGTTCCCAGCTTTCTGAACAGACCGGGACCGAGATTGTCGCGCATCCGTTTGAAAACCTGCTGATCGATTGCGCGCGGGATGTCGGGGCGCAGATCATTGTGCGTGGCTTGCGCGCTGTTGCCGACTTTGAGTACGAATTTCAGATGGTTGGAATGAACCGTGCATTGGACGATTCAATCGAGACCGTCTTTTTGATGGCAGAAGCGCGCCATCAGGCAATTGCCTCGAAACTGGTCAAGGAAATCGCCCGATTGAATGGGGACGTGTCGAAGTTCGTCACGCCCCGCGTCAACGCCGCGCTGAAAGAACGCTTAGGCTAGGGTGCCCATTGCTGCGGCCGTGTCCAGCATCCGGTTCGAGAAGCCCCATTCATTGTCATACCAGGCCAGTACGCGAACAAGTGTGCCATCGGTGACTTTGGTTTCGGCCAGCGACACCGTCGAGCTGTGCGGGTCGTGATTGAAGTCAACGGAAACCAGCGGCCGGTTTTCAGCAGCCAATACGCCGGGGATTTTTGCTGCGGCATCGATGAACAGCTGATTTACCTCTTCTTCGGTGGTTGGGCGGGATACTTCAGCCACCAAGTCAACGACTGAAACGTTCGGGGTAGGGACGCGGATCGCCTGACCCGTCAGTTTGCCTTGCAGTTGCGGCAGCACCAAGCCAACGGCGGCAGCCGCGCCGGTTGTGGTGGGGATCATCGACAACGCCGCGGCGCGTGACAGGTAAGGGTCTTTTCCAACTAAGTCATGTACGGGCTGGCTGGCCGTATAGGCGTGGACAGTCGTCATATTACCATGCTTGATGCCAAGCCCCGCATCCAGGGCAGCAGCGACCGGCGAAAGGCAGTTGGTGGTGCAGGATGCGTTCGACACGACCAGGTCTTCGGCGGTCAGTTCGTGATCGTTTACACCAAACACGACGGTCTTGATGTTGCCATCACCGCGGGCCGGGGCCGAGATCAGAACCTTTTTCGAGCCGTTTTTGAAGTGACGCTCAGCGGCCTCTCGCGTACGGAACACACCGGTGCATTCCAGAACGACATCAATATCCGACCAAGGTAGGTCTTCGGGGTTGCGTTCGCTGGTCAGGCGGATCGGCCCACGACCAACGTCCAAACCTGCGTCGCTGAGTGTAACCGGGTTGGCGTAGCGACCATGCACGCTGTCGAACTCAAACAGATGTGCGTTCATGTCAGGTTTGCCCAGATCGTTGATCGCCACGATTTCAACGTCTGTGCGACCGCTTTCCATCACTGCGCGCAGAACCCCGCGCCCAATCCGTCCAAATCCGTTGATGGCAAGTTTCAGGGTCATGGTCTGCTCCGTCGGAAAACCTATATCAGATTAGTTAGCGCTAACAACTCCAGATCAACGAAAGAGTCAAGAGAAACCTCGATCAGCGCCAGAAGGCGAGCCAGTCCAAAAATTCGTAGAGCTTCTTGGCAAGGAACAGCAGGTGGTCGCCGCCGTACAGGGTCATATCCAGCATTGCGCCCCCAAGCAGTAGGATGCCGAGCCAGATGGCGATAAGATTGGTCATGGCCGTTCCGAACAAAAATGCCCGCCCAGATAACCTGAGCGGGCATTAAGGTACAAGCGAAGTCCGAATGGTCAGTTAAGACGCCCCATCGCTACGGCCACGTCGGCCATACGGACTGAGAAGCCCCATTCGTTGTCATACCAGGCCAGAACACGGACCAGGCGATTGTCTACAACGCGGGTCTGATCCGGTGCGAAGATAGAGCTTTCTTCGGTGTGGTTGAAATCTGTTGAGACCAGCGGTGCGGGCTCAAAACCTAGTACGCGCTGCATTGGGCCTTTGGCAGCTTCTTCGACGATAGCGTTGACTTCCTCGACGGTTACATCGCGCGCGGCACGGAAGGTCAGGTCTACAGCAGAGACATTCGGAGTAGGGACGCGGATCGCGGACCCGTCCAGACGGCCTTTGAGGTTCGGCAGAACTTCGCCCAACGCCTTGGCGGCTCCGGTCGAGGTCGGGATCATCGACATAGCTGCGGCACGGGCGCGGTACAGGTCGCTGTGGCGACGGTCCAGTGTCGGCTGGTCGCCGGTATAGGCGTGGATGGTGGTCATAATGCCGTTTTCTATACCGACGCCTTCGTCAAGTACCTTGGCCAACGGGGCCAGGCAGTTGGTGGTGCAAGAGCCGTTCGATACCATGTTGTCATTGGCGGTCAGCGTATTGTGGTTCACGCCGAAGACGATGGTCTTGTCGACATTCTTGCCCGGAGCGGACAGCAGAACCTTTCCGGCACCGCGCTCAAGGTGGGTTTTCGCCTTTGTGCCGTCGTTGAACTTGCCTGTGCATTCCAGAACGACGTCGCAGCCTTCCCAGTCCAGCTCGTTCATGTCGTAGGTCGAGAACATCTGCATCGGGCCGCGACCCAGATCCATCGTGTTTCCGTCAATGGAGACTTCGCGCGGGAAACGCCCGTGAACACTGTCGTATTTCAAAAGGTGCGCCGAGGTTTCCAATGGGCCGGTGGCGTTGACTTTGATCACTTCGATGTCGTTACGCCCCGAAGCGGCGATGTGCGACAGGGTGCAGCGGCCAATACGGCCAAAACCATTGATACCGACCTTGATGGTCATATGACGTCTCCAGATGCGCTTGCTTTGTGGGCCATATAGCGGCGAAATGGGAATCTCAAAAGGGCAAAAACGGCATATTTTTAAGGTGTTAGCGCAAACCTGCGCCGATTGCGCTAACGCTTGCGCTAGCTGAGAGATCAGGTAGGGTCCCGGTGCGGCAGATGGCAGGAAAGGACACGCGATGAGCGGACTGTTGGCCCTTTTGGACGATGTGGCGGGAATTGCCAAAGTGGCGGCGGCTTCGGTCGACGACGTGGTTGCGGCGGCAGGTAAGGCCGGGGCCAAGACTGCCGGGGTGATCATCGACGACGCGGCGGTCACACCGAAATATGTTCAGGGGTTTGCGCCTGCGCGCGAGTTGCCGATCATCTGGCGCATTGCGCGCGGGTCGGTTTTCAACAAGATCATACTGTTGTTGCCGGTGGCGCTGCTGCTTGCCAATTTCGCGCCTTGGCTGATCACTCCGTTACTCATGATTGGCGGGTCATATCTTTGCTTCGAGGGGGCTGAGAAGATTTTTCACGTCCTGTTCCCCCATGGCAGCCACGCCATTGAACAAGACATGGACGTTCGTGACCCCGGTCACCTCGAGGAACAAAAGGTCAAAGGCGCGATCAAGACGGACTTTATCTTGTCGGCCGAGATCATGACGATTGCTTTGGCGGCGATCGAAGCGCCGAACCTGTGGATGCAGGCGGCGACTCTGGCCGTTGTTGGGATCGGGGTGACGGTGGCTGTTTATGGTTCTGTTGCGCTGATCGTAAAAATGGATGATGTCGGGCTTTATCTGGCGCAAAACGCACCGACCCCGATTGGTCGTGGTCTTGGCCGTGGGTTGGTCAAAGCGATGCCCGGCGTGATGAAAACCCTGTCCATTGTTGGGACAGCAGCGATGCTGTGGGTCGGCGGGTCGATTGTGATCCACGGGATGGAGGTGTTGGGCTTCGGATGGTTGAGCCATCACATCCACGATTGGGCCTACGCCATTGGTCATTCGGTTTCCGATCAATGGGTTGGCGCAGTTGAGTGGATGTCCAAGGCCACGATGGATGGCGTATTTGGTTTGGCCTGGGGATTGGTTCTGATCCCGGTGGCGACCAAATTGATTGGGCCTTTGCTTTCGAAGAAATCACAAACACATTGAAACTCAAAAGAAAAGGGCGGCCTAAGCCGCCCTTTGCTTGATCAGACGCGTCTGTTTTACAGGCCCAGCAGTTCTTTGACTTTGGCTGCGGTTGCTTCGGCGGTGATGCCGAAATGCTTGTAAAGCTCTCCTGCCGGGGCTGAGGCACCAAAGCTTGACATGCCGATGAACCCGGCTTTGGCCTCGCGACCACGCTCACCCAGAAGCCAGCGATCCCAGCCTCCGGCGCGAACGGCGGCTTCGATGCCGACGCGAACCGCACCGGCAGGCAGCACGCGTTTGCGGTAGGCTTCGTCTTGTTCAGCGAACAGTTCCATACAGGGCATCGAGACAACACGGGTGCCGATGCCCTCGGCTTCGAGCATCGCTTTGGCTTCCATCGCCAGGGACACTTCGGACCCGGTCGCGATCAGGATGGCCTGACGTTTGCCTTCGGCTTCAGCCAAGACATAAGCACCTTGCGCAACGAGGTTCTTGGTTTTGTGCTGGGTCCGCACGGTCGGCACACCCTGACGGGTCAGAGACAGGACCGAGGGGCTGTCCTTGAAGGTCAGCGCCATTTCCCAGGCTTCGGCCGTTTCGACTGTGTCGGCGGGGCGGAAGACATAGGTGTTCGGCGTCGCGCGCGAAATAGCCAGATGTTCGACCGGCTGGTGGGTCGGGCCGTCTTCGCCCAGGCCGATGGAGTCATGGGTCATCACGAAGACCGATGGGATTTTCATCAGGGCCGCCAAACGCATGGACGGGCGGGCATAGTCGGTGAAGGCCATGAATGTACCGCCATAGGGGCGGATGCCACCATGCAGCGCCATGCCGTTCATCGCAGCGGCCATGCCGTGTTCGCGAATACCGTAGTGGATGTAGCGTCCTTTGCGGTTTTCCGGCAGGAACACACCCATATCGGCCGATTTGGTGTTGTTCGAGCCGGTCAGGTCAGCCGAGCCGCCAACGGTTTCGGTCATGATCGGGTTCACGACGTTCAGAACTTTTTCCGACGAAGCGCGGGTAGCCAGCTTTGGTTGATCTTCCGAAACTTGCTTTTTGAAAGAACGAATGGCGCCAGCCAGCTTTTTAGGGACTTCAAACGCGTAGGCACGGTTGAACTCGGCCTGCTTGCGTTCAGAAAGTTGAGCGAAACGCTCTTCCCAGGCTGCTCGTTCAGCAGCACCACGTGCGCCAATGGCTTCCCACGCGGATTTAACATTGGCCGGGATTTCAAATGCGTCATGCGGCCAGCCATAGCCTTCCTTGGCGGCTTTCAACTGATCCTGATCGGTCAGAGCACCATGGCCTTTCGATGTATCCTGTGCTGCGTGACCCAAGGCGATGTGGCTTTCGCATGCGATCATGGTCGGCTTGCTGGACTTCTTCGCGTCCACAATCGCTGCGTCGATCGCATTTGGATCGTGGCCGTCAATCTCTATTACATGCCAGCCCGAGGCCGCAAAACGGCGCACCTGATCAGTGCGGTCGGCAATATCGACGGTACCGTCGATGGTGATGTTGTTGTTGTCCCAAAAGACGATTAGTTTGCTCAGTTCGTGGCGACCGGCCAGCGTGATCGCCTCTTGGCTGACGCCTTCCATCAGACAGCCGTCGCCAGCAATCACATAGGTATAGTGATCGACCACCTTCTTGCCGTACTGCGCGCGTTGGATCTCTTCGGCCATGGCAAAGCCCACGGCGTTCGAAATGCCCTGACCCAGCGGGCCGGTTGTGGTTTCAACACCGTCGATCAAAAAGTTTTCCGGGTGACCGGCGGTTTTTGCACCCAATTGGCGGAAGTTTTTGATCTCGTCGAGGGTCACGTCAGCGTGGCCGGTGAGGTACAGCAGCGAGTAAACCAGCATCGAGCCGTGTCCGGCGGACAGGATGAACCGGTCGCGGTCCGGCCAGCTTGGGTTTGAAGCGTCGAATTTCAGGTGCTTTTCGAACAGTACGGTCGCAACATCGGCCATGCCCATGGGCATACCGGAATGGCCGGAATTGGCGGCGGCGACGGCATCAAGGGTCAGAGTGCGGATGGCCGCAGCTTTGTCCCAGTGTTCGGGGTTGGCTTTGCGCAGCGCAGTCAGGTCCACGGGCGTTGTTCCTTTGGGTTTGAAGCAGATTGCGGGCTCAATACCACTCAGTACCCAAAGTGCAAGCGGAACCGGGGTGAATCGGGCCGCACTGCATGAAGAGCGGGGCTCAAGTGTTTGAAAGCAAACAGTGGGTATTTTCTGTCGCATTCCGCTAGACTGTCTGCAGGCGGGATTCGGTTTTGATTCGGATCGCATCGAAACAGAATGAACCTTGATAAAGAGGTGACAGGGGCATGAGCCAGATAGAAGACTTACAGCACCGCATAATTGCCGCGATGGATCGTATTGGCGCGGGGGTCGAGGCATTGGGCGCTGAATCTCGGGGCACCGGGCCGGATGACGGACTTCAGACTGCGCTGGAAGATGAACGCATTGCCAATGCGCAACTTCAGGAACGGCTGAAATCTCTGAAACAGCAGCACGAAGAGCAAATGGATGGCTTACGCGCTGATCTGGAAGAGCTGCGTGCGGCACCGTCTGACGGTTCGGAAATCGACGCACTGCGCGCGGAGTTGGAAGAAGCCCGCGCCAAGATCGCCTCGGTCGAAGCTGCGCGCGCCGAGCTGGCCGAAGCCAAGGCGGCACTGGACAACAGCACCGAGTTGGACGCATTGAAAGCCGAAAACGAAGAAATACGGGCAGAGCTTGATGGAAAGGAAGATCCCGAGCCACTGAAAGCCGAGTTGGAAGAGCTGCGTGGCATGTTGGATCAGGCTAAAGCAGTGGAGGCCGAAAACAGCCGCCTCAAGGCCGAGTTAGAAGACACGGAACGTGTCGGCGACCTGAGCGCCGAGTTGGAAATGCTGCGTGCTGAACGCGCAAGCCACGGTGCCGCAATGTCTCGTTTGGACGACGATCTTCAACGTATGCGAAAGGCAAATGAACAATTGCGCAATGCCGTTGATGAGTTGCGCGCGGCCGCAACTGAGGGCCTGACGGATGCAGAGCTTCTCAACAAGGCCACGGTCGCCGAACTTGAAGCCACGCGAGCAGCGCAAGCCTCGGACGCGGCCGAGGCGCAGGCCGTTCTTGCGCGTCTTGAGCCGTTGCTCTCGCAGGCGAAACTTGTAGAAGGTGAGGTAGAATAATGCCCGAAGTGACCATAAATATCGGCGGTCGCGGCTTTGACGTCTCGTGCAGGGACGGTGAGGAGCCCTTTCTGCATTCCGCAGCCAAAATGCTGGACGATGAAGCCCAGGTTTTGTCCGATCAGATCGGCAGGATGCCTGAATCCCGCATGCTTTTGATGGCCGGGCTCATGCTTGCTGACAAGACTGCAGCAACGGAAGACAAGGTCAAATCGCTTGAGGCAAAGTTGGCCGAGGTCGAGGCCCAGCTTCAGAACCTCAGGAACGCTCCTCCGCCGGAACCCGAACGCGTCGAAGTGGCGGTTGTTCCGCCATCTGTCACCGATACACTGGCAGAGCTGGCCGCGCGGGCAGAAGCGCTTGCGGCCGTTGTCGAGGAGAAGAAAGCCTGATGACTGTGTTGCGAAACGCCTTGTTTGCGGCTGCACTGGCTGTGCCTGCGACTTCCGCTTTGGCAGAGATTGACATACTGTCAGTCACATTCACTTGCGAAAACGGAATACCCTTGCCGGTGACCTATTTCAACGCGTCCGACGGTTCAGGCGCTGCGGCGACGATCGTGGACAATACTCTGGTTGCCATGCGCCAAGTGGAAAGCGGGTCAGGTATCCGCTATGAATCCATCGGAGATCAAGGAACCTATATTCTGCGCTCAAAAGGCTGGAACGCATCGATCAGCTATTTGGCGGCGGGCGCCGCCAATGAGCAGGCAATTTTTCAGGACTGTTCCAGCCGATAAGCAGGCTTACGCGTTTGCTTCACGAATTTTGTCGGCTGCATCTTTGTTGTAGCCGACACCGTTTTCGTCAAACAGAGTGTCCAGCTCACCCGACAGAGTCATTTCGGTGATGATGTCGCAACCGCCGACAAATTCGCCTTTGACGTAAAGCTGAGGTACGGTCGGCCAGTCAGAGTAGTCCTTGATACCCTGACGAACTTCCTCGTCGGCCAGAACGTTCACGTCAGCGTAGTCAACGCCCATATAGTTCAGCACACCGGCAACGCGGGAGGAGAAGCCACACTGAGGCATCTCCTTGGTGCCTTTCATGTACAGCACCACGTCATTGGCTTTGACGGTTTCGTCGATCTGGGTCTTCACATCGGTCATTTCGCGTTTCCTTCAAAGATCGCGTCTTTGGCTGTCGATTACTACTTGCCGCCACGCGTGTCGTCGTTTGTTTTCTTTACTAGATTTAGGTCAGTTGCTTCCATTCCCAATGGTGGTTTCTCATTAGGTTGGGGCGGTTGCCATCCACCCATTGATTTAAGCACATTCCTAAGAAATTTTTTATTCCGGTACTTTGGTGGTCAGCGCCAGCGCGTGCAGCTCACCATCTGGGCCGTCCATCTTGCCTTTCAAGGCCGCGTAGACAGCGCGCTGCTGCTGTACGCGGTTCTTGCCGCGAAAGCTTTCGTCCACGACCATGGCGGACATGTGAACGCCATCGTTGCCGCCAACCTGAATTTCCGCGTTGGGAAAGCTCTCGCGCAGCAGGGTTTCAATTTCGTGGGCGCTTATCGGCATGTAGGTTTACTCCTAAAGGTCTTTATCAAGATGTAGAGCGGTGTGGCGGGGCGCGCAAGATGGCACGTGCGGACAAATCCGGTAAATCCTGCGCCTTTTTAGACGCGCAGGATTTCCGTATTTGGGACGAGAAGAAGCCTGTATTTTAGGCCACGGCCGCGGCAAAGCTGGTGCGGAAGGTCTCTGTAAGCTCGGCCAGCGGTGACTCGGAACTGCCGACCTTCACGCAATCACCTGTAAATCGACCGACAGAGACCAGCGGTACACCGGCTTGGCCGGCTGCAATCATAAGTGCCTCTGCCTGGTCAAAGTTGCAGGCGACCAGATAACGCGCCTGATCTTCGCCAAACAGGAATTCGGTTGGGGCTTCGTCGAGATGGACGCCAACGCCAGCCGCTTCGGCCAGTTCAAAGGCGGCCAATGCAAGACCGCCATCGCCAAGGTCGGTACAGGCTTTGATCATCTCGCGGTTGGCGCGAATGAAGTCACCGTTGCGCTTTTCGGCATCCAGATCAACACGCGGCGCATCACCGTCTTCACGGTTGAACACCTCAGCCAATAGTGCGGACTGGCCCAGATGGCCCTTGGTTTCACCGATGACCAGGGCGACGTGACCCTCACGGACTTCATTGCCGATAATCTCATCTGAATGGTTCAGCAGGCCAACCGCACCGATTGTTGGGGTGGGTAGGATCGCCTGACCATCGGTTTCATTGTAAAGCGACACATTGCCCGAAACGATCGGCATATCCAACGCGCCAACGGCGGCACCGATGCCTTGAATGGCACCGACGAACTGGCCCATGATTTCGGGCTTTTCGGGGTTTCCGAAGTTCAGGTTATCAGTGGTGGCCAGAGGTTTGGCACCAACAGCGGTCAAGTTGCGATAGGCTTCGGCAACAGCTTGTTTGCCGCCTTCAACCGGGTTTGCGCGTACATAGCGCGGTGTCACGTCTGAGGTAAAGGCAAGCACCTTGTCGGTGCCGTGGACACGCACCATGCCAGCGCCCAGACCCGGTGTGCGGGCGCTGTCCGCCATCACCATGGTGTCGTACTGTTCGTACACCCACTGCTTTCCAGCGTAGTTGGGCGAAGAGAGCAGGGCGCGCAGCCCATCGATCGGGTCGATCTGAGGCACATCGGCCAATTCTTCGGCAGCAGGCGTCGGCTCCCACGGACGGTCATATTCTGGCGCGGTGGAGGAGAGCTTGGACAAGACAAGGTCCGCCTTGACTTCGCCGTTATGCATGATCAGGAAGCGGTCTTCGGCGATGGTTTCACCGACGATGGCGAAGTCCAGATCCCATTTTTCGAAAACAGCGCGGGCCTCGGCCTCAAGTTCCGGCTTGAGAACCATCAACATACGTTCCTGAGATTCCGACAGCATCATCTCATAGGCTGTCATATTCTCTTCGCGCTGGGGTACGTTTTCCAGATCGAGGCGTACGCCCAGACCACCCTTGTCACCCATTTCCACGGCAGAACAGGTCAGACCCGCCGCGCCCATATCCTGGATCGAGATCACTGCTCCGGTCCGCATCAGTTCGAGCGTCGCTTCCATCAGGCGTTTTTCGGTGAAGGGGTCGCCAACCTGTACTGTCGGGCGCTTTTCTTCGATGGTGTCGTCGAATTCAGCAGAGGCCATCGTCGCGCCGCCAACGCCGTCTCGACCGGTTTTAGCGCCCAGATAGACGACGGGCATCCCGACGCCGGACGCGGCGGAGTAGAAAATCTTGTCGCTGTCGGCCAGACCAGCAGCAAATGCGTTCACCAGACAGTTGCCGTTATAGGCCGGATGGAATCGGACTTCGCCGCCGACGCATGGCACGCCAAAACAGTTGCCATAGCCGCCGATGCCTTCGACCACGCCATTCACCAGCTGACGGGTCTTGTGGTGGTCGGGTTCGCCGAATGACAACGCGTTCATCGATGCAATGGGGCGCGCGCCCATGGTGAAGACGTCGCGAAGAATGCCACCAACGCCCGTTGCCGCACCCTGATAGGGTTCGATGTATGACGGGTGGTTATGGCTTTCCATTTTGAAAACAACAGCCTGACCGTCGCCAATATCAACAACGCCTGCGTTTTCACCAGGTCCGCAAATCACCTGAGGCCCCGATGTAGGCAGGGTGCGCAGCCATTTCTTGGACGACTTGTACGAGCAATGCTCGTTCCACATCGCGGAAAAGATGCCCAGTTCGGTAAAGGTCGGTTCACGCCCGATGATCTCGAGGATCATGTCGTATTCCTCGGGCTTGAGCCCGTGTGCAGCAATCAGATCGGGTGTGATGGCGGGCTCTTGCATCTTCTGTCCTGTGTCCAAGTGGGCCGAGATTGCGCGCCTTGTAGGGCAAGCGCGCGCGTGTGGAAAGGGTCAAGACGGCGCAGGCTGCGTCTTTCAAAGAAAAACGGAACCGACGGCGACGCCGGTTCCGTATGAAAGCACCGAAGCTTTGGTGCAGATCGCAGGAACAAACCGCGAAGGTTACGCCTGTCCCTGGTCCTTGTTGAGTTCAGCTGCCGCGGCGGCACCAACAGCTGTTTTCTGTTCGGGGGTCAGGTTTTCAGCATCATCCAGGCCCGGGATTGCAACGCGCACCTCACGGCGGGCAAAGTCGATGCCGTTCTCCTTGAAGGCGGCCTTGACCCGGTTGAAGATTTCCTTGCGCAGGGTGAACTGCTTGCCCGGCTTTGCCATGAACTTGCCGCGGATGATCATGCCGACATCGTCAAAGTCGAACACGCCCTGAGACTTGAAGGGCTGAAGGAAACCATCCTTGTGAGTTTCGTCTTCCATCATCTCGGCACCGATCTTCTTGAAGATCTTTTTGACCTTGTTGGGGTCAGTGTCGAAAGGCACGGTGAACTTCAGCTTCATGATCACCCAGTCGCGACTGAAATTGGTCAGTTTCTGAATCTCACCATAGGGAATGGTGTGAACGGGACCGCGGTGGTGGCGTAGTTGCATCGAGCGGATCGAGATTTTCTCAACCGTGCCCATTGTGCCGCCCACATCCACATACTCACCTACGCGGAAGGCATCGTCGATCAGGAAGAAAATCCCGCCCACGATATCGGCGACCAGTTTCTGTGCGCCAAAACCGATGGCCAGACCCAGAACACCGGCACCGGCCAACAGAGGTGTGATGTTGATGCCCAACGCACCCAAAGCCAGAAGAACAAAGATAACGGCAATGGCTACTTGTGCAGTAACGCGTAGCAGTGGCAGAACAGTAGCCAGACGTGATCCGCCGGAACCTCCGCCTTCACCGGCTTCTTCATCCGGGCTTTGTTCGGCGGCTGTTTGTTCTTTTGCGAGGCGGCGGTTTATCCAAAGTGAAACGATTTCGTTCAGGATGTACCCGACCGCGATTATAATAAAGAACTGGATCACTTTGCTGCCGGACTCAGTTCCACCGCCTGCGATTTCCTGAAGGTCAAGGTCCCACGCATTGGCGATCATAAGAATGACCAAAACACCGGCCAGAACCCGCCCGATACGAATGTAGCTTCGCTTGGTGGACTTATAGGCGCGTTCTGCGACAGGGCCGTCGCCAAGCATAGGTGGTTGAAGGTGACGTACCAGGCCACGGATCAGCGTATCCAAAGCAGGAGCGATCAGCAGCCAGAACATGGTGACGAAGTGTGCTCCATGTGCCAGAAGGCCAAATACCACAGGGTTGTTCTGCGCTGCGAGATACTCGACCAGCAGCCAAGTGCCGGCGGAAACTCCGATAGCAATGTAAGGGTAGAGCCTCGCTACCTCTTCATCAAACCGTGTACGATCAGGGTCAGAACCTCGCATCATGTCGGACAATCCATCACGTGCCGTCCAGGCAATCACCGCGATGTAGATGTGAATCGCTGTATTCAGCCAGAAACCCAAACGGGATTCACCCGGTGGGACGCCGTTGATGGCGTTGAAGTCCAAAATGAACATGGTGAACCCAATCAGCAGGAACAAGCCGATCAAGTTGCGATGCAGGTAACTCGCCCAGTGGTCGCTAACATTGACCATACGAAGATCGTGCTGTTGCGGGGCTAGAATGAAACGCGAAATGGCTGCGCCCAAACGAGGGAACCAAATTAGGAAGAAAACAAATGGTGCGGCCTGCGCGATCTGCGGCTCGTCCAAAAGCCGACGCCCTACAAAAACCAGAGTGTAATAAAAGACCAGAAGGCCAAGAAACTCACCGCAAAAGCGTTTGAACAAATAGGTGGCCGCACCTCGAAGGTTTGTAGAAGCATCTCCATCAACTACTTTAAGCCATCGGCGCGTCCACAGCCCAACGATTTTCTCGGCGGCAAAACCAACCGCTAGGGCGATGAAAGTGAAGCCAAAAAGACTGACTAGCCCGCTGGACCCAAAGCTACTTCCGAAATTCGAGAATGCTTGAACCTGAGCTGAAATTAACAGAGGGATCTTTCTGATAACATCCATCCAGGACGCGGCCATGGTGCTAACGGTGTCCGAGATGGCCTGAACTATACCCTTTTCGGTCGTGCCACTTTCGGCCCGCTTTTCTGCAACAGCATCAAGCCGCTCCAACAGAATCGCGCGCACCTGGTCGTCAGACATCCGCGCAACAAGATCGTCGACCTGTTCGGGTGTCAGATCTTCGGGAATCGTCACTGAGGACGGCGTGCTGGTGCCTTGTGCCAGAAGTGGGGTCGCTAAAAATAAAGCAGAAATGATCGCCAGCATGAGGCGGAGTGGGTGGAACATTGATTTTCCCTCGAACACGAAATTGTTTCGTTTTTTGGGGATCATATGCCTATGCGTGTATTTTTCCCAGAGCTTTCGCTGGCTTAATGCTTTTGGCCGCGCAAAAAAAAGGCCGAGCTATAAGCTCGGCCGTAGTCCAACAGGGAGGTATGAAGATGATGAGCGTTTCAGCATCACCGCCTTCGAGTGCTCATTTAGGTGTCAGTTTGTGAAGGTTCAAGGAATTTAACCCTGTTAAGACCTCATGCCCGATATGCTATGGGTGCATATCTAGAGTTTACCCATCTGTTTCAATTGCTTGCGCTGCGCAATGATCTCATCCTGAACGAAATCACGGAACGCGCCGACGCGCTTCGAATGCCTGAGCTCTTCGGGATAGGCCAAGTATACAGGAACATCAGCGGTTTCGATGTCGGACAGTACCGGCACCAGATGCGGAAAATCCTGCGTTACATAATCAGGAAGAACCCCAATACCCAGATTGTGCAGAACGCCCTGAAGTACTCCGAAATAGTTGTTCACGGTGAGTAACGAACCTGGATTGTAGGTCATCAGGTGGCGCACCATCGCTGCGCTGGCTCCGACTTGCGGTGCTGCGGGGGTTTGGCAAATCAGTCGATGGTCTTTGATTTCGTCCAACGAATTCAACGTTCCACCATGAGCCTCGATATAGTCCTGCGTCGCGTACAGCATCATTTGCACCGTCATCAAACGCTTGCGAACCAAGTCGGCTTGACTGGGTTCTTTCATGCGAATGGCGACGTCCGCCTCACGCATGGGAAGGTCCAAAACGCGTTCTTCCAGCATTAAGTCGATGTTGAGATCGGGGTACTGCTCGTACAGTTTAGGCAGGCGCGGGGCCAGCCAGAGAGTTCCGAAGCCGAATGTGGTCGTAACCCTCAGGACGCCAAAAACCTCTTCTTCGCTGTCCCGAATGCGCGCGGCTGCAGCATCCAGCCGTTTCGACATTGCGGATGTGGCGTCAAACAGCAATTCACCTTGTTCGGTAAGAATCAGTCCCCGCGCATGACGATGAAAAAGGGTCGCATCCAGCGATTCTTCCAATGCACGGATCTGTCTGCTCACGGCGGATTGAGACAGATTAAGCTTGTCACCTGCGTGGGTCAGGCTGCCTGCATCGGCCACTGCGTGAAATATTCTAAGCTTGTCCCAATCCATCAACGCAACTTTCGTTATCCTTTTGGATGCCTATATGAAAGAGGTGACAAGTTCCACATTCAAAGGGCGAAATCGTTACTTATCAGTGGATAAATCCTATGCAGGTCAGAAATTATGACCTAAAATGCATCGAAATGAAGCACACTGATCTGACGAGGGGAGACGTCTGATGAGTCAGCCACAGATAACGTTAAACGACCGGTTTGATCTTGAGAAAAACCCCGTTCTTTTGAACGGAACTCAGGCGCTTGTTCGGTTGATGCTGATGCAAAAAGCCAGAGATCGGCAGGCGGGCCTGAATACGGCGGGTCTTGTAACCGGGTATCGGGGGTCGCCCCTTGGCGCTGTTGATCAGCAAATGATGCGGGCTCAAAAACCGCTGGCCGAAAACGATGTGACGTTTCAGTTCGGCTTAAACGAAGATCTCGCCGCGACCGCCCTGTGGGGCAGTCAGCAAGCAGGGTTGCGGGGCGACGGCAAGTTCGACGGGGTTTTCGGACTTTGGTACGGCAAAGGTCCAGGGGTCGACCGATCCGGTGACGTTATGCGCCACGCGAACATGGCCGGTACGGCCAAGCACGGCGGCGTCCTTATGGCAATGGGCGATGATCACACCGGCGAAAGCTCGACCGTTCTGCACCAGTCAGAATGGTCTCTGGTCGATATGTATATGCCGATTGTCAGCCCCGCTGGCGTTCAGGAAATTCTGGACTACGGCATATACGGCTTCGCACTCAGTCGCTTTGCTGGGGTCTGGGTCGGCTTGAAAACGATGAAAGACACAATCGAGGTCACTTCGGTTGTGGATGGCAGTCCGAACCGGATGCAGGTCGTTGTGCCTGAATTCGACATGCCGGAAGGTGGGTTGAACATTCGGTTGGGTGACACTCCGCACCTGCAGGAAACACGCGTTATCGATTACAAAAGGTTTGCGGCCGAGACCTTTTCCCATGCCAATAAGCTCGACAAACGAATGTGGGGCAAACCGGGCGCAAAAATTGGCTTTGTGGCTGCCGGCAAGAACTGGCTGGATCTGACACACGCTCTGTCCCTTCTGAACATCAACGAGGCCGAGGCCGAACGGTTGGGGATCACCACTTACAAGGTGGGGCAGACTTTCCCGTTGGATATGGCCGGGTTCCATGACTGGGCCGAAGGGCTGGACTTAATTGTGATCGTCGAAGAAAAGCGCAAGCTGATTGAGGTTCAGGTCAAGGAGGCCATCTTTGACGATCGGCGCGGCCGCAGGGTTTATGGCTGGTACAAAGGTGGGGCAGGGACGCTGCACCGGGAAGAACTGTTCCCGACGCGTGGTGCACTTGATCCGATCATGATCGCCGAAAAACTGGGTGAAATCCTGATCGAAGAGGGGCGCGAAACCGATGGTATTCGGGCTGGGCTGTCATCGTTGTCCGAAGCACGCCGGGCCGATAACGCGCAGGAAATCGCGACGAGGCTTCCGTATTTTTGCTCGGGCTGCCCGCATAACAGTTCGACGAAGGTGCCTGATGGCAGCCGCGCTTATGCCGGTATCGGCTGTCACTACATGGTTCAGTGGATGGACCGCGAGACGACAGGTTTCACCCAAATGGGCGGTGAAGGCGCGAACTGGATTGGTGAAGCTCCGTTTTCGACCACCAAACACGTGTTCCAGAACCTTGGCGACGGCACTTATAACCATTCGGGCGTTCAGGCGATCCGAGCGGCGTTGTCGGCAGGAACGAACATCACCTTTAAAATCCTGTTCAACGACGCGGTCGCCATGACCGGTGGGCAGGACAACGAAGGCGACCTGACCGCAGAACGGATCGTCGCAGAGGTCAAAGCGATGGGCGTCCGTGAGGTCGCTTTGGTCTATGACGAAAAGGAAGACGTAAACTTCAAGGCGCTGCCCGCAAGTGTTCAGACATATGAGCGCGCGGACCTTATGCAGGTGCAGGAGAAATTCCGTGAGATCGAAGGCGTCTCGGTCATTGTCTATGTTCAGACCTGCGCGGCTGAAAAGCGCCGACGCCGGAAACGCGGCACGTTCCCGGACCCGGACAAACGTGTGTTCATCAACACCGATGTCTGCGAAGGCTGCGGCGATTGTGGGGTGCAGTCGAACTGCGTATCTATCGTTCCAAAACAAACCGAGTTGGGCCGCAAACGGGCGATTGATCAGTCAAGCTGCAACAAGGATTTTTCTTGCCTGAACGGCTTTTGCCCCTCGTTCGTGACGCTTGAGGGCGCTAAGATCCGCAAAGAGGCAACGACCGAGATCGACCTGCCGGATTTGCCGATGCCGGAGCTTCCCGAGATCAAGGGAACGCACAACGTGGTAATTACGGGCGTTGGTGGTACAGGCGTCGTCACCCTTGGTGCAATTCTTGCTCAGGCCGCGCAGATCGATGGCAAAGGCGCGGGCATGATGGAAATGGCGGGCCTGGCGCAGAAAGGTGGCGCAGTTCATATCCACTGCCGTCTGGCCAATCGTCCCGAAGATATCAGCGCGATCCGCGTTGCCACCGGTGAAGCCCACGCGCTGATCGGCGGCGATTTGGTGGTTTCCGCCGGGGCGAAGACCTTGGGCCTGACGCGCACCGGACGCACCGGCGCAGTCGTAAACAGCCATGAAACGGTCACTGGCGACTTCACACGCAATACGGAGTTTCGCATTCCAGCCGATCAGTTGGAACTGGCCTTGCAGGCGCGGCTGAAAGAAGATGTCTCATTGTTTGACGCAACCGATCTGGCGCGCGCCGTGATGGGGGACTCGATCTATTCCAACATGATGATCTTTGGCGCGACCTGGCAGCGCGGGTTGTTGCCCGTCAGCCATCAGGCGATCTTTGACGCTATCGAGTTGAACGGAACGGCGGTTGAGCGAAACAAGCGTGCGTTTGATATCGGCCGCTGGGCAGTACTACATCCAGATGAAGTGCAGTCTATTCTGTCCCCAACCGTGGCGGAGATGCCTAAAACGCTGGACCAGATCATCGAGTTCCGTGCGCAGCACCTGATCGAATACCAAAGCGCCCGGTTGGCGAAACGGTATCGTAAGTTGCTCGACAGCGTTGAGGACGCTGAGGTGCGCGAAGTGGTTGCAAAGGGCTATCATAAAGTTCTGTCATACAAGGATGAATACGAGGTTGCGCGCCTACTGCTGACCAGTAGGGAAAAGGCAGCCGCCGAGTTTGATGGCGACTTCAAGATGACGTTTCATCTGGCGCCGCCGATTTTCGGAGGATCGGGCAGCAACGGCAGGCCCAAGAAGCGCGCATTCAGCGAATCTGTCATAGGCCCATTGAAGCTGCTGACAAAGTTGAAGGCGCTGCGCGGCACACCGTTCGATGTCTTCGGGTATTCGTCCGAACGCAAGATGGAGCGTGCTTTGATCCGGCAGTACGAAAAGGACATGCGCGAAGTGTTGCCGTTATTGTCGCAGGACACGCGTGATGCGATCTCTGCCTTGGCTCGACTGCCATTGGATATCCGTGGTTTCGGACCTGTTTTGCAGGAAAACGAGGCCAAGGCAGCCAAAAGGCGCGAGGAGTTGCTGGCATCCATCCGAAGCGGCGGGCCCGAGTTGCAGGCAGCGGCGGAGTAAATCGTCACAAGGGCGTCACGATGGCTAGGCAAAATTGTTACTTGCACCTATTTTGCAGGCAACAAACCGGAGACCCACATGACATCGCGTCGTGATGCCGTTCGTGACATTTCTTATGCCCATTCTGCCGAGACCAAAGGCGGGCGAATGGTTATTAAGCTTATGGAGAATACGACTGGCCGTATGCGCCTGATCAAACGCGCCGACGGATACGAAAAAGACGTTGCCAACGGGCGCGACTTTTGGGCCGTTATGGTCGAACGCTATGGGCTGACATTGGATGTTGTGGGGGGATCGCTTGCAAACATTCCGACTGATGGCCCCCTGATCCTGATTGCCAATCATCCCTATGGCATTCTGGACGGTTTAATAATGGGTCACATTCTGTCTGAGGCGCGCGGAGATTTCCGAATTCTGGCGCACAGGGTGTTTCGCAAGGCTGAAGATCTGAACCGCATCATCCTGCCCATTTCGTTTGATGAAACGAAAGAAGGGATGAAGCTGAATTTGGAGACTCGCTCAACGGCTCTCAACTATCTGAGCGAGGGTGGGGCGATTGGCATTTTTCCGGGCGGGACAGTCAGCACCGGGGTCAAGCCGTTTGCGCACCCTATGGATCCTGGCTGGCGTGGCTTCACGGCTCGAATGGTGGCGAAATCCAATGCAACGGTTGTGCCGGTTTTCTTCGACGGGCACACATCGCGCTTGTTCCAGATCGCAAGCCATCTGCACAACACTTTGCGTATGGGTCTGCTCATCAAAGAATTCAAAAAGCGCGTCGATACCCCTGTGAAAGTGGTGATCGGAGAGCCTATTGGGCGCGATGTTTTAGACCCGCTTGGCAAGGATACGCGCAAGATGATGGATTTCCTGCGCAAAGCCACGTATGAGCTGTCTCCGAAGCCGTTGGACTCTTATGACTACGGCTATGAATTTGAGGAACGGCATCGCGCCTGAAGGGGCTAATGGCAGTAGGTATCTTTGATTCCGGTTTGGGCGGTTTGACCGTCCTGAACGCCGCGCAGCAACGGCTGCCCGACGTGGAATTCCTGTATTTTGCGGACAGTGCACATGCACCTTACGGTGTACGTGATGCCGAGGATATCTATCAGCTGACCCGCAAGGCCGTGCACGAGCTGTGGGATCGCGGATGCAATCTTGTGATTCTGGCCTGCAATACCGCAAGCGCTGCCGCCCTGCGCAGGATGCAGGAAGAGGGCGTGCCCGAGGGTAAGAGAGTGCTAGGCGTCTTTGTTCCCTTGATCGAAGCGCTGACCGAGCGGCAATGGGGGGACAACTCTCCACCACGCGAAGTGGCCGTTAAGCATGTGGCCTTGTTCGCGACGCCTGCCACTGTGTCCAGCCGGGCCTTTCAGCGGGAACTGGCATTCCGCGCGATTGGCGTGGACGTCGAAGCGCAGGCCTGTGGTGGTGTGGTTGATGCCATTGAAGATGGCGATATGATCCTGGCGGAGGCGCTGGTGCGGAGCCATGTGGATGCTTTGAAACGAAAAATGCCCGAGCCGCAGGCCGCGATTCTGGGCTGTACGCACTATCCGTTGATGGCAGAGACGTTTCAGGCCGCCTTGGGTTCAGATGTTCAGGTCTTTAGCCAAGGGGATCTGGTGGCCGAAAGCCTGGCCGATTATCTGCAACGCCACCCCAATATGTTGGGCGATGGCGCTGGTGGCTATCTGACCACGGGCAAGCCGGGTTTTGTCAGTGATCGTGCAACGCAATTCCTCCGACGACAAATCTCGTTCGAGGCGGCCTGATTTAGGTCAAGGACGCACTTCCCCGAATTTTCTAATTCAAAGACCGTCACATCGGCGGTCGTGATATGTGACATATGCAAAGAAGAGGTCTGACATGACCCATAAAATCGCAATTCTGGGCGCTTCTGGTTACACCGGCGCTGAACTGGTGCGGCTGATCGCCGAGCACCCGAACATGGACATTGTTGCTTTGGCCGCCGAACGGAAGGCAGGCATGAGCATGGCGCAGGTCTTCCCGCATCTGCGGCACATGGATTTGCCGGATCTGTGCAAGATTTCCGAGATCGATTTTTCCAATGTTGATCTGTGTTTCTGTGCTTTGCCGCACAAAACCAGCCAAGAGGTGATCCGGGACCTGCCGAAAGACTTGAAGATCATTGATTTGTCAGCGGATTTCCGGCTGCAAGACCCGGATGAGTATGAGAAGTGGTATGGCAACCCGCACAGCGCTTTGGAGCAGCAGGGCGAGGCCGTTTATGGCCTAACTGAGTTCTATAGGGATGAGATAAGGTCGGCGCACTTGGTCGCCGGTACAGGCTGCAACGCCGCGACAGGGCAATATGTGCTGCGGCCGTTGATCTCGGCCGGGGTTATTGATCTTGATGACATCATTCTGGACCTGAAATGCGCAGTTTCCGGGGCCGGGCGGTCGCTCAAGGAAAACCTGCTGCACGCTGAGTTGAGTGAAGGGTACAATGCCTATGCTGTCGGCGGTGCGCACCGGCATCTGGGTGAATTCGATCAGGAATTTTCGAAGCTGGCCGGGCGGACAGTGCATGTGCAATTCACACCGCATCTGGTCCCGGCTAACCGGGGCATTCTGGCAACGACTTACGTCAAGGGCGACCCGCAAAGCGTCTATGAAACGTTGGCAAAGACCTATGTGGATGAGCCTTTCATCCAGATGCTGCCGATGGGACAGGCGCCGTCGACCCATCATGTACGCGGGTCGAATTTCTGTCATATCGGTGTGGTGGCTGACCGGATCGAACGGCGCGCGATTGTGATTGCCGCGCTGGATAACCTGACAAAAGGTAGCAGTGGCCAAGCCTTGCAGAACGCCAACCTGATGTTAGGTGAAGATGAAACTGTGGGTCTGATGATGGCCCCTCTATTTCCGTGAGGACGGTATGAAAACGCTCAAGAAACGTCGTCGAGTACAAGTCATTTTGGTAGCGGTCGTTGCCTTGGTGGCATCGACGGCGTTGATTGGGTGGGCCTTGCAGGATGGCATCAATTTCTTCCGTTCACCCAGCGAGGTAATTGCGGAGCCGCCCAAACCGACCGAGGTGTTCCGCATAGGCGGGCTTGTTGAAGAAGGCTCGATCATTCGTGGGCAGGGCGAAACCGTTCATTTTGTTGTCACAGATGGCGGTGAAAGTGTCCCGGTCTCGTTCACGGGCGTTCTGCCGGATCTGTTTACCGAGAACCAAGGCATGGTTGGCACCGGAAGCTACGTAAACGGCGTGTTTGAAGCAACTGAAATCCTTGCGAAACATGACGAAACTTACATGCCAAAAGAGGTAATGGACGCGCTGAAAGAGCAAGGTGTTTACAAAGAAGCGGAAGGCAGCTGATCGTCGGGCTACTCGGGCAAATGTAGCCATTGAACAAAAGAATAAAGGGCGTTGCACGTGTTCAAACTGCAGCGCCCTTTGTCGTTTCTGGATGTTAACAGGTTTGTCGGACCGTTGCCGCGATTGTTGAAATTGGGGGATGTCATGCAAACGGTTCGGCAGATCGCAGAAGACATCGTTGCACGAGAAGGCGGGTTTGTGGATGATCCGGACGACCCCGGCGGTGCCACGAAATACGGTGTGACCATTCACACAATGCGACGTCTGGGATTGGATTTGACTGGCGATGGTGCTGTGGATGTTGCCGACGTGCGGTTGCTCACGCGGCAAAAAGCGGTCGACATCTTTGTTCAGCATTACTTTGATAAGCCACGTGTTTCGTCGTTGCCGGATGTGCTGCACGCTTCGGTCTTTGACATGTATGTGAACGCCGGATCTCAGGCAGTGAAAATCCTGCAACGACTTTTGCGACACATGGGCTTCAATGTCGCGGCGGATGGCGTGATTGGTCCAAAGACCGCAGCAGCTTGTGTAAGTGCAGCTTAGCCGGACCCATCCACACTGCGGGATGCATACGGGATTGCGCGGCGGAATTACTACTTTCGTCTGGCGGATCGACGACCGGCCTTAAGAAAATATGCGCAAAGCCGGTCAGGGGGCAAAGGTGGCTGGATTAAACGGGCCGAAGAATTTCTGTCGCACCGCTATCACATGTCAGATGACGCGTTTCAAAGAAGGGTGGAAGCATGGGATTGATCTCGGGCGTCTTGGCGCTGTTGTTTGGGAATGGACGCAATGCGGTAAGAGAAACCGTTGAGCTTTACCGCGAGAACGCCGAAGCAGGCGCGCGGAGAGGAGCCGAGGTTCAAGCGCAAGCCATGTTGCAATTTGGTGGTGAATTCCAAACTGCGCGAAAAGGTTCATTTGACCGGTTTATGGATGGTGTTAATCGACTGCCACGTCCGGCTTTGGCCTTAGGGACGCTGGGGTTGTTCATCGCGGCCATGGTCGACCCGCTGTGGTTTGCGGCTAGGATGCAAGGCATGGCTTTGGTGCCGGAACCTTTATGGTGGTTGTTGGGCGTTATCGTTTCGTTTTACTTTGGAGCACGGCATCAGGTGAAGATGCAGGAGTTTCAACGGGATATCGGTGTTTCAATGCTGCGATTGCCTGCCGTCCTGAACAATATCGAGCAGTTGCGCGCCCTGCGAGCCGACAGCCCGGGGGCTGCGGATCCTGGCCCGGATTCAGCTTTGACGCAAGACGTCACGCGCCCTGATGCTAACCCTGCGCTGGAAGACTGGCGCAAGCGTCGCAGGACCTGACCCGCGACACTATGTGCCCCCGGATCTGGCGAAAGTTATTGGCCCCCGGATTGGCCCCGGAGTATATTCCGGGGCATGATTACAGAACTCGGCCACTTTGCCCTAATCCTCGCCTTCTTTGTCGCCATCGTGCAAAGCGTGGTGCCCCTGATCGGTGCCTCGAAACGTTGGACCGGATGGATGGCATTTGCCGAGCCTTCGGCCATTGTTCAGTTCCTGCTAACGGCATTATCCTTCGGTGCTCTGATCTGGGCTTTCGTCGTGTCCGACTTTTCCCTGAGGATCGTGGTTGAGAACAGCCACTCGGCCAAGCCGATGATCTACAAGATAAGTGGGACATGGGGGAACCACGAAGGGTCCATGTTGCTTTGGGTGCTGATTGTCACCTTGTTCGGTGCGATGGCTGCGTTTTTTGGTGGCGGTTTGCCGCCAACGCTTAAGGCACGTGTGTTGGCCGTGCAGTCTGCAATTGCTGTCGCATTTTTTGCCTTCATTTTGTTCACGTCAAACCCGTTTGACCGGCTTGCAATTGCGCCGTTTGACGGGCGCGACCTGAACCCACTGCTTCAAGACCCCGGTTTGGCCTTCCATCCACCGTTTCTCTATCTCGGATATGTGGGGCTGAGTATGGCGTTCAGCTTTGCCGTTGCCGCCCTGATCGAAGGCCGCGTCGACGCTGCTTGGGGGCGGTGGGTGCGGCCTTGGACACTGGCAGCATGGGTCTTTCTGACGATCGGGATCGCGTTGGGCTCCTGGTGGGCGTACTACGAACTCGGCTGGGGCGGTTTCTGGTTCTGGGACCCGGTCGAGAACGCCTCTTTCATGCCGTGGCTTCTGGCAGCCGCGCTGTTGCACTCTGCTATCGTTGTGGAAAAGCGCGAGGCGCTGAAGAGTTGGACCATTTTGCTGGCAATCATCGCATTCGGATTTTCACTGATCGGTACATTCATTGTGCGGTCTGGGCTTCTCACGTCTGTTCATGCCTTTGCAACCGATCCCGAACGTGGCGTATTTATCCTAATGATCCTGGTGTTCTTTATCGGCGGGGCATTGACGCTGTTTGCCGCGCGCGCCCAAGCGATGGAGGCCAAGGGTGTGTTTGGTATGGTCAGCCGCGAAAGCGCTTTGGTGGCGAACAACGTGCTGCTGGCTGTCAGCTGTTTTGTTGTGTTCGTAGGCACCATGTGGCCGATGGTGGCTGAGATGATGTTCGACCGGAAGCTCTCGGTCGGTGCTCCGTTCTTCAATGCGGCGTTCTCTCCGTTCATGGTGCTGCTTGGGTTGATCCTGCCGATTGGGTCAATGTTGCCGTGGAAGCGGGGAAGGATTGGCAAGACCGCGTGGTCGCTGCGCTATGCCTTTGGCCTTGCGCTTGCAATTGCTCTGCTGGTTTGGGCGATGCAGACGGGACGCAGCGCGCTTGGCCCGGTTGGTCTGTTCCTTGGGGCCTGGATCACCTTTGGTGCAGCGCTTGATTTGTGGAGCCGCACAGGCCGCAATGGCAGCCTTAAGCGCCTGTTCCGTTTGCCGGGCGCGGATTGGGGAAAAGCGGTTGCTCATACCGGTTTGGGCGTCACCATCTTCGCGGTCGCTGGTCTGACTGCGTGGGAGGCCGAAGATATTCGCGTGGCGCAACCCAACCAGCCGTTCGAAGTGGGGCAGTTCACGCTGACCCTGCAAGATGTGCGACAGGTTGAGGGGCCGAACTATTTCTCGACCACGGCAGATGTCCTGGTTGAAAAGAATGGACGTCTGATTGGCACCCTGCACCCGGAAAAACGCGACTATCCGGTGGCGCGTATGCCCACGACTGAGGCTGCGATCGACTATCGTTTCCTGGGCGACCTTTACGTCGTGATCGGCGATCAGCAGGCCGATGGGGGCTGGGTCATGCGGACCTATATCAAACCGCTCGCAAACTGGATCTGGGGTGGCTGCATTCTAATGTCGCTAGGCGGTATCCTAAGCCTATGTGACAGACGATTCCGTGTTGCGGCTGGGGCCAGAAAAACCCCGGTTGGCGGAGTGCCCGCAGAATGAAACGCCTTGTACTGATCCTAATGCTGCTGGCGACACCCGTGTTTTCGGTGCAGCCCGACGAGGTGCTGGATGATCCGGTCCTCGAACAGCGGGCGCGCGACCTCAGCACTGGCCTACGCTGCCTTGTTTGCCGGAACGAGAGCATCGACGAAAGCAATGCAGATCTTGCGCGTGACTTGCGCCTGTTGCTGCGTGAGCGTTTGGTCGCGGGTGACAGCGATGAAGAGGCAATTGCCTTTATCGTAGATCGCTATGGCGAATACGTTCTGCTGAAGCCGACGACCAGCGGTTCGAACCTGTTTCTTTGGCTCGCCGGACCCATCATGTTGCTGATTGCAGCCGGGGTCGGGCTGAACTTTCTGCGCAACCGCGCCAAAGCCCACGCTTCAGTTGAGAGCACGACGCTGAGTGAGGACGAAAAGGAACGCCTGCGCCGAATTCTTGAAGACTGACGTTTGGTTCTGCTTTTCCCATCCCGTTTGGGTCAGTAAGTGTGCAAAAACGCAAGGCGCGACGGGAGGGTTTTCATGAAATACGAAACGGTTGTTCTGGATATTTCTGACGGGCTGGCAGTTCTGACATTGAACAGACCTGACAAGATGAACGCTCTGACAACTCAGATGCGAGCTGAAATCACTCACGCAATGAAAGATGCGGCGACCCGAGCCCGGTGCATCGTGATCACCGGCGCTGGACCTGCTTTTTGCTCGGGACAGGATTTGGGTGATGCGTCGTCAACCGGCAAGATTGACTTGGAACGTTCGTTGCGGGACGAATATGAGCCGATGCTGGAGACGATTCACAGCTGTCCGGTGCCAACGATTGCGGCCGTGAACGGAGCTGCGGCTGGGGCAGGAGCCAACCTTGCCCTGTGCGCGGATGTAGTGATTGCTGCCGAGAGCGCCTATTTCCTGCAGGCCTTTGCTCGGATCGGGTTGCTGCCCGACGCTGGCGGAACCTGGTTCATGCCACGTCAAATGGGGCTGGCCAAGGCGATGGGGGCGGCTTTGTTT
The DNA here is from genome assembly GCF_013034475.1 of Ruegeria sp. HKCCA6837. NCBI lineage: Bacteria > Pseudomonadati > Pseudomonadota > Alphaproteobacteria > Rhodobacterales > Roseobacteraceae > Ruegeria > Ruegeria sp. HKCCA6837. Next base: position 328,962 of record NZ_WQGD01000001.1, read on the forward strand.
GCTGACAAGATCAGCGCACGGCAGGCAGATGATTGGGGTCTGATCTGGGAGGCCATCCCTGATGAAGACTTCGCTGCGCATTGGCGCAAACGGGCGGAATACCTGGCCAAAGGTCCGACCGCCGCCTATGGCGCGATCAAGCAAGCTGTTCGTGGGACATATGAAAACACCCTGCCTCAGCAGCTTGCGACCGAAGCGCATCTGCAAGGCGAATGCGGTCGCTCGCGCGATTTCGCCGAAGGTGTGGTGGCATTCATGGAAAAACGCCCTCCGAAATTCGAAGGGCGCTGAATAGGTCGAATTTAGGCGCGGCGGCGGCGGCGCGCTCGGCGCTCGGGTGCAGCATCATCGCCGGTTCCGTCCGAGGCCGAAGTAAACGGACCAAGCGCATCAGTGATTTGTTCCAGGGTGGGGCGCTCGCCGCGGGATGTGGTGTCCAGCGCCTCGCGCATCTTGCGCAGGTGATCGGGCATGGTCCCGCAGCAACCGCCAATGATCGTAGCACCTGCGTCGCGCGCCATAGCTGCATACTGCCCCATCAATTCGGGTGTACCGTCATAGTGGATGTGGCCATCCACGTATTTCGGAATGCCCGCGTTACCTTTTGAGATCAGAGGACGTTCCGTGCCCTGTGCGCCAAAGCCCAGAACAGTGCGCAGAATATCTGATGCGCCGGTTCCACAATTGGCTCCGAATGCGATGGGCGGGTTTGGCAGCGTTTCAACCAGTTGCGCCAGATCAGCCGAGGTGACACCCATCATTGTGCGACCCGCTGTGTCAAAGCTCATGGTGCCACACCAGGGCATATCGGCCAGCGCAAACGCTTCGGCGGCGGCGCGGAATTCTTCGGGCGCGCTGATGGTTTCGACCCACAGCACATCCACACCGCCTTCTTTCAGTGCTGCGGCTTGTTCGTGGAACATTTCCACCGCTTCGGAATGAGACAAGCTTCCGACGGGTTCCATGATCTCGCCGGTCGGGCCAACGGATCCAGCGACCACAACGGGGCGTCCCGCCTTGTCCGCAACTTCACGCCCAAGTTCCGCACCGATGCGGTTCAGTTCGCCCACGCGATTCTGTGCGTCATGCAATTTGAGCCGCGCCGATGTGCCACCGAACGTATTGGTCAAGAAAAGATCGCTGCCCGCATCGACGGAACCCTGATACAGGGCTTTGATTTTTTCGGGAGCGTCCACGTTCCAGAGTTCAGGCGCATCGCCGGATTGCAGGCCCATGTTGAACAGGTTTGTTCCAGTCGCTCCATCCGCCAGAATGGCATCATTGGTGTCCAGAAGCTTGCTCAGCGCATTTGTCATTGGGGTATTCCAGAAAAAGGCGCAAATCGCCGTTAAAAAATAGAGACGCCCCATGTCACACGACAGGGGCGTCAAATCAAATTCATAAAACTCATGAAGATCATGAGTCAGGCGCTAATCGTTTAGTCGGTCTCGCTCAGAACCTGCGCTTTGGCCTCTGGCAAAAGCTCGGCCATTTTCGCCCGAATTTCGTCATCCGAGGACAAGCTACCCAAATCGCCTGAAACCTTGCGCACAACATCCTCGTGCCCGGCTTCTTCAAAATCGGCGATTACAACCGTCTTTGCGTATTCTTCGGCATCGGCACCGGTTTTGCCCAGTTTCTCTGCCGCCCATAGGCCCAGTAGTTTGTTGCAGCGGGCCTGGGCCTTGAACTGCATTTCTTCGTCATGAGCAAATTTGGCTTCAAAGGCGTTTTCGCGTTCGTCGAACGTGGTCATTGGGTGAGGACCTCTTGGGTTACATCTTGTTTCCTGATGATATGACCATACGACGTCCCGTGCGCAAGGTATTTGCGCTGCGTCAAAGCCTCTCGGGTACATGAACTTGCGAGAAAAGGGGGCTTGCACTAAGAGAACGCCAACGAGAGGGGACTCAATCCCTCTGCTCAGACTGGAAAGGTCGCTTATGGCGCGTCGCAAAAAAATTTACGAAGGTAAGGCCAAGATTCTGTATGAAGGTCCCGAACCGGGCACAATTGTGCAGTATTTCAAGGATGACGCCACCGCGTTTAACGCGGAAAAGAAGGACGTTATTGACGGCAAGGGCGTATTGAACAATCGCCTGTCCGAGTTCTTTATGAACGGCCTGACCCAAATCGGTATTCCGAACCACTTTATTCGCCGCCTGAACATGCGCGAACAACTGGTGCGCAATTGCGAAATCGTTCCGTTGGAAGTGATCGTTCGAAACTATGCCGCCGGATCGATGTCAAAACGTCTGGGCATAGCAGAAGGGACACAGCTGCCGCGCCCGATCGTCGAATATTGCTACAAGGACGACGCGCTGGGTGATCCTCTGGTTACAGAAGAACATATCGCGGCCTTTGGTTGGGCCAGCCAGCAGGACATGGACGACATCCTCAGCATTGCTCTGCGGGTGAACGATTTCATGAGCGGCGTGATGCTGGCAGTTGGTATTCGGCTGGTGGACTTCAAGATCGAGATCGGACGCGTGTTCGATGGCGACTATCAGCGCCTGATCGTGGCTGACGAAATCAGCCCCGACAGCTGCCGCCTGTGGGATATTGAGACCGGCCAGAAGCTGGACAAGGATGTGTTCCGCCGCGATCTGGGCAACCTGACCGATGCATATTCAGAAGTCGCGCGCCGGTTGGGTGTGCTTCCGAATACCAATGTCACCAAGCCGACACTGATCAACTGATCCGTTCCGGAGACTTATGTGTCAACTAAACTGCGCTGCGGCAAAAACCGCGGCGCATTTTGGTTTTTGCGTTATCGGAAGGTTCATCTGTTGGTGATTAACCGAAAGAGTCGCTTCGCTTGATGACAACTGCGGCAAACTGCTTGGGAAACAGGGTTGTCGAAAACGGTCAGGCACGCTATCCCCCGCGCAACGAAATGGGCCATGGATTGCGGCCCGAAGGTGGAGTTGCCAAAATGAAAGCACGGGTGCATGTGATGCTCAAGAACGGGGTACTGGACCCGCAGGGCGAAGCTGTTCGGCACGCATTGGGCGCAATGGGCTTTGATAAGGTCGAAGGTGTACGTCAAGGCAAGGTGATCGACCTTGAACTGACCGAAGGTGCAACCGAAGCGGATGTCACCGAAATGTGCGAAAAGCTGTTGGCCAACACGGTCATTGAACGCTACGAGATCGAACTGGTCTGACCGAATGCGGGCCGCGCGTCTGATCACCTATCGCCAACCACTTGAGGTTACGACGGTACCCGACCCCGAACCCGCCGAAGACGGTGTGGTGGTTCGGGTTCTGGCCTGTGGCGTATGTAGGTCTGACTGGCACGCGTGGTCCGGCGCAGATCCAGACGTTATTCTGCCAATGACACCTGGTCATGAATATTGTGGCGAGGTTGTTGCGGTCGGCGCGCGCGTTACCCGGTGGCGGGTTGGCGACAGGGTGATTGCTCCCTTCATTCTGGCTTGCGGGCATTGCGCGGATTGTGCGCAGGGGCATCAGACAATCTGCAACGATCAGATTGTGCCTGGGTTCACCTGCGATGGCGCCTTTGCCGAATACATTGCTGTAGCCCATGCGGATGCTAACCTTACATTGTTGCCCGACAGCATTGCGCCCGAAGTGGCGGCCGCCCTTGGGTGCCGGGTGACGACAGCATGGCAGGCATTGGTCGGACGGGCGCAGGTTCAGGGTGGGGAATGGATTGCGGTCTTTGGTGGCGGTGGCGTTGGAATCTCGACCCTGCTGTTGGGCAAGGCCCTTGGTGCACGGGTTGTGGTGGTCGATATCGCAGACGACAAGCTGGATTATGCCATGTCTCTGGGCGCGGACGCGGTCGTGAATGCGACGACCTGTGATGCGTCGCAAGCCGTGAAGGACATCACTGGCGGCGGCGCGCACGTTGCAATTGAAGCCTTGGGCATTGAAGTGACGACTGTCTCCGCGATGCGGTCCCTTCGCAAACTGGGGCGCATGGTGCAGATCGGAATGCCTGCGGGGGATCACACCCAGATGGCACTGCCAATGGATGTGCTGTACTCTGGCCAGCTTTCTGTTTTCGGTACACGGGGAATGCCAAGCTGGCGTTATCCGTCCTTGTTGTCGATGATCGCAGGGGGCGGGATCGACCTGAGCCCACTGGTCACGCGTAAAATATCTCTCAACCAGGTAAGCGCTGAGCTTGCCGCCTTTGATCATCCGACCCCTCCGGGCGTTGCGGTGGTTACTGATTTTGTCTCGTAGGAGGGCCCGCCATGCGCGCAGCCGTAATCGTATTCCCCGGATCCAACTGTGACCGAGACCTCGCCGTCGCTTTTGAGCAGGCCGGTTTCAAGGTTGATATGGTCTGGCACAAAGACGCAGCGTTGCCCGACGGTGTAGATATCGTGGGCGTACCGGGCGGCTTTTCGTATGGCGACTATCTGCGCTGCGGGGCCATCGCTGCCAAGTCACCGATCTGCAAAGCGGTTGTGAATCATACCGAACGTGGCGGATATGCAGTTGGTATCTGTAACGGTTTCCAGGTTTTGACAGAAACGGGCATCCTGCCAGGCGCGTTGCTGCGCAATGCCGGGCTGAAGTACATTTGTAAAACAGTGGGCCTGAAGGTTGAAACCAGCGATAGCGTGTTTACCGCCGGCTACAATGCGGGTGACGTGATCGGCATTCCGATTGCACATCACGACGGCAATTACTTTGCGGACGACGAAACGCTGTCGGCATTGCAGGATCAAGACCGTATCGCGTTCACCTATACCGAGAATCCCAACGGCTCGGTGGGTGATATTTCGGGCATTCTGTCGGAAAACCGCCGTGTGCTGGGAATGATGCCGCACCCCGAACGGGCCGCTGACGAAGGTCACGGTGGCACCGACGGGGCGGCGCTGTTCCGCGCATTGTCGGGCGTGTTTGAAGCGGCGTGACTTGAGGTCACGCGCGCCCGCGCGTAACGTCTGGACATGAACTCGGACGTGCGATCAGCCTGGTCAAATCTGTTGAAACCGTTTCGTGGTGCGCCGCTGGGCTGGCGGCTGCGCCTGTCTGTGCTGGTGTTGCTAGTCGCAACAATCGCAACGGTCTGGATTACCAACCGACTGTTGACTGACAGGTTCACGGAATCAACCCGAAACCGGGCTGAACTACGGCTGGCCTTGTATTCCGGAAACTTGCTCAGCGAATTGCGACGAAACTCAATCGTGCCGCAGTTGCTGGCTCGTGACCCAACCTTGATTTCCGCCCTCCAATCCAGTGACTACACGCTTTCAACGCAGCGGTTGATCTCTTTTGTAGAAGAAATCGGCGCCGCATCCTTGATGCTGCTGGACAGCGACGGTCGGACAGTCGCGGCGACCGATCGGAACAGGCTAGGCGAAGGGCACAGAAATACCGCATATTTTGTGGACGCCGTCCGATCGAACGCGACAATTTTTTCCGTCATTCCGAAGGAATCCGGCGGATACAGTTTTGTGTATTCCCGGCGACTGGAAAATGGATCGGAAATTCTGGGTGTCATCATTGTTGAGGTGGATCTTCAGAAATTCGAGCGCGCATGGGCCGGTATATCAGACGCGGTGATGGTCACGGACAGCACCGGAACGATCATCCTGTCCACCGAGCCACGTTGGCGTGGCTTGGAAGAAAGCACGGCAATGCTGCGCCAACCGCCACAGGGCGCTATCCAACGCGCCATTCGGGCCACAACCGACTGGACGGCATTGCCACCTGATGCCTACCTGCAAGGCGAGGCGGTGATGCGGATGGAAACACGCATCCCGTTCCGGGGCTGGCAGATGACATCTTTCACCACCTTTGAGTCGATCCGCGAAAAGGTGAACAGCGTGCTCGCGCTGGAAATCATGGGGTTTGCGATTCTTCTGGCGCTTACGTTCTATGCGCTCAGCCGTCGGGCCACCTTGCGCATGGCCCTGTTTCAGCGCGAGTCGGCAGAGCTTCGCGCATTGAACGCGCGGCTACAGCGAGAAATTGCTGAGCGGGAACGGGTTGAAAAGACGCTGGATTTGGCAGAACAGACCCTCGCGCAAAGCTCGAAATTGGCGGCGTTGGGCGAGATGTCGGCTGCGGTCAGTCACGAGCTCAATCAACCTCTGGCTGCAATGAAAACATATCTCGCCGGGGCGCGTCTGTTGTTGCGGCGCAACCGACCGGAAGAGGCGCTGGCCAGCTTTGGGCGCATCGATGGCCTGATCGAACGGATGGGTGCGATCACGCGCCAGCTTAAGTCTTATGCACGCAAAGGGGCGGATGCGTTTTCGCCTGTAAATCTTGGTGAAGCGCTGGCCTCGGCCTTGTCTATGATGGAGCCCCAACTGCGTCAGCGTCATGTGAAGATCACTCAGATCCTGCCGGAAGAACCTGTAATGGTGATGGGGGACCGGATGCGGATCGAGCAGGTGATGGTCAACCTCTTGCGAAATGCGCTGGATGCCACCAAATCAGTAGCAGAGCCGGATGTGGAAATCATCCTGGCGGCGGGCGACATGGCGGTCCTGACCGTGCGTGACAACGGGCACGGCATAGAGGACATCGAGAACCTGTTCGAGCCGTTCTATACCACCAAACAGCCTGGAGATGGCGTAGGTCTGGGGCTTGCTATCTCGTCTGGGATCGTGAACGACCATGGAGGACGGCTGACTGCGCGCAATGCACAATACGGCGGCGCGGTGTTTGAAATGCAGTTGCCAGCACTGGGAAGCGACGGCCTTGAGGCCGCGGAATAACGAGGAATGACTATGGCACAGGCCATGAAAATTGCCATTGTGGATGACGAACAGGACATGCGCCAGTCGATCAGCCAATGGCTTGCTTTGTCCGGATACGACACTGAAACCTTTGCTAGCGCGGAAGATGCGCTCAAGGTTCTGGGGCCGGATTACCCGGGGATCGTGATTTCGGATATCAAAATGCCGGGGATGGATGGCATCCAGCTTCTGAAAAAGCTGATGGGCGCCGACAGCACCCTGCCTGTGATCATGATCACCGGACATGGTGATGTTCCAATGGCGGTCGAGGCGATGCGTGTCGGTGCGTTCGATTTCCTTGAAAAGCCATTCAACCCCGATCGCATGTCCGAACTGGCCAAGCGCGCCAGCAATGCCCGTCGCCTGACATTGGACAATCGGGCACTTCGGCGCGAGCTGTCGGGTGGCACGCAGATCATGAATAAGCTGATCGGTGCCAGCCCGGTGATGGAGCGGTTGCGAGAGGATATTCTGGACCTTGGGCAGGCCGACGGACATGTGTTGATCGATGGTGAGACCGGAACCGGTAAAACCCTGGTTGCACACGCACTGCATGCGGTGGGCAGCCGCGCGGGTAAGAAGTTTGTTTTGGTATCCTGCGCAGCGCTCGAGGAAGACGCGCTGGCCAAACGGTTGTTTGGCCCGATGATGCCCGAGGATGCGCAATTGCCCGCAATCGAAGAGGCGCGCGGAGGCACGCTGGTGCTGGAAGATGTTGAGGCGCTGAGCGATACGTTACAGGCCAAGCTGCTGAGCGTGATGAACGAGCAGGGCACGCCGGCCGAGACCCGGATCGTTGCGATCTCGAATCTGCAGGAAGCGGGAAAAACCTCTGAGGATGTTCTGCGCCCTGATCTGTTTTACCGACTGGCCGCGTTGCGGATCACGATGCCGCCACTGCGTCAGCGAGGTGAGGACATTCTGACCCTCTTCACGCGCCTCAGCGAGCAGTTTGCCGAGGAATACGGTTGTGATGCACCTCAGGTCAGCGCTCAGGAAGCAGCGCAGCTGTTGCAAGCGCCCTGGCCGGGCAACGTGCGCCAATTGATCAATATTGCCGAGCGCGCCGTGCTGCAATCGCGCCGTGGATCGGGAACGATTGCGTCGCTGTTGATGTCGGACCATGAAGAGATGCAGCCGGTGATGACCACCGAAGGCAAGCCGCTGAAGGAATATGTCGAAGCGTTCGAGCGGATGCTGATCGACAACACGATGCGCCGCCACAAAGGCTCGATTGCGTCTGTTATGGACGAACTCTGCCTGCCGCGCCGGACGCTGAATGAAAAAATGGCCAAATATGGTCTTCAGCGTTCAGACTATCTTTAAGTGACGCGAATGGGGGCGCTGCCCCCGTCGCCTTTGGCGACTCCCCCGAGGTATTTTTAGCCAGATGAAAGGGATCCGCCCGCGCGCATTTTGGCGGAATGCAGTTTGCCCATTGTCTTTTCCACAGGGTTGCTTTTATGGTGTGCGAACGGGCCAGGCGAATTTGACGCCCATAAGACCCGAATTTTTGAGTTTCGCTGCTGATCTGTTGATGAGGATCAAGCCCTCGCGGTTCAGCAGGCCGATTGTGCCCCGAACGGGGCAGTGTAGTACCTGAGCCCAGGATCCTTGGGCGAAAGGAATAAATGGGCAGGCAGCGGTCAGACGCGCCTGTCGGAGAAGAACCGCGATGACGCGCGCGCAACGATTGAGAGAACGGGCAGGGGGCCACAGCGCCAGACCTTGCCGCGCGCCGTCCGAAATCGCCCTGACAAGACACCTCCCCAAATGCGCCTGTCCGCCTGGACAGGTCAGGACAACGCGTTTGGCGCGGTGCACCAAGGAAACATGGCTAAGAAAATGCTTATCGATGCCACCCACGCGGAGGAAACCCGCGTCGTGGTGGTCGACGGAAACAAGGTCGAGGAGTTCGATTTTGAGTCCGAAAACAAGCGCCAGCTTGCTGGCAACATCTATCTTGCAAAAGTAACACGGGTTGAGCCGTCGCTTCAGGCGGCGTTTGTCGATTATGGCGGGAACCGGCATGGATTCCTGGCGTTTTCGGAAATTCATCCGGACTATTACCAGATCCCCGTCGCCGACCGTGAGGCATTGATGGAGGAAGAACGCGCCTACGCCGAGGCGATGAAGGCGCGTGATGAAGCCGAAGAATCCAAACCCAAGAAACGGCGGTCTCGGTCGCGGTCCAAGGCGGCCGATGTGAAATTGGACGATCCGGTTGAAACGATGGAAGTTTCATCCGAGCCGACTGGTATGGAAACCATCGATCTTGCCGACGGCGAAGATACGGATGCAGAGGTGCCCGAGGGAACCTCGCCCATGGAGATTGTCGCCGAAACACCGGTAGAAGAGCCGGAAGACAGCGATGCGACCCCGTCGGACGCTGTATCTGAAGACGCTGAGCAAGCGGCTGTTGTTGAGGTCGATGACGCGACTGATGAAGCTGAAGGGGTCAACGACGCTGCTGGTGAGACCACCGAAGAGCCTGCTGAAGCCTCGGATGAGGCGTCAGCAGATGTCGTAGATCAAGCCGAGGAAGCTTCGGACAACGCGAATGAGGAAGCGGCAGAGGCTTCGGCTGTTGAAGATAATGATACCTCGGCTGAAACCTCCTCAGACTCCGACGATAATCAGGATGCGGATGAAGAAGGCGCCGAAGGCACGGGGGTCGATGCGTCCTCGAAGGATGATTCAATTGAATCCGTAGCGGATGAGGATGACAGCGAAGACATCCGTCCACCGCGCAAACCTCGCCCGCGTCGCTATAAGATTCAGGAAGTTATCAAGGTTCGTCAGGTCCTGCTGGTGCAGGTGGTCAAGGAAGAGCGCGGCAACAAGGGCGCTGCACTGACAACCTACCTGTCTTTGGCCGGTCGCTATTGCGTATTGATGCCGAACACTGCGCGCGGTGGCGGTATCAGCCGCAAAATCACCAACGCCGCCGACCGCAAGAAACTGAAAGAAATTGCCGCGGACATTGATGTCCCGACCGGGGCCGGTTTGATTATTCGTACAGCGGGGGCCAAGCGCACCAAGTCCGAGATCAAGCGCGACTACGAATACCTGCAGCGCTTGTGGGAGCAGATCCGTGCCCTGACACTGGAATCGATTGCGCCTGCAAAGATCTATGAAGAAGGCGACCTGATCAAACGGTCGATCCGCGATCTTTATAACCGCGATATCGACGAGGTCCTGGTCGAGGGTGAGGGCGGATACCGCATCGCCAAGGACTTCATGAAAATGATCATGCCGTCTCACGCTAAGAACGTGAAACGGTATGAGGATGCCCTGCCTCTGTTCGCGCGGTATCAGGTCGAAAGCTATCTGGCAGGGATGTTCAACCCGACGGTTCAGCTGAAATCCGGTGGCTACATTGTGATCGGTGTCACTGAGGCTTTGGTGGCGATCGACGTGAACTCGGGTCGGGCGACCAAGGAAGGCTCGATCGAGGAAACCGCGCTGAAGACCAACCTGGAGGCCGCCGAAGAAGTTGCCCGTCAATTGCGTCTGCGTGACTTGGCCGGTCTGATTGTCATCGATTTCATCGACATGGACGAGCGCAAGAACAACGCAGCGGTTGAAAAGCGTCTGAAGGATAAGCTGAAAACTGATCGGGCGCGTATTCAGGTTGGCCGGATTTCGGGCTTTGGACTGTTGGAGATGAGCCGTCAGCGCCTGCGCCCTGGTATGATCGAGGCCACGACTCAGCCATGCCCGGCCTGTCATGGAACCGGCTTGATCCGTTCGGACGACAATATGGCCCTGTCGATTCTGCGTCAGATCGAAGAGGAAGGAACCCGCCGTAGGTCGCGTGAGGTTCTGGTGCGCTGCCCTGTCAGCATCGCCAACTTCCTTATGAATCAAAAGCGCGAGCACATTGCACAGATTGAGGCGCGGTACGGTCTGTCGGTGCGGATCGAGGGTGACGTTCATTTGGTCAGCCCCGATTTCTCGATGGAGAAATTCAAGACCGCCAGTCGGATTGTGCCGGAAGCCACTGCGCCTGTTGTATCCGTCGATGCATCACTGATGGATTTGGTGGATTCGTCGGACGAAGAAGTCGCCGAAGACGAAGTCGCCCAGGCAGAGGAGGAATCCAAGCCCAAGCGCAAGCGCCGTCGTCGCCGCCGCAAGAAGGGCGGGGGCAATGGTGATGCGACAGAGCAATCCAGCGACGGCAATGAAGCTGAGATGCATGAGAATGCTGAAAGCGAAGGAGCCGACGAAGAAGCTGCGACTGAGGTTGTCGAGGCAGAAGCCGCTGACGAAGAAAAACCTGCCAAGCCCAAGCGCAAGCGCGCGCCACGTCGTCGGAAAAAAGACGCAATAGCAGAAGAAACGGTCGAACAGGCTGAAACAGCAGTTGCCGAAGCTGAGACGGTAACGGATGCACCTGCGGCAGAAAAAGGTGCCGAAACCCCTGAGGGTGACGTGACAGAGGTCGCTCAGGAGCAAGGCGAGGCGTTTGTTGCGGCACCTGAACCTGCGGTTGAAGAACCTGTGATTGCCGAAGAGGCCAGCGCTGCGGATGCGGGCGACAAAGCCATCGTTACGGATGCAGTCGTCGAAGAACCCGCTGCGGATGTGGAATCAACCGCAGCAAAAGCGGTTGAAGAACCTACTGCGGATGAAGTTGAACCCGCCGCAGAAGCGCCAGTGGAAGAAACGCCCGAACCCGTGCTGGAAACCGTAGCGGAAGAACCGGAACCGGGACCTGCCAAGCCGAAACGGCGCGGATGGTGGTCATTGGGTAAATAAAGAAAGGCGGGCTGATGGGCCCGCCTTTTTTCGTTGGCGCAGGGGTTTTCAGACAGATTTTTGAATCAAGTAAATCTGATGCGCACCATCAAGATCTTGCGACAACAATGTATGCCCAGCCTCGGCGCAGAAATGCGGGACATCGACGATAGCCGCCGGGTCATCGGCCAAAACACGCAGTACGGCCCCTGCAGGCAAGGATTTAAGCCGTTTGCGGGCTTTTAGGACGGGCAGAGGACACAAAAGCCCAAGGGCGTCCAACGTTTCTGTAATCTCGGTCATGTCATTCGGGATAGGACCAAGTTGAAATATTGTCCAGATTCCAACCACGAGGATGTGACTGAATGGCCCCGTGACGGATCGACCTTCATCACTTATGTGCAGAGACATGTTCGGAATTGAAATCATAGATGCGGGATTGATCCCCGCCATGTTCGTCGCCCTTCTGGGCGGCTTGATTAGCTTTCTATCGCCTTGCGTGCTGCCCATTGTGCCGCCCTATCTGGCGTATATGAGCGGCGTCACAATCAACGAGATGCAGGATGAAGCCCGCGCGCGGCGTAAGGCAACCCTGTCAGCGTTGTTTTTTGTGATGGGGCTGTCGACCGTCTTTCTGCTTTTGGGCTTCACCGCGTCGGCCTTTGGGGCGTTTGTTCTGCAAAATCAGGTGCTTTTCGCCAAGCTCTCGGGCGCAGTGGTGATCGTGTTTGGTCTGCATTTTCTGAACGTATTCCGAATTCCGTTTTTGGACCGCGAAGCGCGGATCGAAACAGGTGATTCCGGTGGCTCGGTTTTTGGCGCCTACATTCTGGGTCTGGCGTTTGCTTTTGGCTGGACACCCTGCATTGGGCCTCAGTTAGGTGCAATCCTTTCGCTGGCAGCAAATGAGGCGTCAGTTGCGCGTGGTACTTTGCTACTGGGCGTCTATGCGGCAGGCTTGGGCATTCCATTCCTTCTGGCGGCAATGTTTCTGAATCGCTCTATGGCCGTCATGAACCGCATCAAGCCTTACATGGGCACGATTGAAAAGGTTATGGGCGGCTTGCTGTTGTTCGTGGGTATCATGCTGATCACAGGCCTCTTTACCAGGTTTAGCTGGTGGTTGCTGGAAACCTTCCCGGCCTTGGCAAATTTTGGATGAGCCGCTGACCCCCTTACCTTGACCTCAAGCCTGCGTTAACCTGCACGACAGAAGGTAAGGGCATGAGCAGTCAGACAAATCAGCCTCGGGTGCGCAAACGTCGGGTGTTTTACATACCGGGTTATGATCCATTTCCACCCCGACGATATCGCGAGTTGTATCGGTCTGAGTCACAGGCCCAGGCCGAGATTTCCGGCTACGAGATTTCTGTCTCAGCCAAGCAGCGGTCCGAAGTTTTTGGCTGGCGTGTCACCTCGGTTCAGGATGGTGAACGGGTGCACACGGATGTCGATGTGCTGGTCTGGTCGGACATCGTGCGGGACAGCATGACGGGATCGATCCTGTCCACCTATCTGCAACTGGCTCGAACCGCTTGGACCTACATCTCAACGGGTACTCTGCGTCGGTTGATGGGGCTGAGGAAAGGGCCGGTGATTACTGCGCTGTATCCTGTTGGCATGCTGCTTTTGCAATTGCTGGTCGCGCTGCTGGTTGCGTGGGCGACAGCGAAACTGCTTGTCCCAATGGTTGGGCTGTGGGCTTTGGTTCCGGCGGGTATTCTGGCTTATGCGGTGTTGCGTTGGTTTCGCACAATCGACAACCGGCTGTTTGCCTATTACCTGATGCATGACTACGCGTATTCCGCGCAGTTGAAGGGGGAAACGCCGCCGCAGTTGCAGGCGCGGCTGGACACATTCCAAGACCTGATCAAAGGCGCTTTGACTGAAAAGGTAGACGAGGTTTTGGTGATCGGCCACAGCTCTGGCGCGCATCTGGGTGTGTCGGTGCTGGCCGATCTGACCCGCGATTGTGGCGTGTATGACCGAGGCCCGGTTTTGTCGTTTCTGACTTTGGGGCAGGTGGTTCCCATGGTTTCGTTCCTGCCAAACGCACACCGTTTACGCGCGGATTTGCTGTTTCTATCCCAGCAACCCACCGTGGCATGGGTCGATATAACCGCACCCGGCGATGGCTGCGCCTTTGCGCTATGCGACCCGGTTGCGGTCAGCGGTGTGGGCAGCCCTGACAAGAAATGGCCACTGGTTTTGTCGGCAGCGTTTACTCAAACACTGTCACCTGAGCGCTGGAAGGCGGATCGCTGGCGGTTCTTCAAGCTGCATTTTCAGTATCTCTGCGCCTTTGACCGACCGGGTGCATACGATTATTTTCGGATCACCGCGGGCCCCCAAACCTTGGCTGCGCGATTTGCCGGGCGCGCGCCTTCACCGTCACGTATTGATCAGCCCGTTTCAAAATACACTACGGTTCACGCATGATCCCGCCAAAGCCGACCCCACGCCCCGACAAAGTTTCGCTTTGGCAGTATCTGAGACTGTTTCGGAAAGACCTGCTTTCAGCACAACCCCACCGCCTCTATCGCGCGTGGATGGCGGAATTTCGAACGCCGTTCTTTAGATCGTACATGATAAATCAGCCGGAACTTGTTGATTTGGTGTTGAAAAAAAGATCTGATGATTTCCCGAAATCCAACCGGATCAGCGAAGGATTGCGACCGCTTTTGGGTGAGTCTGTTTTTCTGACAAACGGTGAAGCATGGAAGCGACAACGTCGTATCATTGACCCAGCTTTCGCAGGCGGGCGGTTGAAAGACACGTTTCCGGCGATGCGAGACGCCTCACATGCCTGCGCGGATCGGCTGCACTCCAGTGTTGGAACGGAGATTGAAGTAGAAGAAATCACCAGCCATGTTGCCGCTGATGTCATTTTCAGAACACTGTTCTCGGTACCAATTGAGCATGAAACAGCGGCGAAAGTGTTTCAGAAGTTTCGTGCCTATCAACGGCAGCAACCACTTTTGAACCTTGCGGCCTTTGTGCCTCTGCCGCATTGGGTTCCCCGTCTGCATTCCAGAGACACACGGCGGAATGCGTATGATATCAGGAATTTGATCCAGAAACTTACAGCGGATCGTGCTGCAGCCATTGCTGATGGGACGGCACCAAACGATTTGGCCACGAAAATCATGACAACTCCCGATCCCGCCACGGGGAAGTGTTTTGAAACCGACGAGATGATTGATCAGGTCGCGATCTTCTTTCTGGCGGGCCATGAAACCAGCGCCTCGGCCCTAGCCTGGGCGCTTTATCTTCTGGCTCTGCACCCCGACTGGCAGGAGAAAGTCGCGGAAGAGGCCCAGGCATTTCAGAATCCGTCTTTTACAGCCATGTCCACGCTGAACGTCACCCGAGATGCGTTTCGAGAGGCGTTGCGGCTTTATCCACCAGTGCCGATGATGGTGCGCCAGTCGCAATGTCCCGAACGGTTCCGGGACAGGGACGTTCCAAAAGGCTCTCAAATTGTCGTCAGCCTCTGGCACCTGCATCGGCAGGAACGGTTGTGGGACAACCCGGACGGGTTCGATCCCTCGCGCTGGAAGACAGAGAACGGCAAAACATGTCAGCGCAATGCCTACATTCCGTTCTCTGCCGGACCAAGAGTGTGCACGGGGGCGGGGTTTGCGATGGTTGAGGGGCCCCTGATCCTGTCGATGCTGTTGCGCCAATTCAAATTCGAAACAATCCCCGGAAAAACACCGGTTCCGGTGGCGCATCTGACCGTTCGGTCCAAGGACGGGATATGGTTGAGGTTGGTTGAGCGCTAACAAACTACCATCGTCTATCGCCGTGCTGTATGCGAGGAATGAAATCGGAATCATTCTTGAACGGGAAATCATTATGTCCAAAGCAGAACAGCGCGCGCAGATGTCCAACGGAGCAGGCTTTATCGCCGCACTGGATCAAAGTGGTGGATCGACCCCCAAGGCGCTGGCGCTGTATGGGGTGGACGCATCGGATTACGCCTCGGAAGAAGAGATGTTTGGCGAAATCCAGAACATGCGCGCGCGGATCATTCTGGCGGACGACTTCACCAAGGATAAAGTGATCGGTGCGATCCTGTTCGAACGTACGCTGGGTGAAGAAATCGACGGCCGCAAGGTTGCAGATTACCTTTGGTCGGTCAAAGGTATCGTTCCGTTCCTGAAAATCGACAAAGGTCTGGAAGAGACTGCCAATGGCGTCCAGATGATGAAACCGATCCCGGGTCTGGCCGAAACGCTGGCCAAGGCAGAGGGTGTGTTTGGCACCAAGGAACGTTCGGTGATTCATGAAGCCAACGCCGAAGGCATCGCTGCCGTTGTGGCACAGCAATTTGACGTGGCCCGCGAGGTTGTTGCGGCAGGGATGGTTCCGATTGTCGAGCCCGAGGTCAACATCAACTCGGAAACCAAGGCCGAGGCGGAAGAGATCCTGAAGGCTGAAATCCTGAAAAACCTGGATCAGTTGGCCGAGGGGCAAGACGTCATGTTGAAGCTTACGATCCCGACCACGGCAAACCTTTATGATGAAGTGGCTGATCACCCGCGTGTCGTGCGCGTCGTTGCTTTGTCAGGTGGGTATTCGACCGAACAAGCGTGTGATCTGCTGGGTCACAACGGCAAGATGATCGCGTCGTTTTCGCGTGCGCTGACAGAAGGTCTGTCGAAACAGCAATCTGATGCCGAGTTCAATACAGCTTTGGGCAGCAACATAGATAAAATCTTTAAGGCATCGGCCTAACGTTCAGAAATAAAAGATAAAAGCGGCGCAGTTGCGCCGCTTTTTCTGTTTCAACCCTGCGTCTGAATTCCACCAGTTGAAATCAACACAGTGTAAGAGAAGTATAGACTTCGGCCTTGTGCGTGCTTCAGGACTCGGGGCAGGTGCCGCGATCAAATTTCTGGGCCGCACCTTTGACCATCATGTCGTATTTCAAACTGTCGTAGTTCACCACAAATGTGACGACCTGTCCGTCCTGCATCAGCAGAAATGTCATCGATTCACCGACAGGGTAAATTGAAGTCTCACCTTCAAGATCACCTGTGGAAATGAAACCTTTGTCCGAACCGCCTGACCTTTTCAATGTAACGTTGCTGCCATCTACATCCGAGACACATTCCAACGAAAAATCATCGTCGTGTAGTGTGCTCTTGGCCAAAGCCGGAGTGGCCGCCATCGCTGTTATTGCGAGCACGCAGAGGTATTTCTTTGCCATTTCGAGTTCCAAATTTGGGGGTTTTCTGTTCGCTCGTTCCGGCAAAATGGGCAATCATTATGACCGAACCTGGCGTGCAGGTGCCTGTTATTTGCGCCAGGAATGAGGCGTATGTTTGAACTTAAAGTGTTGCCAAGAAAACAGGATGGTTTCTGGCAGGCCGAAGGGGAAACTTTGGGATTTAAGCTCATATATGCGGATTGGCGGGATCAATCTTGGCGCTGGCCTTGACAATCGGTGTCTCTGAATGAAACCTCTTAAGGGTTGGGAGACAATGGAAAATTCAAAGAGTTGTACCTGTTGCGGGACGGGCCGGTTTGTATTATCGGCACGCTTCCCTGAGCAGGACGACTTATTTGGGTTCCAACTGCCAGATAAAAAAGTGGGAGTTAACACATGAAAAACAGCAGCAAACTGAGCCTCGGCGCGTTTGTGACCGCAGCCATGATGGCGCCGGCCGCGTATGCGGAAGAGTTCATCACAATCGGCACCGGTGGCGTAACCGGCGTGTATTACCCGACAGGGGGCGCAATCTGCCGTCTTGTGAACAAGGGCCGCAAGGAACATGGCGTGCGCTGCTCGGTCGAATCGACCGGTGGTTCGGTCTACAACATCAACACCATCCGCGAAGGCGAGTTGGAGTTTGGTGTGGCGCAGTCCGACTGGCAGTACCATGCCTATAACGGCACCTCGAAGTTTGAAGAGGCTGGCCCGTTCGAAAACCTGCGTGCGGTCTTCTCGGTTCACCCCGAGCCGTTCACCGTTGTGGCCCGCGCAGATTCCGGCATCACCAATTTCGAAGATCTGAAAGGCAAGCGCGTCAACATCGGCAACCCCGGTTCCGGTCAGCGGGGCACCATGGAGGTTCTGCTGGGCGAAATGGGCTGGACCACGGGCGATTTCGAACTGGCGACCGAACTGAAGGCGGCTGAACAGTCGGCTGCACTGTGCGACAACCAGATCGATGCGATGGTTTACACCGTCGGTCACCCCTCTGGTTCGATCCAGGAAGCCACGACGGCATGTGACTCGGTTCTGGTGAATGTCAGCGGCGAAGCCGTGGACAAACTGGTCAACGACAACTCGTTCTACCGCACCGCAACCATTCCCGGTGGCATGTACCGTGGATCTGATGGCGACACCTCGACCTTTGGTGTGGGCGCAACCTTTGTGACGTCAGCTGACGTATCGGAAGATGCGGTCTATGCGGTTGTCAGCTCGGTCTTCGAGAACTTCGATGACTTCAAAAAGCTGCACCCTGCATTTGCCAACCTCAAGCCTGAAGAGATGATCGCGGACGGCCTGTCGGCACCGCTGCATCCGGGTGCTGAAAAGTACTACAAAGAAAAAGGCTGGATTCAGTAAGCCAGACCTGACGCAGGGTGCCCTCGGGCGCCCTGCACACAACCCGTGTCAAACGGGGTTCCAAAAGGCCGAAAAAGGCCGTGACGGGGAGACATTGCATGAGTTCCGACACACAATCCAATCGTCCGCTATCCGAAGAAGAGCTTCAGGATCTGGTCGCATCTTCCGACGCCGGTGGGCGTAATCCAGTCGGGAATGTAGGGATATTTCTGGCCATCGTGGCGGCGATCTGGTCGATTTTTCAGGTTGTTCTGGCCTCGCCGATTTCGAACTATGTTCTTCCCGGAAGCGTTGTGAACAACTCGCGTCAGTTCCATCTGGCCTTTGCGATGTTCCTGGCCTTTGCGGCTTACCCGGCGTTAAAATCAAGCCCGCGCGGTTATATCCCGATCCAGGACTGGATTATGGGTCTTTTGGGCGCGTTCGTCGCACTTTACGGCTATTTCTTCTACGACAAGATCGTCAATGCGGGTGGGCTGGCCGATGATACGGACAAGTGGGTCGCTTTGGGCGGTTTGCTGTTGCTTTTTGAGGCCGCGCGTCGTGCGCTTGGCCCAGCCATGGCGATCATCGCGACGATCTTTCTGGCCTATGTTTTCTTTGGTTCATCCGAATACGTTCCCGAGGTGATCCGCTGGAAGGGCGCGAGCCTGAAAAAGGCAATGAGCCATATGTGGATCACGTCCGAAGGTGTTTTTGGCATCGCTCTTGGTGTTTCCACGAAATTCGTCTTCTTGTTCGTATTGTTCGGGGCCTTGTTGGATAAGGCCGGGGCAGGGAACTATTTCATCAAAATGGCCTTCGGGGCGCTTGGCCACCTGCGTGGCGGTCCTGCGAAGGCGGCTGTTGTGGGCTCGGCTGCTACTGGCCTGATCTCGGGTTCGTCGATTGCCAATGTTGTAACCACCGGTACCTTCACCATTCCGTTGATGAAACGCGTGGGCTTTTCCAGCGAACAGGCAGGTTCGGTCGAGGTTGCGTCTTCGGTGAATGGCCAGATTATGCCACCGGTTATGGGCGCAGCGGCCTTCCTGATGGTGGAATATGTGGGCATCTCGTATGTCGAGGTCATCACCCACGCCTTCCTGCCTGCTGCGATATCCTACATCGCGCTGGTCTATATCGTGCATCTTGAAGCGGTTAAGCGGAACATGCCGACCCTTGGCGACCGGGATGTGCATTTGGCGCGGACCGTAGTCGGCATGTTGTCTTTCTTCTTGGTGTTTGCCGGTCTGTGCTATAGCTCACAATTCCCGGTGGATGCGGTGACCAGTTGGGCACCTTCGGCTGCGGGATTGATCCTTAGCCTGATTGTCTGCGCGATATATGTCGTGCTGCTTTATCTGGCCGCTCAGGTGCCGGATCTTGAGCCCGACGATCCAAACGCCAAAGAGGTCACACTGCCGGTCATCGCAGACATCTACAAGGCAGGTCTGCACTATCTGTTGCCGATTATCGTGCTGGTCTACTTCCTGATGATCGAACAGAAATCTCCCGGTTTGTCGGCCTTTTGGGCAACCGCGTTACTTTTCGTGATCCTGCTGACGCAAAAACCGCTCAAGGCGATCTTCCGCGGCGAAAGCGATGTGTACAATCGCTTTATCGACGGTGTGGCTGACCTGTGGCAGGGCCTGATCGACGGGGCGCGGAACATGATCGGCATCGCTTTGGCCACCGCCACGGCGGGTGTGATCGTGGGTACGGTGACGCTGACCGGTGTAGGACAGGTTATGGCCGATCTGGTCGAGTTCCTTTCGGGCGGCAATCTGATCCTGATGCTGATCATGGTCGGTATCCTCAGCCTGATCCTGGGCATGGGCCTGCCGACCACGGCGAACTATATCGTCGTCAGTTCGCTGATGGCGGGCGTTGTGGTCGAACTGGGTGCGCAAAGCGGGCTGATCGTTCCTCTGATCGCCGTCCACCTGTTTGTCTTTTACTTCGGCATCATGGCGGACGTGACGCCGCCTGTGGGTCTGGCCAGCTTCGCGGCCGCTGCTGTCTCGGGCGGGGACGCGATCAAAACCGGCTTCACGGCGTTCTTCTACAGCTTGCGCACCGTGGCCTTGCCGTTTGTGTTCATCTTCAACACGGACCTGTTGTTGATCGATGTGACATGGGTCGAAGGCATAATAGTCGCCATATTCGCGACCATAGCCATTCTGGTCTTTACCGCCGGTACAATGGGTTACTTCCTGACGCACAGCCGGATCTATGAAAGCATCGCGCTGATCTTTGTGGCCTTTGCCTTGTTCAGGCCGGACTTCTTCATGGACCGAATTTCACCTCCGTTCCAGACGGTTGAGCCTGCTGCGTTCGAAGAAACAATCGGTCAGGTTCCACCCGGAACAGAGATGCGGCTTGTGGTGTCCGGGCCAGACTTCGATACGCTTGAAATGGTGGATACAACCGTTGTCGTCACCGTGGGCGAAGAAGAAGGTGGTGCTGCACGGGTCGAGGCGATGGGCCTGCTGCTGTTCCCCGAGGACGGTCTGGTTAAGTTGGAAGAACCGCTGTTTGGCACACCTGTTGCGGACGATTTGGGCAACTTCGACTATTATGGGGATGAGGCCGTGCGTTTGAACTCGGTCAGCCTGCCATCCAGCCAGCCACCTAAGCAGCTGATCTATATTCCCGCGATGGTTCTTCTGGGCCTTATCGCGCTGTTGCAACGCGGCCGCGCCGCAAGACAAGAGGTGCTTGCATGACACGTTCGGTTCTATGTGCCATTGACATCAGCAATGGCGAGATTGATGTGCCGGTCCTCCAAAAGGCGGCCGCGCTTGCGGATTTGGAAGGCGCGCAGTTGGATGTTGTGACAGTGTTACCGGATTTCGGTGAGAGCTGGGTGTCGGGTTTCTTTGAGCCCGACTTCCACGACAAGGCACTGGAAGAGGCGCAGACCACTCTGACCGCCCTGTGTATCAAGGCTCTTGGGGCAGAGCAGAATGAGCATATTCGCCACGTCGTCGCGACAGGAACGGCCTATCAGGAGATCCTGAAAACTGCTGAAAGCGCTGGATCAGATCTGATTGTGATCGGCGCGCATAAACCGGATTTCAAGGATTACCTTCTTGGCCCCAATGCCTCGCGCGTGGTGCGACATTCGACGGTTTCGGTTTACGTCGTGCGCTGAGCCGATTGCGTAGCTTGACGTTTCAATACCCTGTCATCTCAAGGTATCCGATACCTTCATGACTGCCGGTTACGATGACAGGGCCTTCCCAATACTCAAAGCGGGTTCCCATCCATGCGTTGGGGGTCAGGGCTGAGACCTCGATTTCGACACCTCGATCCGGCAATACAACGCGCCACTGTGTTGGAACCTCGTGCCCTGCGACCTGATCGGTTCGCAGTGGGATCAATTGGACGGTGCCGTTGGGGATAGCTTCGGTACTGCCATCGGCATTGATCCATGTGGCCGAGGTGAAATCCCCACGCCCCCCACGCAACCGAAAAGCCATCATCTTGTCGCCCCCCTCGAAGCTGAGCGAAAACCAATCCCATCCACTTTGATCTGCGGCAAGCGGCTGCGAAGACCACTCGCGGTCCAGCCACCCCTGTCCGGTGACGCGTACATCACCGCCCGCCAGTCTAAGGACACCTTCAACCGCGTAAAAGGGCTGCGAATAATAGTAGCTGGCCTGACCATCGGCTGACTTTACTGAATAACCAGCATCACCGTGAAACACCAATGGTCCCTGAGCGGTCAATGACAAATCATAGCCAAAATCCTTTCCGCTGGCCGTGAGAGTCAGGGTGTCGAAATCTGGACCGGCCATACGCCATTCGTCGATCCACGCCTCAAAGGGTTGAGAAATTACGCCTGCCTGACCGATTCCACCGCGCGAAAGGCGTTCGGCAAAGAAATGCCCGTCGGGCGTTGTTGTGGCTGCGTGACCCATCCAGATTTGTGGACTTTGCCAGTCATCCGTCTCAAACGGCTTAAGTGCTGACCGGAACAGGGTCCACTGAATTCCATAATCGCGCCCGTCCTCACCTTTGAGGTTGGCCGTCAGATACCACCATTCAATCCGATAAGAGGGGTGAGGTCCGTGATCCTTCGGGAAATCAAACGCATACCCCGCTTTGGGCACGTCAAAGCCCTCGGCGGACCCACCCAATCCGGCATACCCCTGGGCCCAGAGCGGTAGCGGGAAAAAGGTCATCAAGCAAAGTAGAAGGGTTTTAACGTTCATTCGCGAACACTCTCAGCAAATCAGCAGGGGGTAGGCGCAGCATTCGTAATGCGGGCAGGGCGGCAGCGATAAGCGCAGCCAGCAAGGTCAGCACGAACAGCCACAGCCAGTCCCAAGGGAACAAGAACATCGGCAGACGCCAGCCAAACGCTTGTACATTGATCACCGCCAGTAGAACCCAGGCCAGAACCAGCCCCAGCGGCAGGGCCAGACAGGCGGTCAGTGCGGCCAGCAGCACGCTGCGCAATAGCTCCAGCCGCGCCAATTGCGCCCGATTCAGCCCCAAAGCCCAAACCGGGGCGATTTGCGGCAGTCGTTGGGTCCATAGGGTCAATAGGCTGGTCAGAATGGCAAAACCAGCCACGCCAAGGGTCAGAACGTTAAGCGCCGAGGTCACAACAAAGGTCTTCTCGAAAATCGCACGTGATTGCGCCTTCATCGCGGCTTGTTGCACGACCACGCGCGGCGACAGGGCAAACTGTTCCCTTACGTTTTGAGCCATCGCAGTCGCGCCCTCTGGGGGCATCCTGACGCCAAACCGCCGCATCTCGGCCCCTGGTGCGATTTGGTCCAGCTGCGCCATTGACACGATCGCCTGCCCGGTTGGGTTGCCGTAGTCGGAATAGACGCCAGCAATCGGCAGATAGTGTTTAGAGGACAGTTTCAGTTCATCACCAGGCCAAAGAGACGCGCGTCGCGCCAGTTGTTCGTTGATAAGCACCGCGTTTCCGGCCATCACGTCATCCCAAACGGAGTAGGTTGAGGCAATCAACGGCCAGTGCTGCCGGTACACGGGATCATCGACCACGCCGTATAAGAAAAGAGGACCCGTTTCATGGAACAGTTCCACGTTTCGGATCGGCAGGATGGCATCGACTTGTGGGCGTAACCAAGTGGTGATCTCTCGCGCCTGGTCTTCATCTCGCGCGGTCACGTAGAGCTCGGCCGCCAATCGTTGGTCCAGCCAGCCTACAAATGTTAACCGGAAGCTGGAAACCATTGTGCTCACGCCGATATTTGCCGCCAGCGCCAGCAAAAGCGCCATCAAGGCCAATGACAGACCAGGCAATTGCGCCCGCATATCGGACCAGACCCATTGCGAAACAGGTTCGCGCGCCGTGTGAGCCAACGCAGACAGCGCCATGGCCAAAAGCGCGGGCAGCAACAGCGCGGCACCAGTCAGCAGCCCGGCCAGCAGCACGAACCCTGCGACCAGCCCTCCGACGCTGAAATAAGCCAGCGCCCCGCTGGCGATCAGGACCAGACCAAATGCTCCGACGATGTTGCGTGCGCGAGAATTGCTCTGCCACGCTTGGACGCCCGGTCCTTCGAGCAAAGGCATTTTGGACAAACGCCACAGCGCATGGCCGCTGGCCAGCAACGTCCCAAAGACGGCCATAGCGAGCCCGGCCAAAACCCATTTAGGTTGCAGCGTAAGCTGTCCTGTTACCGGGGCACCATAAAGGCCGCGCAGGGTGGCCGCGACGTCAGGCAGCAGCGCTCCGGCCAGAAAGTAACCCAACAGCAACCCAAGGCTGCCGCCAATCAGGGCCAGCACGGTCAGTTCCGTCAGGATCAGCCAAACCAAACGCCGCATCGAAACGCCCAACGCACGCAAAGTGCGGATCATCCCACGCCGCTGGGCAAAGGCCAGACCAACGGTGCCATTCACTATGAATAGACCAACGGCAAAGGACAGTAGGCCAAAGGCTGACAAGTTCAGGTGGAAACTGTCGGTCAGCCGTGCGGTGTCAACTTGTGTTGTAGGGCTAATCCGCTTTAGCTCGGGTGCGATCTGGTTCAAGGGCAAACGATCACGTGGTTGGTTCGGCAACACGACCAGCCTCGAGATTGCGCCCGGTTGGTTCAGAAGTCGCTCGGCCACGCCTATATCCGTCAGGATAACGTCCGGGGGCAGGGCCGATGTGATTAGAACAGGCGGAAGGTTAGTTTGCCCTCTCAGCAAAGGCTGTAATTCCGGGGATGCAAGTAGGCGACCTGGAGCGGTAAGCATGTCGGCGGGCTCGGTCGCTTCTGCGCTTTGTTCCGCTTCGGTCACGGCGGGTAAGGCCGGATAGGCTACCATGTCCACGCCCATCAGGCGCAAGGTTCGCCCACCGACGCGGTAGGGGCCTTCAAGTACGGCGGCAACCTGCCAACCCGCACGACGCAGTTCGACATAGCGGGACATCGGAATAGGCCCCGAGGGGTCACGCAGTTCGTCAAATTGCCCAACAGCCAGTTGCGCATTGGCACGGGCATAGCTTGCGCGCGCCTCAGCATTGATGGCTTGGACGGCTGACCACAAACCGGTGGCCAAAGCGATGCCGATCAGCAAAGTCGCCAATTGCAAGCGATGTACCCGCCAATGGGACAGCAACGCCTGAACAGTGGCCCATGTCATTGGATACGCCCGCCACTCAGCTTGACCTGGCGATCCAATCGACCGGCAATTTTCTGTGAGTGCGTCACCAACAGAAGCGCGGCGCCGGTATCTGCCACTAGCGACAACATCAAGTCCAACACAGTTTCGCTGGCGGTTTCGTCCAGATTACCCGTTGGTTCATCTGCTAGCAACAAATTGGGACGCGCGGCCATGGCCCGCCCGATGGCGACCCGTTGTTGTTGACCGCCCGACAGGTTTTCGGGGAAGCGGCCCAGCAAATCGGATAGGCCTAACCGTTCGGCGAGATGACTGTTCCAAGTGGTATCTTCTACACCGGCAAGACGGGCGTGAAACGACAGGTTTTGCGCAACGTTCAGAGACGGGATCAGATTGAACTGCTGAAACACCAGCGACACTTGATTCCGACGTAATCGCGCCCGGCCAGCGTCATCCAGCGTGGACAAACGCGTCCCGTCCAACGTGATCTCACCACCGTCAAAGCTGTCTAAAGCTGCGGCAAGGTTCAAAAGGGTACTTTTCCCGCTTCCGCTTTCACCGGTCAGGGCCAGCGTTTGACCTTGATCCAGATCCAGTGAAACATCGCGCAGCACCGGTCGTCCGCCGGGATAGGTTTTCTGGACACGGTCGATGGTCAACAACATGATCTGCTTTCTTTTCTTCCAAGAATTTGCGGCGGAAATCCAAACTGTCCAGTGCAGACCATCACCCGGTTCCATTCGCCGCAGGTGAACTTGGTATTGGCCGGGGTTGTGCCTTGTAACTCAAAAGGTCATTCTGCCCTGAAGATCCACTGCCGTAAATCAGGATGAAAAACATGACGTTGCTGCATCAGATCATTTGGGGCAGTACCTTTCTCGGGCTCTGCTTTGTGATCGAAATCCTGTTGCTGACCTGGTGCACCGTCACGATTATCAATTGGGACAAAAAATGGGCGGACAAAGGTGTGTATGTCGGAACCGCTGCGCCCATTGCAGTATCTTTGGCGTTCATCGTCGCGACGCACACGATACAGGTCTGGATTTGGGCGATCGTGTGGGTACTGCTTGAGGTGCTGCCGGATTGGAATACGGCCATTTATTTTTCATTGGTGACATTCACGACATTGGGCTACGGCGACATCGTGCTGGGTGAAGGGTTGCGTATCTTTGGCTCTTTCGCGTCGGTCGCCGGACTGTTGGCCTTTGGTCTGTCGACGGCTTACCTGGTCGCAATGATGACACGGGTCTTTCAGGAAAAGTTCTTTTCCTAAAGGATCGGTGCAAACAACCGCGCCAGAGGGGAGCCAAAGCGGATATGAGCAGGTTGCTGGGCCAGCGTGCGCGTCAGTTCATAACTGTTCTCGAAATCTGCTTGCAGCATGTCTGCGACCCGGTTCGCGGCCCTGACATCAAAGAACAGGGCCATCGCCTCGAAATTCAGCCGGAATGAGCGGTTGTCCAGATTGGTGGTGCCTACCGCCGCAAGCGTGTCATCAACCACAAAGGCCTTTTGATGCATGAAGCCGTCGGTATAGCGAAAAATACGCGCGCCGCAGTCACGGACCTCGTCAAAATAGGCGAACGCGGCCAGCCAGGGTAAGCGGTGGTCGATCATGTCCGGTACCAGAATTCGTACGTCCACGCCGCGCATTGCCGCGTGTTGCAGGGCAGTCGTTACGTCGATATCCGGCACAAAATAAGGCGAAGCGATCCAGAGCCTTTCCTTGGCTGCGGCAATGGCGGCAAAAAACATCATCGCACCGGTTTCCGTTTCATCACCGGGGCCGGTGGCAACCAATAAGGCGTTCATGTCTTGCTCGGCCTCTGAGCCCGCCCAGTCCAATTCGTCGATCAGATCTTCGTTACGGGCCCAGTGCCAGTCTTCGGTGAAGATCAGCTGCAGTTGGCGGACGATATGGCCGGTCATTTTCAGATGCGTATCGCGCCAATGACCGAAATGCTTGTCCTGTCCCAGGTATTCCACGCCAATGTTGTGGCCGCCTATGAATCCGGTTTCCCCATCGATGACCACGGTTTTGCGGTGGTTTCGATAGTTGAGTTGAAATCGGAAATTGGGGCCGCGCTGATCCTTCGGATTGGCCACGTCAATCCCGGCCTCCTGAAGTGCCCCAAGATAATCCGAGGGGAGGCCGTAACTGCCCACTGCGTCGGCCATGAAACGGACGCGCACCCCGCGTTTCGCCGCAGCGATCAGCTTTTCCTGCAGCCTCAGCCCCAATTCATCAGCGCGCACGATATAAAATTGAATAAGGATATAGCTTTTGGCTGAGTCAATGGCGTCAAAAATCGCATCAAATGTGGCTTGCCCATCAATCAGCAGCTCGGCCCCGTTCCCGCGTGAAACTGGTAAATGCGCCAGAACTTCGAACGGGCGCGGGTTGATCGACATGCGCGACGGATCGGGTTTTGAATAATCGGCGAAGGTTTTGATGCCTTCGACAACGCGTTCGCTTTCCTGACGTGCGATGCGGTATCCGCGAAAGCGATGGTGGCCTAGAAACAGGTAGGCAGGCACTGCGATAAAGGGGGCTGAGGCCAGAAACACGACCCACCCAACGGCACCTTGAGGGGTCCGCGCTGTTTGCGCAGCGCGGACGACAAACACCGCTGCCGTCGCATAGAGGGCAAAGACGACGGCAGAAACAAGCAATGTCCACATAGGGTTAAGGCTCCGGGTTTGTCAGTTTGCCCCAGTGTAGACCCGAGTCCAATCCTGCGCCATATCCACAATGACCCAACCCATATTCGGGCCTTTGTCCAGCCCGTCAGCCAACTTGCCAACAAGGCCTTCACGATCATAAGCCCATTCGCGGTCTGCATCTGTGTGGTGGATCAGCACGCCCAGTCGGGGGCCGTCACCAGCGGTCACCCACTCCATCATCGCAAAATCACCGTCCGAGTTGCCCCCGGCCAGAATCGGGCGCTTGCCAATTGTGCGTTCGATGTTGATGGGTTTGCCTTCTTTGTCATCAATGAACGCGATTCCCGGCGCCTTGACGATCGTCGGCTTGCCATCAATCACCTCATAGCTGGTGTTACCATAAGTGCCCAAAACCTGATTGGGTGGAATGCCATAGGCTTCTTCGGCAAAGACACGCATGAAATGCAGGCCACCGCCTGAGACGATATAGGTAGTGAACCCTTCATCTCGCAAATAGCGCAAAAGTTCTACCATTGGTTGATAGGTCATCTGGTCATAGGGCAGGCCGGTATCCGGGTGGCGCTCGGTGGCCAGCCAGTTCGACACGGAAGATTGAAACGCGTCGACGCTGTTGCCTGAGTGCGAGGCGTTTACGACTTCAATCAGGGCGTCATGGCCGCCTTGCAGAACCGTGGCCAAATCCCCTTCGGCCGCAGCTTTCAAAGCAGGCGTTGACAGGATCGATGGGTCTTGCTCGGCCATTTCTGCAAGACGGTCCATGGCATAGATGAACTGGAAATATACCGGCTGCTCGGCCCAAAGCGTTCCATCATTGTCGAACACGGCAATCCGGTCGGATGGGGTAACATAGTTGGGACTGTCTTGGCTGGTCACGCAGTCAACAAAAGCGACAATCTGATCTTTGGCATGACTATTGGTCCAACTAGGCAGCGGGTCGGCAAGCAGTGACAGCGGGGCGAAGGCAAGAACTGCGCTGAGAACTAGGTATCGCATGAATTGCTCGTTTAGTTTCAAGAAAAAAAGGGCCGCCATCGAAGTGGCGGCCCGGTTTGGATTTACACGCGACTTAGTTGTTTGTCGGTGTCGTCAGCTTCTCCATAACCTGATCCAGGTTGAAGCTTGCCGCTTTCTGGCGCGGTGGGAATTCCTCGAAGGTTGAGAGGAAATTGCCCACGTATTGCTGTGCCGGCACTAGGAAATACGCGCGATCCAGCAGCCAGTCATAGTAGGTGTTGGACGTGCGATAGGCGCGCTCATACGGGTCGCGACGCAGGTTCACGATCAGCGGGATGCGCAACTCGGTCCAAGGTTCAATCCATGCGCGTAGCGTGGCCCAAGCTTTCTGCTCAAGGAAGATCAGCTTCCAGTCGTCGTAGCGCAGCGCTGTCAGGTCGCCGTCATCCGAGAAATAGAAGATCTCGGCGCGCGGGCTTTCAGTCGTCTCACCGGTCAGCAGGGGCAGGATGTTGTAGCCATCCAGATGCACTTTGTAGTCACGCCCCATGCCGGACGAGCTATAACCTGCTTTCAGCTTTTCCTTGATGTCGGGATCGCCAGCAACCGCCAGATAGGTCGGCAGCCAGTCCATGTGGTGCACGATCTCGTTCGTAACCGATCCGGCTTCGATCTGACCGGGCCAACGGACCATCGAAGGAACGCGCCAGCCGCCTTCCCAGTTGGTGTTTTTCTCACCCCAGAACGGTGTGGCCGCGGCATCCGGCCATGTGTTCATGTGCGGGCCGTTATCGGTCGAGTAGTGAACGATGGTATTGTCGGCAATGCCAAGTTCGTCCAACAGATCAAGCAGTTGTCCAACATGCATGTCGTGCTCGATCATGCCGGCGGTGTACTCGTCCGCAACGCCACCAAAGATTTCGTTGGCCTGTTGGCGCATTTCATCTTTGACGTGGGTGCGGAAGTGCATGCGCGTTCCGTTCCACCAGACATAGAAGGGTTGACCCTGCTCATGCGCACGCTTGATGAAATCGATTGCAGCAGCAACAGTTTCATCATCCACCGTTTCCATGCGCTTGCGAGTCAGCGGACCAGTGTCCTCGATCGTGCCGTCCGCCTTGGACTTGATCACGCCACGCGGACCATACGCTTCGCGGAACGTGCGGCCATCGGCCAGAACCTGATCGCCGGGATAGTCTTCGTTTTCCGGCTCTTCCTCAGCATTCAGGTGATACAAGTTCCCGAAAAACTCATCAAAACCGTGGTTTGTCGGCAGATGCTCATCTTTGTCACCAAGGTGGTTCTTACCGAACTGACCGGTTACGTAACCGTGGTCCTTCAGCAGGCCTGCAATTGTTGGATCTTCGACTTGCATACCCAGATCGGCACCGGGCAAACCGACTTTCGACAGACCTGTGCGGAACACCGACTGACCCATGATGTACGACGACCGACCGGCGGTGCAGGACTGCTCGCCATAATAGTCGGTGAAGATCATGCCCTCTTTCGCAACGCGGTCGATGTTTGGCGTCTGGTAGCCCATCAGGCCCATTGTGTAGGCCGAGATGTTCGACTGACCGATATCGTCACCCCAAATAACTAGGATGTTGGGCTTTTGATCCTGTGCCCATGCGGGCAGGGCCAGTGCAACAGCGACCGAAGCTAAAGCGAATTTGCGTATTGTGCTGCGCCAACTTTCTGTAATCGAACGAGGTGGTGACATAGTTTGCTCCTGAACTGACCGGGTTTTAATGACCCGTTGAAGTAAAAGTAATGGAAGGCGATCATTATCTTATTAGATCGTCCAACAAGGTATTGATTCCCGAAAGGAAAAATTCGCATTACGTCGAGAATCGGATAGCTTTACCTTAGGCTATGACAATGTCTTGAAACCTATCATATGATGAGATTGAAGAATACTAATGTTTGATAATCCGCATGATAGACAGCGATTGTTGGGCTCTGGCTGGTTTGGTGCGCGTGGGGCGCGGTTTCAGGCGGATCTGCTGGCCTGCGGGATAGGAAGAAACTTCAAGGCGGACGAAGCGCTTTACCTGTATGGTGATTTGGCCAATGGGGTTTATGCGGTTCTGGAAGGTGCGGTTCAGATCACGGCCCCCGCTGATGATGGTCAGGAATTCGTTGTTCACAAACAAGGCGGTGGGTTCTGGATCGGTGATCTGGCTCTGTTTGCCGAAGCCAGCAGGCTTGTGAGTGTCGTGGCCACCCAAACCACGCGAACGCTGTTTTTCCCGTCGTCACGGTTGGACAGGCTGGTCGACGACAATCCCGATTACATCCGTGATTTTTACGCTTTGTCGCATGAAAACATGCAGACTGCTTTGCGTATCATGGCCAATCTTGCGGTGACAGGAACGGAAAAGCGTCTTGTTCTGCGCTTATTGCACTTGGACGAGGGGACGGCGAAGTCCGATGGGTGGATCGTGATATCCCAGGATGAGCTGGCCGCAATGGTGGCCGTGTCCCAACCGACGTTGCATCGCAACTTGCATCGTCTCGCGGATTTGGGGCTGATCGAGCTTGGGTATGGGCGTGTGCGCCTAAATGACCGAAGGCAGTTGATTGCCTCATGTCAGTGCTGAACTCAGGGGTTGAGCGGCGGTAAGGGGTTCGCTGGCGATTTCGCGGATTGCTTCAGTGACGCGAGCGCCGACAACGCCGCGGCCCAATCCTCGGTCTTGGTGTCGGGGTGCGCCGAGTATCTGGCGGCTCCAATCTGGGCGAGGTGTTGGTCCAAACTGGTGGTTTGACTGGCCATACCGCTGCGGGACTTCCACATTTCCAAAGCTGTATAAGCCGCCGCAATATCATGATTTTGCAATGATTTCTTGAGTTCACTCAACGCATAGTCTGGCGAAGCCAGGAACGCATCCCGACGAAGCTGGCGCCAGCGATCGATCCGCGGGCGCAGGAAACGGATAGTAAGCCATAAGAACAGCGCAAAAGCCACCAACCATACGACGAACCTAATAGTGGTTTCTGTGTCTGGCGGCTTCCATTTCGGTCGGGCCAGTGTCAAGTCGACCGGGGCAATGTCGATGGTTTCGACCTGGTCGCTGTCCAGATTGTACCAGCGGATCGAGACCGGAGGCAGCTGCGTCTGACCGCCTTCCTGAGCCAGGTAAACGACCTCATCCACACGCTGCCCGGACAGAACACCCCGGTCCTCATTTTCAGTAAAGCGTGGCTCTTTGGGATAGGCTCGCAGCAGTGGGTCCGGGTTGTCCGGGATCAATTCGGGCACCAGAAACGGCGTTGTTCCAGAGATCTTGGCGGTCAGGCGGCGCGTGATTGATCCACCATTCTCCATATTTGTGTCCCCGTCGATCTGCTGATCTACCGTAAGACCGGTTGCGATGATAAGCGGATCCAGGTCGCGTGCGCCCTCTGGGATCACGGCGTTTAGGGTCAAGCCCGGCAAGGGCACGCTGACCTGAACCGGCGCATTTGTTTCGGGGTCGGCAAAGGTGACTACGACGTCCTGCGCAGCAAACGCAACTTCTCCGGCGCTCAGAGGATAGAGGCGATAACTGCGTTGAACGCCGGACCAAGTTTCGTCTTCGACGGTTTCACTCACTGGTCCCGAAGCACGTTCCGGCAGGCGCACCAGCAGGTTTTCTTGCTCAAGCGACGGGAACACCGGAGGCGAGGGCATGAATGTTGGCACTAGTACCTTGATGCGCACAACTGCGGGCTGACCAACGATGACGGGTTCCGTAGGTGTTTCGGCGGTCACCTGTGGCTGGACGCCGGTCTGCGCGAACAGTTCAGCCGGAATTAGAAGCATGAGAAGAGCGAGGTATCTCATTGCTGCTGCTCCTGATTTTCCAACAGGAACCGGTTTCGAAGAAAATCCTGCATGTCGGTATCAATTGTGCTGATCCACTGGTCAGCGGACATGGCCTGCGATCCGTCTGTCGGAGCCTGAATTGTCGTCTGTTCACCACGCCCGGCGTCGTTGTCAAAGACCGTGTCATCAGCCCCGATCCCGGCTTCTTCACCTGTATCAGACTGTTCGCGCGTGGTTTCTACATAGTCGAGGATCGCTTTCGAGACCTTTAGGTTATGCTGCGCTTCTGGCCAATCCGGCCGGCGTTCCAACGCGGTTTCAAAGGACGCGATGGCCGGACGATACTCGCGGTTACGGATGCGTGCCATGCCTTCGGAAAACGCGGCTTCGGGCGTATCCAGCTCGGCAAAGATCGCAGCAGCTTCAGGGTATTGCCCGGCCTTTAGGCGTGCATAGCCTTCCTGATACGGGTCTTGAAACAACTCGGCCGCTTCAGCATAGCGCTTTTGGTTCATCGCGATTTGGCCCTGTTGGTCCGGGGTCAAGAACCAATCCCGCCAGCCATCGGCATAAGCCGGGCCAGACGGGGACCAAATGCAGAAGGTCAGCAGTACCAACCGGATCACCCAACCTCTGCGAAACCAAAGTAATGACAGAAAGGCGGCTGGCCAGGCCAGCAACCATCCTTTGTCTTGCCAGTCTAGGCGGTCATCATCATCCAGTGCGGCTGTGTATGCTGATTGAATGTGACGCTGTAAGCGATTGATATCCCGATCATCGCTTGAGAACGGAACCACAGTTGTCCCTTTCAAGCCGTCGAGTTGCGCGATGCTGTGACCATTTGGCAGCATGGTCAGAAAGAACACTGGCACGGTGGCGGTCTCAAAACCCGACAGTTGTGTGGGGTCGAGGTCGTCCAACACAAAAAGGACAGCGCCGGGCGTTTCGCTATCGTTCAGAATCGTCTCGGCCAGCGTCAGCGCATTAGCGGCTGCATCCCCCTGTTTAGGCATAATGGTGGGGGTGAGGCCCTCTAGCAGCGGGCGCAGGATATTGGCGTCTTCGGTCAAAGGTGCGACGCGATGCGGGGTACCGGCATATGCGATCAGGGCAGTTCGGGCACCCACGCGCGCATTGATCAGATCGGTGACTTTAAACTTGGCGCGATCCAGACGGGACGGGGCCAAGTCTGGTTCTTCCATGCTGTCGGTCACCTTCAGGGCGATCACCAATGGAGCGGCGTTCGCAACCAGCGGGTTGGGTGCCCGTGACCATGTTGGCCCCGCAGCAGCCAGTGTGACCAAAATCGCCGCAATCATCGCAACGTCAATTGGATAGAGGCGTCTCGCATTGTCAGCCCCCAACTCAAGTGCAGCGGCAAGGTGCGGTGCAATACCGGACATTGCTTGAGCACGGGTTTTTGGCTTGGGGCGGATCAACCACCACAGTGCTGCAATCGGTATGAGGAGCAGGAGCCAAACCACTCGAATAAAATGGAAATCTGCAAAAACGCCAATCATGCTGCACCTCTGCGCCGTTGGGCAACGTGTTGGAAGGCCAGTGTCATCAGCATCAAAAATACGACCAGCCCAAGTGGATAGTGCGCAAGGCTTTCACGTGGTCGGTAGCTTTGCGTTTCCACAATTCTTGGGTTGAGCTCATCAATGCGGGCGTATGTTTCGGCGAGCGCTTCCTGATCATTGGCAAAGAAATACGCTCCACCTGTTCTGTCTGCGATATCCTTTAGCGCATCCAGGTCGACCCGATCCTCGCCCGACGCGTCTGGGTCGCCTACGCCGACCGTATAGATGACAACGCCTTTTTCCGCCGCGATAGCCGCCGCATTGACTGGCGTCATGCGGCTTGAGGTGTCAGCGCCGTCGCTCAAGACGATCATCAGACGTTGGTCAACCTCGCTGGATTCAAACGTGCGGATACCCAGTCCGATGGCATCCCCAAGGGCTGTGTTCGGACCGGCCATGCCGACTTGTGTTTGGTCTAGAAAGCCATTCAAACTATTGAGGTCTTCGGTAAACGGGGCTTGCACAAAGGCGCGGGTACCAAAGATGATCAGGGCCATCCGATCGCCTTGTCGTTCCGCAATAAACTGGCGCAAAACATCCTTGACCGCAGCAAGGCGTTGGGTCGGCACACCGTCTGACGAGGTGAAATCCCTTTGGTCCATTGAACCCGAGATATCCAGGGCCAGAACCACGTCTCGGGCAGACATTTCAATCACAATCGGCTCTCCCAGTTTTTCCGGCCGGGCCATTGCGATGATTAGAAGGCACCAGATCACAACGACGGTCACAGTCTGGAAGACTGCACGGCGCGGGATGACAGACCCTGACCGGGGCACGACGCCAGCAGCCTTTGCAACATGGCGGAAAAAAGGAATGCGGATCGAGTTGCTTTTCTCGCGGTGAGGCGGGGCAAGCCAGTACACCAACGCGGGAAGCGGCAGCAGGACGAAAACCCAAGGCGCGGCAAAGGAGAACATTACGTATTCCTTTCGCGTTTGTGGGACCTGATCCATTGCTGTGCCAGCTTCGTCAGTTCGGGACTGGCGGGTATGGTCGTGTAGGGTGCTGCAGTAAGTACGCGAGCCTCTACATCAGAAAAATGAGTATGGTCAGAGGTTTGCGTCAAAAAACTGACCCACTCGTCTCCATGCAGGGCAGCAACCCGGCTACGCGGAAAGGCAACAAGTGCTGCGCGGCGCAGGATCTCGGCGATCTTTGCGGGATTGTCTTTCGCCACCGACAGTTCAGTCAGCGCCTCGCGCCGATAGGCATTCATCCGTCGATGGCGAAGATACGCATGAACACCGAAAGCGATCAGCCCTGCAACAAGAACGCCAAGAACGACCCATCCCCAAGTCTGCGGCACCATGGAAACCGGGCCCGGTGCCGCAGCGGGTTCAAGCATGTCAAGCAGATCCACCAGTGATTTGCCTTCGACGTCAACACTCATCTGCGGCCTCCGGTATGACCAAACAGCATGAGCAACTGGTCGAGAGTTGGTTGCGCGGTTGTCAAAGGCACGATGGGAAAGCCATAGCGGCGCGACCAAGTTTGCAACTGTGCCAACCGATCTTCCATCGCTTGACGGATGCGGTCCGACAAACCCGTGTCCGCGCTGTCCAGTTCGATCTGGTTGTCTCCGTCCGATACAGTCAGCCTGAGGTTGGGAACCAATTCACGAGAGCTTGGGTCTGAAATATTGAACAAAATCAAATCATTTGACGCGGAAAGTTCACGTATCAATATCTCGGAGCTGTCATCCAACCCATCGAAATCCGAAAAGACGCAGATCAGTGTGTTGGTATGCGTAATCTGGGCGGCCTGTTTCAGCACGGCGTTCAAAGTCACGGTCGCGTCGGCGCTCTGCGAGGCGCGCAGACTACTGTTCAGCGCACCCACGGATGCCAAAAAACGCATCAGCGCGGCAGGCCGCCGTTGCGGGCGATGTTCCGCCAGATCAGTGTCGCCAAAGACGAGCCCTCCGACCCGGTCGCCTTGGCCTAGCACACTGTGGGCGGAAATTGCTGCAGCCTCGGCCGCGATGACCGACTTCATATAAACTTGCGTGCCAAAAAACATCGAAACACGCTGGTCGACCAGCAAAAGGGCCGGGCGGTCGCGTTCCTCTGTATAGACCCTAACGTGGGGTTTTCCTGTGCGAGCCGTGACTTTCCAATCGATGGTGCGGATGTCGTCGCCGGGCAGATAGTTGCGCAACTCTTCAAAGTTCAAACCGCGCCCGCGCAGGCGCGAGGCGTGCCGTCCGTTGAGAATAGAACGGGCGGGTTGACGCGGCAAAAGGCTGATCGCGCGCGACTTTGGCCCCAACCTTAGAAGGTGGTCCGCATCCACATGGATGCGCGGGTCGTCGCGATATGCGGCGGTCTGTGACACGCGGCGTTCCTTAGCTATCAGGGCAGCGCAACAAGCTGCTGGACTTCCGAGATTACATCGTCGGCGGTTTTCGCGCTGCCTTGCGCCTCGAAGCTTAGGGTGATGCGATGTCGGAATACGTCATGGGCGATGGCGCGTACGTCGGCTGGGTCTACATAATCACGCTGGTTCATCCAGGCATGGGCGCGTCCGCATTTGTCCAGTGCCAGCGAAGCGCGCGGGCTAGCACCGATGTCTATCCAACTGGCCAGTTCTTCGCTTAGCGCACCGGGGGTCCGTGTGGCTTGCACCAGATCGGCCATGTAACGGTCCATCGCGTCTGAAACGTGGATCTGCCCGATCTCGGCGCGTGCGGCAAATACGGCGTCCTGCGGGATCGTCGGCGGCGCATCCTTGGCCCCGCTTTGGCCCGCCGCAATCTCTTCTCCGCGCACTAGTCGGATTACTTCAACTTCGTCTTCGACTGGGGGGTAAGTGATCTGGACATGCATCAGGAACCGGTCCATTTGCGCCTCGGGCAAGGGGTAGGTACCCTCTTGTTCGATCGGGTTCTGCGTTGCCATAACGATGAACAACGGTTCCATTTTATGTGTGGTTCCTGAGACAGTTACCTGCCGTTCTTCCATTGCCTCAAGCAGTGCTGCCTGAACCTTGGCGGGTGCGCGGTTTATCTCGTCCGCAAGAACGATATTGGCAAAGATCGGGCCAGGCTCGAACCGGAAGGTTCCGCCATCGTCGGTTTGCTGAAAGACCTCGGTGCCAGTGACGTCCGAGGGCAAAAGGTCGGGCGTGAACTGGATGCGGCTGAAACTTGCGTCCAGATTGCGGGCCATCGCCTTTACCGCGCGGGTTTTGGCCAAACCGGGCAGTCCTTCGATCAGCAAATTGCCGTTGGCCAATATCCCGATTAACAAGCGGTCGATTACGTCTGTTTGTCCGATGATGGATTGCCCCATGCGGG
The DNA here is from genome assembly GCF_013034475.1 of Ruegeria sp. HKCCA6837. Taxonomy (NCBI): domain Bacteria; kingdom Pseudomonadati; phylum Pseudomonadota; class Alphaproteobacteria; order Rhodobacterales; family Roseobacteraceae; genus Ruegeria; species Ruegeria sp. HKCCA6837. The sequence continues at coordinate 365,925 of NZ_WQGD01000001.1, forward strand.
CCTTGAGATCATTTATCTGATTAAGTGCATTCATTTGGCTGGTCCAATTGGCGTCCACATTCGGCGTTAAGGGCGTGGTTGTACAGAAAAGTGCTGAGAGCAGAAAATCTGTCGTGACGCCCGTAAGTTAGCAGTGTTCCTTCGGACGATCTACCGAGAAATCCGCGCGGTTAATCGGCGCAAGTCCTGTTTCAGCTCTTCTTGGATCGGCCCGAAATTAGGAGCGTCCCGCAGCGTGTCCAACCAGTGTGGAGGTGGGTTCCGGCCTGCAGACCGGTTCCAGGTCAACGCGCGCAGAATGGTTTGGGTGTCCGTGTCTAGTCTATCGGGAATATCGAACCCGTTCAGAGTGGCCCACACTCCGGTCCACAACCGCCCGACGGACCACGGATTGTAACCACCGCCGCCCAGCACCAGAAATCGGGGTGCGAACTCCTTCAGCGCGGCGACCGCGTTCCAGTGCGAAGAGTTGGACAAGGTCAAACGCGACAGAGGATCCTCGGTCACGGCATCCGCACCGCATTGCAGAACGATGGCCTGCGGCTTGAAGGCTGCCGTGGCAGGAAGGATCAGTTCGCCCAGGATCGCGCTGAATTCATTGTCGTTCAGGCCTCGGGCAACCGGAAGGTTGAAAGCGGCCCCGCCTGCGTCATCGTCTAGAGTACCGGTAAAAGGCCATCGCCGCGCTTCGTGCATGGAAATCATACGCAGGTTTGTTGAACCATGAAACGCAGCTTCGACCCCGTCACAATGATGGGCATCAATGTCGATATAAACCACGCGGTCGAGACCAGAATTCAGCAGCGTCCGGATCGCCAGCACCGGATCGTTGAGATAGCAAAACCCGTTGGCCCGATCAGCCAGCCCGTGATGCGTGCCACCGGCCGGGTTGAAAACGATACCGCCATCTCGGATGAGTTCCGCTGCAAGCATAGAACCGCCAGCCGCTGTGGCTGGGCGTCGGTACATTTCGGGGAATACGGGGTTCGACAATGTGCCCAGCGCATAGCGTTCACGAGTTTCATCCGAGACGTATTGATCCTGTTCCGCCTTTTGTAATGCGGCGATGTAGTCCGGGGTATGAAATGTCTCTAACGCGCTGGGTTTGGCGCAGGGGCTGACACGATAGTTTTCGGGCGTCAACCAGCCCAACGCGCGGCAGAGGTCAATGACGGTTGAAACTCTTGGAATGGCCAACGGGTGCTTCGATCCGTAAGTCGAGTTGCGATAAATTTCTGATCCAATGAAAATTGGGCTCTGCATGGCTTAGCGGGCAGGGACCTGTTGATCATCTTCGCCCAATCTGCCGTCCAAAGACATCATGATGGCAACCGGGCGCAGCGCTGGAATATGGCTGAAGACGATCAAAATACACACTGTCATAGGCACGCTCAGGAAAGCGCCGATCAGACCCCAAACGGTTGTCCAGAAGGTCAGGGCCAGAATAACCAGAAATGTCGACATGTTCAGCGACCGGCCCAGCATGGCGGGATCCAGAAAATTGCCGATCAGGAATTGCAATGTCCCACAACCCAAGACGATGACCAGAAACGGACCGATGGTCTCGAACTGAACCAGTGCGATCATAGCAGGAAAGAACACCGCGATGATCGACCCGATGGAAGGTATGAAGTTCAAGGCAAAAGTCAGGACAGCCCAGGTTTCTGCATATTCCAGACCCAGGGCCCGGAACACGCTATAGCTGATGCCTGCGGTAATCAGGCTGATCAGGGTTTTGACGCCAACATAGCGCTGAAGACTAATCGAGATTGCGTCCAGCATGGTAGAAAACTCAGCACCGGTTTTTGGGTCACCTGCGGCCAGTTGTATCTTTTTGCGAAAGGCCAGACGCTCGGCCATCAAGAAGGCGACATAGAGGCTGATGAGAAAGAACTGGTTCAACAGCGATGTGGCGCTGCCTAAAAGCAGGCGACCGACGAAATTCATGTCGATATTGACCAGATTGTCCCGGATGAATCGGGTTACGTCATTGCCCACCAGCCCGGTGATGCGTTCAACCGCGCCGTCGAACTGGTTCTCATATGTGCTGATTGACCGCGCAAATTGTGTTGCCTGACTTCCAAGCACGTACATAATCATGAACAAACCGGCCAAGACCACAGTGACACCGGCAATATTGGCCACCCAAACGGGTGCGCGGGTCAGGGCCGACACCCGATCGCTGAGCGCAAGGATCAGGACGTTGATCAGCAACGCCATGGCCAACGGGATCAGAAAAGCCGCGCCCGCGTAGAGACCCACAACAATCAGCGTTGCAATGATGCATGTGTCGCGGACAACAGACAGACGTAGCCTGGGTCGAACATTGGTGTCATTATGATCCGGGGTCATTTACCTTCCTGCATGTTCGACGCTGATTGGACCGTTTCGGTCATTAACCACACAATCCTGCACGCGGCGCTGTTCGGATGCAATGCGTTCCCGCTCGCGCCTGACTGCTTTTGTCAATTTGATACCGATGACGGGTTCTGTGTTTTATTTCGGCAGGTTAGGGTTGCAGGATGACCAATTCTGCGAATCCTCTGTTTGGCCGTCCTGTTCAGGCCCTGTGGTTGGCGCTCCGCCGCTTTGGCAACAAGAACGGAGCCGTCATGAGCAGTCATGTCGCCATGTCGCTGATGATGGCGTTGTTTCCGTTTGTACTGTTTACAGTTGCTCTCGCTGGTTCGCTTTCGCAGGGTTATGTGACCGATGAATTGATCGACCTGCTTTTTGGTGCCTGGCCCAAAGACGTCGCTGACCCAATTGTGGCCGAGCTGCGCGCGGTTCTGGCCGGGTCGGGCACGGGTGTTATTACTTTGGGTGGTCTTCTGGCAATCTACTTTGCCTCGAACGGCGTGGCAGCAGTGCGCGCCGCCATGAATCAAGCCTACCACGATCAGGACAGCTGGCCGTTTTGGAAAACCCGGCTGTTGTGTCTGGTGCTGGTTATCCTAGGGGGTGCAGCAATTCTGGTCATCGCCGCCGTGGAGGTGATACTGCCAGTCTATACCAACTTGGTGGCTGCACATACTGATGTGGCAGTGACGCAGTGGCTATCGGTCGATCGCCTGCGCTGGACTTTTACCGTGGGCGTTCCTGCGGGCACGGTCCTTTTGGCGCATCTCATACTGCCGACCCGTCGGCACAGACTGACGCAAATCCTACCCGGTGTGATCCTGACGCTGACCTTGTGGGCTGCCGGAGGATGGGCGTTTTCGATCTATATCAGCCAGTTCGCCACCTATAGCGCCACATATGCCGGGCTGGCGGGTGCCATGGCCGCGTTGATCTTTTTGTATCTTTGCTCGGCGTTGCTGATCCTTGGTGCTGAATTCAATGGTGCGTTGATGGATCTGAAAAACGCAGCAGATGGGGCCGTGACATGAGGCGTGTAGCTCTTTCAATTTGCCTGATGCTGGCAAGCGAGGCACAGGCTCAAAACTATGTTGGTTCGGAACAATGTGCTGACTGCCATCAAGCAGAAGCCGCAGCCTGGGCAAGTTCGCACCACGCGCTGGCCTGGACAGATGTAGAACACGGCGCACTGGTTGCAGATTTTGACGGTACGCGATTTGACCTTGATGGGATGACAGTCGCGTTCGCGGAAGATGCTGGCAGATATTCGGCCCGTGTCACCGAAAAGGACGGCGTAACAAAAGGCTATGACGTGCATTCTGTCGTCGGGATCGAACCGTTGCAGCAATACCTGTTCGAAACCGAAGCTGGGCGTCTACAGAGCTTTGACGTGGTTTGGGATACCGAGCGCAAGCAATGGTATCATCTGTATCCTGATCAGGATTTGCCGCCCGATGACGGGTTGCATTGGACGGGCCCTTACAAGAATTGGAACAGCCGCTGCGCCGAGTGCCACGCCACGGGATTTGAAAAGAACTATTCCGCGGAAACAAAATCCTATTCGTCGCAACAAGTTGAAATCGGCGTCGGGTGCGAGGCCTGTCACGGTCCCGGCTCAGCCCACATCGATTGGGTGAAGGGGCAGGGCGCTTCCGAAAATCTTGGACCTTCTGGTTTTTTGATCAGCTGGGGCAAAGGCCAGACCGAGGCAGAAATTCAGCAATGTGCCGGGTGCCATTCCCGGCGTGAAGCGCATGGCGATGGAAACCCTTTGCCCGGCACACCCTTTCACGACGCCTATAATCTAGCGCTGTTGAGACCCGGATCGTACCACCCGGACGGGCAGATATTGGATGAGGTGTATGTTTACGGCTCGTTCCTGCAATCCAAGATGTACGCGCAAGGCGTCGGTTGTATGAACTGTCATGAACCCCACAGCGCAAAACTGAAGGCGGAAGGAAACGGTGTTTGCACACAGTGTCATTCCCCGGCAGGGAACCCGGACTTTCCGACGCTTACAGCAAAGGAATATGATACGCCTGCACATCATAATCATCCTGAAAACAGTGACGGTGCACAGTGCAAAAGCTGCCATATGATCGAAAGGGTCTATATGGGCGTCGATGGGCGACGCGATCACAGCTTCCGCATCCCACGGCCTGATCTGGGGCTTGGCGTAGATGCCTGCACCGATTGTCATGAAGATCGGGATCAGGACTGGGCGGCCAAACTGATCGAAGGGTGGTTCCCGGATGACACTCATCGTGGCCCGCATTTTGGGACAGTTTTCAATGCCGCGGCTGAAGGCGGATTGGACACGCCCGAAGGTTTGCTGGCCGTTGCGATGGACCCCTCCAATGCCGGAATCGTGCGGGCGACAGCGGCCTACTTGCTGCAACCCTTCGCTTCCCCGGACTTGGCCACGGCGACTGCGTCATTGCTGCAAGACGACGACCCCCTTATCCGCGCCAACGCAGCCGCCCTGCAGCGTCAGGCCAACCCGGTTGAGCAGGTTCAGAGATTGGAGCCTTTGTTGTCGGACCCTCTGCGCAATGTACGTATTGCTGCTGCGAAAGAGTTTCTGACGATACCACCGCAAGCACTTACACCTCGGCAACAATCGCTGGCCGGGCAGGGCATGTCAGAATGGCAGCAGGCGATTGCGAACCGATTGGATTTCCCGGAAACCCACCTTGTTCTGGGGGGCATGGCTTTGACACTGCGCAATGCGCCTGCCGCCGAACAGGCCTTTCGCGAAGTCGTAACTTTGGATCCGCAAAGGGGCGAGGCGTGGCCCATGTTGGTGCAACTAGCGCATATCAACCGCGGTTCCGGCGCCGCGCGCGCTGTTCTGCGTGAGGCGCTAGAGCTGTTGCCCAACGACCCGAACCTTCAACAATTGTCGCAACAGCTTGGTCCCTGAGCCGGCACATCCCCGCCCGAATTGCTCCATTTTCACGGCAAAATTTCACGCTACGGACGGGATGAATGTGCTGTTCAGAGGTGAAATATGTCTAAAAATGCGAAAAAGCGACCAACTGCGGGTGTCAACTCGGTTACACTTGCCCAACGCATAGAAGAGCTGCGCGGGCGGGCACCGGTATACGTGTCACATGGTGAAGCGTTAATGTTGCAGGGTATGGCAAACGCCTCTTTCCGCGTTCAGTGCCTGACCGAAGAACGCATTCGTCTAGAGGATTAATCTCCGCCGCGAAACCCTGTTGCTACAACAAATTTTTCGGAACTGTCCGAGCGTGAAGCAGGCGGTTTCACGTTGGCGACTTTCTGGAATTTCTGCTTCAACAGCTTTTGCAAATCGCCCTCGGCGCCTCCGGCCAGAACCTTGGCTACGAAGGTGCCGCCGTCTTCCAACACATCAAACGCAAAGTAAGCCGCCGTTTCGCACAAGGCCATAATGCGCAAATGGTCCGTCTGTTTGTGACCCGAAGACGCGGCGGCCATGTCTGACATCACAACATCGGCCTTGCCACCCAGCCACTCTTTGACCTTTACGTCGGCGTCGTCTTCCATGAAGTCCAGAACATGGGCGGTTGCACCAGCAACGGGTTCGACCTCTTGCAAGTCTACGCCCAAAACTGTGCCGATCCGTTTACCGCTTTTCTCGCCCAGCGCGTTTACGCGTTTAACCGCGACTTGCAGCCAGCCTCCGGGCGCACAGCCCAAATCTACGACCCGCGCTCCCGGTACGAGAAACCTGAATTTATCGTCCAGTTCCAGTATCTTAAATGCAGCGCGACCGCGATACCCTTCGGCCTGTGCACGTTTCACATACGGATCGTTCAATTGCCGCTCAAGCCACCGGGTCGAGCTGAGCTTGCGCCCGCGCGCGGTTTTGACTTTGACCTTCAGGTCGCGCTGGCCGCGGCCTGAGGTGTTTTTTCCACTCGGTGTCTTCGCCATCAGAACGGTCCGTCTTCCAATACCCCGTCCGCGCTCATCTGCGCATAGAGCAGACCTTCACGCAGCCCACGATCCGCCACGGAAAGGCGGTCGGTGGGCCAGCATCTAAGTAAAGCCTGCAAAATGGCCGAGCCGGACATGATCAGAGCTTGCCGGTCATCTCCAATTCTGGGGTCCCGGCGTCGCCCGTGAGGGCCGAGTTCTAAATACCCGCGGATAACTTTGTCAATCTGATCGCTGGTCATGCGCAGACCGTCCACTTTTGTCCGGTCATACCGCTTGAGCCCAAGGTGCGAGGCTGCGACGGTCGTCACAGTGCCGCTGGTGCCGACGATCTGAAACCCCTCACGTGTCTGTTCGTCTTTGTAGGGTGCGAAGTCAGCAAGGTTTTCTTCAAAAAACCAACTCATCAGTGCGAAACGGGCCGCGTCGTCTTCAACGTCGTTGAATTGATCTCGTAGGGTGGCGACACCCAAGGGAACGCTGATCCAATCCACGACTTTCGCCGCTGGAAAAGGGCTGTCGGCTGTATGAAAACCATTGTGAAGCCGCATAATCGCAGCCGGACGATCACGGCGTGGGACGGACGAAATGTCGATCCAAACAAGCTCGGTCGAGCCACCACCAATGTCCACGACCAACAATTGTTCAGTCTTGGTCGAGACCAGCGGAGCACAGGAAATCACCGCCAGGCGCGCTTCTTCTTCGGGTTGGATGATCTCAAGCGTCAATCCGGTTTCCCGCTTCACCTGCCGGATGAAGTCACGCGAGTTCTTAGCGCGACGGCAGGCTTCAGTTGCGATCAAACGCATTCGATTGACCTTGTTGCGTTTCAGCTTTTGCTGGCAGATTCGCAATGCTTGTACGGTACGGGCCATCGACGCCCGTGACAGCCGTCCGGTGCGTTCCAGACCCGCGCCCAACTGCACGGATTTGGAAAAGCTGTCGACCACATGGAACCCGCTCCCCTTGGGTTGGGCTATCAACATGCGGCAACTATTTGTCCCCAGATCCAGTGCTGCATAAAGGGCATCCGGATCGGGTCTTGCCGGCGCGGGGCTTTCGACCGCCTTCGGGAACGCGCCCGCACCTTTGGGACGCTTGGGCGCCATTCGTCACGCCCTCCGATTTTCGAGTTAACTTGACCCTAGGCGGGGGATTGCCGACGTGCAAGTGATTTCAATTTTGAAATTAACGTCAGTGTCACATGTCGTTCATACTGAGATGCGATTTGAGTGCCCGATCCCGATTTTGGGATTCTTTACTAGCTTACAGCCAGATACGGAGTCTGCCATGAATGATGAGCGCCCCCTTTCCTTTGATGCATTCGACGAAGTCGTAAATCCACGCCCTGAAGAATGCGAATTTGACCGCGTTGTTGAACGCGCATTGTCGCGTCGCGGTTTTCTGGGCGGCGTTCTTGCCATGGGAAGTTTTACGGCTGTTGGCGGTGCACTGATTCCTACGGGCGCACGCGCGGCAGCCGACCGGTTCTCGTTTGAAGCGATTCCGGTTTCCACTGCAGACGATGTTGTTGTTCCTGCAGGCTACAAAGCCGAGGTTATGGTGCGTTGGGGCGACCCGCTGTGGTCTGACGCGCCCGAGTTCGATCACGCAACTCGTGGCACCGCCGCCAGCCAGGAGCGTGCTTTTGGCGACAACACTGACGGTCAGGACGTTTTCTTCCATGACGGCCACGTTCTGCTTGTCGTAAACAACGAATACACCAACCGTGACATCCTTTGGGGCAACAACCCCGATGCCAAGGCGGCCTCGGACGACGATGTGGCCAAGGGTATGATGGCGCATGGCGTGACTGTGGTCGAGATTGCCAACACGGACGGTTCATGGGGCATCGTCAAGGACAGCCCCTATAACCGCCGCATCACACCGCAGACCGATATGACGATCACCGGCCCTGCGGCTGCTCATGACTTGATGAAAACCGCTGCGGACCCGACAGGCACCACCTCGAAAGGGACCTGGAACAACTGCGGCAATGGCATGACGCCATGGGGCACTTATCTGGCCTGTGAAGAGAACTTTAACGGCTACTTCTCGGCAGAAGATGAAAACCACGAGGTTAGTGCGGAGCTCAAACGCTATGGCGTCTCGTCGAAAGATTGGGGCTATGGCTGGGCCAAGATCGATGATCGGTTCGACGTCTCGAAAAACCCCAACGAACCAAACCGTGCCGGCTATGTGGTCGAGATCGACCCGACCGATCCAACCTCGACTCCGCGCAAGTTGACCGCTCTGGGCCGATTCAAGCATGAAAACGCCGAGTCGGTGGTGAACAATGACGGTCGTGTTGTCGTTTATATGGGCGATGACGAACGGGGTGAGTTCCTGTATCGCTTTGTTTCGGATGGCGTTTACGCCGCTGGCGTTGACACCAATGCCTTGCTGGAAAACGGCACCTTGTCTGTCGCCAAGTTCAACGATGATGGTACTGGTGAATGGCTCGATCTGACGCCGGAAACCACTGGCATGGCGTCACAGGCCGAGGTCAGCATCCACACCCGTCAGGCCGCTTCTGCTGTGGGCGCTACTACGATGGACCGCCCGGAGTGGGTTGCTGCAAACCCGAACGTAGCCGAGGTGTATTGCTGCCTGACCAACAACAAAAACCGTGGCGTGAAACCGAACGCGGGCGGTGATGATACTTCGGTCAACGGCCCGAACCCGCGCGAGGCCAACAACTACGGCCAAATCGTACGCTGGCGTCCGGAAGGCGGAGATCACACCGCGTCGGGCTTTGCATGGGATTTGTACGTTCTAGCAGGTAACCCGACCGTGCATCAGGATGCGTATGGCGGATCTGACAACGTTAATGCAGACAACATGTTCAACTCGCCCGATGGTTTGAAATTCGACAGCAATGGTCTGCTGTGGATCCAGACCGACGGCAACTATGGCAACGAAGGTGACTTCGCCGGTCAGGGCAACAACCAGATGTTGGCCGGTGACCCGGTTACCGGTGAAATCCGCCGCTTCCTGGTCGGTCCGAACGAATGTGAAATCACCGGCCTTAGCTGGTCACCGGATCGCCGCACCATGTTCGTTGGCATCCAGCACCCGGGTGAGGATGGCAACAGCCACTGGCCCGAAGGTGGTGATTCCGTGCCGCGTTCGGCCATCATCGCAGTAACGCGAGAAGACGGCGGTCTGGTCGGTTAAGGCCATTTAACTCGCAAATTATTGTCCCGAATGGCTTCTGCCGTTCGGGGCATTTTGTTTTTATGCGCCGCTCTCATAGTGACAATGAGAATTATGATATGCGTGTTTGCCAGAAAACTGGTTACAAGCCCTGTGCACCATCGTGGGCAAAAAAGGTCGCTGGAAAAGCGCCGTGTGTCGAAAACCGACCGACCAAAGCTAAGTTTGAAGTTTAGAACCGGCCCATCGGGTTAGGAGGAATCACAGCAATGCCTGACGTCACAATCGTATACTGGCGCGACATTCCCGCTCAGGTCATCGTCGGCAAAGGCCGTCGTGGCGCAAAGCGGCAATTGGAAGAACGGTTCGAACAAGCCATCGACCGGGCCGCCATGAAGGTGAACGCCAAGGACAGTGATGCCTACCTGGCCGAATGGCGTAAAGCCGAACCCTTTGCAGTAGACGGCGACCCCGCCGAGATTGCCGAGACCGAGGCGGTGCGTCTGGAAACAGAATACGATCAGGACCGCATCAAAGCGCTGATCGCCAATGACGGTTGGGCGTAAGCCCGAATCTTTATGGGAGGCCGAAATGGCTTTGCTGAACTTCAAGAAACGTGATGCGGTCGAAACCGGCCCTGTGAACCCAACCGTCGAAGCCTTTTTGCAGGGCTATTCGATCGAGGTGATGCCGCGTACCGCTGAAAAGGTCGACGATTTCCGCGCTTTGCTGCCTGAAGGCACACGCGTCTATATCGCTCATATCGAGGGCACCCCGATTGAGGACATGGTCCAGACCGCCGAGCGCATCGCGGCCGAAGGCTATCCGGTCATGCCGCACTTTCCGGCGCGGATCATCAAAGACTCGGCGACGCTGGAAAACTGGATTTCGATGTACCAGGGCGAAGCGGGCGTTGATCAGGCGTTGCTGCTGGCCGGTGGCGTTGCCAACCCGCATGGTGATTTCGACAGCTCGATGCAATTGTTGGAGACCGGTCTGTTCGACAAGGCTGGCTTCAAGCGCCTGCACGTGGCAGGCCATCCGGAAGGCAACAAGGACATCGACCCCGACGGTTCGACCAAGAATGTGGGCGACGCACTGCGTTGGAAGCAACAATTCTCGGAAACCACTGACGCGGAAATGGCGCTGGCAACCCAGTTTGCCTTTGACGCTAAGCCGATTATCGCATGGGCTGACAGTCTGAAAGAAGCGGGTATCGATCTGCCGATCCACATCGGCATCGCGGGTCCGGCCAAGCTGCAAACGCTGATCAAGTTTGCCATTGCGTGTGGCGTTGGCCCGTCACTGAAAGTCCTTCAGAAACGCGCCATGGACGTGTCCAAGCTGTTGCTGCCATATGAGCCGACCGACGTGATTACCGAATTGGCCGAACACAAAGCAGCTAATCCGGATTTCAACATCACCAACGTGCATTTCTTCCCGCTGGGTGGAATCAAAACCAATGCCAACTGGGCGATCAATAACGGCGGCGCTTCGGCAAAGCCTGTAAACTCCTAAGGAACGGACATGACCCGTACAGTCGTAGAATCAAAAACAAAAACCGCCGTTCTGGGCTTTGACGAACCGTTCTGTGTGATCGGTGAGCGGATCAACCCGACCGGCCGTAAAAAGCTAGCGGCCGAACTGGAAGCAGGCGATTTCTCGACCGTTGAGAAAGACGCGTTGGCGCAGGTGATGGCTGGTGCAACAGTTCTGGATATCAACGCAGGCGTTGTCTACAACTCGAACCCCAACCCGAACGAAACCGAGCCGCCGCTGATGCGCAAGATCGTCGAGCTGGTGCAGGGTCTGGTCGAAGTGCCGCTGTGCATCGACTCGTCGGTTCCGGGTGCCTTGGAAGCCGGTCTTGAGGCCGCAGAAGGCCGTCCGCTGCTGAACTCGGTCACTGGCGAAGAAGAGCGGCTGGAACTGGTTCTGCCGCTGGTCAAAAAGTACAACGTACCGGTTGTGGCGATCTCGAACGATGACACCGGTATCTCAGAAGATCCCGATGTCCGCTTTGACGTTGCCAAGAAAATCGTTGAGCGTGCTGCTGATTTTGGCATTCCCGCGCATGACATCGTGGTAGACCCGCTGGTCATGCCGATTGGTGCGATGGCGACTGCCGGTCAACAAGTGTTTGCTCTGGTCCGTCGTTTGCGCGAAGAGCTGGGCGTGAACACCACCTGCGGTGCCTCGAACATCTCGTTTGGTCTGCCGAACCGTCACGGCATCAACAACGCTTTCCTGCCGATGGCAATGGGCGCTGGTATGACCTCGGCCATCATGAACCCGGTCGCGTTGCCGGTTACACAGAAAAAGATCGCCGAGAAGAAAGAAGCCGTGGCCGCAGCTGGCATCATTCTGCCTGAAGGCATGGATGACGAAGCATTTGTGCAAATGTTTGGTCTGGGATCTACCAAGCCGCGCGCAGGTAAAGAGATGGAGGCCATTCGCGCCGCCAACCTGCTGACCAACAACGACCCGCATGGCGGCGAGTGGATCCGGTTCAACAAAGCGCCTGACGAAGCCGGTGCCGCAGGCGCGGCCGGTGGCCGTCGCGGTGGTGGCCGTCGCCGTCGCGCCTGATCGGAACTAATCTGACACCAAAGGCCGGGCCCAGTGCCCGGCCTTTTTGACTCTGATCAATGTCGATTGCGCAGAAGGTTTCACAATAGCCGGATCATTCGCACAACGATCAGGTGGCACCATGAGCAAACATCATCCCCCGAAACTTTCGGATGCAGACCTGACTAAGCGTCTCAATAAGAAGGATTATTTTGATCATCTGATCGATTTACAAGCCAAGCTTGCCAGAATTCAACAAGCGTATCTGTTTCATGGCCTCAAGGGTGTTTTGGTCTTTGAAGGGTGGGATGCTGCAGGAAAAGGGGGAACTATTCGCCGGATCAGCCAAGCGCTGGACCCGCGTAGTTTCAAGGTTTGGCCCATCGGTGCCCCGCGAAACTACTACCTCAACCGTCACTATCTATTGCGGTTTTGGGAACGATTACCGCCCGCGGGCGCGATCTCGGCTTTTGACCGCAGCTGGTACGGTCGCGTTCTGGTCGAACGGATTGAAAAACTGACGCCGGAAGAACGCTGGCGCGCTGCCTATCAGGAAATCAACGATTTCGAGAGGATGCTTGTTGATGACGGCACGCGGATCGTCAAACTGTTCTTTCATATCTCGCAGGACGAACAGATGCGCCGGTTTACCGAAAGGCTGACAAACCCTTTGAAACGCTGGAAGTTGACCTATGAAGACTTCCGAAATCGTGAGAAATGGGATGTTGCCGAGGTCGCTGTTGACGAAATGCTGGCGCGTACCTCAACCGAGTTGGCCCCTTGGCATGTCATACCTGCGAACAACAAGAAACATGCGCGTATCAAGGCGATGCAAGCCATTGTTGATGCGTTTTCTGATGGCGTTGACCTGAACCCGCAGCACTTGGACAAACGAACTTTGGAAGCCGCCGGAGAAGCGCTGGACGTCGACCAATCGTTGATCGATAGCCTGCGCGCCCGGACTGAGTGATAATTTCGCCTGATCTGTCGCGCGCCGGCTTGAACCTCTGTCATTACTGGTGGTATCTCAATAGGCGCGGCGGGTATGATGTAATGGTAGCCTGTCAGCTTCCCAAGCTGAACGCGCGGGTTCGATTCCCGCTACCCGCTCCAGAGCACGCCACGGACATGCGGAGTCTAACGGATCTGGTTTTCCTTTGCCCCGGTCAAAGAATCTCGCGCAACCAAGCGGGTGGATAGTTCAACGGAACGTCCGGGCGCGCTTGTTTCAATCATATGTATCAATTCCAATGCTGCTTTTTGACCCATTTCACGATGGGGGACATGAACCGTTGTCAAAGTAGGTGAAACTATACGGGCCAATTCGATGTCATCGAACCCGGTGATCGAGATTTCGTCAGGCACGCTCAGTCCCATCTCTTGCGCTTGGCGCATTGCGCCCACGGCCAGAACATCATTGCCACACAGAACCGCCGTCGGGGTAGGGGTTTGAGACATGAGATTCTTGAAAGCGTCGGCACCGCTTTCGATTTCATAAGTGGTTTCCACTACGATCAGGTCGTCTGGCACCAGTCCGCTTTCCGCCATCGCGTCTTTGATGCCAGCGATTCTCAACCGAGCACGGTCGTTGCCTTTGCTGATGCCTGAAATCGTGGCGAGACGTCGATGCCCAAGCGCGATAACTTGTTGTGCCAGGGTTTTCATCGCTTGCCGGTTGTCGAATCCGACCGAAGGTGTGCGGTTGCTTGGGTTGAAAGACCAAGCAACCAGCGCTGGAATCTTTTGCCGTTCCAGATAGTCATAGATCCGTTCTTCACGGTCATGACCGATCAGTAAAAGCCCGTCAGCGCCGCGCGCAACCAGAGTTCTGATCTGCTCTTCCTCGGCTTCGGGTTTGTAGGCAGAGCTTGAGACAAGCAGCGTGTAACCGCGTTTGTGAATCTCTTCTTGAAACGCCTGCAAACCGCGCGCAAAAATGGCGTTTTCCATCGTTGGAATGATTGCACCGATTGTGAAAGACCGCTTTGCCGCCATCACTCGGGCTGCAAAGTTTGGCGTATATCCCAGTTCATCAACCGCGCACAAAACACGCTGGCGCGTCGTTTCAACAACGCGTTGCGGATTGTTCAGACAGCGCGACACCGTGGCGGTGGAAACACCCGCAGCCTTGGCAACGTCATCCAGCGTCGGTGCGGATCGGTGCTTTGACATTTTCAAACTCTTAGTTCCGTTTGCCCTAAGTTATGCGTTTTTTGGGTGTGATGAAAGTGGTTATGTAAGCGCTTGCATTTATCATGTAAGCGCTTACAAATGAATTTGAGAGCCGATTCTATTGGGAGCCCCGAATATGTTTGTCGCTGCATCTGCTGTCGTTTTTGCGATCTACTTCGCCAACGTCGCCCTTGGTGCCTATGCGAACAGCGCGTTTCTTGGGGACGTTGGAGAGATGTTGGTTCTGTTCGCGGCGTCGATCTTGTTCGTTGTCGCAATTCTGAAAAAGGAAGCTGACCGCGACGCAACAAACGGTAGCTGAATTTTTGCTTGGGAGGGCAATTCATGAACAACGACAAGACCGAACTGGCGTCAGCCGAACGCCGTAATTTTCTAAAGCTGAGCGCAAGTGGTGCGTTCACAGCTGCCTTGGTAGCCGGGGCAGGCGGGGTGTTGTGGTCGTCCGAGGCCGCAGCGCAGACCGCTAAGGAAGAGCGCGAGCGCGAGCAAGCTGCAGACCATGTGATGACGGTCGCCACGGCCTACGTTCTGGGCGCCTCACGCAGCTATCCAATCATGCAGCTGGACCTGAAAGAGAACATCCAGAACGCCACTAATGGCAAAGTCTATGTCAAACTGGCACCGGGCGGGCAGTTGGGTGCTGGCGGTTCCCTCGTTCAGAAAGTGCAGGGCGGGACCATTCAGGCGGCGCAGCATTCGCTTTCGAACTTCGCGCCTTTTGCGTCGACTGTTGACCTGATCAACATGCCTTATCTGTGCGGTTCGAACCAGCGTTTTACCAATCTTGTCCATTCTGACACGTGGAAGAACGAAGTTCATCCCAAGGTCGAAGCTGCGGGCTTCAAGGCCCTGTTCTACGTTAACATTGACCCGCGTGTTGTCGCGGTTCGGCAGGGTGGCAATGCGGTCATCACGCCGGGCGATATGAGTGGCATAAAGTTCCGCGTTCCCGGCTCTAAGATGCTCCAGCAGTATTACCGTATGGTTGGTGCCAACCCGACGCCTGTTGCCTGGGGTGAGACGCCTTCGGCCATCAAGCAGGGTGTCGCGGATGCGCTTGACCCCTCGGTCGGGGCGCTGTTTGTCTTTGGCTTCAAGGACATCCTGAGCCATGTAACCTTCACACAGGCGGTTCCGGACAGTCAGGTTTATTCCTGTAACCTCGAGTGGTTCAACTCGATGCCCGCTGATGTTCAGGAAGGCATCATGTGGGGGTCTGAAATGACTGCGCATCAGAACCTCTCCAAAGTTCCGTCAGCACGTGCATACGCCATGGCCGAGTTGAACAAGGCAGGCGTCCAATTCCACTCGCTCAGCGAAGACCAACTGGCCGAATGGCAGGATGCGGGCGGCTATCAGAACGCCGATTGGGATCCGTTCAAGACCGAACTGGCCGGGTCGATGGAAAACTTCGAAAAGCTGGTCGAAGCCGCCGGAACGCAGGGCAAATACTACGTTCACGACGCCTAAGGCGCCATCCGTGGACGCCATCCGGGCGTCCACGATTGTTTTCTGCAGTCAGTCTGTTATCGGCCCGCCACGACGGGCGAGGGTCTGGCTGTGCTGTCGCCGGAGGATCAGATGGCCATTCTTCAAAACATTGACCGAAACGCAGAGCGTTGGCTGTTGCTGGTGTTCTACGTGATGCTGGTGATCACCATGGCGATCGAAGTGCTGCGGCGTGAGATCTTCGCTTACTCCTCGATCTGGGGCGAAGAGATCGTGCGCTATTCCTTCATCTACCTCGCCTGGATCGGGGCCGCCGCTGCGGTCAAGGAACGTGCGCATATCCGAATTGACGTCATCATGCATTACCTTGGACCGCGCCCCAAGGCGTTGCTTTATATCTTCGGCGATCTGGTGATGTTCGTCGTGGCCGTGATCGCGCTCTATTGGTCTTACGAGGCGGTTCATGTCTCGGCCAAATTCGGCTCGGTGACGGATGGTCTGCGGGTTTCCAAAGTCTGGTTCCTCATGGCCGTTCCAACTGGGTTTGCGCTGATGATCTGGCGGCTGATCCAATCCCTGATACGCGATCTGAAATGTCTGCGAGACGGCACCCCCGTCTTCGAAGGCGACAAGCTGTTTGACTGAGGAGAAATTGAATGCTTTGGAATTCCCTCAATCAAACCGTTGAACTCGGCTGGGATTTCTATGTCCCTGTAATTCTTTTCGTTGCTTTGATCGCCATGGCCGTGCCTGTATGGGCCGCTATTGGGTCGGCAGCTATTGTAATGCTGATCATGTCTGGCGACTTGCCGCTAAGCTTGGTGGGCGAAAGCCTTTTCACCGGTATCGATGCATTCGCGCTGACCGCTGTGCCCCTGTTCATCCTGACCGGAGACGTTCTGGTTCGTACAGGATTGTCGCGCAAGTTTCTGGACGTGGCCGAGGCGCTGACCTGCTTCGCCAAGGGCGGGTTCGGCTCGGCCACCGTGCTTGTCTGCGGCATGTTCGCGGCGATCTCGGGTTCGGACGCGGCGGGCGCTGCTGCCGTGGGCCGGATGACCATCAACCGTCTGGTCGAAAGCGGGTATCCGCGCCCTTATGCCTGTGCACTAGTGGCCGCCGGGGCCTGTACCGGCATTCTGATCCCACCCTCTATCGCATACATCATCATCGGCCTTGTTCTGGGTATTTCCGCCTCGACACTGTTTCTGGCCGCTCTGATCCCAGGACTGGCCATTCTGGTATCGATCCTGATCACCAACATCATCATGAATCGTCTATACGCCTATGAGGGCGGCGGCATGATGACTATGGGTGAATGGTTGTCCAACTTGGGCAAAGCCCTTAAATCAGGCTGGTACGCTTTCATCGTGCCGGGCATCATTTTCTACGGCATCTTTTCGGGCCGACTGACGCCGACCGAGGCCGGTGCGACCGCCGTGGTGGTCACCATCATCATGGGGTTTATTCTGCGCACGCTGACGCTGGCTGATTTCCCATCCATGTTGGTCAGCTCGGCGAAAGTGAACGGGGTGATCCTGCCCATCATCGCTTTTTCTGCGCCGTTGGCCGAAGCGCTGGCAATCATGGGCGTGCCCCAGGGGTTCGTGGCCTCTGTCACCTCTCTGACTGATGATCCTTACCTGCTGATCCTGCTTATGATCGGCATCTTGATCGCGGCAGGCTGCGTGATGGAGACGACGCCCAACATCGTGATCCTGGCACCGATCCTTAAACCCTTGGCCGACAATATCGGTATGAACGAGATTCAGTTCTGCATCATGATGATCACCGCGCTGGGTGTTGGTTTCATCACGCCACCGCTGGGTCTGAACCTGTTCGTTGTGTCTGGCATTACCGGCGAGTCGATTCTGAAGATTGCCGCCCGGGCCGTGCCTTTCGTATTGACCATGCTGATCGTGGTGCTCTTGATCGCCTACGTACCAGCTGTCTCGACCACCTTGCTTCCCGAAATCTACCAATAGGACCTTTGCAACATGCCCCGTGACTATCTGAAAAAGGCAACCCTGACGGCGCAGTCTCATGCGACCGAGGTGCATGATACGGTCAAGACAATCCTGTCTGATATCGAGACCGGAGGCGACGCCAAGGCATTGGAATACGCCGAAAAATTCGACAAATTCGACGGAAATGTCCTGATGACCCAGGACGAAATCGACGCGGCCATAGCGTTGGTGCCCGAGAAACTAAAAGCCGATATCCGCTTTGCCCATGACAATGTGCGTCGCTTTGCCGAAACACAAAAGGCCACTGTGTCGGACGTTGAGACCGAGATTGTGCCCGGAGTTGTGGCGGGACAAAAGGCCATACCCGTAGATGCGGCAGGGTGCTACGTACCCGGCGGGCGCTACAGCCATATCGCCAGTGCGATCATGACTGTAACCACGGCGAAGGTTGCCGGGTGCCGCCATATTACCGCCTGCTCTCCGCCCCGTCCGGGCGAAGGGGTCGCGCCAGCGATCGTCTATGCGGCCCATATTTGCGGGGCCGACAGTATTCTGGCGATGGGCGGCGTGCAAGGCGTGGCCGCAATGACCTATGGTCTATTCGGCCTTCCACGCGCTAACATCCTTGTTGGGCCGGGCAACCAGTTCGTGGCCGAGGCCAAGCGCATTCTCTACGGCAAAGTCGGTATCGATATGATCGCAGGACCAACTGACTCCCTGATCCTGGCCGATAGCAGCGCAGATGCACATGTGGTCGCCACAGACTTGGTCAGTCAGGCTGAGCATGGGTATAACTCTCCGGTTTGGCTGGTGACGGATGATCGTGCTCTGGCTCAGAAAGTCATGGACCTGGTGCCGCAGCTGATCGACGATTTGCCCGAATTGAATAAGGAAAACGCTGCAGCCGCGTGGAGGGACTATGCCGAAGTCATCGTCTGCGACAATCGCGAAGACATGGCTGCGTGTTCCGATGAATACGCCCCCGAACACCTGACCGTGCAGGCCGAGGATCTGGATTGGTGGTTGGACCGGCTGACTTGTTATGGTTCGCTGTTTTTGGGTGAGGAAACTACTGTATCCTACGGCGACAAAGCCACCGGAACCAATCATGTTCTGCCGACCTCTGGCGCGGCCAGCTATACCGGTGGTCTGAGTGTGCATAAATACATGAAGATCGTAACGTGGCAGCGGGCAACACGCGAAGGGTCAAAGCCCATTGCCGTTGCAACCGCGCGGATTTCTCGGCTGGAAGGGATGGAAGGACATGCGCGCGCCGCAGATGTGCGTCTGGCCAAGTATTTCCCGGATGAGCAGTTCGATCTGACCGCAGATGGATGACCCGCGTGCTTTGTTTGACCTGACGGGCAGGGTGGCTTGTGTCACCGGCGCAAGCTCTGGACTGGGGCGGCAAGTGGCACACGCGCTTGCAGCCGCAGGCGCGCAGGTTGTTGGCGTGGCTCGACGCCAAGATGCGTTGGCGCAGCTGCAAGCCGAGATTGGGTCTCGGGCCGCTTCGGTGGAAGCCGATGTTGCTGATCGTGACGGAATTGAGCACGTGGCGGAAGCCGTCAGCGCCAAGTTCGGCGCGCCCGACATTTTGGTACATGCGGCTGGGCTAAACACGCGTGAGGTCGCCGATGATGTGACGCCAGAAGGGTGGGACGCCTCGCTGGCGGTGAACCTCAGCGCACCGTTTTTTCTAAGTCAGGCCATGGTGCCTGCGATGAAAGAAAAGGGGTGGGGGCGCATTGTCAATTTTGCTTCGCTGCAAACAACGCGCGCGTTTCCCGGCGGTATCGCCTATGGTGCAACCAAGGCGGGGATCGGGCAATTGACCCGGGCGATGGCCGAGGCATGGTCGCCCTTTGGCATTACTGCAAATGCCATCGGACCGGGGTTCTTCCCCACAGAACTGACGCAGGCCGTGTTCGATGACCCCGAGCGTGCCAAGCGGAATGCGGCGCAAACCTGCATCGGACGCAATGGTCGGATGCAGGATATCGACGGACCGATTCTTTTCCTGTGTTCACGGGCCTCGGACTATGTGACCGGGCAGGTTTTGATGGTGGATGGGGGGTTCACAGCCAAATGAAAGCACTGGTTTACAAAGGTGTAGAGCAGATGGAGTTCGGGGATGTGCCGAATGCAGTACCCGATGCATCTGAACATCTGATCCGGATTGAAGCCGTAGGCATCTGTGGATCAGACATGCACGCGTATCTTGGCCATGATGCGCGGCGACCGGCTCCTTTGATCCTTGGCCATGAGGCCGCCGGGGTGATTGTCGAGGGTCTTCGCGCAGGAGATCGCGTGACGATCAATCCGCTGGTGAGCTGCGGTCAATGTCCAGCCTGCGTGGCAGGTCGTGAAAATCTGTGCCCGGATCGTCAGATCATTTCAATGCCACCACGCGAAGGGGCCTTTGCGCAGTTTGTCTCGATGCAGGACAGAAATCTGGTTGTTGTACCGGATCATGTCTCGTTTGCGAAGGCCGCTTTGGCCGAACCACTGGCCGTCAGTTGGCATGCGGCGCGGCTGGCGCTGGAAGCGTTGCACCCGGCGATGCCCCGTCGCGCTCTGGTCATTGGCGGCGGCGCGATCGGGCTTGCCGCCGCATTGGCCTTGCGTGCGATGGAGGTCGAAGATGTCACAATTGCAGAACCCAATGCCTTGCGCCGGACTTATCTGCAGAAGGTTGAGGACTTCAAAATCGCGGACGCTGCGATTGGAAACTTCCCGCTCGTTATCGACGCTGTGGGATATGCGGCAACACGATCCGTCGCATCAGCTGTCGCAGACCCCGGCGGCGTGATTGCGCATGTTGGTCTTGGCGAAGACACCGGCGGTCTGGACGTGCGTCGCATGACGTTGCAAGAAATCACCTTCATCGGCACATACACCTATACGGCTAAGGATTTCCGCCAAACGGCAGAAGCGATCTTTGACGGACGGCTTGGTGCGTTGGACTGGGCAGAGGAACGTGCCCTGGCCGACGGAGCGCAGGCATTTCGTGATATCCGCTCTGGTGCTGTGGCCGCTCCCAAGATTATCCTGAGACCCTGGGCATAGTCCCGCCAGATTTGGAGGCCTCGATGTATAAAAAAGTTCTTGTCCCTATGGCATTGGATCACGGCATATCGCAGCACACGCTGGAAGTTGCACGTGCATTGTCGGAAAACGGGTCCGACATAATCGCGTTGCACGTTTATGAAATGCCGCAGGGGTCTGTCAGTGCCTATCTGGACAAATCCCTTGTCGCAGAAGGTTTTGAACGAGCGCGACTGAAATTGCTTGAAAAAGTCGAGGGCCTTGAAGGGGTGAAGTCCGAAATCGTCAAAGGCCATACGGCCCGAACGATCATTGATTATGCCACAAGCCAGGGTGTCGATTGTATCGTCATTGGTTCTCACCAACCGGGGTTGAGCGACTATTTCCTAGGATCGACAGCTTCGCGCGTTGTTCGTCACGCGCCGTGCGCCGTGCATGTGCACCGCGGTTTGACTTGATTTCTGGCATTGACGGCCATTGAACTTGGAAGTTCTGCAAGGAACGACCGGCTAACGTAAGCCGGTCGCTCCAATGCATGATTACCCGCGACGCCGACGGCGACGACCACCACCGGCTTCGGCGTCGGCACCGCCGGTATTGAAGCTTGGGTTGGGCAGCCTGACAACCTGCGCCAGTTCCGGGAATGGATCAGTTTTGTGTGGAATCGCGTTGGCCGCGACGAAGTGATCCTGGAACTTTGGTTCGATAGCGGTTTCAATTTTCGTGATCTCGCGTACGACGCGTTCAATCTCAGTCCGTGCTGCGATATTGCACAGTGCAATACGTGCGCCTGTACCAGCGGCATTACCCGCGCTGGAGACCTTGTCCAGCGGCGCATCCGGGATCATCCCCAGAACCATCGCGTGCTTGGTCGAGATATGCGCCCCAAACGCTCCGGCCAGAACCACACGATCGACACGGTCGACATCCATCTCATCCATCAGCAAACGCGCACCGGCATAAAGCGCCGATTTTGCCAGCTGGATCGCGCGGATATCGCCTTGGGTGACGGTGATGCGCGGGCCACCTTCGGCGCTGGCGTCGTGGATCAGATAGGCATGGGTTCGTCCTTCGGGGACACAGCGTGCTGTGCCAGTCTGCTCGGCCGAGCCAATCAACCCGCTTTCGTCCAGCAAGCCTGCAATGCGCATTTCGGCAACGGCCTCGATGATGCCGGAACCACAGATGCCGGTGATGCCAGTGGTTGCGATATCAAGGTCAAACCCGTCCTCATCCGACCATTTCTCGGATCCGATCACGCGAAAGCGGGGTTCTTTTGTGACTGGGTCGATCTCAATCCGCTCAATTGCGCCGGGGGCCGCACGCTGGCCAGAGCTGATCTGAGCGCCTTCAAACGCAGGCCCGGTGGGCGACGAACAGGCCAGAACGCGGCTGGTGTTGCCCAACAGGATTTCCGCATTGGTGCCAACGTCGACGATCAAAACCAGGTCCTCGGATTTGCCTGGTTCTTCTGACAGCGCCACGGCGGCGCAATCCGCGCCCACATGGCCCGCAATACAAGGAAGGATATAAACCTGCGCGCGTGGATTCATGGTCGTCAGATCCATGTCACGCGCGGGCAGGGACATGCTCTCCGAAGTTGCCAGCGCAAAAGGTGCTTGCCCAAGCTCAACCGGATCCAGCCCCAACAGCAAGTGGTGCATGACCGGGTTACAAACAAATACGGTTTCCACGATCAGGGATGCGTCGATCTCGGCCTCTTGGGCAATTGAGGTCGTCAGATCGTTGATCGCTTCGCGTACGGCCTTGGTCATTTCCTGATCGCCACCAGGATTCATCATCGAATATGAAACGCGGCTCATCAGGTCTTCGCCAAACCGGATCTGCGGGTTCATCAGACCCGAGGACGCCTTGACCTCACCCGTTTCCAGGTCGGTCAGATGGGCTGCGATGGTGGTCGAGCCGAGGTCGATTGCCAAGCCATAAAGCCCGCCTTCATGCAGGCCCGGCCAGATTTCGACAATGCGGGCAACGCTGTCGTTGTGGCCCTTATGAACGGCCACCGTGGCCTCCCACTTGCCCTTGCGCAGAACGGGCTGAAGCTTGGACAACAGCGACAGATCGGCCGTGACAGCTTCGATCTTCCATTGCTCGCGCAGGGCACGTTCCAAACGCTCAAGATCCCCGGTGGGCGAGTGCATGTCGGGTACTTCGACGACCACGAAATACAAGCGTGTCGCGGGATCCATGGTGATAGCACGCGCCGCCGCTGCTTTGCGTACAACTTGACGATGCACCTGGCTTTCGGGAGGGACGTCGATCACCACATCGCCTTGCACCGACGCCTGACACCCCAGACGACGGCCCGGTTTCAGACCACGTTTATCGTCATAGCGCTGTTCAACCGCGTTCCACTCGCTCAGCGCGTTTTCGGATACGGTGACACCATGCTTGGGAAATTCGCCATAGCTGGGTGTGATCTGGCATTTTGAGCAGATACCACGCCCGCCACAGACCGAATCCAGATCCACACCCAACTGGCGGGCCGCAGTGAGAATCGGGGTCCCGACGGGGAAGTGTCCGCGTTTGCCAGAAGGCGTAAAGACTACAAGAGGATCGGTGGTCATCAGTGACATACCTTTTCATATTCGCGCGTATGGGGCGCAAGATATGATGTTGAGCGCAAAGGGAAAGGGCTATCAGCGGCACGATTTGCTCAGCTAGCGGCGTTTTCTGCACAGCGATGGCTCAGAGTTGCGCTGGGGGGCTTTCCCTTTGGTTAAATCCATGCGATAGGGTCGCCGTCAAACGGGCTTTTGCATGGGGTTTTCAGATGCAGATTCGTGAGGCACTCACCTTTGACGACGTTCTCCTGGTTCCGGGCGCATCTTCTGTGCTGCCGGCAACGGCGGATACCACCACGCGGGTGACGCGTGAAATTACAATGAACATCCCGCTGCTAAGCTCAGCTATGGATACTGTGACCGAAGCCCGCATGGCCATCGCCATGGCACAGGCAGGTGGCATCGGGGTCATCCACAAGAACCTTTCGGTCGAAGAGCAGGCCCGTGAAGTGCGGCGTGTCAAACGGTTTGAATCGGGCATTGTTTATAACCCGGTGACATTGCGCGCGGATCAGACGCTGGCGGATGCACAGGCCTTGGTGGAACGCTATAACTTCACCGGCTTCCCTGTTGTGGATGCGGAAGGTCGTGTCGTGGGTATCGTGACCAACCGTGACATGCGCTTTGCAACATCGGACGATACTCCGATCAAGGCGATGATGACGGCTGACAATTTGGCCATGCTGCAAGAACCCGCTGATCTGGAAGAAGCCAAAAGCCTTATGCGGGCACGACGCATCGAAAAGCTGCTTGTGGTTGACGGTCAGGGGAAACTAACTGGCCTTCTGACGCTGAAGGACACAGAACAGGCCGTCCTGAACCCCACCGCTTGCAAAGATCGGCTTGGTCGTTTGCGAGTGGCTGCTGCAACTTCGGTGGGTGATGCAGGATTTGAGCGGTCCGAACAGCTGGTTGATTCCGGCGTCGACATCATTGTGGTCGATACGGCGCATGGTCATTCTCAGGGTGTTCTGGACGCAGTCAAACGCGCAAAAACCCTGTCGAATGAGGTTCAGATCATCGCAGGAAACGTCGCCACGGGCGAGGCGACCAAAGCGTTGATCGATGCGGGTGCTGATGCCATCAAGGTCGGTATCGGCCCTGGGTCGATCTGTACGACGCGCATGGTGGCGGGTGTTGGCGTGCCTCAGTTAACTGCTATCGGAGATTGCGCCGCCGCAGCGGGTGACGTTCCGGTCATTGCAGATGGGGGCATCAAATTCTCGGGCGATTTTGCCAAGGCAATTGCGGCGGGGGCCTCCTGCGCCATGGTCGGCTCGATGATTGCAGGCACCGATGAAAGCCCGGGCGAAGTCATTCTGTATCAGGGTCGTTCGTTCAAATCCTATCGTGGGATGGGCAGTCTGGGTGCCATGGCACGCGGATCGGCTGATCGTTACTTTCAGAAGGACGCGGCCAACGACAAACTGGTACCGGAAGGCATCGAAGGGCAGGTGCCCTATAAAGGGTCTGCCAGCGCAGTGATTCACCAACTTGTGGGCGGTTTGCGCGCAGCGATGGGGTACACGGGGTGTGCGACCGTTGAAGAGATGCGCAAGAACTGCGGCTTTGTCAAAATCACCGGTGCAGGCCTTAAGGAAAGCCACGTGCATGATGTTCAGATTACACGCGAAAGCCCCAATTACCGGGTGATGTGATCTGCTGACCTGTTGCATGCGGCGCCCAGATACGGGCGCCGTTTTGCGTTCACTAACACCTTAAGGAAGTCGACATGACCCCGGCAGCTCGTGTTCAGGCCGCGATTGAAATCCTCAACGAGATTCTGGACGGTGCTCCGGTTGAAAAAGCGTTGACCGGATGGGCCCGTCGCAGCCGTTTTGCGGGCTCAAAGGATCGCGCGGCAGTACGGGATCACGTTTTTGACGCCCTGCGATGTCAGCGGTCCTTTGCAGTACTTGGCGGCGACGACACCGGACGCGGTTTGATGATCGGAGCGATCCGGGCACAGGGTGGTGATGTTTCCGAAGTGTTCACCGGCGACCGTCACGCGCCTGAGCCGGTGCTACCCACAGAGACGCCACGCGCCTTCCGGTCCGACGCCGAACGGCTTGATATTCCCGAATGGCTTTGGCCTCGATTTTTCGCCTCGTTAGGGCCTGACACACAGGCGTCGGCCGAGGCCTTGCGGTCTCGCGCGCAGGTACACCTGCGGGTGAACCTGCTGAAAACTGACCCGGTGTCTGCGATTGCCGCTCTCCTTGCGGATGGTGTCACGGCTCAACCACATCCGTTTTGCACAACAGCTTTGGAAGTGACTGATGGCGCGCGTAAGATCGCGCAAGGTCGTGCCTATCAAGATGGGTTGGTGGAGTTGCAGGATGCGGCCAGTCAGGGGGTTGTTGCAGCGCTGGATCTTCAGCCAGGCATGCGTGTTCTAGACTATTGCGCCGGGGGTGGCGGCAAAGCGCTGGCTATTGCCGGGCATGAGGGGGTAGAAGTCTTAGCCCACGATGTAAATGCGGGGCGCATGCGTGACCTTCCCGCTCGAGCAGAACGCGCGGGAGCCAACGTCAAGATATTGACTTCAAAAGATATTGCTGAACACGAGCCCTATGACATCGTGCTGGCTGATGCACCCTGTTCCGGCAGCGGATCATGGCGGCGTGCACCTGCTGGAAAGTGGTCGTTGACCGAAGAACGCTTGCATGACCTCACGCTTGTTCAGGCAGGTATTCTGGAAAGCATTTCCCCCTTGATCCGATCAGGCGGCGTTTTGGCTTACGCTACTTGCTCGGTCCTGGTTGACGAAAACGGGGCTATAGTCGATGACTTTTTGCAACAAAACCCCGAATGG
Organism: Ruegeria sp. HKCCA6837; assembly: GCF_013034475.1. NCBI lineage: Bacteria > Pseudomonadati > Pseudomonadota > Alphaproteobacteria > Rhodobacterales > Roseobacteraceae > Ruegeria > Ruegeria sp. HKCCA6837. The sequence goes on from NZ_WQGD01000001.1 coordinate 391,988, forward strand.
ACAGAAACGTTCCGCAAATCATGGCAGGTCACACACGGGTCTGATGGTTTTTTCACCGCGCACTTGACGCGCTGACCTTTCGGCAAATAACAACCTTAGGTAGAATTTTGCTTTTCGCGTTTTGTTAAGCGCGCGTTAACCATTTGTGCTGTTACTGCCAATACCTTTGCCCTTGAGCCTATTTAATGCCTGATACTGCCGCTTTGTTACGCGACCCTACTGCTGCCCATCAACCCTCAGCGATGCGCGTAGGATCGTTGCTGGTGTTGGCTATATTAATCACGATAGCACCTTTCACAGATTTGGTACCGCCCGACTGGGGCGCAGGCCTGAAAGTGGCGGGGCTCTCTCTGCTAGGTGTTCTGCTTTGTTTCGTAGCCAAAAAACAGGCGGAGCTCAGATTCGAACTGCGTAGCATTTCCATTATGCGCTTATTTTCGGAACTAGAAGATGCTCCGGTTCTAGTTGCCAACGGGTATGGTGATATTCTGCTTGCCAATACGCACGCACAAAGGCGGTTTGGTGCCGAAGCCGGAAAACCACTGACCTTGTGCCTGCGGTCGACACTTTCGAACCCGCAAGCAGTTTTGTTCAGGCTGCAATCGCAGGCACATTCGAACGGTCGTGCTAACGAGGAATTTCCCAGCAATGCCAACATGTTGGCCGTAACAGTTTTCCGATTGAGCCCCGAGGTATATTGCTGGCGCTTTCAGGAATGCGACGACAAAAGCTGCCGAGAGTTAACCATCCCGGTTCTTTCCGTTGGACGCAAAGGTGAAATCCTGCAGTTCAATTCTGTCGCCGTAAAGATGTTTGGGGCTGATCTTGTCGCCATTCAGGACCTGTTTTGTGGTAGGACACCAAGTGTGGGGGCGATCAACCAGGTTCGAACCCGCAATGGTGTGGATTCGGTTGCCGTTGCCGAATTGTCCTCATCCGGGTTGCATCGGCGATTGGGATTGATCCCTATACAACTGTCTTCACCTCCCGGGGCAGGCGCGTCGATTGAGGATCTACCAGTGCCAATCCTTAACTTGACTTCGGATGGCACAATTCTTGGCACTAACAGGCTGGCTGCAAAGCTCTTGGGGAAAGACAGCCTCAAGGGAACCTGCATCAATGAAATTATGCGGGGGCTGCGCATTCCACTTCGCGATTGGCTGGCGCAAACGGCTTCGGACGAAGACGTGCCGCGATCAGAGTTCCTGCAGTTGATCCGGGATGACAAAGAGGTCTTTGTGCAAGTCACTTTGAGTAAAGCTGCGATAGAGGGCAAGGCGGGTCTGATCGCCGTCTTGAATGATGCCACCGAGCTGAAAACACTGGAGGCGCAGTTTGTCCAGGGCCAGAAAATGCAAGCCGTGGGACAGTTGGCCGGCGGCGTCGCGCATGATTTCAACAACCTGTTGACGGCAATCTCGGGTCATTGCGACTTGTTGCTGCTGCGGCATGATCAAAATGACCCAGATTATGGAGATCTGGTGCAGATCAATCAGAACGCCAACCGCGCAGCAGCATTGGTCAGCCAGCTCTTGGCGTTTTCCCGGAAACAAACGCTAAGGCCCGAAGTTCTTGATCTGCGCGACACGATTTCGGACCTCATTCACCTTTTGAACAGATTGGTGGGCGAAAAGGTTCAGTTGACGCTCAGCCACGATCCAGTTCTCAAACCGGTGCGCGCTGACAAGCGGCAATTGGAACAGGTTTTGATGAACCTTGTGGTCAATGCCCGAGACGCGATGCCTGATGGTGGCGAGATTCGCATTGAGACTGAGGTCATGCGTCTGTCACACCCTCTCAGCCGAGATCGTGCAACGGTGCATCCCGGAGAATATGTAACGGTAAAAGTGGTGGACAGCGGCTCAGGTATACCGGCTGACAAGCTGCAAAAAGTGTTTGAGCCTTTCTATACAACGAAACGCACGGGTGAAGGCACTGGGTTAGGGCTTTCGACCGTTTATGGCATTGTGAAACAAACCGGAGGTTTTATCTTTGTCGACAGTGTGATGGGGCGTGGTACAGAGTTCACGGTCATTTTGCCGATTTGCACCGCCGCTGACGAGGTCGAAGAAAAAACTTCTGACCAACCCGACCCACAAAGCACGCGGCAAGGCGAAGGGGTTGTGCTTTTGGTCGAAGACGAAGCGCCGGTACGCGCCTTTGCAACGCGCGCATTGCGTTTGAAAGGCTATACGGTGCTTGAAGCGGACTCGGCGGAAGAGGCGCTCAGATTGCTTGAGGATACCACTTTGAATGTGGATGTCTTTGTAACCGACGTGGTTATGCCGGGTATGGACGGGCCAACCTGGGTGCGCAAAGCGCACGAAACACGCCCGGACGCGCGGGTCGTGTTTGTCTCGGGCTATACCGAGGGCGCGTTCGGCGAATCTGGACCGGGTATCGCTAATTCGACATTCCTGCCCAAACCGTTCTCACTTAATCAACTGACCGAGGCCGTTTTTCAACAATTGAACTGATTACAACGCCGCATCGTGGATCGCGAATTCGGCGGCGAACCTGTTGCGGAATCGGTTTTCCGTATCTTTTGACAAGTTCAGGTCTCCGGCAGGCGACACGTTTTCAAGCGGCAAGTCGATTTCCATGTTTAGCCGTGTCTGCAGGAATTCCAGAATCCGGGTTTGGTTTTCGTATTTGAAGATATGCGTAGCACCACGACCGTTGCTGCGGGTGCGGAAGAACTGGCTTTGGCTGCCAACATCGGCGAACTCGGGACGCTTGTCTTGCATATAGGCTTGGACGAAAGCGTCGAAACTAACATCATGTGTGGAATGAGGGTGTCCAATCAGGTCATCGCGGTTGCGAAACCGATACCAACTGCCCAGCCAGTCGATGGGTTCACGGACGACGGCCATTATTTCCATTTCTGTATCGTACATTTTCAGGAAGATGTTCTGAAAAAAACGATCAAATCGGCGCACCGGCGCATGTTTCAACTCAGGAGGATGTGTCACAACAAAATCCGCGCGGTCACGCAATGCACTGTGATACGCCGTGCTGCCGGTTTTTGGAACGGCAAGAAAAGCCAGACGTTCTTCATAAAAAACAAGCATATATCGCGTTCCGCTTCCATCTGATCCTCTGAGCAGATTGTCGTAAACGACTCTTTAACACAATTGCAGAAGAGTGAGTTCTGTAAGTATTAGTTGAAATGTTCTCTTTTTGGTCCCATAAGGAACAAGAGGCGAACAAAGCAGCGATTGCCGCCCGATCAAGGGTGTGACAAAAGGGAAGGCGACAGGACAATGGCGGATCTTCTGACAATGAGCGACAAGAAAAACGCAGACAAGCAAAAGGCGCTCGACAGCGCACTGGCCCAGATCGAACGGCAATTCGGTAAGGGTTCGATCATGAAGCTGGGCGAAGGTGCCAAGCAGGATATCGAAGCAAGCTCGACCGGCTCTCTGGGACTGGATATCGCGCTGGGAATCGGTGGTCTGCCAATGGGGCGGATTGTTGAAATTTATGGCCCGGAAAGCTCGGGCAAAACGACTCTGACGCTGCACTGTATTGCCGAACAACAAAAACGTGGAGGTGTGTGCGCCTTTGTTGATGCAGAGCACGCATTGGACCCGCAATATGCTCGCAAACTGGGCGTCGATTTGGATGAGTTGCTGATCTCGCAGCCGGACACTGGTGAACAGGCACTGGAAATCACCGATACGCTGGTGCGTTCGGGGGCGGTCAACATGGTCGTGGTCGACTCGGTGGCCGCTCTGACGCCGAAATCCGAGCTGGAAGGCGATATGGGCGACAGTAATGTTGGCGTTCAGGCCCGTCTAATGAGCCAGGCGATGCGTAAGCTGACGGGTTCGATCAGTCGTTCGAACTGCATGGTGATCTTCATCAACCAGATCCGGATGAAAATCGGCGTGATGTTCGGCAGCCCGGAAACCACCACCGGTGGTAACGCGCTGAAATTCTACAGCTCGGTGCGTCTGGATATCCGCCGCATCGGTGCGATCAAGGATCGGGATGAGGTTGTCGGCAACCAGACCCGCGTCAAAGTCGTCAAGAACAAGGTTGCGCCGCCGTTCAAACAGGTCGAATTCGACATCATGTACGGCGAAGGCATCTCTAAAATGGGTGAGCTGCTGGACCTCGGTGTCAAAGCAGGCGTGGTTGAAAAGTCAGGCTCATGGTTCAGCTATGGCGATGAACGGATCGGGCAGGGGCGTGAAAATGCCAAGCAATACTTGCGCGACAACAACCGGATCGCATTTGAGATCGAAGATAAGATCCGCGCCGCGCATGGGTTGGATTTCGATATGCCTCCGGGTGCTGCTGAGGATGACGATATCCTGGAAGCTTAAAGGCCGCAGAACGGAGCAAGATCATTCGGTGGGTTTCGTTTCAAACAGAATAGGAAACTCCTGTAACAAGGCGGTCCATAGGATCGCCTTGCCGCATTCTGGCACACCTCTGCTGTGGACACTTTTCTGACAGGGGGATAAACCTGCGGAGACCAAGATTTATGTGCGCCGAGAGAGCCCAATGCCAACCCTGAACGATATCCGATCGACCTTTCTGAATTACTTTGAAAAACAGGGGCATGAGGTTGTGGCATCCAGCCCGCTGGTTCCACGCAACGACCCAACGCTGATGTTCGTGAATTCTGGCATGGTCCAGTTCAAGAACCTGTTCACTGGTTTGGAAACCCGCGACTACACACGTGCCACAACCGCCCAGAAATGTGTGCGGGCCGGTGGCAAACATAACGACCTCGACAATGTGGGCTATACCGCGCGTCACCACACGTTTTTCGAGATGCTGGGTAACTTTTCCTTTGGCGACTATTTCAAGCATGAAGCAATCCCGTTCGCTTGGAACCTGATTACCAAGGAATTCGGCATAGACAAAAACCGCCTGCTGACCACCGTCTATCACACCGATGACGAAGCGTTTGAGATCTGGAAAAAGGTCGGTGTTCCCGAGGACCGCATCATCCGCATCGCCACCAATGATAATTTTTGGCAGATGGGCCCGACCGGTCCCTGCGGACCGTGCACCGAGATTTTCTATGACCATGGCGATCACATCTGGGGAGGCCCTCCGGGATCGGCCGAAGAAGATGGTGATCGTTTCATCGAAATCTGGAACGTCGTCTTCATGCAGAACGAGCAGTTCGAAGATGGTTCGATGGTCGAACTGGACATGCAGTCCATTGACACTGGCATGGGGCTGGAGCGGATCGGTGCGTTGTTGCAGGGCAGCCATGACAACTATGACACTGATCTATTCAAAACCCTGATCGAGGCGTCTGCAGATGCGACCGGCGTGGATCCCTATGGGGATCAAAACGTGCATCACCGCGTCATTGCGGACCACCTGCGATCGACCTCGTTCCTGATTGCCGATGGCGTCATGCCCAGCAATGATGGGCGCGGTTACGTTCTGCGGCGGATCATGCGCCGTGCCATGCGCCATGCGCACCTATTGGGGGCCAAGGATCCGGTGATGCACCGCCTTGTTCCAACGCTGGTGCAGCAGATGGGCGGGCATTACTCGGAACTGACGCAGGCCCAGCCCCTGATTGAAGAGACTTTGTTGCTTGAAGAAACTAAGTTCAAGCAAACACTGGATCGCGGCTTGAAGCTGTTGGATGACGAGGTAGCCGGGCTTGCCGAAGGCGCGCCTTTGCCAGGGGCTGCGGCCTTCAAACTCTATGACACCTATGGCTTCCCGTTGGACTTGACGCAGGATGCGCTGCGCGAGAAGGGTCGCGCCGTGGATACCCACGGGTTTGATTCTGCGATGGCAGAGCAAAAAGCCAAGGCGCGGGCGGCTTGGGCCGGGTCCGGCGAAGCTGCAGATCAGGCCGTGTGGTTTGATGTCTTAGATACGGCAGGTGCGACAGATTTCTTGGGCTACGAGACCGAGAAGGCCGAAGCGCAGGTTGCCGCGTTGGTCGTGGAAGGCACTCTCGTCGATGCGATCAAGGCCGGTGGCAGCGGCTGGGTTGTCGTGAACCAGACCCCGTTTTATGGCGAGGCCGGTGGTCAAATCGGTGACACCGGAGAATTGCGCCGCGTTGATGATCGCGACGACCTAAGCCGCGTGGATGACACCAAAAAGTTTGCCGATGGCAAAGTCTATGCGCATAAGGTTACAGTCGAAAACGGCACACTCTCCAAAGGGGACGCGGTCGAGCTTGAGGTCGATCACGCCCGCCGATCCGCCATTCGGGCCAACCATTCGGCCACACACCTGCTGCACGAAGCGTTGCGGGAGGCGCTGGGGGATCATGTGGCGCAGCGCGGCTCGCTGAATGCGGCGGATCGCTTGCGGTTTGACTTCAGCCATTCCAAAGCACTGAGCCTTGAGGAAATCCAAAAGGTCGAACGCGAAGTGAACAGCTTCATTCGCCAGAACTCAACCGTCGAAACCCGGGTCATGACACCCGACGACGCGCGCGAACTGGGGGCGCAGGCGCTGTTTGGAGAGAAATACGGCGACGAAGTACGTGTTGTCTCGATGGGCAAGGCCCCGACCGGCAAGGGACAGGATGGTGAAACATGGTCGATAGAACTGTGCGGCGGTACTCATGTGCGCCAGACAGGGGATATCGGCACTTTTGTGGTACTGAGCGACAGCGCCAGCAGTGCCGGTGTGCGCCGGATCGAAGCGCTGACCGGGGACGAGGCCAACCGTTACCTCTCGGCCCAAGATCACCGGCTTGCTCAGGTGGCGCTGGAACTGAAAGCGCAGCCAGATGACGTGGTCGCCCGTGTGAAAGGACTGTTGGACGAACGCAAATCCTTGCAGAACGAAGTAGCTCAACTGCGTCGCGATCTGGCAATGGCCGGAGGCGCCGGACAGGGCGGCGGGGCTGATGCGCGTGACGTCAACGGTGTAAAATTCTTGGCCCAAACGCTCAGCGGAGTTTCGGGTAAGGATCTTCCCGCGCTGATCGACGAACATAAAGCCCGTCTTGGAACCGGTGCCGTACTGCTTATCGCAGATACCGGTGGAAAGGCTGCGGTTGCAGCCGGTGTGACCGATGACCTGACCGGAACCGTTTCGGCGGTGGATCTGGTCAAGGCAGCGGTTATTGAGCTGGGTGGCAAGGGCGGCGGTGGTCGACCCGATATGGCCCAGGGCGGCGGCAAAGATGCTTCGAACGCAGATGCCGCGATCAAAGCCGCAGAGCAGGTATTGGGAGGATAAGATGGCTGCACTCTGGATTGCACATGTCACGGTCACGGATGCCGAGGCTTATGGGAAATACGCCGAGCTAGCCGGGCCAGCCATTGCCAAACATGGTGGTGAGTTTATCGCTCGGGCCGCGCGATACGTTCAGTTGGAAGGCAAAGAGCGTCCGCGCAATGTGGTTGCCCGGTTCCCTTCGTTAGAATCAGCAGTCGAATGCTACAATTCCGATGAGTATCAGCAGGCGCTGAATCACGCCCGCAATGCCAGCGAAAGAGAGTTGGTTGTGGTCGAAATCACCGAATAGGTGTGTGCCCGTAGACCGTTTGGCTGATTTCAGCGATTTTCAGCTTACACATTACGCGCGTATCTGGAAAACAGCCCGCTTTTGCGGGCTGTTTTTATTTTGTTATGATTACAAATGCTTACGGACAACTCTTCACAATTTTCCGTTGATGGATCCGCAAGATTGTGGCGGTCCTTTGGCAATTCCTGCTCGAAATTGTCAAATTAAGGAACGAAATTTCGCCCTTTTTCATTTGCACGTTCTCAATGATTGCGACTGAGGATCGTTAAAGGATAGTTTCCAAAAGTGGAATATGGTCCTTGAGTATCGGCAGTCGTTGGAACGATACTGTCTCGGGGAATGGGCATGACATCAGTGATCAAATCGACCAACCGCCGGTTTGCAAAGGCTTTGACCTCTGCTGTATGTGCTGTTGGTCTAAGCGCCATGTTCCTTGCATCGCCTTTTGGGACAACAGATGCCCAAGCATCTGAAGGTCGCTTTATTCCCGCTGTCGCTTCATCGCCGCCACCGAGCGGGGCAAGAAATCTTTGCAGCCAATATCGGTGGGCGTGCACAGCAAAACGATCTGCGGCACTTTCCAGTCAGTCGGAAATGCAGATTGTGAAGCAGGTGAACCGACGTGTGAACGCCTCGACCCGAGAAGTCACTGATCAGTCGCAGTACAAAACAAGAGAGTTGTGGGCATTGCCAACGACCAGAGGTGGCGATTGCGAAGACTTTGCACTGCTCAAGAAGCGGGATTTGATAAATGCGGGGGTGGATCCGAACAAATTGCTGATTGCCACCGTTCTGGATACACGCCGAACCCCTCATGCGGTCCTTATATACCGTTCAGCCAACGGTGATTTAGTTTTGGACAATTTGACCAATCGCATCAAGCCTTGGAAAGCAACGCGGTATCTCTTTCTCCGCATGCAGGATCCGAACCAACCCGGTCGTTGGGTAGGTGTCTACGGGCGGAGCTAATTGGTTAGCTTACGAAAACATCTGTTTCACTCTGAATGTGTGGGCATTGATCGCCTCAGCGCCCACACGTCCGGTGCATTTGTTTTCGACCGCAGCACCCCCAAACATCAAGTGACAGGTCCCTAGCGTAGAACTTCAGGCTCTTCCTGTTCGGGTTCCTCCTGCTCGGGCTCTTCCTGTTCAGGCTCTTCTTGTTCCGGTTCACCTTGTGGGTCGGGATCGTTTTGCGGACCGGGATCACTTTGTTGGCCTGGATCACCTTGTGGACCAGGATCACCCTGCGGACCGGGATCACCTTGTGGGCCATCACTGTCGGGTGTGTCACCAAATCCGCCAAAGCCGTCGGTTCCGGTGCCTTCATTTGCCGGCCCATCGCCCGCGCGTGTGTCCGACGCTCCAACTGATGCCGTTGGAAGGTCTGTCAGCAGATCCGCAAGCGGAGAGCATTCGGCACCCAGACGGGCCACGATTTCATCGAAGTCCGCTCGGCGCTGAATATACCGCAACATTCCAGTGGTCACAGCATCACATTCGCACAAGACTGACGGCGACCCTGCGGATTGACGGGCTGTTTTCACGGTACACGTTCCGCTTGCAAACGCATCGCTGACAGGCAAAACAAAAACCGCAGTTACGGCAAAAAAGACTGGTAACTTAAGGGAACGAAAAACCATCATTAACTCCTCGGAACTCGGCACCTTACACGTGCATTCCTATGCACCATTTAAACTATTATGTGAGTGAACGACGTCACACTTCGGGCACATTTACACCTTTAGATCGACTTATTCGCAAGATGTGGTCGGGGCGAAAAGTCCAAAAATAATACAACCCATGAAAGAAAACCCTATCTTTTCAAGAAAAAGCCGGGCGATTTACCCGGCCTTTCAAAAATCGTTTTTTGATCAAGTGGAAGCAAAAATGCCACAGTTATGCCATTGTTTCCCATTGAGCCGGTCACAAGTGCAGGTTGTTCAGGCCGATTTGGCCATCCGCTTGCGCTCATGTGGGTCCAGGTAACGCTTTCGCAGACGGATTGCGTTGGGTGTTACTTCGACAAGTTCGTCGTCGTCGATATAGGCAATGGCCTCTTCCAACGAGAACTGAACGTGGGGTGTAAGACGGACCGCATCGTCTGAACCACTTGCACGCACGTTGGTCAGTTTCTTGCCTTTCAGCGGATTGACCTCCAGATCGTTGTCGCGCGAATGCTCTCCGATCACCATGCCCTGATAGACATCGGTCTGAGGGCCTACAAACATGCGGCCGCGCTCTTCCAGATTCCAGAGCGCATAAGCCACGGCCTGGCCGTTTTCCATCGAGATCAGAACGCCCGCGCGACGGCCCGGGATTTGACCTTTATGTGGGGCCCAGTCGTGGAACACACGGTTTAGAACACCTGTGCCACGTGTATCCGTCAAAAACTCGCCGTGATACCCGATCAGACCGCGCGAAGGTACATGCGCGATGATGCGTGTTTTGCCAGCACCAGCAGGGCGCATTTCGACCAACTCACCTTTTCGCGCACCTGTAATCTTTTCGATGACCGAGCCAGAATACTCATCGTCCACGTCGATTGTGACTTCCTCGATCGGTTCCAGCCGCTGGCCGTTTTCTTCGCGGAACAAAACCTGTGGGCGCGAGATACTGAGTTCGAAACCCTCGCGGCGCATGTTCTCGATCAGAACACCCATTTGCAATTCGCCGCGGCCGGCAACTTCGAACGCTTCACCGCCCGGCGTGTCGGTGATCCTGATCGCAACGTTCGATTCGGCTTCTTTCATGAGCCGGTCTCGGATGACGCGGGACTGAACCTTTTTACCGTCGCGGCCAGCCAACGGAGAGTCGTTGATACCAAAGGTCACGGTGATGGTTGGCGGGTCGATGGGCTGCGCGGGCAGCGCCTCTTCGACCTGCGGCGAAACCAGCGAATCCGCCACGGTTGCCTTACTCATGCCTGCAATGGTTACGATGTCACCAGCTTCGGCTACGTCGATGGGCTGTTGCGCCAAGCCGCGGAATGCCAGGATTTTCGAAGCGCGGAAATTTTCGATCAGCGTGCCGTCGCGGCTAAGGGCCTTCAGGCTGTCGCCCGCCTTCAAAGTGCCGCTTTCGACGCGACCGGTCAGAATGCGGCCGATGAACGGGTCGCTGCCAAGGGTCGTGGCCAGCATCCGGAACGGTTGGTCTTTTTGATCGACCTGCTTGGGGGCAGGGACGTGATCGACGATCAGATCGAACAGTGCGCTTAGATCCTTGCGGGGACCGTCCAGTTCCATATCCGCCCAGCCAGAACGGCCCGAAGCATACATGGCCGGAAAATCAAGCTGGTCGTCATCGGCGCCAAGGTTGGCAAACAGGTCGAAACATTCGTCAAGAGCGCGGTCAGGCTCGGCATCGGGTTTGTCGACCTTGTTCAGAACTACGATCGGGCGCAGACCCAACGCTAGCGCCTTGGAGGTCACAAACTTGGTCTGCGGCATAGGGCCTTCCGCGGCATCGACCAGCAGAACCACGCCGTCGACCATGCTGAGAATCCGTTCAACCTCGCCACCGAAATCGGCGTGACCGGGAGTGTCGACGATGTTGATGCGGGTGCCATTCCATTCGACGGATGTTGCCTTAGCCAGAATGGTGATTCCGCGTTCGCGTTCCAGGTCATTGCTGTCCATGGCTCGTTCTGCCACAGCTTGGTTTTCCCGGAACGCACCGGATTGTTTTAGAAGCTCATCCACCAGGGTCGTTTTGCCGTGGTCCACGTGAGCGATGATTGCGATGTTGCGCAGGTCCATGAGAGGTCAGCCTTTGAACGGGAAGTTGTCGCGCGCATAACGCGGCGCGGCAAAATATACCAGCCCTAACCGCAGATCAGTGGCCAGCAGTCTTCGAAAACAAGTGAATGATCAGAATTCCGGCCAGAATCATGGTCAGTCCAAGTATTGCAGGCCAATCCAGCTTTTGACCGAAAACCACAAACCCGATGAGCGCGATCAGAACAATGCCCAGGCCGGACCAGATTGCATAGACAATGCCCACGGGCATGGATTTCAGGGTTAGTCCCAGCAAGTAGAAAGCAACACCATATCCCAAAATGACAAGAACGGACGGCCAAACCCGGGTGAACTGCTGGCTCGCCTGTAGGGCGGTTGTGCCAATGGTTTCCGCCATAACGGCCAATAACAAAAACAGATAGGCTTGAGGCATTGCAGTCTCGCGGGGCTATAGGGTTTCAGCACCTCGAACACAGAATGTGTGGACAAGGCAAGGTCAGTCTCAAAGTTTAACTTCCGTCGGGTCAGGTATACCTTACTGTTATCAGCCTAGAATAAGTGTAAGATAATCCACATATTTTATTAATTGTTAATGAGTTTTGTTCGATGACGACATTCGCAAAGTCGATCGTTTTTGTTTCTGGTCTGATAGTGGCAGTTGGGTGGCTTGCTGACGGGGGGTCCGTCGAAAATGAAGCAGCCGGTGTGGTTCAACAGTTTGATGGTAGTCGTGTTTTTTAACGCCACTCAGAACTAAGAAGGGAAAAGGAGCCTTTGGGCTCCTTTTTTCTGTTATGCGTCTAACGGCGTCGCTTCGAAACTTTGGAAAAATGCCGCAAGTTGCGGGTGAAGCCAGTTCCATAGTTCAGGTGCTCCGGCCGTAATGGAGGGTTCAACCCGCGTTTTGAGCTGGGCGAGGGTAACGTTGTAGTCCGCCCACGACCCACCACCGTTTTCCAGATTGGCTATCGGTGTTTGAAAACGATCTACTGCCTTTGCGAACCTTGCGTCTGTACTCTTGGCGGCTTCGAACTCGAGCCACATATCCGTGAAATGCGCCTGCTGCATGTCCGGTAATAAGCCAAACAATCGCTGAGCTGCGGCCTGTTCCTTGGCTTCTTGTTCGGCGTGATTCACCTGTCCGTGTATAGGGTGATCTCCGGCGTCGATTTCGACGATATCGTGCAGAAGAAGCATCTGAAGCACACGATCCACGTTAATTTCTGATTGCGCGTGCTCAGCCAAAACCCAAGCGTAGAGCATGATATGCCACGAATGCTCGGCAGAGTTCTCAAACCGATCCCCGGCCATCAGACGCGACGCGCGGACAACTGATTTCAGTTTGTCCGCCTCGGCCAAAAACGCGATGCGCGTTGAGAATGCGTTTTCTTCTGTTGGTGATCCGGCCAACAAGGCCGTGGCATGGTGATAAGCAAGCGGGAAAACCTGTGAAAGATAAGCCGCGCGACCGCCATCCAGATTGGCCCGTGCAATTTTCACATGGTCCGGGTGAGGGTCCGAAGCGCACAGAACCTGAAACAGCGGCTGACACCGATCCAGGATTTTGGAAAATTGCGCGTCCGGTGTCTGATCCGATTCGAACTCCTGCCACAAAGACAGGAATGTCTGTGCTTGATCCAGGGGCAATAACCCAAACAGTTCTGAGGCGGCTGCCTGTTCCGCCTCAGCCAGATGATCCCAGTCGGTTTCCAAGTGAATAGGATGGTCGCCAACCACGATCTCGACCAGATCGTGTAACAGCAACATACGGATGACTCGATCAATTGATACATCTGGCCCCGCCAAGGGGGCCATGACCAAGGCCCAAAGCGCCAGATGCCAGCTGTGTTCGGCAGAGTTTTCAGGCCGGGACTGATTGAGCAGGACATTTGCCCGCTCAACCATCTTCAACATGTCGGCCCGTTTTAAAAACGCAATTTGTGCCGACAACCGTTCCGTCATTGTTTTTCGATCGCTTTTTGTTTCGAGCGATGCGCAGCCAGGCGTTTGATGACAAACTGCCTGGCTTTGCGTTCCGCCAAGCGCACGCGGATTTCGGTCAAGTAGGCCTCTTCCAGCGATTGTGAAGCGGCCCCAAGAACTTCGCCGACCTCGACAAAGAAACGGTCTTCGCCAGTTTCGTCCATAACCTTCATCGTGTCTTCGGCCAGTTTGGCCGCAAGAGTTGTGATGGTGTCGGACATTAGCGGGTGTTCTCGGTCAGGCGACGTTTCACATAGTCACTGACATCGGTGATCAGCGTGTCCATGTGGCGATCCTGGAAGAAGTGGTCTGCGCCCTCGACCTCGGTGTGGGTGATCGTGATGCCTTTTTGTTCGTGCAACTTGTTCACCAGTGACGTGGTATCCGCCGGTGGGGCCACGCGGTCGGCTGATCCGTTAATGATCAGGCCCGAAGACGGGCAGGGCGCCAAGAACGAAAAGTCGTACATGTTGGCTGGGGGCGATACACTGATAAAGCCGGTAATCTCGGGACGGCGCATCAGCAATTGCATGCCGATCCATGCCCCAAACGAAAACCCTGCGACCCAGCAGTGTTTCGAATTGTTGTTCATGGATTGCAGATAATCCAGCGCCGAGGCCGCATCGCTCAGCTCACCTACACCCTGATCATACTCGCCCTGACTGCGGCCAACGCCACGGAAGTTGAAGCGAAGCACGGTGAAGCCCATGTTGTAGAAGGCATAGTGCAGGTTATAGACCACCTTGTTGTTCATGGTCCCGCCAAATTGTGGATGCGGGTGAAGCACGATTGCGATCGGTGCGTCTTTTTCCTTTTGCGGGTGGTAGCGGCCTTCCAGGCGGCCTTCGGGTCCGGGAAAAATCACCTCGGGCATGTGTGCTTTGGTCCTGTCTTTTTCGTACGGGCGCCCGGATATACTTGACGATAATCGTCGGACACCTTAGAACGGTTCTAATTACATAACGTTGCGCGTCAGCGCTGTCAGTCGGAGATACGCACTGGCAGCGTCGGCGTCAATGATTTCGCGCAAATCCTGCTGAGAAGGGGCTAAATATGAAGCTGTCGACCAAAGGCCGATATGCGATGGTTGCCTTGGCGGATATTGCGTTGCAGCCAAAAGACCGGCTTGTAACCCTTGGCGAGATCTCAGAGCGCCAGGATGTGTCGCTGCCTTATCTGGAACAGCTCTTTGTCAAACTTCGTCGCGCCGAGCTGGTGTCTTCAGTCCGTGGCCCGGGCGGCGGGTATCGTCTTGCGCGTCCCGCGTCGGAAATCCGTGTGGTCGAAATTTTGGCAGCAGTGGACGAAACGGTAGATGCTTTGCAGAAAGGGGCCGGGGCCTCTGGTGCGTCTTCAGGCAGCCGGGCGCAATCCCTGACCAACCGCCTTTGGGAAAGCCTGAGCGCGCATGTCTATGTGTTTTTGCATCAGACGCGCCTGTCTGACGTGATCAAGAACGACCTGGCTCCATGCCCCGCAGTGCCGAGCCTGTTCTCGGTGGTGGACGAGTAAGACGAAAAGGCGGCACCGTCATATGAAATCTGCTGGCAAAAAGATGCATCCATGAATCGTGTTTATCTGGATAATAACGCAACAACACCACTGCGCCCTGAGGCACGAGAGGCGATGATTGCCGCGATGGAAGTCTGCGGAAATCCGTCCTCTGTTCATGCCGAGGGCCGAGCTGCAAAGGCACTTGTCGAACGTGCGCGTGCACAGGTTGCAGCTGCTTTCGGCGCTGATGGTGCGGATATCGTTTTCACTTCGGGGTCGACCGAGGGCGCGGCATTAACTTTGGCTGGGCGCAATTTGCATGGTGCCGCAGTTGAACATGATGCGGTAAGGGCATGGATCCATGAGGATCTTCCGGTTTCTGCGGCCGGAGAGGTTCTGGTTGAGACACCAGAGGCTTCAACCGTTCAACTGGCAAATTCCGAGACTGGTATCGTTCAGACATTACCGCCCGGATTGGCTGTGACAGATGCCACGCAGGCATTTGGAAAGCTGCCGATTGCGTTTAATTGGATGTATGCCCAGATGGCTTTGGTCTCGGCGCATAAACTTGGTGGACCCAAGGGTGTTGGCGCCGTCGTGATGAAGCGCGGTACCGACCTGCCAGCTCTGATTAAGGGCGGAGGCCAGGAAATGGGGCGCCGCTCCGGCACTGAAAATGTCATTGGAATCGCTGGCTTCGGAGCCGCAGCTGAAGCCGCAGCACGTGACTTGGCGGATGGCGTTTGGGAGCAAATCGAAGAATTTAGAAATATTCTAGAAAACGCTCTTGAGGGCGCTGTAAAATCACCTATTTTTGTCGGGAAAGGGCGGCAACGCCTGCCGAACACCCTGTGTTTTGCCGCGCCGGGATGGAAGGGTGAAACCCAGGTCATGCAGATGGATCTGTCGGGTTTTGCGATCAGTGCGGGCTCTGCCTGTTCCAGCGGCAAGGTTCGTGCCAGCGCGGTGCTCACCGCAATGGGTTTTGACGAGGTGACAGCCAGCAGCGCAATCCGCGTTTCGCTGGGCCCTCGGACAACGAAAGAAGATGTGCTGCGTTTCGCCGAAACGTGGCTTGAAAAAGAGAAAAAGCATCGCGCGCGGGCCGCGTGATCTGACGGAGGGTAAGTTATGGCCGCTTTGGACCAGACCCAGGTGAAAGAGGGTGTCGATCAGGAAACCGTGGATGCGGTACGCGAGGTCGGAACCTACAAGTACGGCTGGGACACTGATATTGAGATGGAGTACGCGCCGAAAGGTGTGAACCCGGATATCGTCCGTCTGATCTCGGAGAAGAACGAAGAGCCAGAGTGGATGACCGAATGGCGCTTGGCCGCGTTCGAGCGCTGGACCAAGATGAACGAACCAAAATGGGCGATGGTCAACTACCCTGAAATCGATTTCCAGAACCAGTATTACTATGCGCGTCCGAAATCGATGGAAGAAAAGCCAAAGTCTCTGGATGAGGTCGATCCCAAGCTGCTGGCCACGTATGAAAAGCTTGGTATCCCACTGAAAGAACAGATGATTCTGGCTGGTGTCGAAGGCGCTGAAGACGCGCCTGCCGAAGGGCGCAAGGTAGCTGTGGACGCGGTGTTCGACTCGGTTTCAGTAGGTACGACCTTTCAGGCCGAACTGAAAAAGGCCGGGGTGATTTTCTGCTCGATCTCGGAAGCGATCAAAGAACACCCCGAGTTGGTCAAGAAATATCTTGGGACTGTCGTCCCAGTTTCGGACAACTTTTATGCGACACTGAACTCGGCTGTGTTTTCGGATGGGTCTTTTGTCTACATCCCGCCGGGCGTTCGGTGCCCGATGGAACTGAGCACCTATTTCCGCATCAACGCCGAAAACACAGGCCAGTTCGAACGCACGCTGATCATCGCCGACAAGGGCTCGTACGTCTCTTATCTGGAAGGCTGCACCGCGCCTCAGCGTGATACGGCCCAGCTGCACGCGGCTGTTGTCGAGATCATCGTCGAAGAAGACGCCGAGGTGAAATACTCGACCGTGCAAAACTGGTTCCCAGGGGATGAGAACGGCAAGGGTGGCATCTATAACTTTGTGACCAAACGCGCCGATTGCCGGGGCGATCGTTCCAAAGTGATGTGGACGCAGGTGGAAACTGGTTCTGCCGTGACCTGGAAATACCCGTCCTGCATCCTCCGCGGCAATGAAAGCCAAGGCGAGTTCTACTCGATTGCGATTGCCAACAACTATCAGCAGGCCGACACCGGCACCAAGATGGTTCATCTGGGCAAGAACACCAAATCGCGCATTGTGTCCAAAGGCATCAGCGCAGGTAAAGCGCAGAACACCTATCGCGGTCTGGTCTCGATGCATCCGAAAGCTAAAGACAGCCGGAACTACACGCAGTGTGACAGTCTGTTGATCGGAGATAAATGCGGCGCGCATACGGTTCCGTATATTGAGGTCAAGAACAACTCGTCCCGCGTTGAGCATGAGGCGACGACGTCGAAAGTGGATGACGATCAACTGTTCTATTGCCGTCAGCGCGGCATGGACGAGGAAGAGGCCGTTGCGCTGGTTGTGAACGGGTTCTGCAAGGACGTATTGCAGGCGCTGCCGATGGAATTTGCCATGGAAGCGCAGCAGCTGGTGGCGATCTCGCTTGAGGGGAGCGTCGGCTAACAATGCGCCCGCGTTCCAAGATCAAACGGTTTGTTGACCGCACGGTTGCCAAACTATTTGTCAGCTTATGCGGCCCGTTCGTGCGGTATTGCGATGCCGGCGGTCAATTTCTGTTGTTCGAAGTGTCCAATCCACGTGATGTGATCCAGGGGCGCCATTTTTGGGGTGATGTGTATGAGCTTGGCCTGCTCCAAGACATATCGCGTTACCTGCCGAAAAACGCGCAAATCGCTGATATTGGAGCAAATATTGGCAACCATGCAGTGTATTGGGGGCGCGTGTGTGCAACCAAGATCGTACGTGTGATCGAAGTTAACCCGGACGCTATCGCCATCTTGAAGCGCAACATCAAGCTTAACGGCCTGGAAGATGTTGTTGACAGTTCGAAACTGGGTGTTGGAGCAGGGCGCGAGGCTGCGTCTGGCTTTGAGCTTAAGCCAGAGGCGGGCAATCTAGGCGGCACGCAATTGACACTGGGATCTGGAAATCTGCGGGTAGAGCCCGGTGATACGCTTTTAGAAGGTATGACACCGGATCTGATCAAGATCGACGTTGAGGGCATGGAGCTGGACGTGTTGGCAGGGTTGTCCCGCACGGTGGCTGCGACGCGCCCCATCATCTTTGTCGAGGTAGATCACAAAAACCGCGCGTTCTTTCAGAAATGTATGGCCGAGCAAAACTACGAAACTCTTCGGAGCTTTGGGCAAGACCGCGACAATGAAAACTTCCTGATCGTTCCGGCCGAAAAGGCCGACACGTTCAAATCGAAATGACACCCGCGCAAGATGACGCGCGAATAGAGATGAGAGCCGAGGAAAATATGCTGGAAATCAAGAACCTGCACGTGCAGCTTGAAGACGAAGACAAGCAAATTCTCAAAGGTGTGGACCTGACGGTTGAGGCCGGCAAGGTGCATGCGATCATGGGGCCGAATGGGTCGGGTAAGTCGACGCTCAGCTATGTTCTGTCCGGTCGCGACGGTTACGAGGTGACCGAAGGCTCGGCCACGCTGGACGGCGAAGACCTGTTGGTAATGGAACCGGAAGAGCGCGCCGCTGCGGGTGTATTCCTGGCGTTCCAGTACCCGGTGGAAATTCCGGGCGTTGGCAATATGACCTTCCTGCGGACTGCAGTGAATGCGCAACGCAAGGCACGTGGCGAAGAAGAGCTGTCGGCCGCCGACTTCCTGAAAGAAGTGCGCGCGAAGGCGAAAACTCTGAAGATCGACGCTGACATGTTGAAGCGTCCGGTCAATGTTGGCTTTTCGGGCGGTGAGAAAAAGCGCAACGAAATACTTCAGATGGCCATGCTGGAACCTAAGATGTGCATCATGGACGAGACAGACTCGGGCCTTGACGTGGATGCGATGAAGCTGGTGGCCGAAGGTGTGAATGCCCTGCGCGATGAAGGCCGTGGTTTCCTGGTGATCACGCACTACCAGCGTCTTTTGGATCACATCAAACCGGACGTCGTGCACATTATGGCCAATGGTCGTATCGTCAAGACCGGCGGTCCGGACCTCGCGCTTGAGGTCGAAAACAACGGTTATGCTGACATTCTTGCCGAGGTGAACTGATGGCCTTGCCCGAAGCAAAACAAACCGCAACCGAGGCGCGGCTATCTGCGCTGACCATGCCTGACGCAGGTTGCACGCGTGCCGCGCGCGAAGACGCTCTGGCACGTGTGCTTGAAACTGGCCTGCCTAACCGTCGCGACGAATACTGGAAATACACCCAACCTGACACTTTGGTGTCGCCCGAAGCGATGCCTGCTGCTGTCTTCTCAGATGATGAGCCGTTGGTATTCAGTGAGTTCGACCGGCTGAATATCGTTTTCGTGGACGGTGTTTTCAGTGCCGAGGAATCGGATGATCTGTCGATGGAAGGTGTAAGCATCGACCGGCTTGAAGACATCTGCTGCAAAGACATACACTGGGCCAAGGACCTGTACGGCGTTCTGGAAGCCCGCGGCCAGTATCCGGTCCAGCGCCCGCTGGCGGCGCTGAACACTGCATTTGCGTCGGATGGTGTTGCCATTCACGTGACAGGCAAACCGTCCAAACCGATCAACCTGATCTATCGCCACGCTTCGCCGACGTCAGACGCGATCCTGCATCACGTGGTTCGGGTGGAAAGCGGGGCCGAGGCGACCATTCTGGAAACTGGTCCAGCAGCCTCGCGCTTTAACAAGTGCATGGAAATCGACATTGCCGACAAAGGTACGCTGCATCACGTGCGCGCGCAGGGAAGAGACCATGAACGCCGCGCCGTGACCCATATGTTCACACGTCTGGGCACGGAATCGGTCTATAAATCCTTCACTTTGACGGTGAATGGCGTTCTGACCCGCAATGAACAGGTTGTAGAACTGACCGGCGACGATGCGGTTGCGCATGTGGCGGGGGCCTGCGTTGGCGATGGCGAGTTTCACCATGACGACACAGTCTTCATCACGCATGACGCAGTGAATTGTGAAAGCCGTCAGGTGTTCAAGAAAGTGCTGCGCAACGGGGCGACCGGAGTGTTCCAGGGCAAGATTCTTGTGAAAGAAGGGGCTCAGAAAACCGACGGCTACCAGATCAGCCAGTCGCTGCTGCTGGATGACGACAGCCAGTTCCTTGCCAAGCCCGAGCTTGAGATTTACGCCGATGATGTGGCGTGTTCGCATGGCTCGACTTCGGGCGCGATTGATGAAACTGCGCTGTTTTACCTGCGTTCGCGCGGAGTTCCGACCAAGGACGCGACCAATATGCTGACACTTGCATTCCTGGCCGAAGCGGTGGACGAAATCGAAGACAGCGCGTTGGCAGAAGCGATTGTCAGCCGTCTGGAGGGGTGGCTCGCCCGCCGCAGCTGATGGCTCTTTCGTCAGATATATTGGCAACATACCGGGGGCCGGGGCGTGTTGTGCGCCGGCTTCTGGAATTGGGGCCACGCGAAGACCGCGCACTGGTTTTTGTGATGGGCTTTTGCATCGTCGCGTTTATTGCGCAGATGCCAGGGCTCGCACGGCAGGCTCATCTGGAAGGTGTTGAACTGAATATGCTGCTGGGCGGTGCGCTGCTGGGCACCGTGTTTATCTTGCCGTTGTTCTTCTACACGCTGGCTTTGGTCTCGCATTGGGCCGCGCGTCTGGTTGGCGGCAAGGGCACTGCTTATGGGGCAAGGCTGGCCCTGTTCTGGGCGCTGCTTTCGTCTGCACCGCTGGTTTTGCTCAACGGTCTGGTGGCCGGGTTCATCGGACCTGGACCTGCTTTGTCAATTGTAGGCTTCCTGTGGGTTGCTGTTTTTGTCTGGTTCTGGTTATCCGGTCTCAGGCAAGTACAAAGGGCGGCTGAATGACTATTCCACCACTAGGTCCACTGGCTGTTCTGACGCTCAGACGGCCTGCCGAAGCGGCCCGTCAGATTTTGGCCCTGGATCTGGGACGAGAAGCAGTCTGGCTAAGCTTTTTCCTTGTGGTGGTCTTCAATTGCCTGATCCAACTCAGCACTGATCTGATCATCCCGACACCGGACGCCCAGCTGACCCCCGAGGCAGAAAGCATCCCATTCATCCTGATCCGATCAGCCGGTGCGATGCTATTGAGCGTTGTCGCCTTTCTGTTGGTCGGGCGGGTGCTTGGGGGAAATGCAACGCTTTCCGGCCTGTTGACCCTCATGATCTGGCTGAGTTTTCTGCAAAGCGGTGCTTTGCTGGCTATGGTTATCACCAGCGTGACAATACCCGCCCTGACGCTTTTGTTGCTACTGGCAACCCTGGGGTGGAGCCTTTACATAACGCTCCATTTTTTAAACGAGGCGCATCAGTTCGGCTCACTCGGCAAGGCCTTTGCCGTGGTCCTGCTGGCCGCGATCGTCGCCTTGCCCATTGTTCTGATGTTCACCCCAACCGGACCTGTCTAGGAAATACGCTTATGTATGATGTGCAGAAAATCCGCTCTGACTTTCCGATCCTGTCACGTCAGGTCAATGGCAAGCCTCTGACCTATCTGGACAATGGCGCTTCGGCTCAGAAGCCACAGGTCGTCATAGACGCCGTGACGCGGGCTTATGCCGAGGAATATTCCAACGTCCATCGCGGCCTGCACTACCTGTCCAACCTTGCGACCGAGAAATACGAATCCGTGCGCGGCACCATTGCCCGGTTTCTTGGAGCTTCTAATGAAGACGAAATCGTCCTGAACTCGGGCACGACCGAAGGGATCAACCTTGTCGCTTACGGTTGGGCAATGCCGCGCCTTGAGGCCGGGGATGAGATCGTTCTGAGCGTTATGGAACATCACGCCAACATCGTGCCCTGGCATTTTCTGCGGGAACGGCAAGGCGTTGTTCTGAAATGGGTTGATGTGGATACAGAGGGTGGGCTGGACCCTCAGGCCGTGATTGATGCGATTGGCCCAAAGACCAAACTGGTCGCGGTGACCCAGTGTTCAAACGTGCTGGGTACTGTCGTGGATGTCAAAGCCATCACCGAAGGTGCCCATGCCAAAGGTGTTCCGGTTCTGGTTGATGGCAGCCAGGGTGCCGTCCACATGCCGGTGAATGTCGAAGAGATCGGCTGTGATTTCTACGCGATCACAGGTCACAAGCTTTATGGTCCCTCAGGTTCCGGAGCGATCTTTATCAAATCTGAACGCATGGAAGAAATGCGCCCCTTTATTGGCGGCGGCGACATGATCAAAGAGGTCAGCAAGGATCAGGTCATCTACAATGACCCACCAATGAAGTTCGAAGCTGGCACGCCGGGTATCGTTCAGACCATAGGTTTGGGCGTGGCCTTGGACTACATGATGGATCTGGGAATGGCGAACATTGCGGCGCATGAGTCCAGTCTACGCGATTATGCCATGCAGCGATTGATGGGCTTGAACTGGTTGCAGGTTCAAGGCACGCGCCCCGACAAGGCCGCTATCTTCAGCTTTACACTGGACGGGGCGGGGCATGCCCATGATGTGTCGACCATCCTGGACAAAAAAGGCGTCGCTGTTCGCGCAGGTCATCACTGCGCCGGGCCACTGATGGACCACCTGGGTGTAACTGCAACATGCCGCGCCAGTTTCGGTCTGTATAACACCACGGAAGAGGTCGACATTCTGATCGATGCCCTTGAATTGGCACATGATCTTTTCGCCTGACTTTGATCCGAAACTGGGCGCAACGGGCACGATTTCCAGTTGCACCCAAGTCGGATCAAGGTTAGCTAACGACCAACGCACCTGTAGCTCAGCTGGATAGAGCGCTGCCCTCCGAAGGCAGAGGCCAGAGGTTCGAATCCTCTCAGGTGCGCCACCATCGCCATATTTCTAAGGTTTATTGGGAAAAACAGCCGCTTCTGTACCACTTTTGCAGGAGTTTAAGTACCACATGGCTATCGTGATGAAGATCAAGTACCTCGACAAACTCAAGGAAGGTTTCCGGTTCAAGCGCAGGTTCCCTAAGGACGTTGCTCAGGTCACCGGAAGAGAGTTTTTTCAGGCTCGGTTCGCAGTGAAGGAAGAAGGGCCTGCTCTTCTCCGTGAACATGCCGCCTTGCTAAGGGATTTTGAGGATACCGTCAGGGCTGCCAGAAGGCAGGCTACAGGGTCGGAAGAAGTGCCACCTAGAGAGAGATGGTATCGCGCCCTCACAGAAGCTGAGAGGCTTGTCGATGAACTGCCTCATGAAGACCTCAGAGACGTCCTAGCAGATGAGATGCACAAGCTAGGGTCGGACCCCATGCTGCTCAAAGCCATCCGTGACCCTGAGGCTAAACCACCATCGGTCACCTTGGCAGATGCGAAGGCTGTTTATGAGACAGAAAAGGTGAGGGGGAAAAGGTCCGCACAACAACAGTTGGACAGAACCTGTAGGCGTATTGAAGATGTCCTCGGTCCGCTTGACCAAATGAAGCTGACTGAACTGAAGAGGGAACAAGCCCGCCGTCTCCGAGACCAGATGCTCAAGATGCACACCACACCAGACAAGCTCCTTTCTCCTTCATCTGTGAAGCGGGAACTGCGGATTATCTCTGCCATGGTTAACGTAGGCATCAAAGAGTTCGACCTTACCAATGACGCGGCTAACCCCTTCCAAGGCCTTGAGGTCCACCAAGGGGAAACCCTCGCAGAAGAAAAGAGGCTGCCTCTGAGTATGGGCCAAATGCTGGCCATGAGCACCCGACTAAGTGACCACGCTAGGTCGCCCGATCTGCGCCTGATCTGGGATATTCTCATCGACACTGGCTGTCGTCTGGCTGAGATAACTGGTCTCACATTGGACGATGTCCACCTCAATGCTGACATCCCTTACATCGACATCAAGCCTAACTCCATTCGCTCCATCAAGACCAAGGTCTCGGTCCGTAGGGTGCCCCTCAAGGGCCGCGCTCCGGCGGCCATTGAGGGGGCGATGAAGGGCAGGGAAGGTGCTTCTGGCGGTGACCCCTTGTTCCCGTCCTATGGGCGTCCTCGGGGGGCAGACAGTGCGTCTCAAGTATTGATCAAACACCTGAGGACCATCACCCCAGATAACAGGCTCACAGTCCATTCAACACGTCATGCGATGAAGGACAGGCTCAGGCTTGCAGGTGTTGATCCAGTGGTCCAGAAGTTCGCGCTTGGTCATGCGGCGTCAGGTGTTGGTGAGACATATGGCGGGCCTGAGGCCAGACTGAAGTTGGTTCCAGAAGCCTTTGAAAAGGTAATGTAATTATCTTGCTGAGGATGATTTGGGGGGGTACATCTCAAATAGAACTAAACCTTAGGAACGAGCATGGTCGAAGGAAACGTAAAGAAAACTAGGCGCAACCGACGCGATCTATTGCTGCCCAAGTTGGTCTTCGGCGAGATCGACCTCAGCGCTGCTCGGTGTGCAATGGAGGCGGCGGAGTGACCAAAACGGCATTGAATAAGGCCGCTGTTCCTGCGCTTGCCAAAAAAATACTCGGCGAGTGGTCGCATGTATCACGTAATTTAAAGGGCGTGAAAGACCTTCCTAAATTCCGTTCCATGGGAATGAAAGGGTACCTCACGCTGGCTGAATTGGAAGCGATTGGGACAGAGAAATCGCCACGTCGCAAGGAATTGTTATCAGAAAACAGCAATAACGTCGTTGTAAAGGTGACGCGTGAGGCGTTCGTCGCAATTTCGGAACGGGAACGGATGAGCTTGCTCTGTTCCCTCAGAGGAGTGGGTATTCCACGCGCCTCTGCAATTCTCTCATGGACATTTCCGGAAAAATGGCCGGTCATCGATGTCCGCGCATGGAGGACGCTTGAACATCACAAAGTCGTTTCGGGCCGTAAGCAAGGGACAAATCTCGGCTTTATTCAATGGGAGGTCTACTTGAGTGCGGTTGATGAACTGATGCACCACTTGAGGAAGCCGGAACTCACACCACAAAAAGTCGATCGCATTCTTTACCAGATGGATGCCGACAAGAACGGCAGGAAACGCAAAGGGACTTGCCGGAAATGACCCGAACCGACAAAGTCCACTACTACAGAGAGGACATTGCCTTTGAGCCACCCAGAATAAATTGTTCGCGGACTTGGGCTGTAAAACGGTGAACCTCTACCATGAATGGAACAGTGGTGGTTTTATCGAATGGAGCGTGAGCGAAGCTAAGTACGTTCTTGAAGGTCACCTTAAGGTAATTACACACGGCCCCTTGGGCTGGCAGAAGAACGACAATCCAGTATTAAACTGGAGCAACAGACCGCAAACAAAAGGTGCCGTACGGCAATCCATTAAGATCGATTTGGACAGTGGACTGCCGGACGTTTACGACGATGATGTTTTAAATGCAAAATGCGATGCTATTTTCCACCACTTCTTTGAAGCCTATCGCGGCCGCGTTCAAAGCATTTTCGCCGCCGCCCACCTGACATTTCCAGAGAAGAAAATATGCCTTCACTAGCGCAAGAATTCTCAAAAACGTTCACCGACAGTCCGAAAAAGAGGTTTGGCTGCCCAACTTGCGGTCAAGGTCTGTTGGTTCCAGACCAGTCCACATTTGTAAGAATTGAGCCCGGTCAAATGAGACACAGATATTCAAGCAGCCTTCCGGTGGTTCGTGAAGGTCAGGGCATAGCGCCCAGCGTCAAGGAACACCTCGCCCGGTCCCTCTGCGTCAAGCTTGCAGCGCGAAACCCCAGATGGTCGGCGGCTTGGTTCGTGTGATTGCGTGAGCGCGGAGGTCTCAATGCGCCCACTGGTGAGGCCAATTTTTGATTTAAGAGCTGGCGCGCACCTGAGGCCAGAGGAGGCGCGGACTGGGCCGGTGGCTGTAAACTCGCATCAGGTTCGGGTTTAGGGCGCGTCTTGTAGCAGCAGCGCTTTCATGACAACCCTAAGCTATAACCTGACCCGGAGAATGTGATGCTTAGAATGATGGCCCTTCTTGCGCTGTTTGTGATCGCTGCTTGTGAAAGCAGAACTGAACGACTGACGCGGGAGTATCAGATCGGTGAAGAGTTAATGATCGACTGTCAGGAAAATGGGAAACGATGTCCTGAGTATCTCGATTTCAAAAAGCGATTTGAAGCAAGTTTTAACAACCTTACCACCTTTGAACGCAGTCTTGCGACCCACAAAGCGCGGATAGCACGGGGCGCTCCGGTCTGACTTCCGTTCGAGAAACTGACCACCTCGTCGCGACGCAGGTGCAGGCGTGGTTGGCACACTTGACTGCAACAAAGGTGCTATACGCAATTAATAAAGTAACGGTGCAATTTATGAAATTACGATTTGAATTGTGGCAAAATTAAATATTAAGTCTGATGTATTAATCTGATTGTTTCGCAAGTTTTAGTTATTTTTCTGTGCAAGTCACAATTTCGTCATTTTCTTTCGTTTCTATCGTATCCCTCAAATTACCATGGGTGGCGGGACTTGTGTAGACCACGAGGGAGAAGGATATGCCATCCAACGAAAG
Organism: Ruegeria sp. HKCCA6837; assembly: GCF_013034475.1. Classification (NCBI taxonomy): domain Bacteria; kingdom Pseudomonadati; phylum Pseudomonadota; class Alphaproteobacteria; order Rhodobacterales; family Roseobacteraceae; genus Ruegeria; species Ruegeria sp. HKCCA6837. Next base: position 418,245 of record NZ_WQGD01000001.1, read on the forward strand.
CGGAAATTTCCTTGAATACGTAAAATCATCCGGCGCTGGGGCGTCACGTCTTTACGCAGCGGATGCGGACAAGCAAACTGTAGGAAGTATAAGCGGTGATCTTATTTACATTGAAGAACCTGCCGCAGCCAGAGGCAGCAAAGGGCCGCCGACGGGAATTGGCGGTGGCGGTGGTGACACCGAAACAGTCACGGATACATATATAACTGGCCAGAACGACGGCATCGACGACAGCCTTCAATACAATATCGAAGTCCAGTTCGTCGGTGATTGGCCGGACCACTTGAAAGCGGTATTTATTGCGTCGGCAGATTATCTGGCTTCTCTGATAGCAGAGGATCTCGAAGATGCCGTGGACGGAAATGGAAACGTATACGACGATCTCGTCATTACTGCCGATCTGGACGCTATAGACGGTGTTGGCGGAGTGCTGGGTCAGGCCGGTCCGACCGGTTTGCGCTCTGACACGGGATTGCCGGCCGTGGGTGAGATGACGTTCGATGAAGCGGACGCGCAGGCCTACTATGACGCAGGACAGTTCGATGACATTGTTCTGCATGAAATGATGCATGTCATGGGTGTCGGTACACTCTGGGACTATTACGGTCTCGTTACGACTGTTGTGGATGACAACAACACCAAAAGGCCAAATGACGACACGGTGACCAGTCTCTACACCGGCGATGCCGCGAACTCAGAGTTCAATGTGAATTATCTTGCTGAAGATGATTTCCTTTTGGTGGAAACAGATGGAGGGACCGGTACTGCCGGCGGACATTGGGACGAAGAGACTTACTACGACGAGTTGATGACTGGCTATATCGGCTATCTCGCAGATGATGGAACGTATGACGATACTAGTTATCTGTCGGATTGGTCGGTCGCGTCGCTTGAAGATCTGGGCTACGTACTGACACCAGACGCATCCGGCATCGCTGACGACATAGCATTTGCTTGATAGCCTTCTCTAGCCCGTTTCGTTACGGGCTGGAGGAGTAACCTCTCAGAGGTTCGCCGGACGCATCAATGCTTACTAGTGCAAACATAATCGGCGGTGAACTCCGAATAATCTCCCGTTCGAGCTCAGCAACGCTGCCCAAAAGATTGAGCATGAGGTTCCCGGTGGGCGTTGAGGTGTCAAGATTGAGAGCAATGATCTTGAGGCGTGTCCCTCTCTCCTCGAGCCGTTGCCAAATCTCCATCAGGTGAGCCACGGAGAAAGCTAGGTGGTCGAGCTTTGTCACCACAAGGGTGGGTCCCCTTCCCGGAGGAAGGGTAATGCCTCTTCGAACCTTTCTCGCGCCCTCACGCCCACTGAAGAGGCTTGCTCCTCAAAGATGCGTTCGTAACCCTCAGCCTTGTGGTCCCGTAGCTGGGCTTTAAAAGGAACTGAACGGGCCTCACGTTCGATGAGCAAGTCAAAAGGACCAAAGCGAATGTCAAAGATGATCATGGGTCGCTACCTCATTAAATGATGTGCATCAGGAGCGATATGCGCTCAACTTGGTTTCGCGTCAGAATTAATTCACCCCATTGAAAAATATACACTAAAGGGACTTTCCCGCAGATAGAGAGAGGTGATCATGTGGTGGCCCCACCGGGGGGGGGGTATGCGCGGCACGATAAATAATCTCTGGTACTCAGATTTTTTTGCCAAAATATTTGGCCCCCTTGAGGTGTCCCTCACTTGTCCCCCCTGGTCTCTCTTGAAAAGTGAACCGTGGTTCACCTTTGGTCTGTCTTGAGATGTGCACGGTCATGCACTTTTGCTCTGGTCTCACGCTCAGTGGCCGCTGGGTTGTCCCTTAGGGCACGTAGTCGTTCGACCTTACGGAGATCGTCGAAGGTCGCCGCTCGGGTCTCGGGCTTAGGGGCTGCCTTGGACTTCCCTATGGCGAGGACTTCGCGGATTGATGAGCAGCGGTTGAAAAGGACAGCGTGCTGTCTTTTTGCTTTCGAGACACTCATGTAGCGTCGGGCATGGCGTCTGAAGAAAAGGGGGTAGTTGAACTACCCCTTAATGGAAAGAAGGGGGAACCCGTGACCTGCTGCTTTTCTCTCACAGCCTATTGACAATCCTTGTACCACTTCAGTACCACATCAGCAACAACTAGCGGCTGACTTGCCCAATGAAATAAGGGACTTCGCGGAGGTTGGGTTTGCACGAGAGCCATCTCAGGTGCGCCACTTTCTTGCATGTTCTCAACCACTTTGAACGGATTCTAAGTACAGTTTCGTCGGATATTGAGAACGCCCGCAGGCACACTCTTCGAAGTGTAATTTTTTATCAGCACATTTTGCTATACACTTTCCCGATGGGGTTGGTTCGCGTCACCTTTGATGGAGGAAAGAACGTGCAAGTCATCTCTTCAAAAAAATTGTTTTTCGTTGTGGTCGTAACAGTAGCGGTTTTGGGCTGTACTGTTATTTCGGGTTATTCCCTCCCCAGCGTTATAAGCTGGATAATAGTCGGAGTGGTGCTTGCATTCATCCTTGGCAAGCTGACCGACGACGATCCAAACAGCGACGATGAAGCAGAGAGCAGCGATGTGTCTGTGTCTAATGTTTATTCTGATGTCGAAAAGGAAAAGGCGCGTGAGTCTGGCAGCTCGACCGCCGAGGCTGCATCCAGTAGCGACTCGGGTGACGCAGGCGGAGGAGGTGGAGATGCGGGGATATAGCAGGTAAAACCAGTTTTCCTGCTAAAGCGTTTCAGAAACGCGAAAACCGTTTGGTGTGCGCTTTAACCACGCCAGCTGCGAACGACTCCGCAATCCATATGAACGAAATTGGAACCGTAGTATTGGCCGACACCACCTGCGCGGCACGAGATAGCTGCTTTGGCCATCTGCGAGACCGAGCGCGAAGCTAGACGCAGGTCAGCAGCCTGACCTTCCATATGGAGCGATTTGCGCGCTACGCGACGCGACCGGGAACGCAACATAGCGTTGGTCTGCGGAGAGCGATAGCCGGACAGCAGCATATAAGGTTCGTTCACATCCAAAAGGTTGTGTGATGCTGCCATGATATCAATCGCGCGTAAATCGATGGATTTTACCTGATCTGTACGCCAATCACGCATGAAGTGGTTCACTTCTTTGACAGCGTCCTTGATATACTTACCATCGACCCAATAAATCATATCCAACCGTTCGCCCGTGCGACCGGAATACATACGAATGCGACGAATATCGCCGCCGCCACGCAAAAAGCCCGCTGCATTGGAGTAGGTGGGAGCTGCCGCGACTGCGGTTGCTGCAAACGCGCCCAATAGGGCACGCCGGGTCAAGCCCGAGGAACTGCTCTTTGTCATTTTTGGTTCGTCCCGTACTGTTCCTGCCTGCGCACGATGTTACGCGCGCCGTATTAATTTTTTCCCATCCCAGATGCGATTTTTATGACACAATCGAAATCGGTGGCCAAGAAGTGTTTCAGATTCACCATTTCAAGGGGGAAATTTCGGCAGTTTTTTGCGCAAATGACACAGTACTTCTTAGAAACTGTGCAACTGCGAAGCTTTCGCCGACAGGCCGATGCAAACACGCATCAGCCACCAACAGAAGCGATTGAATAAGGTATTTGTGAATAGACAAGCTTTGCCGCCCAAATCCATAGTTGTTTGACGCACATATCCCAAGTCCAAGCTATTGAATACTCAAGGCCCTATAATGTTTTCTGTTTTCCGCACCAGTACCAGTATCCTTCTCACCGCGTGTTTTACCGCGACGGCAAGCTTTGCGAACACGGCTTCTGACCCCGCGCCGAACACCGCGTTTCAAATGGCAGTTGCGGAACACACTCCGCAGACCTCGAACATAGCCGAGTTCTATCGCACGAATGGGTTTTCACCCATTTGGGTCGGTGAAACGGTTGAGCATGCAAGTCGTCGTACCGCGCTGATAAATGCGTTGTCCAAGGCCCGAATGCACGGTCTGCCACAGGCGGATGCAACAGTCGCAGCCTTGATAGAGAAAATGGAGCAGGCCCGTTCAGTTCGTGATCTTGGTGCGGTTGAGGCAGAACTCAGCCGGGCTTTCATCGAATATGCTGACGCGCTTTACTCGGGAACTGTTGAGCCCGGACGTGTGGACGATGGCCTTGTTCGGACATTGAAACGTCGGAGCGCGGCCGAGCATTTGGCCGGTTTGGCTGATCAAGGCGCGCAATATCTGGAACAATTGCCGCCCCAAACGCGTCAGTACCGAGCACTGATGAAGCAAAAGCTGCTGCTGGAGGACCTGGTGAATCAGGGAGGTTGGGGCGCAACTGTGCCCGTTTCCAAACTGGAATTCGGTGACACAGGACCGAATGTTGTTAAACTGCGCAATCGTCTGGTGATGATGGGTTACATGAAGCCATCGGCCAGCCCGTCTTTTGACGACGCACTGCTGGCTGGCGTTCAGTCGTTTCAAACTGCACATGGGTTGGAGCCTGACGGCGTTGCGGGCAAGGGAACAATCACCGAGTTGAACCGGCCAGCATCGGACCGTTTGAAAGCTGTTCACGTAGCGCTCGAACGCGAACGCTGGTTGCCAAGGGAACGTGGCACGCGCCATATCCTTGTGAATCAGGCGGACTTTTCAGCCAAAATTGTCGATGACGGGCAAGTCACGTTTGAAACCCGTGCGGTGATTGGCAAAAACACCCATGATCGCCGCAGCCCCGAGTTTTCGGATGTGATGGAGCATATGGTGATCAACCCCAGCTGGTATGTGCCGCGCTCGATCATAACCAAGGAATATCTGCCGAAACTGCAATCCAATCCAAATGCGGTGGGTCACATAGAAATCACCGACCGCAGCGGTCGTCAGGTTAATCGCGGGGCGGTGGATTTCACTCAGTTCACGGCGCGAAACTTCCCGTTTGCGATGCGCCAACCCCCCAGCAAAAGCAATGCGCTGGGTTTGGTGAAGTTCATGTTTCCCAACAAGCACAACATCTATCTGCATGATACGCCTCAGAAAAGTTTGTTTGCGCGTGAAGTGCGGGCGTTCTCACACGGCTGTATCCGTTTGGCGCAGCCTTTCGAGTTTGCGTATGCGCTGCTGGCAAAACAAGAGGAAGACCCCAAGGCGTTCTTTCACCGTGTTCTCAAGACCGGCAAGGAAACCAAAGTTGAACTGGATCAACATGTGCCGGTGCATCTGATCTATAGGACGGCCTATATCGGCCCCAAGGGTCAAGTGCAGTATCGTCGCGACGTCTATAACCGCGATGCCAAGATTTGGGACGCTCTGCAAAAGGCAGGGGTGGCCCTGCAAGACGTTCAGGGGTAAGCACGGGTCAAATCCTGCCAAAAGGAAACCCGTCATGCAGTTTACCGTTCAACACATTGCTGAAGCTCTGGGTGCAGAATGTCAGGGCGATGGCGGCCTTACAATTTTGCGTGCCGCCGAACCCGGAGACGCGGGTCCAACAGATTTGGCGATGGCGATGTCTCCGAATTATGCCGAGGCACTTTCGGGTGGAGAGGCGCGTGCTGCGGTTCTTTGGGAAGGGGCCGATTGGCGAGCGATGGGTCTGCGCGCGGCCATCTTTGTCACTCGCCCTCGCATGGCCATGGCAGGCATTACTTCGATGCTTGATCGCGGGCAGGGGGCCGAGCCGGGCATTCATCCGTCAGCCGTTATTGATCCAACGGCAGAGATTGGTGCTAACGTTTCTATCGGGCCTCTGACAGTTGTTGGTGCGCGCGCACGGATTGGCGAAGGTTCCGAAATCGGCGCGCATTGCACGATAGGCATCGATGCCACGCTAGGAAAGCGTGCGTTACTGCGCGAAATGGTCAGTATTGGGGCCCGCGCGCAGATCGGAGACCGTTTTATTGCACAACCTGGTGCGCGGATCGGGGGCGATGGCTTCAGCTATGTCACCCCCGAAGTTTCGGGTGCTGAGAATGCGCGAAAAACAATGGGCGATCAGGGCGAAGCCAAGGCACAAAGCTGGCTGCGCATTCACTCTCTGGGGGCGGTTGAGATCGGAGATGACGTCGAGGTTGGCTCGAACTGCACGGTCGATAACGGCACGATCAGAAACACCCGGATCGGGGACGGCTCGAAACTGGATAATCTTGTCCATGTCGGTCACAACACCCGAGTCGGACGGGATTGTCTGCTATGTGGGCAAACCGGCGTGTCTGGGTCTGTAGAGATTGGGAACAATGTTGTCCTTGGTGGCCAAACCGGGGTCGCCGACAACATTTTCATAGGCGACGGCGTGATCGCCGGTGGGGGTACCAAAATCCTGTCTAATGTCCCTGCTGGAAGGGTTATTTTGGGCTATCCGGCGGTCAAGATGGACACCCACACCAATATCTATAAATCCCAGCGCCGACTGCCTCGTCTGGCCCGCGACGTCGAGGCACTCAAAAAGGCTGTTTTCAAACAGTCCTCAAGCGACTAAATCATCGACAGATTGAAAATCAGGGGATCGACATGAGCATCAGCGACCGCGTCATCGCAATCATTGCAGAGCAGGCCGTGCTGGAGCCATCGGATGTGACGCCCGAAAGCACACTGGAAGATCTGGGCATCGATAGTCTGGGTCTGGTCGAAAGCATCTTTGCAATCGAGGAAGAGTTCGACATTTCAGTACCATTCAATGCGAACGAACCAGAAGCCAACGATTTCGATATTTCCAATGTGGCTGCGATCATCGCCGGGATCGAACAGCTTGTGTCGGAAAAGGTCTGACCTGCTCTCATGAAACGTGTTGTCATTACCGGCGCAGGTACGATCAACTCTCTGGGCCATTCGGTTCCCGACACTTTGGAGGCCATGCGCGAAGGGCGCTGTGGCATTTCGGAACTGGAGTTTCGCGACGTCGAACGTCTGGCCATCAAGATCGGTGGTCAAGTTCGAGGGTTCGAGGCGGAAGGGCGGTTCAATCGTCAGCAGATGTCCTTGTACGACCGGTTCACTCAGTTCACTCTGACTGCTGCCAAAGAAGCGATTGACCAGTCGGGTATTGAGTTTCACGGCGAATTGGCCGCCAGATCCGGTGTTGTACTTGGTACGGCGGGCGGGGGAGTTTCGACCTGGGATGACAATTACCGTTCGGTCTATGAGGATGGTAAGAACCGGGTTCACCCGTTTGTTGTTCCAAAGCTGATGAACAATGCGGCTGCCAGCCACGTGTCCATGGAGCATAACCTCAAAGGCCCCAGCTTTACGGTCTCGACCGCCTGTGCCTCTTCCAACCACGCCATGGCGCAGGCCTTTCAGATGGTACGCAGCGGGGCCGCCCCGGCGATGATCACAGGCGGGTCTGAATCCATGCTGTGTTTCGGCGGGATCAAAGCGTGGGAAGGTTTGCGCGTGATGTCCAAGGACGCCTGCCGCCCGTTCAGCGCCAACCGCAACGGAATGGTTCAGGGCGAAGGGGCTGGCATCTTTGTTTTCGAAGAATATGAGCACGCTCGCGCGCGCGGCGCCGAAATACTGTGTGAAGTTGTCGGTTTTGCGATGTCGTCGGATGCAGCAGATATTGTGATGCCAAGCAAGCAAGGGGCTGCACGTGCAATGGCGGGCGCTCTGGCGGATGCAAGGCTGAACGCCAGCGATGTCTGTTATATCAACGCCCACGGCACAGGCACTGCAGCCAATGACAAAACCGAATGTGCAGCAGTCGCAGATGTGTTCGGACCGCACGCGGATGATCTGATGATCTCGTCCACCAAATCTATGCATGGACACTTGATTGGCGGCACCGGAGCGGTAGAGCTTCTGGCCTGTATCATGGCGCTGCGGGACGGTGTCATTGCACCAACCATTGGCTATGAAGAGCCGGACCCGGAATGTGCGTTGGACGTGGTGCCGAATGAAGCTCGTGAAGCAAAGGTTGACGTTGCTTTAAGCAACGCGTTTGCGTTCGGTGGGCTGAATGCCGTCTTGGCTTTGAAGCGCGTCTGAAAATACCTGACGCTCAGTTTTGAAAGGCCGCTTTGTGACAAAGCGGCCCTTGTTGCATTAAATCAGTTTTGCAAGACTTCCAACTGATCATATCCACTGGTGAAACCGGCCAGCGACATTTCGATTTGCAACAGTTGATTGGGGGCAAGGATGGACACCATAGATATGGTGGCCGTACTACCCGCCTTCATTGCGTCGATGTCACCTTGCGTGAAACCCAACTGAGCAACGCAGCCAACCGGGTTACAGTGATGATAGTTGTATCGCTTGCTTGGTGCCCCATCGATGGATACGGCGATCTGCGCTTGCAGCAAGGTCTCCAACGGCACGATCAGGCTGGCACCAGCCACGGCTGCAGCACCCTCGGGAAGCTTGTTGATCGAGATTTCCGCAATGGGTTGACCCTCGGCACCTGAAAGAATTTGACGCAACAAACAAGGGTCATTGTCTGCTTCGGTCTTAAGGCAGGTAATGTTCCAGTCGCCACTTGTTTCCTTAACGTATTGCTCGCCAACACGGGGGCCAGTTTCCCCCAGGTCTAGCTCTTGCGCCGCTTCGGTCTGAGGTGTCTCGGCCTGTTGTTGGGTTTCGTCAGTGGATTCTTGAGCGTTGACCGCACTGCTCAGAAAGACGGCGGCCAGTACATTCGCAGAAAGAAGGTGCTTGATCATGAATGCCTCGGTTTGATGATTGCGCTTTTTGCCTCATGTAGCATTGTTCTGAACCGGTGTCAGGCACTAACAGACCCGCCCTGATCAACGTGAACAAATTCTTGCTCTTACGGCGGAAAAGGGTCCTTCGGCCATAAAGAAAGGGAGCCGTTTGATCAGCTCCCTCCCTCAAAAGGTTCTCCCCGTCGGACTGGCCGACTTATTTATGCGCAAATCCTACGAGAGCGGCGCTGGTGGGTCAACAGCTATCCTGAAAATTTAATCTGCCAATCAGCACATACACATGTATTGGCGCAGACAAAAAAGCCGTGCCCGAAGGCACGGCCAGTCGACAGGGAGGAAGTCTGCCCCACGTGATCGGAACCTACGCAGGGCAAAATGACTATCGCAGTCAAAGGTTAACTTTGTATGCTGGACACGGATCGGTGAACTACAAGGCAGTGTTAATGGGCAAAATTATTTTTTTGGGCGGCGGTGGCGAAGGGTATGGCACTCCGCAGGAATTGGCGTTGAACTACGCAAACCGCCACGGCTTGATCGCCGGAGCCACCGGAACGGGCAAAACCGTAACGCTGCAAATCCTGGCTGAAGGGTTCTCGCAAGCCGGCGTTCCGGTTTTCCTTTCGGATATCAAGGGGGACCTGTCTGGTCTGGCCTTGGCCGGAAGTCCGACACATAAACTGCATCAGGCCTTTCTGGACCGCGCTGAACGTATCGGGTTTTCGGATTTCAACTATTCTGCCTGCCCGGTGACATTCTGGGACCTGTTTGGCGAACAAGGCCATCCGGTGCGCACGACGGTCACGGAAATGGGGCCACTGCTGCTGTCGCGTTTGATGGAACTTAGCGAAGCGCAAGAAGGTATTTTGAACATCGCGTTCCGTGTGGCCGATGAGGAAGGGATGCCGTTGCTAGATCTCAAGGATCTTCAGGCATTGCTGGTCTGGATCGGAGAGAACCGTGCGCAGCTATCCTTGCGCTATGGCAACGTGTCGACATCGTCGATTGGCGCAATCCAAAGACGTTTGCTGGTGCTGGAAAACCAAGGCGGCTCGAAACTGTTTGGCGAACCTGCCCTGGATCTGGCCGACCTTATGCGCACGGATGAAAACGGGCAGGGCATGGTGAACATCCTCGCCTCTGACAAATTGATGGGCTCGCCCCGGCTATATGCCACTTTCCTGCTCTGGCTGTTGAGTGAATTGTTCGAAGAACTGCCCGAGGTCGGCGACCCCGAGAAACCAAAGCTGGTCTTTTTCTTCGACGAAGCGCATTTGCTGTTTGACGATGCCCCCAAGGTTTTGGTGGACAAGGTAGAACAGGTGGCGCGTCTGATCAGATCGAAGGGCGTCGGGGTATATTTCATCACGCAAAACCCGGCGGATATTCCTGAAGACATTCTGGGCCAACTGGGCAATCGCGTCCAACACGCCTTGCGCGCCTTCACAGCGCGAGACCGCAAGAACCTGCGTATGGCCGCCGAAACGTACCGAGAGAACCCGGCTTTCGACACCGAAGCCGCGATCCGAGAGGTCGGGGTTGGAGAGGCCGTGACCTCGATGCTGCAAAAGAAGGGCGTTCCGGGCATTGTCCAACGCACCTTGATTCGTCCTCCGGGATCTCAGCTGGGGCCGATTTCTGGCGCTAATCGCAAAGCGATTTTGGCGGCGTCCCCGATGGCAGGCAAGTATGACAAAGGTGTGGACCGAAAGTCTGCATTTGAAATCCTGCAGGCTCGGGCCGATGCGGCGGCAAAATCTGCGGAACAGGCAGAAGCAGACGAGGTGCTAGAGGCTCAGTCACCAATGGAGCGGGAGTTTTCTACAGCTCGCAGATACTCAGGCAGCAGGGTGGGGCGATCGTCTTCTCGTGTGCAGCGCAAGAAAGACACGTTTGCGACGGCGATGACCGAAGCCGTCATCAAGGAGCTAAAAGGAACAACCGGGCGACGTATCGTGCGCGGTATTCTGGGTGGTTTGTTCAAAAACAGATAGCGGCGCGGCGCCCAAAATGGGCGCCGACACAGTTATTTCAGGCGACGTTGACCCTCTTGTCGGCAATAGGCATCTGCCTGGGGTACCGACATTTTCGTCGCTGGAAAATCGATGGCGCGATCCCAGGTGACTCTATCCTGGCGATACAGCTGACAGGTGACTACGCCTTGGGGCGTCTGTACCTTAACAGGTGCTGTTTCCAGATCTTCTGGACTGGGGATGCAGGCGGCTGTTGTAACGATAACAACCGAAAGCAGGAAAAAAGTTCCGAAGCGTGGTGCTTTCATTTTTTACTCTTATCAACACGTTTAAATGATCGTTTCAGATCGGCTTGAGCGGGTGTGAGTGCCAGCAACAGACCGCAGAAGAAAAACACTGCGGTGGGTCCGTCTATTCAAAAAAATGCCAAGAATCAAGAAACCGCGCCGTAGTGCAGGCGCGGCTTCACGAAATGGTTATGGATCAGCCCTATTTTTCGGGGATCAGGCCCCTTGGGCTGAATCTGAGAACAATCAACAGGATAAGACCCATAGTGAACAAGCGCATATGGGCAGCGCTTTCGATCAGATGCGCTTTCAGCCAACTTCCATCCGGCATACCTGCGGTGATCAGGTTCATCAGCCATAGGCCGATTGGTTCAACCTGAACCCATAAAAACCAGATCAGAAACGCGCCAAGAACGGACCCGAAGTTGTTTCCCGATCCGCCAACAATCACCATTACCCAAACCAGAAAGGTAAAGCGCAGAGGCTGGTAGGCGCTTGGCGTCAACTGACCGTCCAGCGTTGTCATCATCGCCCCTGCGATCCCGCAGATGGCCGACCCCAGAACAAAGATTTGCAGATGGCGGCGGGTCACGTCCTTGCCCATCGCCTCGGCCGCGACCTCATTGTCGCGGATCGCGCGCATCATACGGCCCCACGGGCTTTTCAACGCCATCTGGGCCATCCAAAGCAGCGCCAGCAAGACGATCAGGAACAGTAGCGAATAACCCAACTTGACCGAAAGGGTAGAGGCCGTGACCGGATCAAGCCCAAACCACTCTGCACGGGCTAGGAACGTGGGGTCTTGCTGCAACTCAACTTCGTAACCGACGACAGGAGACGGGCGCGGGATGCCGTAGACGTTTTTCACACCCCGGGCCAACCAATCTTCGTTCTTCATGACGGCGATGATGATCTCGGCAATGCCCAGCGTCGCAATGGCCAGGTAATCCGACCGCAGACCCAACGCCGTCTTGCCGATCAGCCATGCAGCGCCCGCCGCAAGCAATCCACCGGCAGGCCAGGCCAGAAGAACCGGAAGGTTCAGACCGCCGATATTGCCTGCAATCGCGGGATCAATGGCTTCGACAGCTGCAACATTGGGATCAAAAACTGCGCGGTAGACAAAGAAGCCCACGACCAGAACAGCGATGATGGTCAAGGTTTGCGCGCGGCCTTTTGGCATCTTGGTTGCCACAAGAACAGCAGCCACAACGGTCGCAGCCCCCAACAGCAGTGACAAAACAATCCCGTAACCGCCAGCGCTCCAGGCCCCCGGGGTGGGCGGTGTTGATACCAGAACCACGGCCAGACCGCCTAGCGCGACAAAGCCCATCACACCCACATTGAACAGGCCCGCAAAGCCCCATTGCAGGTTGACCCCAATCGCCATGATGGCCGAGATCAACCCCATGTTCAGGATCAGGATGGCGGTGTTCCAGCTTTGAGTGAACCCTGTCAGAAGGATCAAACCGGCGACAACAGCAAAAAGCAGCGTGTTTTTGACAGACTCGGTCATACCGCTTTCCCCTTGAACAGGCCCGTGGGCTGAAACAGAAGCACGATCAGCAGGATGACAAAGCTGACGGCGAATTTGTAATCGGTGGACAGGAACTGGACCAAGCCTGAGGGTTCCAAGTTTTCTGGAGCCAGATAGGTCAGCACCTTCTTCCAAGCATAGGTGATGGTCACCTCGGAAAACGCGATGATAAACCCACCTGCGATGGCACCCAGAGGATTACCAAGACCGCCCACGATGGCCGAGGCAAATATCGGCAGCAGAAGCTGGAAATAGACGAAGGGTTTAAAGCTCTTGTCGAGACCGTAGAGCACCCCGGCCGTAGTCGCTAATGCAGCGACGATGATCCATGTGATCATCACAACACGCTCGGGGTTGATGCCGGACAACAACGCCAGATCCTCGTTATCCGAATAGGCTCGCATGGACTTGCCTGTGCGGGTCTTGTTGAGGAACCAGAACAGCAACGCCACGGCGACAACAGCCACAATCACGGTGATGCCCTGAGAGGTCTTGATCGCAAGCCCCTCACGCAGGCCGGTCAGTGCCTTGAAATCGCGCGCCGAGATAATGAACCGCGCACCGTCCGAGAATCTCTGATCATCTGGCCCAATGATAAAGCGGACAAGGCCGTTCATGATGAACATAACGCCCATCGAGACGATCACGAGGATCACCGGCTTGGCCTTTTGTTCCCGGTAAAACCGATAGACAAGCCGGTCGGTGATCAACACCAGAACGATGCAGCCCAGAATGGCAAAAGGCAGGGCGAGCAGGGCGGTTGGCAGAGGCCCAAAACTGACCCCGGCGGCTTGTAAGCCCCACGTGACCAGAACAGCGATCATCGCGCCAAAAGCCATCGTGTCGCCATGGGCAAAGTTCGAGAACCGCAGGATGCCATAGATCAGCGTCACCCCCAAAGCCCCCAGCGCCAACTGGCTGCCATAGGCGATTGCGGGAACAAGGACGAAGTTGGAGAGCGCCACAAGGGCGTTGAGGAAGTCCATTAATCTTCTCTTGTTGCAAGAAGTTCCGATTGAGGTGAGCGTTTTCGGCGACCTGCAGAATGCGCCAACAAACCGACCACGACACCAATCACCAAGGTAATTAACCCTTGGTCGATTGCGTCACCCGACGCCTCTACTTTTCCAAGATAGCGAGCGACCGCATCGGCTTGCCCATCAAATTGCGTTGCCACAAAAAGCCCCATTGAAACACGTATCAAACCGAGCGCTATCGCAAGCCAAGCGGTGACCTTGCCAGCATGAACAAAGAACATCCTCACCCCCCCAAGAAACTCTTACGAACCTCAGGATCGGCCAGCAGTTCTTTGCCCGTGCCGCTATACGCATTCCGTCCTTGAACCAGAACATAACCCTTGTCCGCAATCTCCAGCGCCTGACGGGCGTTCTGTTCGACCATCAAGATCGGCAGCCCGGTGCGCGATACCTCGATGATCCGGTCGAACAGCTCATCCATCACGATGGGCGAGACACCGGCTGTGGGTTCGTCCAGCATCAGAACCTTGGGCTGAGTCATCAGCGCGCGACCTACGGCGACCTGTTGGCGTTGACCGCCAGACAGTTCTCCGGCGGCCTGATTGCGCTTGTCGCGCAGGATGGGGAAGAGGTCATAGACCTGTTCCATCGTCTCGGTGATATCGTCGCGGCGGATGAAGGCGCCCATTTCTAGGTTCTCTTCTACCGTCATGGACGTGAAGATATTCGAGGTCTGCGGCACAAAACCCATACCTTTGATCACCCGGTCCTGAGGTGACAGCTTGGTGATGTCTTCACCGTCCAGCCGCACCGAACCGGCACGTACGTCCAGCATGCCGAACACAGCCTTCATCGCCGTGGACTTGCCCGCACCGTTGGGGCCAACGATCACCGCGATCTCACCCTTGTCGACGGCAATGGTGCAGTCATGCAGGATGTCCGGACCTTTGCCGTAACCGCCGGTCATTGTGTCGCCGATCAGAAAAGGGCCGCCGCCAACGTAACGCGCTTCACCGCTTGCTGAATGCGCTGGCATCATCGTACCAGCCCCGTGCGTATTGGTGATAGAGGCGTCCTTGTTCCCCTTGTCGTCGTGATAAGGATTGTCGCTCACGCGCCTGCCTCCAGCTTGTCTTTATTCTTCAGGCCGGTGCCCAGATAAGCTTCGATCACGTGCTCGTTTGCCTTGATCTCGTCCAAAGTGCCTTCGGCCAGAACCTTGCCCTCGGCCATACAGATGACCGGGTCACAGATTTTGCCGATGAAATCCATGTCATGTTCGATGACCACGAAGGTGTAGCCGCGTTCCTTGTTCAGGCGCAGGATGGTGTCGGCGATGGTCATCAGCAGGGTACGGTTCACGCCTGCGCCGACCTCGTCCAGGAACACGATCTTGGCGTCGACCATCATGGTGCGGCCAAGCTCCAGCAGTTTCTTCTGTCCGCCCGAAACCTGACCGGCCTTGTGATCGGCCAGATGCTCGATGGTCAGAAACTCTAGCACCTCGTCTGCCTTAGCACGCAGCGCGCGTTCTTCATCCGCGATGCGCTTACGGCCAAACCAGGTGTTCCACAGCGATTCACCCGATTGCGCACCGGGCACCATCATCAGGTTCTCGCGACAGCTCATCGATGAAAACTCATGCGCGATCTGGAAGGTGCGCAACAGACCTTTGTGAAACAACTCATGAGGGGGCAGGCCGGTGATATCCTCACCATCCATAAAGACCTTGCCGCTGGTTGGCGGCAAAACGCCCGCGATCACATTGAACAGAGTGGTTTTTCCTGCACCGTTCGGCCCGATCAGGCCGGTGATCGACCCTTTTTGGATTTCCAGCGATGCCCCGTCCACCGCGTGAAACCCGCCGAAATGCTTATGCACGTCTTCGACGACGATCATGTTATCCCCTTGCCTTTGCCCCGTGAAACGAGGTGCAGCCTTTTGTCATTGAAACAGCCCGGACACAAGGACCGGGCTGCTTGTTTTTATGGTTTTTAACGTTGGATCAACGGAAGTTGACGGTCTTGTTTTCGCCGTCGGTCACTTCGATTTCGCGATAGGAACCCGCGCTTTCACCGGGGCCGATCAGCTCAACGCCAGACGCGCCGACATAGTCGATGTCTTGACCAGCAGCCAGCAGTTCCAAACCCTTGGCCAGCTCACCCGGATAGATCTTTTCACCCGGAGCGTTAGCGACGTCCAAGACTTTTGAACCATAATCGGCCGGGTTGGTTGACCCTGCGGCCTGCATCGCCAGCATGAACAGCGCGGCCGCGTCATAGCTTTCGGGCGAGTAAGGTGACGAGCCGTCGAAGCCAGCGGCTTCTGCCATGGCAAAGTACTTCTCGGCACCTTCACCGCCGGATCCGGCGATCTGACCGAACGAACCATTCAGGTCGGGGCCAACATTTGCAGGCAGCGAGTCACCGATCATACCGCCTGGCAGGCCGAATGTATCAAAGGCACCGCTGTCCAGTGCAGACTGGATGATGCCCAGACCACCCTGGTCCAGATAGCCTGCAACGACCAGAATGTCACCACCGGCCGAGGCCAGCGCGCCCACTTCAGCCGAATAGTCGGCCTTACCGTCTTCGTGTGCCGCAACAATCGTCACTTCGCCGCCCGATGCCTCGAAAGACGACTGAATCGCGTCCGCGAGACCCTTGCCATAGTCGTTGTTGGTGTAGGTCAGAGCAATCGAGCTGATGCCGCGGTCATTCAGGATGTCCGCCATAACCTGACCTTCACGCGCATCCGACGGAGCGGTGCGGAAGAACAGGCCGTTATCCTCCATGGTCGACAGGCCGGGCGAGGTGGCCGACGGCGAGATCATAACCATACCATTCGGAATCGCGACGTTCTGTAGAATCGCACCGGTCACGCCCGAGCAGTCACCACCGATGATACCGGCGACACCATCCGCAATCATGCGCTCACCGTTCGAGGTGGCCAGACCGTTGTCGATACAGCCTGTATCGGCACGCATTCCGGTGACGGTTGCACCATCCAGCAGCTTGCCGGACTCGGTGACTTCGGCCATCGCCATTTCGGCGCCAGAGCCCATTGCCGGTGCCAGCGATTCGATTGGGCCGGTAAAGCCAAACAGCACGCCCAGCTTCACATCCTCGGCCATGGCGGTTCCCGCAAGCAAGGCGGTGGCTGCAGTAGCAGTCAGCAGCTTTTTCATATGTTTACTCCCTGTATTGAACGTCTTTGTTCTGGCCTTGACCCTAGGCAAGCTGTTTGGAAAAGAAAAGTCCTAACGCAAACGTGTTTTTACCGTTTGGGAAACTAACTGTTTTGTTAGAAACTCTTCCGTGATTGCCGCCGAAAGGGGCCGACATGCTTCGCATTGTTACACTTCTGTTTTTCACGCTCAATGCGTTCTCAGTTGCCGCACAAACCCTGTCAACGTCCGCCGGAGGCATTGAACTGACCAAGATGGTAAGCGGTCTCGATACGCCCTGGGCCGTCGGAGTCTTGCCGGATGGGGCGTTCCTGATCACCGAGCGGGACGGAGATTTGCTGTTTGTTCAGAATGGTAAGGCGACCACTGTGCGGGGCGTTCCGAAAGTTGCCGCCAGAGGGCAAGGTGGGTTGCTTGATGTGACGGTTCCACGCGATTTTCGACAAAGCCGCGAGGTATTTCTGAGCTTCTCAAAGCCTCAAAACGGGGGCGCTGGCACTGCCATTGCCGTTGGGCGGCTGTCGGAGAACGGTAAACGTCTGACCAACGTTCGGGTGATCTACGAAGCAACACCCGGCGGTTCCGGCGGGCGGCATTTTGGCAGCCGCATCGTCGAAGCACAGGATGGAACGTTTTTTGTAACCATTGGCGATCGCGGCCAGCCCGACAACGCACAGGACCGGTCTTCTCCGATGGGGTCGGTCATTCGGATAAACCGGAATGGATCGATCCCTGTAGACAACCCTTTTGTCGGGCAATCAAACATCAAACCTGAAATCTGGTCCTTCGGCCACCGCAACCCGCAGGGAGCTGCACTGGACGCGCAGGGGAGGCTGTGGGTTTCGGAACACGGCGCTCGCGGAGGCGATGAGATCAACCAACCCCGCGCGGGCCGCAATTACGGGTGGCCGGTCATTTCTTACGGCACGCATTATTCCGGCCAAAAAATTGGCGAAGGTACGTCCAAAGCCGGCATGGAGCAGCCCGAGTTGTATTGGGATCCGTCCATCGCGCCTTCGGGTTTGTTGGTGTATTCCGGCAAACTCTGGCCCCAATGGAAGGGGAATATCTTTGTCGGGTCTCTGAAATTGGACTATATCGCGCGACTTGCCGGAAAGTCTCTGCGTGAGGTCGAACAGATCAAAGGGCCGGAAACCGAACGTGTGCGCGATATCGTTGAAGCACCGGATGGTTCGATCTGGTTCATTTCAGTCGGGCAGGGCGCGGTGTACCGCATGACCCCGCAGGGCTAAACCGACAATCGCGTGCTCTGCGCGCCACGTTCCCGGTAGGGTGTCGTATTATAATGTGCCCTGTAGCATTTCGAGAAATGCGAAGGGCTGGCGAACCCACATGCAAGCGCAACGTTGATGACGCTCATATCCGTCTGCATAAGAAGATTCCGCGCTTTGTGCAGTCGCAGTTCCATGTAGTAGCGTTTAGGGGAACGGCTGAGATACCTGCGGAATAGACGCTCTAGCTGGCGGGTCGACATGCCGACATCTTTGGCCAAAATAGAAGGCGAGATTGGCTCTTCGATGTTTTTTTCCATCATCAAAATGACCTGGCTCAGCTTTGGATGTCGCACGCCGATCCGCGTCGGTGTCGACAAACGTTGCGTGTCCTGATCAGTACGGATGGACGAATAGATCATCTGGTCCGCTACGGCATTGGCCAATTCTTCGCCAAAATCATCCGCAATCAGTTTAAGCGACAAGTCTATCGAGGATGTGCCGCCAGCAGTTGTCATGCGGTTGCCGTCAACCTGAAAAACCGATTTCGTCAGTTCGACCTCATCGAATTCCTCGATAAAACTGTCAGAGTTTTCCCAGTGAATCGTCGCCTTCTTGTTGTCCAGCAACCCTGCCTTGGCAAGCGTATACGCGGCAGTACACAGACCACCGATTCGAAGGCCGCGCCGCGCCTCGCGACGAACCCAGTTCAGGACGCGTTTTGTGGTCGCTGTTTGAACGTTTACGCCTCCGCAGATGAGGACGACATCATCGCGCTGCAGTTCTTCTAGATCCGTGTCGAGTTTGAACTCGGTTCCAGCCGAGCATTTGACCGTGCCGCCGCCTTCTCCAGACAGTGTCCAAGTATACAATTCCTGGTCCGCCATGCGGTTTGCGATCCGCAAACTATCAAGAGCCGAAGCAAATGATAGCAACGAGAACTTGTCCAGAAGAACAAAAACATAATGGCGCGGGATGGCCTCAGCGTTTTCCACTGTGACTGCCTGGCGTTGCACTTGCATGGCGGGTTGTCCTTACTTTGGCACTGAATACAGCCTTATCCAGCGACATATTTAGAGTTCACCATGATCAAAGCTTGTTTGCGCCGTCAAGAGGCGCAAATGGGATATGGTCACTCTTCAAAGCATTTTGTATAGAGGCCACCTGAACACTTCAGCGGAGATCAAAGCTATGACCGAATGGCAAAAATCGAACTGGCGCAACAAGCCCCGGGTTCAGATGCCAGACTATACCGACTCGGCCGCTCTGGCCAAGGTCGAGGCCCAGCTTTCACAGTATCCCCCGCTGGTCTTTGCCGGTGAGGCGCGGCGTCTCAAACAACATCTGGGTGCCGCCGGTCGCGGCGAGGCCTTCCTGCTGCAAGGTGGGGATTGTGCTGAAAGCTTTGAACAATTCAGCGCGGATGCGATCCGTGACACCTTTAAGGTGATGCTGCAGATGGCAATGGTTCTGACCTATGGCGCAAAAGTCCCGGTGATCAAAGTCGGCCGCATGGCCGGTCAGTTCGCCAAGCCGCGCAGTGCACCAACCGAAGTTGTGGATGGTGTGGAACTGCCCAGCTATCGTGGTGACATCATCAACGAATTGGCATTCACACCAGAAGCGCGCATCCCGAATCCTCAGAAGATGCTGCAAGCCTATACACAGGCTGCTGCCACTCTGAACCTGCTGCGGGCTTTTTCGACCGGTGGATTCGCGGACATGAGCCGCGTTCATTCGTGGACCCTTGGGTTCACAGATGAACAGGACGTGCAGAAGTACTCCGAGATTGCCGATCGTATTCAGGACACCATCGACTTCATGGAAGCGGCCGGGATCACGGCAGATACCACACATGAATTCTCGACCGTCGAATTCTATACCAGCCACGAAGGGCTGCTGCTGGAATATGAAGAGGCGCTGACGCGCCTGGATTCGACCTCGGGCAACTGGCTGGCTGGTTCTGGCCACATGATCTGGATCGGCGACCGTACACGTCAGCCCGACGGTGCGCATGTTGAATTCTGCAGCGGAGTTTTGAACCCGATTGGTCTGAAATGTGGTCCGACAACGACCGTGGAAGACCTTAAGGTTCTGATGTCCAAACTGAACCCCGAAAACGAAGAGGGTCGCCTGACCCTGATCGCGCGCTTTGGTGCGGGTAAAGCAGGTGAGCACCTGCCGCGTCTGGTCAAAGCTGTGAAGGAAGAAGGGGCCAAGGTCACCTGGGTTTGTGATCCGATGCACGGCAACACGATCAAATCGGCGACCGGTTACAAGACCCGTCCGTTCGACTCAGTCTTGCGTGAGGTGCGCGACTTCTTTGGCGTACATCAGGCCGAAGGCACCATCCCCGGTGGCGTGCATTTTGAGATGACCGGTCTGGATGTGACCGAATGCACCGGCGGCGTGCGCGCGGTGACCGAAGAAGATCTGTCAGATCGCTATCACACCGCCTGCGACCCGCGCCTGAACGCGTCACAGTCGCTGGAACTGGCCTTCCTGGTGGCAGAAGAACTGACAAATCTGCGCCGCAACGGCAGCAAGCGCGTCGCTAGTTAAGCGCGTAAAAACAGATTTAAACAGCGGGCCTTTGGTCCGCTGTTTTTCGTTTCAGGAAACGCTAATCGTCCCGTGACACGATCAATCGCAAATGCTTGGCAGGGTGTTTGAATTTTCCCTCGACTTCCGCAAACCCATGGGCCGGCGTTGGTTTCACTGGGATTTGGACGTGAATGTCAGACACCATTTTGATCCGCGTATCCGAGATTGAAAACCGCCGCGGCGTTTTTCCAATTGCCCCGTCAGCGATCATGACGCCCAGAACGCGGCTGACATCGCCCAGATCACTTTTCAGCGGCAGCAATATCATTCGGGCTTGCATAGGCGTGCGACCAAGTACTCCACCCGAAGTCATGCCCAACTCGGCAACAGCAGGGGCCGCGAACACTTGTTCCAGAACATCCTTAATGCCTGCGCGGTCATCAGGCTGGAAGAACGCAGTCAACGGCATACCCCGCACTTCCATACCCGCAAGCGCGTTCAAATGGCTTCCGGCTAGACGAAAACGGGCCAAGCCAGGCGCAATGCGCTCGAGTATAAACGTGTATTCCAGGATATTTTCCAGACCGCGCGGGTCAATCTGGGACCGCATCGGGACACTGTCACGATTCAGTAATGCGGTCCAATACGCCTCGGCCTGGCGGATCGGCGAAAGGCTGCGCCCATTGTCAAAGCGATCCATTGCGACGATCTTTCCAAATTCTGACCCGGAACCAATCCCGAAAAAGGTTTTCATCTTCTTTACCCTTACGCCAAAAGGCTGCCATTTTTCTAAAATGCAACACATCGGGAGCAGCGGCAGCCTGCAAACCATTGCTCTGGGCAGTTTGACTCGGGTTAAATCAATTTTGGAGCAATTCTTTAACGAATGGTTAACTCGAACCAAACAATTGCGCTTTCAGCAAATACTTGCCCTGCACCGGTCAATGGCATTAGTTGCGACATGAGTGAGACGCATCAGGGCCAAATGAAGGGGCGGGTATGATCAGATCCATGACCGGGTTTGCCTCGGCACAGGGGCAGCACGGGCCACATAGCTGGACGTGGGAACTGCGCAGTGTGAACGGCAAGGGGCTCGACATGCGCCTGCGCGTGCCGGATTGGCTGACCGGGCTTGAGGCCGCGCTGCGGGCAAAACTGTCCAAATCCCTCAGCCGCGGGAATGTTACTCTGTCGATGCGCCTGAACCGCGAGGACTCGGCCCCAGAACTGGCTCTGAACGAGACAGCCATGAACGCTGCGCTGACCGCTCTTGAGCAGGCAGAACAGATGGCCTCGGCGCGTGGCATAACTCTGGCCCCATCGCGGGCCTCGGACCTGTTGGCGTTAAAGGGAATGCTGGATGCGGGATCGGATTCAGATGATCCGGGGCCACTGGTTGCCCACCTCACGGCTGAATTTGACGCTCTTGTCGACGCGTTCTTGGATATGCGCCGAACAGAGGGCGCCGCCTTGGCAGCGGTTCTGAAAACGCAACTGGATCAGGTCGCCACGCTGACCGCGAAAGCGGCAGAACTGGCCGAACATCGCAGGGATAATATGGCGCAGGCCTTGCGGGAAAATCTGGCGCGGGTGCTGGACAATTCACAAGGCGCCGACCCGGAACGAGTTGCGCAGGAATTGGCCCTGATCGCAGTTAAGGCCGATATCACGGAAGAAATCGACCGATTGACAGCACATGTCAAAGCCGCGCGCGATCTATTGGGGAAAAACAGTGCCGTCGGCCGCAAGCTTGATTTCCTGATGCAGGAGTTCAACCGCGAAGCCAACACGTTGTGTTCCAAAGCCCAAAGCTCGGATCTGACAGCTGTTGGGCTTGAGCTAAAAGCGGTGATCGATCAAATGCGCGAGCAAGTGCAGAACGTAGAATAAGAATGGGAACATCTGACATGGCGGATCGCCGCGGCCTTTTAATCATCCTGTCTTCTCCGTCCGGGGCAGGCAAATCCACGTTGGCCAGACGGCTGATGGCCTGGGACACAGATCTGGAATTCTCGATCTCGGCCACGACCCGCGCACCGCGTCCCGGTGAAGAACATGGGCGCGAGTATTTCTTTCTGTCAGAGGACGAGTTCAAGCAACAAGTGGCCGAAGGGCAGATGCTGGAGCACGCCCATGTTTTCGGAAACTTCTACGGTTCACCGGCGGAACCCGTGCGCAATTCGATCAACACTGGCAAGGACGTTCTGTTCGACGTTGACTGGCAAGGTGAGGTGCAGATCAGAAACTCTGACCTTGGCAAACATGCCCTGTCGATCTTCATTCTACCACCGTCGATCCCCGAACTGCGCCGCCGTCTTGAGACACGTGGTCAGGACAGCGATGACGTCATTGGCAAGCGCATGCTCAAAAGCTGGGATGAGATCAGCCACTGGGGCTATTACGACTATGTCCTGATTAATGATGATCTTGAGGCAACCGAAGAAAAGCTGAAGACCATTGTCAGCGCCGAGCGAATGCGCCGTATCCAGCAACCAAAGCTGCAACAGCATGTGCGCAAATTGCAAAATGAGTTCGAGGGCCTGTCATGACCGTTTACGCCTTGGGAGATCACGCACCGGACTTACACGAGGACACATGGGTCGCGCCCGACGCCAACCTGATTGGCAAAGTGGTGTTGGAGCAGGGTGCCTCGGTTTGGTTTGGCTGTACGATCCGCGCCGATCACGAAGAAATCCGCGTAGGCGCGGGAAGCAACGTGCAGGAAAATTGCGTCATGCATATCGATGCGGGCTTTCCTTTGACCATCGGGGCAAACTGCACGATCGGGCATAAGGTCATGCTTCATGGTTGTACAATTGGAGACAACTCACTGATCGGTATGGGCGCGATCATTTTGAACGGCGCAAAAATCGGACGGAATTGTCTGATTGGGGCAGGGGCCCTGATCACCGAGGGCAAAGAAATTCCAGACAATTCGCTGGTCCTGGGTGCGCCGGGCAAAGTTGTGCGACAGTTGGACGAGGCATCGGCGCAACGCATCACACACAGCGCGCTTCACTATCAGGAAAACATGCGCAAGTTTCGCAAAACTTTAAAACCTGTCTCGTAAGGCGTTCGGGCCAATTGAGTTTTAAGTCATGTCCACCGAGCTGTTAGACGAATTTGTCCAAGCGATTCCGATGCCCGCGCTGATGGTGGATCAGACGGAACGGATCATTGCCGCCAATACCGATGCAAAGACTCTGCTTGGTCAGAATATCGTCGGACGCCACTTCGCCACGATCCTGCGGCAACCGCAGGTATTGGAAGCCATTGAACAAAGCCTCCAAACCAAAAGCACAAAAAAGACGCGCCACCTGTCCAATGACGGCGCGCAGGATACGACGTTTGAGGTTGATTGCCGCTATATGAACGGTGTTGGCGCGGTGTCAGGTGGGGCTGTTTTGGCCTCATTTCAGGACATCACCCATCTGGAACACGCCAGCCAGATGCGGCGCGATTTCGTAGCCAATGTCAGCCACGAGCTGCGTACCCCGCTGACCGCGTTGATGGGCTTTATAGAAACCTTACGTGGCCCGGCGCGCGATGATCCAGGCGCGCGGGAAAGGTTTCTTCAGATCATGACGGATGAAGCCAACAGAATGAACCGATTGGTTGGCGATCTTCTGTCTCTCAATCGGGTCGAAAGCGAAGAACGCGTTCGACCCATTGAACAGCTAGAACTAACGGGGCTGTTACAATCCATTCTGAACTCGGTGCGTCCTCTGGCCGAGGACGCAGGCGTGGCCTTGGTACTCGAAGCGCAGGACGGACCGGTGTCGGTCACCGGCGACAGCGACCAGTTGCGTCAGGTTTTCACCAACCTCGTCGAAAACGGCATAAAATACGGGGGCAGCGGCGGCAACGTGACGGTTCGCGTTTTATCCATGGAACGAGACACTGCGCTGAGGGGGCCGTCGGTGCGGGTTCAGGTCATCGACAAAGGCCCCGGCATAGATCCGATTCATCTGCCACGTCTGACCGAGCGATTCTATCGCGCGGACAGCCACAGATCCCGGCAACTGGGGGGAACAGGGCTTGGGCTTGCCATTGTCAAACATATCGTCAACCGGCACCGGGGACGGCTAAGAGTTGAGAGCGAGTTGAGAAAAGGCTCTGTTTTTACGGTGATTTTGCCACGGTGACGCGTTGCCAGAGCGGACTTTAAAAACCGCCGCTTCGCCCAGTCGGATCACTTTATGACACGTAAAGCGTTACAAAACGCAGGTTGTCATAAAACCGTTACACATTTGTCACAAAAGGCTTACGCATGCGGCCTAGGGGTTCGCGCAGGATCATCATGGGGGTGATCAAACATACCTTTTCAGGGAGACTGAAATGTCCTTTGTAAAACTGTCGGCTTCTGCGCTGGCGATTGCTGCCGTCTCGGCAACCACTGCTGCTGCCCGTGACAACGTACAGGTTGCCGGTTCGTCGACCGTTCTGCCTTATGCTTCGATTGTTGCTGAACTGTTCGGTGAAAACACCGACTTCCCGACCCCGGTTGTAGAATCCGGCGGCTCTTCGGCCGGTCTGAAGCGTTTCTGTGAGGGTGTTGGCGAAAACACCATCGACGTTGCAAACGCATCGCGTGCCATCCGCGAAAAAGAAATCAAAGCCTGTGCCGAAAACGGCGTGACCGACATTATGGAAGTCCGCATCGGTTATGACGGCATCGTATTTGCCAGCCAGCAATCCGGCCCCGCCTTCACCGCGTTCGAGCCTGCCGACATCTACAACGCCATCGGTTCAAAAGTCATGAAAGACGGCGCACTGGTCGACAACAGCTTCAACAGCTGGGCCGAATTCAATGCCGATCTGCCGGACGTTGAAATTGCGATGTTCATCCCGGGCACCAAGCACGGCACCCGTGAAGTTTTCGAAGACAAAGTTCTGCTGGAAGGCTGTGAAGCCACTGGCGCGATGGAAGCCATGGTAGCAGGCGGCATGAGCGAAGATGACGCCGAAGACGCATGCCTGGATGTCCGCACCGATGGCAAATCGGTCGACATCGACGGTGACTACACCGAAACTCTGGCGCGTATCGACACCAACCCCAACGGCATCGGCGTGTTTGGTCTGGCGTTCTATGAGAACAACACCGACAAGCTGAAAGTGGCCACCATGAGCGGTATCGCACCGTCGACCGAGACCATCGCGTCGGGTGAATACCCTGTGTCGCGTCCGCTGTTCTTCTACGTCAAGAAAGCGCATATCGGCGTGATCCCTGGCCTGAAAGAATACGCACAGTTCTTTACTGCTGACGAAATTGCAGGCGGTTCCGGCCCTCTAGCCAACTATGGCCTTGTTGCAGATCCTGAGCTGGCCAAGACCCAGGACGCCATCGCAAACGAAGTTACCATGGGTTCGGGCAGCTAATCCCGCCTTTGGCTTGAATGACCGGGGGCGGCAGCTTATGCCGCCCCCAACTGTGTTTTCCGAAATTCCCAGCCAAGACCTTACGGGGGTGTCATGCCGATACTATGGCTCTTTCTGATCGTGCTTGCGATCGCCGCAGTCGGTTATGTGTCAGGACGCGCACGCGCCTTGCAAAGCGCCGGTGGAGACAGCAGGAACCTGCACTCGCTGCCAATCTATTATGGCGCAAATGTCGCCCTCAAGGCCGTTGTCCCCGCCTTTGGTCTGCTGATCATTTGGCTGCTGGCGCAGCCGCTTTACGTGTCGTCTCAGGTTTCCGAAATGATACCAGAGACTTCCGTCAAAGAAGGCTCGTCACTAAGCCTGGTTATGGCTGAAGTACGCCGCACGGCGGACGGGCTGAACAACGCCGTGGCCGCCGGCGTGCTCTCGGAAGATCAGGCCCGCAACGCGCGCGCGGACGTAACCGACGTGACGCAGCGCCTGAAAGATGCCGGGCAGGTGGTGACGTCCGAGATCACTCAGCCAGTTCTGCGAGCTGCACAAAGCTACCGCGCCATGAACTCCACCGGTTACGCGATCATGACGGGTGCGGTCATTCTGGTGGCTCTGATTGGAGCCGCAATCAGCTGGTTTCAGACACATTCCGACTACCGTGCCCGCAACGTGGTCGAGCAGGGGATCCGCTTTCTGCTTCTGGCTGCGGCATCTATCGCGATTCTGACGACCATCGGAATCGTTCTGTCGCTGGTCTTCAACACGTGGGAGTTCTTCAAGCTCTATCCCGCGTCTGACTTCTTCTTTGGGACAACCTGGGCGCCCAGCTTTTCGGGCCGCGGCGGCGCATCGGATCTGGGGATCATCCCTCTGCTGTGGGGCACGTTCTACATCTCACTGGTGGCTCTGCTGGTGGCTGTTCCTATCGGACTGTTTGCCGCGATTTACCTCAGCGAATACGCCTCATCCCGCGTGCGCTCTGTCGCAAAGCCGCTGCTTGAGGTTCTGGCCGGGATCCCGACCATCGTTTACGGTCTGTTTGCCCTGTTGACTGTCGGCCCGCTTTTGCTGGACGTGTTCGGCGATAACGGTTTGGGCTGGATGAAGGCAGGTACAGCCGTAATGACCGCCGGTATTGTCATGGGCATCATGCTGATCCCATTTGTTTCGTCTCTGTCTGACGACATCATCAACGCGGTACCTCAGGCGATGCGCGACGGATCTTACGGATTGGGTGCGACCCAATCCGAGACCATTCGCCAAGTTGTTCTGCCAGCCGCATTGCCCGGTATCGTGGGTGCGATCCTGCTGGCGGCATCGCGCGCCATCGGCGAAACCATGATCGTGGTTTTGGGGGCAGGGGCCGCCGCCCGTCTCAGCCTCAATCCTTTTGAAGCGATGACAACCGTCACCGCCAAAATCGTCAGCCAGTTGACCGGCGACGCGGACTTCGCCTCGCCCGAGGCGCTTGTCGCCTTTGCTCTTGGCATGACCCTTTTCATCCTCACGCTGGGGCTCAACGTTTTTGCCCTCTACATCGTGCGTAAGTATCGGGAGCAGTACGAATGACCGACGCAAGCATGGACACCCCGAACGCAGGCCGTCACGCGACTTCGTTGATGGCCACGGACGCGCGTACAAAGAAGCGTGCGAATGCAGAGAAGCGTTTCCGGGCCTATGGTATCGTTGCAATCGCGACCGGGCTTTTCTTTCTGATCGTGCTGTTCGCTTCGATCCTGTCTCAGGGCATCCCAGCCTTTCAGCGTACCGTCGTGAGCGTCGAGTTCACTCTGTCGCCGGCACAACGCGACGAAGCAGAAGGTACTCTGTTCAAGACCAAAGCCTATTCCGACCTCTTTATCGGTGCGCTGAACGATCGGTTGACCGAAAGCGGTGTCACCGTCGATTTCGATCAGGACGCAATCGAACGTCTTTTGGGTAAAGTGGGTGGCACGATCCGCACTTTTTACGCGGATAATCTCGACAAACTGGGGGAACCGGTTCAGTTCGATCTGGCCGCCTCAAGCCGGGTTGACGGGTACTTCAAGGGTCGCGTTTCGCGTGACACCCTGCAAGACAGCCGCTTCCTGCAGCTCAGCGATCTGGATCTGGTCGATGCGCTGAAAGAGGCGGGGATCATCAAACAGGCATTTAACTGGCCTTTTATTACTGGTGCAGACTCGGGCGTGGACAACCCCGGAGGAGCGGGCATCGGCGCCTCGGTTGTCGGCTCGTTCTTCATGATGCTGGTGGTTTTGGCACTGTCATTGCCCATCGGTGTCGCGGCTTCGATTTACCTTGAAGAATTCGCACCGCAGAACCGGTTTACGGACTTGATCGAGGTGAACATCTCGAACCTCGCCGCTGTTCCGTCGATTGTGTTCGGCATTCTGGGTCTGGCCGTGTTCATCCAGTTCATGCATCTGCCGCAATCGGCCCCTTTGGTCGGTGGTCTGGTGCTGACCCTGATGACGTTGCCGACAATCATCATCTCGACACGAGCCTCGCTGAAGGCAGTTCCCCCATCGATCCGTGACGCGGCATTGGGGGTAGGGGCCTCGAAAATGCAAGCTGTGTTCCACCACGTCTTGCCTCTGGCCGCACCGGGTATTCTGACCGGCACCATCATTGGTCTGGCGCAAGCCCTGGGCGAGACCGCACCATTGCTTCTGATCGGCATGGTGGGCTTTGTGGCGCGCGGATATCCCGATAGCTTCGTCGCTGGCTTTACCGAGCCGAACTCGGCCATGCCCGCGCAGATCTATACCTGGGCCGCGCGTGCCGATGTTGGGTTCTACGAGAAAGCATGGGGCGGCATTATCATCCTTTTGATGTTCCTGCTGACCATGAATATCATCGCAATCATCCTGCGCCGCCGCTTTGAACGCCGCTGGTAAGAGGGGGCACCAATGAACGATATGACACGAGTGGAGAGAGCCGTGGACTCCAAAGACATCAAGATCAACGCCAAAAAGGTTCAGGTTTATTACGGCGACACCCATGCCATCAAAGACGTGGATGTCGCGATTGAAGACAAGACTGTGACCGCCTTTATCGGCCCGTCGGGCTGTGGCAAATCCACGTTTCTGCGGTGTCTGAACCGGATGAATGACACCATCGACATCTGCCGGGTCGAAGGTGATATCCTGCTGGACGGCGAAGACATCTATGACAAGCGCGTCGACCCGGTTCAGTTGCGCGCCAAGGTGGGCATGGTGTTTCAAAAGCCGAACCCGTTCCCCAAGTCGATATATGACAACGTGGCTTATGGTCCGCGCATTCACGGCCTTGCAAAAAACAAGGCGGAGCTGGATGAAATCGTTGAAAAATCCCTGCGTCGCGGCGCGATCTGGGATGAGGTAAAAGACCGCTTGGACGCGCCCGGCACAGGTCTGTCGGGTGGTCAGCAACAGCGTCTGTGCATCGCCCGCGCCGTTGCGACTGAACCCGAAGTTCTGTTGATGGACGAGCCATGCTCGGCGTTGGATCCAATTGCGACCGCACAAGTCGAAGAGCTGATCGACGAACTGCGCTCGCGCTATTCGGTGGTGATCGTGACCCACTCAATGCAGCAGGCCGCACGGGTCAGCCAGAAAACCGCCTTTTTCCATCTGGGCAATCTGGTCGAGTTCGGAGAAACCGGCCAGATCTTCACCAACCCCGTAGATCCGCGCACGGAAAGCTACATCACCGGCCGTATCGGCTGAGCACAGGTATTCAGAAATGTCCGATTTGACCGAACAACACATAGCGTCTGCGTTCGACCGCGATCTGGAAGCGATCCAAGCGCATATCATGAAGATGGGTGGCTTGGTTGAAGCCGCCATCATGAGCGCTGCGCGCTCTCTCGAGACCCGTGATGTGGAACTGGCGCAAGAAGTGCGGCAGGGTGACAAGGCCATTGATGCACTGGAAGATATCATCGACGAGGAAACCGCGCGCCTGATCGCACTGCGTGCGCCCACAGCCAGCGACTTGCGGTTGGTGCTGTCTGTTCTGAAAGTCTCGGGCAATCTTGAGCGGATCGGCGACTATGCCAAGAATATCGCAAAGCGTACCACGGTTCTGGTTGATGCAGGCGAGATCAATGGCAGCGCTGCAGCCCTTCGCCGCATGGCGCGCGAAGTTGAACGCATGCTGCGCGATGCGCTGGATGCCTATATTCAGCGCGATGCCGAACTTGCCACCGACGTTATCAACCGCGATGAAGAAGTTGATCAGATGTATAACGGTCTGTTCCGCGAATTCTTGACCTTCATGGCCGAGGATCCGCGCAATATCTCCTCCTGTATGCACCTGCATTTCATCGCCAAGAACATCGAACGCATGGGCGATCACGTCACCTCGATTGCCGAGCAGGTGGTCTATCTGGTCACCGGAGAACGCCCAACCGAGGCACGGCCCAAGGCCGACACCACGTCGCAAACCGTGTAGGAGACGACTGAGATGTCCGCAGATCAACCGACAGTTCTGGTGGTTGAGGATGAACTGGCGCAACGCGAAGTGCTGGCCTACAACCTCGAAGCAGAAGGGTTTCGCGTCTCGAAAGCCGCCAGCGGCGATGAGGCCATGCTGCTGGTAGACGAAGATTGTCCGGATATCATCGTTCTGGATTGGATGATGCCGAACCTCAGCGGAATCGAAGTTTGTCGTCGCCTGAAAAGTCGTCCCGAGACACGTTCGATCCCGATTATCATGCTGTCGGCGCGCACTGAAGAAGTCGACAAAGTGCGTGGTCTGGAAACCGGTGCGGACGACTACGTGGTCAAACCGTACTCTGTTGTCGAATTGATGGCGCGCGTTCGCACACAGCTTCGCCGGGTTCGTCCGGCAACGGTTGGGATACGTCTGGAGTTTGACGACATCGTTCTGGATTCTGAGACACACAAAGTCAGCCGAGACAGCAAACCTTTGAAACTCGGTCCAACAGAGTTCCGTCTGCTTAGCACCTTCATGGAAAAGCCGGGCAGGGTCTGGAGCCGCGAACAATTGCTGGACCGCGTTTGGGGCCGAGACATCTATGTGGATACCCGAACTGTTGATGTCCACATTGGACGGCTGCGCAAAGCGTTGACGCAACATGGCGGTGAAGATCCAGTGCGGACCGTACGCGGCGCAGGGTACGCACTCGGATGAGCTGAAAGTCCTTTAAACCAAGAGCTTGCGAGCACTTGTTGACGGGATGACAGCATCTAAATACCTTTCATTAATAATGCGTGTAATCTGTATTATGGTAAATAGTCACTAAGGTTGCTTAACCGTACGCATGTATTCAATGTCTCTGTATTCCAACCGAGCGTACAGGAACGAAAATGGACCTTAGAAACAAAACAGTTGTCGTAACCGGTGCTGCGCATGGCATCGGTCGTGGACTGGCCAAACGTTTTGCCGATGAAGGTGCGCTTGTCGTGTGTTCCGATGTCGACGATGCCGGCGCGCAATCTGTGGCGGATCAGATCGGTGGCCATGCATTTCCCTGCGATGTGTCCAACGAGGATCAAATCAAAGCACTGATAGAGTTCTCAGAAGACACTGTGAGTCCGATTGATTTGTTTTGCGCAAATGCCGGAATTCTGACGCTTGGCGGATTCGACGTTCCAGATGAAAAATGGGAGCGGATTTGGAAAATCAATGTGATGTCACATGTTTGGACAGCGCGGCATCTGGTTCCACGTATGATCGCACGCGGTGGCGGATACGTTCTGACAACCGCCTCAGCTGCCGGCTTGCTGAACCAACCAGGAGCCGCTCCGTATGCTGTAAGCAAACACGCTGCCATCGGTTTCGCAGAATGGCTTGCACTGACTTACAGATCACAAGGTTTACGGGTCTCGGTATTGTGCCCACAAGGTGTCCGGTCAAAAATGACCGAAGGACATGACGTGTCGGTTGCATCCATTGACGGTATGCTCGATCCCAGTGACGTCGCCGAAGCTTGCGTCAGAGCTATTGAGCAAGAACAATTCTTGGTCCTGCCGCATCCGCAAGTTCTGGATTACATGCAGCACAAATCAGCCGATTATGACAGGTGGTTATCGGGAATGGGTAAACTAAATCAAAAATTTACCAGCGACCTTTAGCCTTTTTTCTGAACCCTGCGCATTAACCCTTCCTGAGCTACAGAGGCGATCAACGTTCCGTCCTCGGAATAGATAGAGCCGCGGTTAAAACTTCGTCCCTGCCCCGTCCAGGGCGAATCCATTACATAGAGATGCCAATTCTGAAACTGAACAGGCGCATGAAACCAAAGCGCGTGATCCAGACTTGCGCCGTTGAACTCTCCGGTAAACCAGCTTAATCCATGTGGGCGCAAGCCTGAGGACATGAGGTTCATGTCAGAGGCATAGGCCAGCAATAGGTGCTGCGTAATTGCGTCCGCCGAAGCCGCAGCAGCCATGCGAAACCAGGTTTGGTTCCGATCATCCGACACTTTCGGCGTGAACGGATCCAAATGGTCCACATCGCGCACTTCGATTGGACGTTCTCGCAACAACTCTCCGCGCAGGCGCTTGGGCACTCGGTCAACATAAGACTGCCGCAACTCGAACCGGGACGGATAGCTTTCCGGCGCGTTCACAGTTGGCATCGGGTGCTGATGATCCCAGCCTTCGTCCTGCACGTGAAACGAAGCTGACATGTTCAGGATCTGTTTTCCATGCTGAATGGCAACCACGCGGCGGGTTGTAAAAGAACCTCCGTCTCGCGCTCTATCAACTTGATAAATAACGGGCTTTTCAGGATCTCCCGGACGAATGAAATATGCATGGAGGGAATGACACAGACGGTCTTCCACAGTTCGATATGCAGCGGCCAGAGCCTGTGCAATGACCTGTCCGCCGAAAATGCGTGTTGGTGTTTCACCCCCGGACCCCGTACCACGGAACAAATCGACTTCGAGTCGTTCAATGTCCAGAAGATCCAGTAAGATGCGTTCTGCTTCGGTCATTTTGTGCTCGCATGATCATTTACTCGACCACGGGGTATCAGGCAGACAGAAATCATTCAATCATGGCCGCATGAACCAGCGCTTTAAGCTCGGCCCGCGATGGGTACGAACTGGATGGCGACAATTGCGTAAAGAAAACGGCTGTCAGGTCATTCTGCCAATCAATCCAGAAGTAGGTCGAGGCCATACCGCCCCAACTGAAATCCCCAATCGAACCGGGTACCCGGACACGTCCGGGGTTCAAAACCACCGACCCCGCCAGGCCAAAGCCCATCCCCTCCATCGGCTGTTCCGCAAAACTTTTTGGACCCATCGATGCGATATCACCCGGTAAGTGATTGCGCATCATGAACTCTACGGTCTTGGATCCAAGCAAACGGTGGCCGTTCCCAGTGCCGCGATTGCGCAGCATATCTGCAAACTTGGCGTAATCATCCAGTGTCGAAACCAGACCGCCGCCGCCTGAAAAAGTCGTTGTGCTATTGAACGTCGATCCGTCATAGCTGTCGACCAATCGCAAGCTGTCGCCGCCCTGATCAGCTGAATTAAGCGCCATCGCGTCCCCTGCCAACGGTGTATAGAGCGACGCAAATCGGTCCCCTGCCCCAGGTGGCACCGAAAACCCGGTCTCACGCATGTCCAGCGGTTCAAATACGTGCTGTTGAAAGAATTGATCCAGCGTCTGACCTGATACCACCTCGATCACACGACCCAAAACATCTGTGCCGACCGAATACTCCCAACGCGCACCGGGCTGAAAGGCCAAAGGAAACCGTGCCAGATCCCGGACGCGATCTTCCAAAAGCCCTTGATCAGGCTTGAACATAAGATCCTGTTCATCCATGGCTTGGGGCAGAATTCCGGGGTTGAAGGGATAGCTAAAACCACTGGTATGAGTCATCATCTGATGCAAGCTTGGCGATGGAGCGTCTTCCGTCTGCTCCAAAGTTTCAGCTCCTGCAACAAGCGCGCGCATTTCTTTGAATTCAGGAAGGAAATCAGACAGCGGAGCGTCCAGATGAAATAACCCGCGCTCAGCCAGAATCATCAGGGCAACCGATGTGATCGGCTTGGTCATGGAATAGATGCGCACCAGCGTATCGCGTTGAAATGGCAGGTTGCTTTCCCGATTGCGCAGACCGCTTGCGTGATAAAAGGCCTCGGACCCGCTTTGCCGCAACAGAAAAGACGACCCTGCGTATTTTCGTTGCTCAACATAGCGGTCCATCCAGGTCCGAATATGATCCAATCGCGACGGATCAAAACTTACGTTTTGGTGGGGCATTCGACCTCTTCCATCTGGTTTCCGTGCTGAGTGTGTCGGTTTAAGGGGCGAGTTAACAGAGATTTTTTTACTAATAGGTAGCTTCCCCGAAGACTTCGGAAGCCCGCGTTGCGATGAAGTGTTAAACTGAGGCTGGCCCGGATTCGAACGGGCTGACTGAGTCAGGTATCACCAGACCACTGGAAAGGAACACCATGACGCAAAACATAGATTTTGTTTATGATTTTTGCAGCCCAAATGCCTTTTTGGCGCATAAAACGCTGCCAGAGCTTTCGGCACGGTATGATGTTAAGTTCACTTATGTCCCTGTCCTACTACCTATCGTGTTCAAAGCGACCCATAACCAAAGCCCGTTTCAAGCCTTTTCCGAGAATCGCCAGAAAACAGCGTATCTCACGCATGACCTGCACCGCTTTGCGCGTCGGCGTGGATTGAGTTTTCACATGAGTCCGCATTTTCCGATGAACACAAAATTCGCGATGCGCGGCGCGCATTTTGCAAGGGGAAAATCTTGGGAAAGTAAATACATAAGCGCGGTTTTTGATGCGATTTGGGTGCACGGGCAAAAGGTCGATGAGCTCGCCGTGCTGATCGACATCTTGCAAGAGAACGAACTGCCCGTTCGCAAGATCCGCGAGGCAATGAGCGATCCTGACGTCAAACAGGACTTGAAAGATCAAACCAAAGCCAACGTGCGACGCGGAGTATTTGGTGTTCCAAGCCTGTTCGTCGGGCCCGAGATGTTCTTTGGCAAGAACAGTCTGCCCAATGTCGAAGTTGAGCTTCTAATGTCAAACGGCGTGTAAAACCTGTAACTTACAGGTTTATGTGAAAGTGCCGTAAAGCGCTTTCAGACCGTGCTGCGCGAACAGGGGAACATAAGCGCCGTATGCCTTGGCTCGCTCTGGGTCAGAGGCATTTCCATCCAGCGCGCGTTTATAGACACCTTGCAGAATGCCAGCCATGCGAAAGAAATTGAAAGCCAGGTAAAAACCGAAATTTTCAATTCCATCCAAACCGCGCCGCTTGCAGTATTGGGCGACAAAGGCCTGATCACTGGGCAAGCCCAGATTGTCCCGATCAATTCCGGCCAACCCGCGCCCTTGTTTTCCCGGAGGCAACTGCCACTGCATGATCACGGCTGCCAGATCTGCATAGGGATGCCCGATCGTTGATAGTTCCCAATCCAATACGCCGATACAGTCAGCGCTTTCAGCTGCGAACATCAGATTGTCTATACGATAGTCACCATGCACCAGCGTTCGCTGTCCGTCATCTTGCGGTACAGAGTTTTCAAGCTCGGAGGCCAAGGCATCCATGTCTTCGATCACCGAAGTCTCTGACGCACGATACTGTTTGGTCCAGCGCGAGATCTGACGCTCATAGTAATTGCCCGTCGGCCCATAATCGGACAACCCCACGGCATCAATGTCCACCATGTGCAACTGGGCAAGAACCCTGTTCATCTCATTCATCACGGCCGTGCGCGTTTCGTTGGTTTCGCCCTGCAGCGTTGGTTCGGGAAAAATTCTGCCGTGCAGACGCTCCATCACGTAGAAGGCCGAGCCTATGATGCTGTCGTCCTCGCACAGAAGAAACATCTCGGGCACAGGCACATGGCTGCCTGCCAGCGCGCTTTGAACTCTGAACTCGCGGTCTACGGCATGTGCCGATTTCAGAAGCACGCCAGGTGGCTTTCGCCTTAGCACATAGGTTTTGCCCGGCGTTCTAAGCTCAAATGTTGGATTGGACTGCCCAACTGAAAACTTTGTCGCCTCTAACGGACCTTCGTAACCAGAGAGATTTGCGCTGAGATACCTGTCTACCGCCGCAAGATCCAGATGGGTGTCATTGCTCATGGCTTGCCTTCCAGTCACAGGGCTTCTGCAAAGATATTTCCGGCTGTTACCACATTGATTCCACCCGAAACCGGGATCACCGCACCGGTTACGTAGCTGCCGCCACGCCCGCACAGAAACAGCATACATCCTGCAATGTCTTCGTCGCGCCCGACCCGGCCCAATGGAACCGATTTGCCAACCTTTTTGCGTGTACCCTCGTCCGCCGTGGCAAACGCCGTCATACGAGAGACAAACGGTCCCGGCGCCAGCGCGTTAACCGTGATGTGGTATGGCGAAAGCTCTTTTGCCATGATCTTGGTCAGATGCAGAACCGCAGCCTTTGAAGCCGAATAGCTGTACGCTCCGTCCCCCATGGGTACTTCACCCATCACAGACCCCACATTGACTATTCGGGCAGGATCATCGGCCGTTCCCGACTTCATCAGTATAGGCAAAAGCCGTTGGGTCAGCTCGAAAATCCCCGTCACATTGACGGACATCACCTTGTCCCACGCGTCATAAGGAAACTGGCCCAGCGGAGCACCCCACGACACACCGGAGTTATTCATAAGAATATCAAGTCGTTCGGTTCGGTCTTGAATGTCAGAAACAAGGCTGGCAATCCCTTCCTCGCTTCCGATATCTCCGCCAAACCCCTCAGCACTGCCTGGCGCATCCAATGCGTTCAGTTCAGCAGCCACTTCGGCGCAGGAATCCCCTTTGCGCGACGCGATCAGAACGCGCGCCCCCGCCCTGACCAGCGCCTCGGCCGCCATGCGCCCGATCCCTGTCGCGCCACCTGTGACCAGTGCAGTCTTGCCCTCAAGAGAAAACAGGGTGTCTGGCGTCATGATCGTGCTCCTCGTTCTTGTTCGCGCCTGTTAGAGCCTGCGCTGACCCGCTTAATGCCGTTACGGCAGTCAGCGGTCGTTCACGTTGACAAACCCATGTTCGGCACCAAAACTTCCCAATCACAAGTTACAGGCAGAACAGAGGTCTTATGCAAGCGTTACTCAGCGTCGCACCGGGCGGACCCGAAACACTTAAGCTTACCACCCTGCCCGATCCGCAGCCCGGTAAAGGGCAGCTGTTGGTAGACGTAAAAGCGGCCGGCGTGAACTTCCCGGATACACTGATCATACGGGATTTGTATCAGATTAAGCCGCCCCGCCCATTTGCACCCGGCGGCGAAATCGCAGGTAAAGTGCTAGCCCTTGGTGAAAACGTCACGGGGTTCAAGATTGGCGACCGCATTTTGGCGCTTACAGGGCATGATGGGTTCGCGACCCACGCAACGATCCGTGCCGACAGCGCCATCAAGATACCTGATGCGATACCGTATGATGAGGCCGCTTGTTTCATTTTCACCTATGGTACGTCCTATCACGCACTGAAGGATCGGGCGAACCTGAAGACTAACGAAACTCTATTGGTTCTGGGGGCATCTGGTGGCGTCGGATCCGCGGCTATCGAACTTGGAAAAGCCATGGGCGCCAGAGTGATAGCCGGCGTCTCCTCTGTCGAAAAGGCCGAGTTTTGTCGCCAGATTGGCACGGATGAGGTTGTCATCTACCCACGCGACTTGAACAAAGACGCGCAGAAAGCCTTTTCAGCCGAGGTCAAGAAGATCGCCGGTCCCAACGGCGTGGATGTGGTGTATGATGCTGTGGGCGGTGCATTGGCTGAACCGTCCTTACGCTGCATGGCCTGGAATGGACGCTATCTTGTGGTCGGTTTTCCCGCAGGTATTCCGCAGATCCCTTTAAACCTTCCGCTTTTGAAGGGCTGTCAAATCGTCGGCGTTTTCTGGGGCGCTTCTGTCTTCCGTGACCCCAAAGGCCATGCCCAGAACGTCGCGGATCTGTTCGCCTTTTATGCTTCAGGACAAATAAAACCTCGTATCAGCGCGCGGTTCCCACTCGAACGCGCGCATGAAGCGCTCGAGCAGATGTCGCAGCGCGCGGTTCTCGGAAAACTGGTTGTCACAATGGGTTGAGCTGAACGCGAAACAACCACCTTGCGCGAGGGTTTGCACCAAAGTCGCAAATTGGAATTTGTAATGTAATGTCAGGTGGACAATCCGGCCTTTTGCTGTCTATGAACCTTTAATGGGGATTTTATAGATATGCATAAAGTTCTGGTATTAAACGGACCTAACCTCAATCTACTTGGCACACGTCAGCCTGAGGTCTACGGCAGTACGACTTTACATATGATCGAGGAACGCTGCCGTCAGCATGGCGCGTCGATTGGGCTGGAAGTGACGCACTTACAGTCTAACCACGAGGGCGTTTTACTTGACGCAATCCATGCCGCGCGCGGTGTGCAGTCTGGACTGATCCTGAATGCGGGCGCTTATACGCACACGTCGATTGCCCTGATGGATGCCATTGCCTCGGTTGAGCTGCCTTTGGTCGAAGTGCACCTGTCCAACATTCATGCCCGCGAAACCTTCAGGCACAAGTCCTATATCGCTTCGGTGGCACTGGGTCAGATTTGTGGTTTCGGCGCCGAGAGCTATATCCTGGCGTTGGACGCGCTGGCCGCGCATTTGAAAGCAGGTGACGCCGTATGACCTTGAAGGAATACCTGCGTTTTGTCAGCTATACCAAAACCATGGAAGACCTGTGGGATGCGCATTGTCGCCAGATGTCCCAGTATGGGTTCGAACGTCTTATCTATGGATATACGCTTTACAGAACTGCGACGTCTTTGGGCGATCCCGAAGACTTTGTAATTCTGACCAATCACAAGCGCGCCTATGTCGACGGATTTCTAAAGGATGGCCTGTACTTTCACGCCCCGATGTTGAAATGGGCATTGGACAACGAAGGCGCTGCAAGCTGGAAGATGCTCCAGGACATGAACTCCAGCGGCACTTTGACGAACGAAGAACGCAAAGTGTACGAGTTCAACAAGTCCATGGGCGTTGTGGCTGGCTATACAGTCAGTTTCAACTCGGTCTCAATGCGATCGAAAGGCGCGATTTCCCTTTCGGCCAAAACCGGCTTGAGCCAGGAAGAAATTGACTCGGTCTGGGAAGAGCATGGCGAAGACATTCTGTTGATGAACAACGTCGCACACCTGAAAATTCTTACATTACCGTTCAACCCGCCAAACCGCGCGCTGACAAAACGGCAGCGGGAAGCCTTGCAGTGGGTGGGTGATGGCAAGACAACGCAAGACATCGCTTTGCTGATGGGGCTGACATCGGCCACGGTCGAAAAGCACCTGCGACTCGCGCGCGAAGCGTTGTCGGTCGAAACAACGGCGCAAGCCGTTCTCAAGGCATCGCTACACAATCAGATGTTCATAATGGAAGCCTGACCGCTAGCTTTTGACGCCATCCCGCGTCAGTTTACCCTAGGTAAGGAAATCACTACTTTTCAAATCTATCCTAAAAGTTGCAAAGTGAGAGTGTTCCGTGAGTGGTGGCTTTAGCCAGGGAACATTCGATTGGATCTTTGCAATAACAGAGCTCTCCAATCACTCTGACAAAGGGGCGTTTATTCTTCCGCGTACCAGTGTCGGAATTTTGGGGGACCCCGACCATCCCCATCAAGCGGGGTCCTCCATTTCATTCTCAGACAACAGAAAAGCAAACGTTCATCGCGACTGATTTTGCGCGAACAAAAAAGGGCTACGCAAAGCGTAACCCTTTCGTTTTGCAGAGATAAGGCCCCCAAGCAGAGCCTTTCTCAATAACGTGCTTAGCCCTGAGCGGCCTTGGCAACTTCAGCTGCGAAGTCTTCTTTTTCGACCAAGATGCCTTCGCCAACTTCCAGACGGATAAAGCCGGTGATGGTTGCGCCTGCTTCCTTAGCTGCCGCCTCAACAGTCAGGTCAGGGTTCACAACGAACGACTGATTCAGCAGAGTCGATTCGGCGACGAATTTCTTCATACGGCCTTCGATCATCTTCTCGATCACCTGCTCCGGCTTGCCGGATTCGCGGGCGATGTCCATCTGAACCTGTTTTTCTTTCTCAACAACAGCCGGATCCATGTCGGCCTCAGAAAGAGCAGCGGGGTTAACAGCCGCGATGTGCATCGCAACCTGCTTGCCGATCGCTTCGTCGCCACCTGACAGAGCAACCAGAACGCCGATTTTGCCCATGCCGTTGGTGGCCGCGTTGTGGACATAGGACACAACGGTGTCGCCCGACAGTTTGGCCATACGACGCACCGACATGTTTTCGCCAATGGTGGCGATCTTGTCGGTCAGGGTGTCGGCAACGTTCTTGCCACCCAGATCAGCGGCCAGCAGTGCCTCGACATTGTCGACGCCTTCCGCGGCGTATGCGATCTTGCCAACCATTTCCTGGAATTCAGCGTTCTTCGCAACAAAGTCGGTTTCCGAGTTCACTTCTACAGCAACACCGTTGCCACCGTTCACGTGAACTGCAACCAGACCTTCGGCTGCGGTACGGCCCGATTTCTTGGCCGCTTTGGCCAGGCCTTTGGTGCGCAGCCAGTCAACGGCTTCGTCCATGTTGCCGCCGGTTTCGGTCAGCGCTTTTTTCGCGTCCATCATGCCTGCGCCGGTCGAGTCGCGCAGTTCTTTAACCATTGCTGCTGTGATTGCCATCTTTGGCTCTCCTCAATTCAAACGGAATTGGGGCAGGTCATACCCTGCCCCATATGTCATTTACGTGACGGGCAGCTTACGCTTCGGCAGGTGTTTCTGCTTCGGCGGGGGCTTCTTCTGCAACGGCTTCTTCAACCGGAGCCTCTTCGAAGGCACCCAGATCAACGCCAGCAGCACCCATCTGAGCGGTCATACCGTCCAGAGCGGCACGTGCGGCCAGATCACAGTACAGCGCGATTGCGCGGGCTGCGTCGTCGTTGCCGGGGATGATATAGTCAACGCCGTCGGGCGAGCAGTTGGTGTCGACAACAGCCACAACCGGGATGCCCAGCTTGTTGGCTTCGGCAATGGCCAGCGCTTCTTTCTTGACGTCGATGA
Source organism: Ruegeria sp. HKCCA6837 (assembly GCF_013034475.1). Taxonomy (NCBI): domain Bacteria; kingdom Pseudomonadati; phylum Pseudomonadota; class Alphaproteobacteria; order Rhodobacterales; family Roseobacteraceae; genus Ruegeria; species Ruegeria sp. HKCCA6837. The sequence goes on from NZ_WQGD01000001.1 coordinate 458,975, forward strand.
CGAACAGCAGATCCGGTACGCCGCCCATCTCACGGATACCGCCCAGCGAAGCTTGCAGCTTGGCCTGGTCACGTTCCATGCCCAGACGCTCTTTCTTGGTCAGGCCTTCGGCGCCCGATTCCATTGCTTCGTCGATCTGGTTCAGACGGTTGATCGACTGGGAAACGGTTTTCCAGTTGGTCAGCGTGCCACCCAGCCAGCGGTGGTTCATGTAGTACTGAGCCGACTTTTCAGCGGCATCTGCGATCGGCTGAGCTGCCTGACGCTTGGTACCAACGAACAGAACGCGGCCGCCTTTGGCAACGGTGTCACGAACAGCTTGCAGAGCCTGGTCCAGCATCGGAACGGTCTGGGTCAGGTCCATGATGTGGATGCCATTGCGCGAGCCGTAGATGAACGGGCCCATGCGGGGATTCCAACGCTGTGTCTGGTGACCAAAGTGAACGCCAGCTTCCAGCAGCTGACGCATGGAGAACTCGGGAAGAGCCATGCTATTTTCCTTTTCCGGTTTACGCCTGGGCGGGGGTGAAAGAAGCGGATGCTCCAACCGGCGGTCTTGATGAGGATGTCTCCCTCAAAAAGCCCAAACCCCGCCTGCGGGTTTGAATGGCGCGCGTATACGGCAGGTTTGGAAGCAACGCAAGGGCCAATTGCCCTTATTTCTCAAGCAAAGCCAGCGCATGGGCGTGCCTGATCGCCTCTTCACAATGCGCTGCCAACGCTTTGCGGTTCTCAAAGTCACTGACCTTTGCCGGAGCGTGATAAATCAGTTCAACAGAACCTTGCCTGCGCGCGCCAAGTGTCTTGAGCAAATGCGGGCCAAACTCCATATCGCCCCACCAGCCGTAAAACCGTTTGGGCTGCCCTTTGGGCGCATGAAAGACGACCGAAACCGGTTGGATATACATGAAGTCGCGCAGCTCATCCGCAAAGAACGCAGCGAAAAGCGTTGTTTTAAATGGCAACACACGCAATCCATCCGTCGAAGTGCCTTCGGGGAAAAACAACAATTTGTGGCCCGCTTTCAAACGAGTCTCAAACACTTTGGTCTGTTCTTTGGCCTTCGCACGATCCCGCTCGATAAACACAGTGCCGGTGGCGCGGGCCAGCCATCCGATTCCGGGCCATTTCGCGACTTCGGCCTTCGACACAAAATAGACCCTCTTACGCGCGTTCAGGGCAAAAATGTCCAGCCAAGAGGTGTGGTTTGCAACCACCGCCCCCTGCTCTTTCATCAACACGCCAGAGGTTCGGAACCCTATGCCGAGTATCCGAAACGCATTCCGGCAGACAAATTGCGTGATGAAAGGCGTGACGGGCCGGCGAACCCCGCACAACGGATACTCAACCAGTCTAACGGCTAAAAGCAAGAACAAGCCACCAAAGACCAAAAAGGCAAGGGGCAGCCCGCGTACAAAAACCAAAACCCATCCGACTATTCCAAGTTCGATCGGATCAGGTGAGTCTTCACTGTTCCAAAGCGGGTCGTCCACGGGTGTCAGGCTCCACCATAGATGCGGCGCTGCCGGTCGTTCATACGAGCAGTGTCGAGGATCAGGCACACATCAGTGGTGTTGAATTTGTGATCGATAAAGGCGCCCTCGCCCACGAAACCGCCAAGTCTCAGGTAAGCTTTGATCAATGCGGGCACCTGAACCATGGCCGCCCGTCGGTCCAAGGCGTCCTTAGCGACCAGATCCATGGATTGAAATACGTCAGGCTGCGCCCGTACAAGCAATTCGGGCGGGGCCAGATGGTTGTGATGCAACATGGATAAAGGTTGCGCCAATGCGGTGACATCCGTGCCGTGGAAACTTGCGACCCCAAACAGCACTTCGATCTCACGTTCAGTGACGTATGCCGCTAGCCCGTTCCAAAGATGATACATGGCGGTGCCGCCACGATAGTCGGGATGCACGCAGGACCGACCCAGCTCCAGCAACTTGCGGCCACTGTTTTTCAACACTGTCAGATCATATTCATCTTCTGAGTAGAACTGACCCACTTCAGCTGCACGTTCACCCGGCAACATCCGGTAAACGCCAATAATTTCACCAGTACCGTCGTCATAGGCCAACATATGATCGAAATAGGGATCAAACCGGTCTTTCTCTAACCCTGCCTCGTGATCGACCAAGTCGCCACCACCACCCAGTTCGCGCACGAAGACGTCATAGCGCAGGCGTTGCGCAGCTTTTAACTCCGCCTCGGTCTCGGCCAGCTTGACGGTAAAGGTTGGGCCTGTATCCGGCATAAAGGTGGTATCCGCTTTCTTTTCGCCGCTGATACCTCAGTTGATCAACCGAAGGCAACAACCGGTGGTTTGACCCATGTTGTTAACCTTTCCTAAACCAGTTTCACGGATCAAAGACCGGCATCAGGGCGATGCGCGTTCCGTCGATTACCACTTTCCCCTGCTCGCGAAAGCTCACGGTGATCTTGCCCGCGATGTTGGACTGAACCTGTCCAACCCCCCATTCGGGAAAATCCGGGTGGCGGACAAACATGCCCGGTGCAAGAATGGCATTCATGTCTGTCATGCGGGGCTCCTGAATCCGGCGGCAGATACAGCAGGAGGTACGCATGGGCGCTTCGGACGTCAACCTGGCCGAGTTGATCGGCTCTCGGATCTGCCATGATCTGATCAGCCCAATCGGGGCCATCACCAACGGGCTTGAGCTGTTGGATATGGTTGGCGCTATGCACGGCCCCGAGATGGAGCTGATCTCGGGCAGTGTGGGCAGTGCGGGCGCACGTATTCGCTTTTTCCGGGTGGCGTTCGGGTCGGCCAGCGAGCAACCACTTGGGAGAGCCGAAATCACTGAACTGCTCAATGATGTCAAACGCGCAGGTCGTGTGCGGGTCAACTGGAACCTGACCGAACGTTTGCCACGCAATCAGGTCAAACTCGCCTTTTTGGCACTGATGTGTTGCGAAAGCGCGATGCCGCTGGGTGGCACCGTCGATATCACAAGTCTGGACGCGAATTTGACGGTGACCGGCACGGCAGACAAGCTGAACGTGGACGGCGACCTATGGAAACACTTGGTCACAGGACGTTTCCCAAACAAACTGACGCCCGCGCAGGTACAGTTTGCCCTGCTGCCGGAAACAGCCAAGGCGATGGGACGACGCGTCGCGGTAGAAACCACCGCAACACGCGTTTCGCTCAGGTTTTAAGCCCGGGTCGTTCCGTTCCCACGGACCAGATACTTGAAACTGGTCAGTTGCGCCGCGCCCACTGGTCCACGCGCGTGCATCTTGCCTGTGGCGATCCCGATTTCCGCGCCCATACCGAATTCACCGCCATCTGCAAACTGGGTGGAGGCATTGTGCATCAGTATCGCACTGTCGAGACGCTCAAAGAATCGGGCCACCGCCGCATCGTCTTCGGTCATGATGCAATCAGTGTGGTTGGACCCAAATTGCTGGATATGCGCAATCGCCGCGTCAATATCTGCCACGGGTTTGGCTGCAATCACGCTATCAAGGAATTCCTTTCCCCAATCGTCTGACGTCGCGGCCTGTGCACCATCTACTGCCAAAGCGCCTTCGGCGTGAACCTCGACTCCGGCGGCCAGCAGCGCCTCGATCACATCGCGCCCCAGTGTTTCAACAACGTCCTGATGGATCAGCAAACATTCGGCGGCCCCGCAGATGCCTGTGCGGCGGGTCTTTGCGTTCAGCACGACATCGAGCGTCTTTTGCGGATCAGCAGCTTTGTCGATGTAAATATGAACAACACCTTCGAGGTGAGCAAAGACCGGCACGCGGGCCTCGCGCTGCACCAGACCTACAAGCCCCTTGCCACCGCGCGGAACGATGACGTCGACATGGTCGGTCAGGGTCAACAATTCCTGCACCGCTGCGCGATCCCGAGTGGGCACCAGTTGAATGGCGTCCTCGGGCAAGTTGGCCGCCTTCAACCCTTCGACCAGACACGCATGGATCGCGGTCGAGGAATGAAAACTCTCGGACCCACCGCGCAAGATGACAGCGTTGCCGGACTTCAAACACAGAGCACCGGCATCAGCAGTCACGTTGGGACGGCTCTCATAGATCACGCCAATGACGCCCAAAGGTGTACGGACCCGCTGAATTTTCAATCCAGTCGGGCGCTCCCATTCAGCCAGAACTTCGCCCACCGGGTCCGCCTGATCCGCTACGGTGCGCAGCGCGTCGACCATGCCCTGAATACGGGCCTCATCCAGCATCAGCCGATCCATCATCGCCGGGCTCAGGCCCCTTTCACGGCCAAACTCCAGATCTTTTTGGTTCTCTTCGATTATCTTCGCACGATTGGCCCAAACCGCATCCGCAGCGGCAATCAAGGCAGCGTGTTTACGCTCGGCGCTTGCAAAAGCCAGATCACGCGATGCGTCTTTGGCGCGTTTCCCAAGATCGGCCATCAATGCGGGGATGCTGTCAAAATCTTTCATGTCGCGTGCCTTTCAGGTCGTCTTTTCAATGCTTACAGGGCCAGATCATCCCGATGGATCAAAGCTGCGCGACCCGGGTACCCCAAAGTCGCTTCAATTTCAGATGACTTGCGCCCCTTGATCGCATCGGCTTCCTGCGCGGTATAGCGGCTGATCCCTTGCGCCAATCGGCGGGCATTTGGATCAAGAACGGCAACAGGATCACCGCGCCCGAAATCGCCAGTAACTTCTAGAATACCCGCAGGCAGCAGGCTTTTGCCATTGGCCAGAGCGTTGGCAGCCCCGTCATCCACGGTGATCTCTCCGCGTGGTTTCATCGCAGATATCCAACGTTTGCGGGCGGCATGCGGGTCCAAGGTGGCAGTAAACCAGGTTGAACTTGCTCCATTTTCAAGCATTTTTAAGGGGTTCAAAACCGAGCCTTCAGTAATGGCCATTGCGCAGCCACCTGCGGTGGCCATCTTGGCGGCCATCAGTTTTGTCTTCATCCCGCCCTTGGACAGGCCTGAGCCCGCGTCGCCTGCCATGGCCTCAATCTCGGGCGTAATGCGATCAATTTTCTCGAAGCGCGTGGCCGAGGAATCCTCGCTCGGATTGCCCGAATAGAACCCGTCTACATCGGACAGCAGGATCAGTTGATCGGCCCCAACCGTCACTGCAATCTGAGCGGCCAGGCGATCATTGTCACCATAACGGATTTCGTCTGTAGCAACGGTGTCGTTTTCGTTCACGATCGGAACCACACCAAGGTTCAACAAGGTCTTCAATGTGGCACGTGAGTTCAGATAGCGGCGGCGGTTCTCGCTGTCTTCCAGCGTCACAAGCACCTGCGCCGTCGTTATCTGGTGCGGCGTCAAAGCCTCTTCATAGGCGCGCGCCAGACGGATCTGTCCCACTGCGGCAGCCGCCTGTGATTTCTCCAAAGGCAACGTAGCCATTGGCAAGCCCAGCACACCGCGACCCAACGCAATCGATCCGGAAGAGACCAGGATCACATCTGTCCCCTGCCCCTTAAGCCAGGCCACGTCCTGCGCCAACGAGTTCAACCAGTCAGACCGAAGCAACCCGGTATCGCGATCCACCAACAAAGCAGATCCGATTTTTACAACAAGACGGCGGGCTGAGGTCAGGGTTGCCAAGGCTGCGCCTCCTCAGCGGGTTTCCGGCTCACGCGATTGTCGTCAATCTGTGCCCTCAACGCACGCAGAACCTCGGTCACGCCTAGATGCGCGACGCCCGACATGGTCATGACAGGGCCACCCACGGCCTCTTCCAGTTCGGCTTTGACCAGTTCACGCTCTTCGTCGTCCAGAGCATCGACCTTGTTCAATACGGTGATCCGGGGTTTTTCAGCCAGCTCACCGCCATATGCTTCGAGCTCGTGAATAATAGTCCGGTAATCGTCAGCGACTGTTTCAGAGGTGCCATCAACCAGATGCAACAGCACAGCGCAGCGTTCGACATGGCCAAGGAACCGGTCCCCGATGCCGCGCCCTTCATGTGCGCCTTCGATCAGGCCTGGAATGTCGGCAACCACGAATTCAACGTTGTCGACACCAACAACACCCAGATTGGGGTGCAGCGTGGTGAAGGGATAATCCGCAATCTTCGGGCGCGCATTCGATGTGGCTGCCAGAAAGGTCGACTTGCCCGCATTGGGCATACCCAGCAACCCCACATCCGCGATCAGCTTGAGCCGCAGCCAGATGGTTCTGTCGATACCGGCTTGTCCCGGATTAGCCCGGCGTGGTGCCTGATTGGTAGCGGACTTGAAATGCAGGTTTCCGAAACCGCCATTGCCGCCCTTGGCCAGCAGAACCCGTTGCCCAACTTCGGTCAGATCACAGATTACGGTTTCTTCGTCTTCATCCAGAATTTCGGTACCAACGGGCACGCGCAGAACAATATCGTCTCCGTCCTTACCGGTACGCTGCTGGCCCCGGCCTGGCTGGCCATTCTTGGCAAAGAAATGCTGCTGATACCGAAAGTCGATCAGGGTGTTCAACCCGTCCACAACTTCAGCCCACACAGACCCGCCTTTGCCGCCGTCCCCGCCATCAGGTCCGCCGTATTCGATGTATTTTTCGCGTCGGAAGCTGACGCAGCCGCTACCTCCGGCCCCGGACCGGATGTAGACCTTTGCAAGATCGAGAAATTTCATGGTCTGTCCCCTACTGCAAAGGCCCCATCGGCCACAAGTCAGAGTTTTTTACTGTATGTCCAGGTGGGCACATTCGTATCACGCGCCACCGAATAGCTTTCCGCATCGCCCAGATACTGGAACCCGCAATGGGTCAGCACCCGAGCCGAGGCGGGATTGTCCTGAAAAACACTGGCAAACATGGTCGCGTTCTGCAGAGGGTTGGTATTGACCAATGCTTCAACGGCCAAAGATGCAATGCCCGTGTTCCAATAAATAGGCGCAACCCAATATCCAACCTCGGACTGGTTCCGATCCAGTCGTTTCAGTGTGATCAGACCGATCAGTTCCGGGCCACCGTCTTTCATTGCATCCATAACCCAAACATCTTCGTCCCGGTCTTCTGCCATCGAACGCGTCACAAAAGCCTCGGTCGAGCCGGGCGCCAGCGGGTGCGCGATGCTTGTGGTCATGCGTGCCACGCGCTCATCCCCCGCGTAGTGCTCGATCAGTCCCATGTCCGAACGGCGCAGCGGGCGCAGATCGAACCGCTCGGTTTCTATGACCGGCTGATTTATTATTGCTTCAAGCTTCATTGGTGTGTTCCTCCTCCGAACAACACAAAAAGGACGGACGCAACCGTAAGCCCGGCCAACGTCCACATTAGATATTTTTCCGCAGGGCGACCTTCAACCGCATGAGCAATTCTATCGCCTGCGAAGGTCCAGATCGGGTGCAAGACGACCTGGCAGATAAACAAACAAAGAGCGATCGTGAACGTTGCGTCCAAACTGGACGTGCCAGCCGCGACGAAACCAGTAAACCCAGCAATGATCATGGCCCAGGCCTTGGGGTTCAGCGGATGCACGATCAGTCCGGCCCAAAAACCCGGCACCGAACCACTTGCTCCATTTCGCGACAAGCGAAGATTGGCGATCTTCCAGGCCAACCAGCACACATAACCAGCAGAGGCGTATTTCAGCGCGGAAAACACAAATGGCGCTTGTTCCGCAATTTGCATGAGACCAAAGCCCACCGGCCAGATAATCAACTGCTTGCCTAGCACGACACCTGCAACAAACGGCAGGGCCGCCCGGAAACCATAGCGCGCACCTGTTCCCAGCAGAACCATATTGGCCGGTCCCGGCGTGCCCACCTGTGAGGCGGCGAAGATTAGAAAACTGGTGGTTGCGACGGGCATCGGTTTTTTGGGATCACAACTGCGTTAAAACCAAAAAAGGGACCGGCATTTTCTGCCGGTCCCCCATGAATTTTTTATTAACCTTCTGGGTCTCGGCTTACTCTGCGGCCTCCGCCACTGGCAGGACCGAAATGAAGGTGCGGTTTTTGAGTCCCTTATGGAACTTCACGGCGCCATCGGTGGTTGCAAAGATGGTGTGATCTTTGCCCATGCCTACGCCTTCGCCCGGCCAGAACTTGGTGCCGCGCTGACGTACGATGATGTTGCCTGCGATAGCAGCCTGGCCGCCATACAGTTTAACGCCAAGGCGGCGACCAGCTGAGTCGCGACCGTTACGGGAGGAACCGCCAGCTTTTTTATGTGCCATTCTCTCTCTCCTTAGCCCTGAGCCAGCTCTTTGGCTTGCTCAACCCATTCGGGTTTCACTTTGATGGTGTCGATAGCAGCAATCTGCTCGTCCGACAAGGCGGCCAGAGCGGCAAAGCTCTCGATACCGGCCTCAACCAGCTTTTTGGCAGCGGCAGGACCGACACCATTCAGCTTGGTCAGATCGTCAGCGGCAGCAGCAGCGGCGGGTGCCTCTGCTTTGGCTTCAACTTTCTTGGCAGGCTTCGCAGCAGGGGCTGCTTCGCCAGCCGGTGCCGAACCGGTTGCAGCTTTGATGCCCGACTTGTCAGCGCCCGACGACAGGATGTCGGTGATCTTGACCAGTGTCAGTTTCTGACGGTGGCCAACGGTACGCTTCGAGCTGTGCTTACGACGGCGCTTGACGAATTTGATGACCTTGTCACCTTTGATCTGTTCGATCACTTCGGCCTGTACGCCCGCGCCTTCAACGAAAGGTGCACCAACAACCGGAGCGTCACCGCCCAGCATCAGAACATCGTTGAATTGAACTTTTTCACCTGCGTCGGCAGCCAGTTTTTCAACGCGGAGGATATCGCCCGCCTGAACCTTGTACTGCTTGCCGCCAGTCTTGAGGACCGCAAACATGCGTCTTTCCTTTTCATACCCGCGTTCTGTGGTCCCCTTTCGGGCGTTTCTGGCTTAAGCCACCTCGAACAGCGCGCCCTTTTCGGGCTGTGTGACAGACCCTTTCGACGTATCTTAAAGGTCAAATAATAACGAGACCCGGCGCGGATGACCGGCCGGGATGCGCGCTTATCCATAGATTGCAGAAGAAAGTCAACACCAAACAAGCCTCAAAGGTCAGACGCCCTGAGAGCACGGGCAACCGCTTGTCCCAACTGATAGGAAATATCGTTGAACATACGATCAAACCCATCAAACAACGCGTCGTTCAGCGCTTGTCCGGTCTCCGTTCTGGAAAAAGCTATATTCTCCCGCATTTGAGCCTCGTCCAACGGGCGATATGCCAGCAGTAGAAAGGCATAAAGCCACGCTTCGGTGTCTGCTGTCCTGTTGTCCTTCTGCGACAAAAGCTCTGTCAGTAAGTCCTGAGTGTCTGCTCTTGAATCCACATCCAGGCCGCGAAAGAAATTATAATCTGACGTCAAAGACCCCTGAACGTTCTTCTCAACCAGATTGTTCGCTTCGATATATTCCTCAACCAAAGCAAACCGCGTTGTTGTGCGTGCGGTTTCTTCAAACGCGTCGCGCGCCATATCTTCGATTGTCGGATCCGACATCGCCTGACGGGCCGAGTTTTCAAGTGTTACGATCGTTTGACCCAGATCACTCTCAAAAAACACAATGGCCTGATCAAGCTGCGCGTCCGACATACCTGTCTCGAACGCTTCAGTCAGGTGATCTTGCATCCACATGGGATCATAGATGTCATTGACCTGAGCTTCGAAAAGCGCCCCTCCGGTGTTGCTCAGCATGGTTTCATCCAGGTTTTTCCGGTGTTCTTGCCCTTCCTGTACCAAAATCTCCATCACGTCGGGCAGGTGCATGGCCTGAGCCAACCGGTCTATCTTTTCATTCGCCAGCGCGGGCAACCCCAAAAGGACAAAGACCAGAACCTGAGCGAAGCGCTGCATCAAATATCCTGTGCGGGATGCAATTCTGCCATCCGCGAGGCAAGAACCTCGAACCGTCGGGCCATGATTTCGAATTGTATAACGTTCAGAAGTTCATAAACTTCCTGCATCAAAGGCTGTTCCAACGCATCGACATAGGCGTTCACGTCCTCGTCCGAGAAATCCTTGTACGTGTAAGCCGCGCCTGCAAGGCTGGACAATTGAAGCGATTGACGCAGAGCGGGCTCGTTTCTTTTCAAAAGCTCTCGCAAATCTTCTGCATCCATTTGCAATTCGATGACGCCGGAAGCGCTGGCGGCCAGCAGGAAGCGAAACTGTATCTCCTGCCATGCCCGAAGCGCTGTATCGGTCGAATCGATGGCCGCACTCATTCGCTTGAAACTTTCGACCCTTTGTGACCCTTCTTTGATCAGATCCGAGATGATCTGCTGGCCTTCAAATTGCTTGGCTTCGTTATCCGCGTTCATATGAGACGCATTTTCAACTTCGACCAAACGCTGCCCCAGGTCGGACGCGTAGAACTCAACTGCGTGCGCTAATGCCTCTTCGCTCAGCGTTTCCTCAAGAATGGAAACCGCCGTTTGATGCATAGCTTCGACGTCAAATACCTCATCCGTCAGGCGCGCCCAGTCCGAGCCGAACCCGTCGGGGTCGATGCCCAGCATTTGCGGTGCAGACCGAGAACTCAGCGCGATGCTTTCCAGCGCGACATCAAATCCGGTTGTTGTCAGAAACGCTTCGATCCGTTCCCGGTTGGCCGCAAACAAAGGAGCAGCAGCCATAAAAAACGCCAAGAGCGGCGCTAAAAACAGAAAAGCAAAGCGGTGTGCAGACTGTGTCATAGTATTCAGAGTAGGTGTTTTCCGTCCGCTGGCAATGGAAAAACCCGGCTTTGTCAAATTCTGGAATTTTCTGCTTGCACCCCCGCCCGTTCCTCACTAAATCCCCCCCTCACAGACCCCCGCGGAGAGGTGCCGGAGTGGTCGAACGGGGCGGTCTCGAAAACCGTTGTGGGTGCAAGCCCACCCAGGGTTCGAATCCCTGTCTCTCCGCCACTCCCCGGCATGGCCTTGAGTTAAAAAGTTGTGCAGAGCATTGCCCTGGCTTTTACTGGGGCAAGCGGATGGCTGCGCAATTGCAATGCGCGATTTCCCAAAGCAGCGTGATGTTCCCGTATGCAAAGCCTTGTATCAGCGTAGGCTGGCTCAAACCTCTATTCTGCTGAGAATTCAAAGGAATTCCCCTTTGTCATTGCGTTAGTCTTCAGGCATCCCGGCGACACAAATTCAAAGGAGATTCATATGTCGCGCACTCTTATTTTGGCCGTCATCATCGCTGTAATCGGCGTTGGCGGCTACTATTACCTCAACCAACCCGAACCTACTCCGGCAGAGCGTTTGCAAACGGCCGCAGAGGAAGCTGGCGATGCCTTGGCCGACGCTGCCTCTGACGCTCAAGACGCTGTGTCAGATGCCGTTAAAACCGCAACGGAACAAGCCTCTGAGGCGGCTGCATCAGTGGCCGATCAGGCAGCCGAAGCGGCATCGTCGGTCGCGGATCAGGCGTCAGAAGCTGCGCAACAGGCGGGCGATCAGGTCGCCGCGCTGACCGATCAGGGGCAGGAGTTGCTAAATTCCTGGATTCAGGAAGGCAAGCTAAACCCAGCCAATTTCGACTATGACGGGATCATGGCTTCGCTGGAAGAAAGCACTCTGGCGGCCGACCTGAAAAAGCAGGCGATCCAGATCGTCAACGATATCAAAGCGTCGCCTGAGACCATCGCTCAGAAAATCCAGGAACTGACCAACCTGTTGACACAACAATAAAATACTTGGGGTCGACCTTGTGGGTAGGCCCCACCCTACGGGCGCATCTTAGGTGCCCCCACGTTATTTCGGCATTGAATTGACGCCCCGAGCGGCTTTTGATTGGCTCATTCCAAAGCTCGGCACGCGCCACGCCTGTTAAGGGTACGTGTTTAATACGGCGATTTCGACTTCAGATTTGTTGAGGATGACCAAATGACAGAACTGCCACAGACCATGTTTGCCACTCTATTAAAACTTGAAGGATATTCTGGCACATCCAGCGGGCCAGCCATATCTGACGCAGCCGAATGGTTGGAACCCGCAGAGATACCCGTGCCACAGCCTGGCCCCGGTCAGGTTCTGATCAGATTGAGAACCGCATCGATCAACCCGTCCGACTTGCATTTCATAAAGGGCGAGTACGGCCAACCTCGCGTAAAGGGATCCCCTGCAGGTTTCGAAGGATGCGGTGATGTTGTAGCCACCGGAAAAGGTGCCGAAGCCCTGCACGGTCAGCGGGTTGCCTTTGTTGCTGCCGGATCGGGGGCCTGGGCGGAATATGTTGTCACGCAGATGCAGATGTGCATTCCCCTGCGCCCAGATATCTCGGACGATGACGGGGCCGCGCAGATCGTCAATCCGCTGACCGCGATGGCGATGGTAGACATGGCCAAGGCCGACGGCGACGCGTTTGTCGTGTCTGCCGCAACCAGCCAGCTTGGAAAACTGATGTGCAGCCTTGGGCGTGATCTTGGGCTAAAACCCATTGCGCTCGTGCGGCGCGCGGAGACCGTTGAGACGTTGAAGAGCCTCGGCGCTGCCGAAGTCCTGGTGACGACAGATTCAGATGTTGTTGAGCAATTTGCCGGACTGAGCACGTCCATGAAGCCACGCGTCTTCCTTGACGCCGTGACAGACCAACTGTCGGAACAACTGTTTTGCGCCATGCCAAACCGTGCACGCTGGATCACCTATGGCAAGCTTTCGACCGAAGCGCCGACGCTTACCCAAACCGGCCAGTTGATCTTTATGGGCAAGCGGATCGAAGGTTTTTGGCTGACGCAATGGATGATGTCGACGCCACCGGCCGATCAGATGCGGGTGGTGGCCGAGGTTCAGGCGCGTTTTGCAGACGGGCGCTGGAAAACAGATGTTTCTGAACACCTTACACTCAGAGATCTGGTGCCAAATTTAGCCAATGCGCTGAAAAAGAGTGACGGAAAGGTGATAATCACGCCATAGTAAAAGAACCCCACGCACCCCGAAGACTTGCGTGAGGCTGACGGCACCTGTTGCTCGTTGGAGGGAGGACAGTTTGGATAACGCACAGCTGCTGATCAGCGGATTGGCGAATGGCTGCGTCTATGGCCTGATCGCACTTGGCTTTGTTCTGATCTACAAGGCAACCGAGGCGGTGAATTTCGCGCAGGGTGATTTCATGATGCTGGGGGCCTTTGTGACTATTGGCCTGACGAATACTGAATATATGGGCCTGCCCTTCTGGCTGGCCTTGCCGATCTCACTGGGGATTATGGGTGCTCTGGGCTATTTGCTGGATCGGCTGATTATCCGTCGACTATTCGGCGAAAGCCAAACCGCAGTCGTCATCCTGACCATCGCTTTGGGGTTCGTGATCCGCTTTGTTGCGGGGTTGATCTGGGGGCACGAGCCGCAAACGCTGCAGAATCCGCTTGCCGGCAAAGAGGTTCGCTTTGGCGGTCTGGTTCTGGGGATGGAAGATGTGGCGGTGATTGTTGTCACGATCCTTCTGACCGGGGCGCTATATGTCTTCTTCAGCCGCACAAAGCTAGGCCTTGCGATGCAGGGCGCGTCGCAAAACCAATTGGCGGCCTATTACATGGGCATTCCGGTCAAACGCGTTCAGGGCTTTATCTGGGCACTGGCCGGGATCGTTGCCGGGATCGCCGGTATCCTGTTTGCCGCCAAGGGAGCGGTGGACCCGACCACCGGTTTGCTGGGCATCAAGGCCTTTGCAGCAGCGGTCATTGGCGGCTTTGGCAGTCTACCCGGTGCTCTGGCCGGAGGGCTGATCGTCGGTGTGATTGAACCCTTTGCCAGCCGCTATATTGCCGCAGGTTACAGCCAGGTCGCGCCCTATGCTTTACTGCTGGCCGTGCTGGTTTTCCGGCCCAACGGGCTGTTCAGTCAGGTTCGGGTCAAAAAGGTCTAAGCGATGCGGATCGTGTTCAAAACCAACTACATGCAGGACATCCGGCCTTGGAAAGACCGGTATCAACTGTGTCTTTATCTGATCCTTCTGGCCGTCGTTGCAGCGGCCCCATGGTGGCTGGACGCATTCTATCTTGGCGAGCTGACAAACGTTCTGATCTGGGCCATTGCTGGGCTGGGCCTGATGATCCTGACCGGGCATACCGGGCAAGTCAGTCTGGGACATGCCGCTTTTCTGGCTTTTGGCTGTTATGCCAACGTTGCACTGATCGAAGCAGGGGTTCCCTTTCTGGTCGCATTCCCACTGGCAGGAATACTGACTGGCATCGCGGGCGTGACAGTTGCCATCCCTGCCTTGCGCCTTCACGGTATCTACCTGGCCATCTTCACCATGGCCCTTTCGATCCTGATGGATGACATCATAGTCCTCTCCGAACCTATCACCGGGGGCGTCGCGGGCAAGTATGTCGGCGGGGTCGAGATCTTTGGCCATTTGGTAGATCGCTGGGGTACGCCGGATCTGTTCTTCTGGTTGGTTCTGACCGTCGCTGTCCTTGTGACGTTGGGCTATATCAACCTGCTGCGAGCACCGCTGGGGCGCAGTTTTATCGGCGTGCGTGACTCAGAGGTTTCGGCTCAGGCGATGGGCATCGACATTGCGCGGACCAAGATGATCTCATTTGCCTTGTCCTGTGCTGTGACGGGCTGGGCCGGGGCTTTGATGGGGTTTTTTGCCGGTGCCTTCAACAATGAAACCTTCAGTGTTCTGATCTCGATCCAGTTGCTGATGATGATCGTGATTGGCGGACTGGGTTCGATCCACGGGGCATTTCTGGGTGCGATCGTGATCGGGTTCCTGCCGCAATTCCTTTCAATCTCCAAAGAATACGCCGGAGCTGTGTTCGGCGGCAACACAGTTGCCATTCCGGGCCTTGAATTCGGCATCTTTGGCATGATCCTGATCGCCTTCATTTTGTTCGAACCCATGGGCCTTTATGGCCGCTGGCTGAAGATCCGCACCTGGTTCGAGCTGTTCCCCTTCTACCGCAAGGACATGTTCAAACGGCAAAAATCTTATCTAAAGACAGAGCGTCTAAGATGAGCCTGCTGGAGTTTGAAAACGTAACCCTGAAGTTCGGCGGCCTCACTGCGGTCGATAACCTATCGTTCGAAGTGCTGGAGGGCGAGGTTTTTGCCATCGTCGGCCCCAACGGTGCTGGCAAATCGACTGTATTCAATCTGATCTCGCGGTTCTACGAGCCCTACGCCGGGTCGATCCGGTTCGACAGCCATGATCTGCTACGTGTCAAACCCTCGGGCGTTGCAACCTTTGGCGTGGCACGGACGTTCCAGAACATCGAACTGTTCGAGCACGCAACCGTTCTGCAAAACCTTCTGGTTGGGCGGCATAGGCATCGACAAACAAATCTGCTTTCCGAGCTTTTGTTCCTTCCGTCCGCCCGACGGCAGGAAATCGAAAACCGCGAGAAGGTCGAAGAGATCATCGATTTCCTCGATCTTCAGGCCTATCGCGACAAGATGATCGCAGGGCTGCCCTATGGCGTGCGAAAAGTGGTTGAGGTCGCGCGCGCACTGGCAACTGATCCCAAACTGCTGTTGCTGGACGAACCCGCCTCGGGCCTGTCGGTCGAAGAAACCAGTGACATGCGGTGGTGGATCGATGACATCCGGCGTCAGATGGGCATCACCGTGCTGATGGTGGAACATGACATGGGCCTGGTCTCGGGCGTGTCAGATCGGGTTTTGGCCATGGCAGACGGCGCTGAACTGGCATTGGGCTCTCCGGCGCAGGTGCAGGCCCACCCGGCTGTTATCGAAGCGTATCTGGGAAAAGCTTCATGACCGAGCCGATCCTGAAAATACGCAATGTCGAAAGCTTTTATGGCCCCATCATGGCCATTCGCGGGGTTTCATTGGATGTGCACAAGGGGCAGATCGTGTCGATCCTCGGGGCCAATGGCGCGGGAAAGACGACGCTGATGAAAACCGTGTCGGGCGTGATGGACCCGGAAAAGGGACAAATCACCTTTGATGGTCAAGACATTCAGGGGGCCGAACCACATAAGGTCGTGCAACGCGGGATCGTGCATATCCCCGAAGGGCGCGAGGTCTTTCCCCTTCTGACTGTTGATGAAAACCTCAGCCTTGGTGCCTATTCCCGCAAGGACAAAGACCAGATCGAGCAGGATCGTGAACTGGTCTTTAGCTATTTCCCCGTCCTCAAAGATCGACGCGGGCAAGAGGCTGGCACACTGTCAGGTGGTCAGCAGCAAATGTTGGCGATCGGACGTGGGCTGATGGCCCGTCCTCGCATCATGTTGCTGGATGAGCCATCACTGGGCCTGTCGCCGATGCTGGTGCAAGAGATTTTTGAGATCCTCAGGCGCCTCAACCAAGAACAGAAGATGACCATGATGCTGGTCGAACAGAACGCTCATGCGGCACTGGATCTGGCCCATCATGGCTATGTGATGGAGGTTGGACGCATCGTCATGGACGGTAGCGCCGAGGCTTTGTTGAAATCCGAGGACATTCAGAACTTCTATCTTGGTGTGCGTGAAGACGGCGCGCGGGAAAACCGGCGCTGGAAACGGAAAAAGACGTGGAGGTAAGACGGATGGATGCCAGCCCCCTGCCCCCGCAGACCACAATCAACGGCGTGCGCTTTAACGCAACAACAGGTCAAAGGCCGCTGCGGGTGGACGGCTGCATCACCATAAGCGAGCTGTTTCAACACCGCTGCGCCGAGCTGGGCGAACGCACCGCGCATAGGGAAAAAGATCTAGGCATTTGGAGATCCTATTCATGGGCCGATTACTGGCAACACGCCAAATGGATTGGTTTGGCGCTACGGAAACTGGGGCTGGAACGGGGCGATGTGGTCTCGATCCTATCCGAGGATCGCAAGGAATGGGCGTGGTTCGACATGGGTATTCAGGGCGTCGGGGGGATAGCCTCGGGCGTTTACACCACCGATTCCGCCAGTCAGTTGCGATACCTGATCAATGACAGTGGCAGCAAATTCCTGATTGTCGAAGATGAAGAACATCTGGACAAGTTCCTGGAAATCGAAGCCGAAGTTCCGGACCTGATCAAGGTGATCATTCTGGAAGACGAAGGTCTGCACGACCTCAAGCACCCACGCTGCATGATGATCGACGACCTTTACGCGCTTGGCCGAGAGGCGGAAACAGCCGATCACGGGCGGTTCGAGGCCGAAATCGCGCTGGCGAAACCGCAGGATACGGCGCTGCTTGTCTATACCTCTGGCACCACAGGACAGCCCAAGGGCGCGATGCTGAGCCACGAGAATATCCTTGCTGCCATTGAATCCGGCGCGCGGGCCTTACCGGTTCTTGCCAGTGATGAGCAGCTTTGCTTCCTGCCGCTGTGTCATATTCTGGAACGGGACGTGTCGGTCTATTTCCCGCTTGCGGCCCGCTGCACTGTGAATTTCGCGGAAAGCCCGGAAACCGTATTTGCGAACCTGCAGGAGGTCTCGCCCTCGACCTTCAC
This sequence comes from Ruegeria sp. HKCCA6837, assembly GCF_013034475.1. Lineage (NCBI taxonomy): Bacteria > Pseudomonadati > Pseudomonadota > Alphaproteobacteria > Rhodobacterales > Roseobacteraceae > Ruegeria > Ruegeria sp. HKCCA6837. Next base: position 476,293 of record NZ_WQGD01000001.1, read on the forward strand.
GGCTGTGCCGCGCGTGTGGGAAAAGATTTATGCGCATGTGCAAATTCTGACGCAGGAGGCCACACCGTTGGGGCGCGCGGCCTTTGGGATAGCATTGAAAGCAGGCGCTCGCCGCGCCGAATACAGGGCGGCAGGGAAACACGTTCCGATCGGTATCGCGGTGCAGTTCTGGATATGGGATCAACTGGTTCTGAAGAACCTGCGCCGTATGCTGGGCATGGACCAACTGCGTCGTGGCGGCACCGGAGCTGCGCCGATTTCGACTGACTTGCTGAAATGGTACTGGGCCATCGGAGTACCTTTGGTCGAAGGTTTTGGGATGACTGAAACCGCCGGGTTGGCCACGCTCAACACCGTTGAAAGCAACAGGATCGGGACCATCGGCCAAGCCGTCGAAGGCTGCGACATCCGTATCTCAGAAGACGGTGAAATACAGCTGAAAGGCATGAACATTTTTCAGGGATATTGGCGCAACAATGCCAAGACGGCTGAGACATTTACCGCTGACGGCTGGCTGCGCACGGGGGATATGGGGCATGTCGACAAGAACGGTTACGTCACCATAACGGGCCGCCTTAAAGACATTATCATCACCGCGGGTGGTAAGAACATTACCCCAGCCGAGATCGAAAGCCGGTTGAAGTTCAGTCATTATATTTCTGACGCGATCCTGATTGGTGACAGGCGCAAATACCTTACGGCTCTGATCATGATTGATCAGGAGAATGTCGAGAAATTTGCACAAGACCGCAAAATTCCTTTTTCGAATTTCGCCTCACTCTGTGCCGCGCCCGAAATCCGCGATCTGATCGGCGCCGAAGTTGCGGCTGTGAATACCCAATTTGCACGGGTCGAACAGATCAAGGATTTCCGGCTGATCGACGTGCTTTTAACAGCCGAAGACGATGAACTGACCGCTACGATGAAGCTGAAACGGGGTTTGGTGGAAAAGAAACACGGACATCTGATTGAAGACATGTACAGTTAGACAAGGGAATTTCGGGAGGAGAGAAATGAGAGAGTCATTCAAACTATTGGCTGTCGCCACGGCCTTGACCGCCTCGGCGACCATAGGTTTGGCGCAAACCCAAGGCGTAACCGACGATGAAATCGTGATCGGGTCGGTCAACGATCTGAGTGGTATCTTCGCAGCCGTGGGCGTTCCGGCCACCAAAGGCGCAAATGTTGTGTTTGACCGTGTCAATGCAGCCGGAGGCGTGCACGGGCGACAAATCCGCTTTGTCGTCGAAGACAATGGCTATCAGATGCCGCGTGCAATGCAGGGTTACAACAAACTGCTGAACCGGGACAAAGTGTTTGCGATGCTGCAATCACTGGGCACACCGATGAACATGGCCGGCTTCAAACTGCTGGATCCAAAGGGAATTCCGAACGTTGCCCCCCTGACGGCGGCGCGGCAGATGTTGCAAGAGCCTATGCGCAACAAGTTCACCTCATTCTCGACTTACTATGATCAAGCCCGCATTGGCGTGAAATACCTCGCAGGTGAATTTGGATCACAAACCGTTTGCACGATGTACCTGCCTACCGATTTCGGCGAAGAAATTCTTGAGGGCAGCCAGGCCGGGGCTGAAGAGGCCGGGATCACATTTGGATCCGAGACCACTCATAAACCAGATGAGACCGATTTCGTGGGTTCGCTCAGTAAACTCAAGGAAGAAGGTTGTGACATTGTCACGATGGCGCTGGGCGTTCGTCAGGCGATCACTGTGGTGGGTACTGCCAAGAAGATGGGCCTGACGGATATGAAATTCCTGGGCACCTCGGCCAGCTTCCTGACAGTCGTGGCGCAGGTTCCCGGAGGCGTGACCGACGGCTTCTATGCCGCCGCCTCGTGGCAGGATCTGTGGGCCCGCGCCGATGAGCCCGCCCCCGCCGCGTTCATCGAAGAGTACAAGGCCGCCACGGGTGAAGATCCGGTTGGGTTTGCAATGCTGGGCTATTCCGCCGCCGAGATGATGGTCAAAGCGCTGGAGGCCGCAGGTCCTGATCTGACCCATGACAGTTTCATCGCGGCCATGGAATCGCTGGACTATCAGGACGATCTGGTCGGCAACCACATCACCTATGGGCCGGATGATCATCAAGGCGCGGACACAGTATTCGTGAACGTCGTTGAAGACGGCGCGTGGAAGCTCGTCTACGAAGAATAAGACAACGTAAATGCAACGAAAAAGGGCTCGCAGTTGCGAGCCCTTTCTTTTGGATTGTCCCGGCGATTAACGCTTCGAGAACTGGAACGAACGGCGGGCTTTGCGCTTACCGAATTTCTTACGTTCCACAACGCGGCTGTCGCGGGTCAGGAAGCCTGCGGCTTTCAGAGCGCCACGCAGGTTCGGATCGTACAGTTGCAGCGCTTTCGAGATGCCGTGCTTGACCGCACCAGCCTGACCGGTCAGGCCGCCGCCTTTGACGGTTGCGACAACGTCGAATTCACCTTCAACACCAGCAACCTGGAACGGCTGGCGCAGGATCAGCTGCAGAACGGGACGCGCAAAATACTTGTCCTGGTCTTTGCCGTTCACGGTGACCTTGCCGGAACCCGGCTTGATCCAAACGCGGGCAACAGCGTCTTTACGCTTACCGGTGGCGTAGGAGCGACCCAGCTCGTCACGTACGGGTTCACGCACGATGACTTCTTCGGCTACGGTTTCAACGCCTGCGACGGCGCTCAGCTCTTCGAGAGTATTGATCTGATCAGCCATCGGTCATTAGCTCCGGGTGTTTTTCTTGTTCATGGACTTAACGTCCAGAACTTCAGGGGCCTGGGCTTCGTGCGGGTGCTCGGCACCAGCATAAACGCGCAGGTTGGTCATCTGCTTGCGCGCCAGACGGTTGCCCGGCAGCATGCGCTTGACCGCCTGGGTCACGACGCGCTCGGGATGTGCTCCCTCGAGGATCTGCTGCTTGGTGCGCGACTTGATGCCGCCCGGGTGGCCAGTGTGCCAGTAGAAGTTTTCTTCGCGCTTCTTGCCGGTCATCTGGATTTTGTCAGCGTTGATCACGATGACATTGTCGCCCATGTCCATGTTCGGGGTGAACGACGCTTTGTGCTTGCCACGCAGGCGCATGGCGACGATCGAGGCAAGACGGCCCAGAACAACGCCCTCGGCGTCGATCAGGATCCACTTCTTGTCGATGTCTGCAGGTGTTGCAGAAAAGGTTTTCATGGCAGGATAGTCCTGTTTGATGTGAAAGACCGCCCCAAGACAGAGCGGCCCGAATTCGATGGTGGGGTTCTATGGGGTGGCCGTGCGCACGTCAAGCGCAGTAAATCAGTTTTTCACAAGTAAAAACAATGTCTTGCAAAATAGGTATTATTTTACCCCAATCTAAACGCTGATTTGCTCGGGTGGATTGTCCAGTAACGCACGCAGCCGAAGCATTGCGTCCTCGAACCGTTGCAACGAGACATGCCCGTTCATTGCAATGCGAACCGCATTTGGTGCACGGCCATCGCGCAAAGCGAATTCGTCCGCCGAACGCAATTGTATTCCTTCACGCTCTGCCGCCCGGCTGAAGGCCGCTGCCCGCCACCCAGATGGCAGGTTTAGCCAGACAAACGGTACGTCTGGTGCCCACGTGAGGTCAAAACCACCCAACGCGTTCACCGTAACGCGTACATATTCGCCCATTCGGGTTCTGACATCTTTGGCGATCTGCCGCGTACGGGGATCAGACAAAAGCAATCGGGTGAGCTCTGCCAACGGCTGCGCCAGCCCAAAATACCCGTACTCTGCCGAGCGTCTCAGATCCACACTTCGCTCTTTCGGGGCAATGGCAAACCCGACGCGCAGTGATGGCGTCAGCACTTTTGAGATCGACGATACATGCCAGCCCCGCTCGGGCGCCAAGGCACGATAGCTGGGCTCTTTAGCCTCACCCATTCGGTAACAATCATCTTCAACGATCTGCAAATCGAATTTTCGCGCGACTTCAACTACCTCTTTGCGACGCTCGAGCGGAGTGTGCAGCGCGGTCGGGTTCTGCACCTCGGGTGAAACGCAAATCGCCTGCGCGGGTGTCTGCCGCAAAACATGTTCCATCGCGGTGGGGTCGATACCCCATTTATCCATCCGAATGCCAACCACCTCAGCCCGCATCAATTCACCCGCACGTCGAAAGCCGGCGTAAGACAGGTCTTCGACCAAAACGACCGGCTTGGGACCTTGAAGGATGCTTTGAAACACAAGACACAATCCGTTCTGCCCCCCATGAGTCAGTACAATGTCGTCATCCGTCAGCGGACCCAGCGGTAAATCCGACAGCCACTCGACCACCGCCTGGCGCATTGGCTTATAGGCATCGCGGGTTGGATAGTTCATAAATAATGCGGGATCGGACTGCGCAACTTTCTGCAAACACTCCCGTATCAACGACACCTGCCCCATATCCGCCAATCTTGGACTGAACAGGCTGACGTGATTGGCATTCTGTGCTTCGGCCAAATGCAACTGACGTGACCAGACATCATCCAGAATCGGGGATTTCGGAGGGGCTACAAATGTACCACGTCCGACCTCTGCTTGTAACAAGCCTTCATCCGTCAAAATCGTATAGGCCCGTGCAACAGTACCCGGTGTGATCTGCAATCGATACGCCAGTTCGCGCACCGGCGGCAGCTTAGATCCGATGTCTAACGCTTTGCTCTCAATTGCTTTTCGTATTGTGTCAGCAACCAAAGTATACTTTGGCCCCTTGGCTTTCGGCAACTCTTCCGGCCAAATTGTATCCATTACAATTCTTCCTTTGATTTTGACACAATATTGAATGTATCAACATCTTGTACCGAATATCACTGCTTTGTGTCAATACAATTTGAAAGGAACTCTGAGATGACACGCACAATGCACAACCCCGCCCTTATACTGCTGAACGCCAGCCCTCGGCTGCCGCTGATCGCTGTGCTGGCCGTGCGGTTTGCGGCTGCGGTCACTCAATGGGAACGCCGCCGTCGCAGTCGCGTCAATCTGGGCAATCTGGATGATCGGCTGTTGAAAGATGTTGGCCTGACCCGCACGCAGGCGGACCGTGAAGTAAAACGCTACTTCTGGCAGATCTGAATCATCCCCAGTCCCAATTATTGGGACCTCTTCCTGGGCCGGGGCCAGTCCCCGGCCTTTTTTTAGCCGAACCGCGCCGCGGCCGAGCCTGCCGGTGGAATGGAATACGTCATGCTGGCCCGCGCAACCGGCTCGTCCATGCCTTCGGAATAGATCAAAACATCGCCGACGGCCAATGTTCGACCTAACTTAAGCAATCGGCAAGTCGCAATCAGATCGGCGCCACCTGCGGGTTTGCGAAGAAAATCCAGCGAACTGCTGGTCGTCACCGCCAGGGATTGCCGCCCTTTTCGCGCCAAAACCATAGCGTACACACTGACATCCGCCAGACCAAACATGGACGGGCCAGACACTGTGCCCCCGGGGCGCAGGTGCCGGTCCTGGACCACAAGGCGCATGGTAATGTTTTCTTCGGCCAGTTCTTCGACAACAAAATCCTCATGAACCTGAGGAAACACCTCTTTTAGGTATTGCGACAGTTCATCCCTGTTCATTGCCAAAGCCATACTTTCCCTCCTGCTCTTCCCGACCTAGAGTTGGCCCAACTTGGGATCGGAGGGCAAGATGGCAATTCTGGAACGTAACGACACTGGCGCGGTGGCACGGCTTACAATGAACGCGCCCGAGCGGTTGAACGCGCTGAGCGAAGAGATGCTGGCTGCGCTTCAGGATGAACTTGACGCTTTGCGCGATGACAGGTCCATCCGCGCAGTGATCTTATCAGGCGCTGGAAAGGCTTTTTGTGCCGGGCACGATCTGAAGCAAATGACAGGCGGACGTCAGTCCGAAGATGGGGGCAAAGCCTATTTCAAGGATTTGTTTGCGCGCTGCGCCCGGATGATGATGTCAATCCAGTCGCTTCCTCAACCCGTTATCGCTCAGGTCCATGGCATTGCCACCGCCGCCGGGTGTCAGCTGGTTGCGACCTGCGACATGGCTGTTGCAGCCGAGGGTACGCGCTTTGGCGTGAACGGGGTCAATATCGGGTTGTTCTGCTCGACACCAATGGTGGCGCTCAGCCGCAACATCCCCAGAAAGCAAGCTTTTGAGATGCTGACAACAGGCGCGTTCATTTCAGCCGAAAGGGCCGCAGAACTTGGGCTGATCAACCACGTCATCCCGGAATCGCAGCTGGACCATGAAGCCAATGCATTGGCTGAGCTTGTAGCCTCAAAGCTTGGCGTTGCCGTGAAAATCGGAAAAGAGGCGTTTTATCAACAACTTCAGATGCCCCTGGATCAGGCCTACACCTATACCGGAGAGGTAATGGCGCAGAATATGTTGCACCGGGACACAGAAGAAGGCATTTCCGCCTTTATTGAAAAGCGCCCCCCCAATTGGACCCAATGAGGCAATTGTTTTGCACATTTTTTGCCACTGTTTTGATTTTTGCACTTTTCAAAACGGCGACTCTGTGGCAAAGCTGGGTCGAGGCTGAGGCCTCAGGACACTTTTGGGTCGCCGTGGGCGGAAGGTCCCTCCAGCTGGTCTCTCTCACCAGCGCTGACATTCCCGCAGCGGCGACCCCAAGACCCCCCTTTAAAATTAACGAAACTGGCGCTGGCTGAGTTGCGCCCGATTGTGGTCTGTCCTATGTGGCAGCGCATGACACAAGTTTTGCACATTGTAGGCGGCGGCATGGCCGGATCCGAGGCGGCGTGGCAAGCGGCGGAAATGGGCGTTGACGTGATGATTCACGAAATGCGCCCAACCGTTGGCACCTTTGCCCATCAAACCGGCAATCTGGCTGAAATGGTCTGTTCGAACTCATTTCGGTCGGATGATGACGAACAGAATGCTGTGGGCCTGCTGCATTGGGAAATGCGGGCTGCCAACGGGCTGATCATGACAACGGCCGACGCCCATCGCCTGCCCGCAGGAGGGGCGCTTGCGGTGGATCGTGACCCTTTTGCCGAAAGCGTCACCGCAAAACTCCGCGCCCACCCACGCGTTTCGGTCACGGATGAAGAAGTGACCACCCTGCCCGATGACGACCAATGGATCTTTGCAACAGGGCCCTTGACCTCGCCAGCACTGGGCGAAGCGATCCGCTCGGAAACTGGTGCCGAGGCGCTGGCCTTCTTTGATGCCATTGCGCCCATCGTTTATGCCGAGAGCATCGATATGTCGAAGGCCTGGATGCAGTCGCGGTACGACAAAGGCGAAACAGAAGAAGAGCGCACAGCCTATCTGAACTGCCCGATGGACCGTGATCAGTATGAGGCGTTCATCGACGCACTTCTGGCTGCTGACAAGACCGAGTTCCATGAGGGCGAAACAGCCGGTTACTTTGACGGCTGCCTGCCCATCGAGGTCATGGCAGAACGCGGGCGCGAAACCTTGCGCCATGGCCCTATGAAACCGGTCGGCCTGACCAATCCACATGCACCGGACGTCAAACCTCATGCCGTGGTGCAGCTGCGCCGCGACAATGCACTGGGCACGTTGTTCAACATCGTCGGCTTCCAGACCAAGATGAAATACGGTGCCCAGACCGAGGTGTTCCGAATGATCCCCGGCCTGGAAAGCGCCAGCTTTGCTCGCTTGGGCGGCATTCACCGCAACACATTCATCAACTCACCCACATTGCTTGACGCGCAGATGCGGCTGAAATCCAAGCCGAATATCCGGTTCGCCGGGCAGATCACGGGCGTCGAAGGGTATGTTGAAAGCGCCGCAATGGGTTTGCTGGCAGGGCGTTTGGCAGCAGCAGAAATACTTGGGCGTGATCTGCCGGACGTGCCGCAGGACAGCGCAATGGGCGCTTTGATTCATCACATTACCGGTGGGGCCGAGGCAAAGACCTTTCAGCCAATGAATGTGAATTTTGGCCTGTTCCGACCGGTAGAAGGCCTTAAGGGTGGTCGTCGAGGCCGGAAGGACCGGTACAAGGCCTATACCGACCGCGCCAAGTCAGAATGGAGCACCTGGTTGGAGCATTGCTGACTGGACGCACAATACGGTCTCGGCCTAGCATGCGGGTATGACCGACAAGTTCCTAGACAGCACCTACAACCTCGACACGCCACAAGAAACAGAATCGCACTACAAGAACTGGGCGGCGACCTATGATAAAGAGGTCGAAGATCATGGATATGTCACGCCAGGTCGCGTGGCGGCGGCGTTGTGGTCTGCCCACCCCCACCCTGAAACCCCGGTGCTGGACTTTGGATGTGGAACCGGAATGTCCGGTCAGGCTTTGCGCTCAGTCGGGTTCGAGACTATCGATGGCATGGATCCCACTCCCAAAATGCTGGAAGAGGCAAATGCTAAGGGTGTGTACAGAAAGCTGACCGGCTTCGATATCACCAAGCCAGCTCCGCTCAAACGTGGTGCATATTCGATTGTCACAGCCATCGGTGTCATCGGTAAGGGCGCTGCCCCGGCAGAGACAATCGACGCTTTGATGCATGCTTTACCCAAAGGAGGGCTGTTTGCGTTTTCTTTGAATGATCACGCGCTGGCAGATCACACTTTCACCTGCCGCGTTACGGATTGGGTCGACATGGGGGCCGCACGTTTGCTATTTCGTGAACATGGGCCGCATCTACCCGGAGTCAACCTTAACGCTGACGTGTATATAATAGAAAAAGCGTGACTTTCCTGACGCGCTTTGCGCCATCTCCAACCGGGCCACTTCATCTGGGCCACGCTTATTCCGCATTGATGGCCAACGACATGGCCAAAGCTGAAAGTGGTCAGTTCCTGCTGCGGATCGAGGATATCGACCAATCCCGTTCGCGTCGGCATTGGGAGGATCAGATATATGATGATCTGACCTGGCTGGGCCTGAATTGGCCACGTCCTGTTATGCGCCAATCGGATCGCATGGCGGTTTACGATGCCGCCCTGGATCAACTCTGGGCGCGGGGCTTTCTGTATCCCTGCACCTGCAACCGCAAAGATATTGCCGCTGCAGCCAGCGCTCCGCAGGAAGGCGCACCGCTGCACGGGCCTGACGGAATAATCTATCCCGGGACCTGTCGTAAATCCAATGCAAGCAAAGACTTAACCCAACACCTTCGCCCAAAACACGAAGCTGTACGGCTGGACATTTCCAAGGCTTGTCAAGCGATTCAGGAGAGGTCCAGACTTCAGTTCACTGAACTCGGTTCCGGCCCCGACGGGGAAACAGGTGTAATCACCTTCACTCCGGATGAGATGGAAACAACCGTCGGAGATGTTGTTCTCTCCCGCCGCGACATGGGCACGTCTTACCATCTGTCCGTTGTCCTGGACGACGCGGCGCAAGGAATCACGCGTGTTGTTCGGGGTCGGGATCTGTTCGAAGCGACCCGCATCCATGTTCTGCTTCAGGTTCTATTGGATTTACCAACGCCCGAGTATTTTCACCACGATCTGATCCGTGATGATGCAGGCAAACGATTGGCCAAGCGCGACGATGCGCGTGCGATCGCAAAATATCGCGCTGAAGGCGCCAGCCCCGCAGACATTCGGCGTATGGTCGGGCTTTGATCCGGCGCGCTTATTCCATCGGAGCCATCAATTCTGTCTCGGCCCCGTCACGAACAGCAGTATAAAAGCAGGTCCGGCGATTTGTGTGGCAAGCAGCCCCGGTCTGACGCACCAGTACCAGAAGGCAATCGCGGTCACAATCGATCCGAAAATCCACAAGCTCTTGCGTGTGGCCTGATGTTTCGCCCTTGATCCAGAAAGACTGACGAGACCGCGACCAATAGGTCACCCTGCCCGTTTCCAGCGTCTTTTCAACGGCCTGAGCATTCATCCAAGCCATCATCAGAACCTCGCCCGACGCGTCATCCTGTGCGATTGCAGGGATCAGGCCCGCCTCGTTATATTTCAATGTCGATGGGTCAAATATGACAGGCTCAGTCATCTCGAAAAACCTTTTGCATCCGGTGGGCTGGCCACTATGTATGAGGAACACACGACGAGGGAAAGCCATGAGCGGCGAGAACGACCTGATAAAGTTGTATTCCGGGCGCATCCTAGCGCTGGCGGCGGATATTCCGCATCTTGACCGTCTGGACGACCCAGATGCAACGGTCAAGAAACGGTCTCCGCTGTGCGGCTCGACCGTGACAGTGGATGTCAAGGTTCAGGACGGCCGGGTGCGTGCCTTTGGTCAGGACGTCAAAGCCTGCGCCTTGGGTCAAGCTTCTGCCGCGGTCGTGGGGGATGCGATCATTGGCGCGACGCGTGCTCAGGTCGAAGCTGCTCGCGATCAGTTGGCTGCAATGCTGAAAAAAGATGGACCTGCTCCAGATGCTCCCTTCGACGGGCTCGAAGTCCTTATGCCGGCACGGGATTATAAGAACCGGCACGCCTCGATCCTTCTGGCGCTGGATGCCACAGCCGAGGCCATGGCACAGGCCGAACAGGCCCATTGCGCATAAACTTGGCAAACTAAAGTAAACCTGTTCCGCCTCAGGTCAGATTTCAGGAGGAATGGGTTAGAACAATCTACTAGAGCATTTCGTCACGCTTTGGGTTGTTATTGACCCGATCGGGACAATAGCTGCGATTATCGCGCTCAACTCTGTCATGTCCGCGCTGCTTGGGATCTTCAAAACTGGTCTGCTGAAAAAAACCGCCGCTCCTTCCGGGCGAAAGGGCGGCGGCAGGCATTGCGTGTCTCGTGTGGGGTCCGGTTCACCGCGCGGGGCCGAGGCATGGCCCCTCAAGGGGTTTGGGACAGGCAGGTCACCCTTGACTGAAATGGGGATGACAGCGCGGTTTTTTCGGCACGAGATCGCAGGCAGAAAGGCTTAGAAACCAACCGGCAGGTGCAAAGCTACCATCAGGATCACGACCAAAGACATCACGCCAACCGCATCCTGAAAAATGGTCGATTGCGCGCGGGTGAAAGCGGTCTTGATCTGGGTCAGCATAGGGTCACCTCCGGTCAGAGCTTTAATCCTTTGTTGACCTTTTGTTCTCATATTTAACCGAGTCGGTAAAGAACTTTTTAAGAACATTTGTGAACTTTTTAGAACACTTCACCTAACCCACTGAAATTAAACGGATAGTCTGATCTTGTTTCATCAACCACAAAAGAACACGCGCGGCACGGCCCCGTTCCGACGTCAGTTTCGGGTCTGCATTCAGCAATGCGCGCGCATCTGATTGGGCGACAGCCATCAATCCGGCCTGACGTTCAAGATCGGCGATATGGAACTTAGGAAGGCCGGATTGTGCGGTCCCGATCAGATCCCCGGCCCCGCGCATCACAAGATCGGTTTCGGAAATGCGGAACCCATCCTCGGTTTCCCGCAAAACCTCCAGCCGTCTGCGCCCACCTTCGCTGAGCGGCGGTTGGTACATTAGCAGGCAGGTTGAGTCCGCGTCGCCACGCCCCACACGCCCTCGCAATTGGTGTAACTGCGCAAGCCCGAAAATCTCGGCCCGTTCAATCACCATGATCGTGGCGTTGGGAACATTGACCCCAACCTCGATCACAGTAGTCGCCACAAGAACCTTGGTGTCACCGTTCTGAAACGCGCTCATCGCCGCGTCTTTGTCAGTGGGCGGCATCTGCCCATGGACCAGCCCCACAACGCCTTCCCCCAGAATGGCACGCAGACGTTTGAACCGTTCTTCGGCGGCGGTCAGGTCTGAAACCTCGGATTCATCGACCAATGGGCAGACCCAGTAACACTGTCGCCCCTCTTCAATCGCGCGGCGAAGATGCGACACGACCTCATCCATACGCTGCGTGCTGACAATCGCCGTTTTGATCGGTTTTCGCCCGGGCGGTTTTTCGTCCAGAACCGAGACATCCATGTCCCCGTATTGCGCAAGCGCCAGGCTTCGCGGGATTGGAGTTGCCGTCATCACCAGAACGTCGGCACCCTGCCCTTTTTCCGACAGTTCCATCCGTTGCCGAACACCAAAGCGGTGCTGTTCATCGACGATGGCCAAGCGCAGAGCCTTGAACTCCACGTCACTTTGAAACACCGCATGGGTGCCGACCAGTATCTGAATACTACCTTGTTTCAGCGCCTCAAGCTTGGCACGACGCTCAGCACCCTTATCTCGCCCCGTGAGCAGTTCCAAAACCACCCCGGCCTCTTCGGCCAGTGGCCGCAACCCTTCCAGATGCTGGCGTGCAAGAATCTCGGTCGGGGCCATCATCACACCCTGCCCGCCTGCTTCGACCGCAATCAACAGCGCCATGAAGGCCACTAGTGTCTTACCCGCCCCCACATCACCCTGAAGCAGTCGGTTCATCCGAGCGTCCGAAGCCATATCCGCCGCGATCTCTTCGATCGCGCGGTTTTGAGCCCCGGTCGGATGATAAGGAAGGCTGGCCAACACCTTGGATTGCAACCTCCCGGTCGCGACACTAACAATTCCACGAGATTTACGTTCCCGTTGGCGGGCCAATGCCAGGGTCAACTGATGCGCAAATAATTCGTCATAGGCCAAACGCTGCCGCGCGGGTGCAAAGGGGGCGACATCATCTGCCCCCTGCGGATTGTGACCGGAGCGAATGGCTGAAGCCCAATCCGGCCAATTTTGTTGCGCCACCTGAGCGGGTTCGATCCATTCCTCAAGCTCAGGCGCCCGCGCCAACGCGCTGCGACTGGCCTTGAACGCGGTTTTCTGGGTCAGCCCTTGTGTCAGATGGTAGACAGGTTCAAATTCCGGGATCTCTCGGGCCTTTTCTACTGGCAGCATATGATCCGGATGCACCATTTGGGCCATACCGTCGAACAATTCCAACTTACCGGAAATCACCCGGCGCGATCCCTCAGGCAGCACCTTTTTCAGATAATCTCCGCGCGCATGAAAGAAGACCAACTGAAAATCGGCCTGACTGTCTTCGACATGAACACGATAGGCCCCACCCTTACTGCGTGGCGGGCGATGCGTGCCCACAGTGACCTCAACTGTCAACGTGGAAGGCAAATCAGCGCCTTGGATCGTATCACGCCTACGACGGTCAACCACTGCGTAGGGCAAACCAAACAAAACATCGCGCGGACTTTCCACGCCGGTCTGCGCCATGACTTGCGCGGTTTTGGGACCGACACCATCGAGCGTCTCCAAATCCGCAAAAAGCGGAAAAAGCTGTTCCGGCCGTCCGCTCATGCGCCTTCGATCAGCTGCAACCAGCCATCCTCGTCCAAGGTTTCGATACCCAGTTCTGCGGCCTTTTTGGCTTTCGATCCGGCACCCGGTCCTGCAACCAAAATATCAGTTTTCTTGCTGACAGATCCCGAAACTTTCGCACCCAATGCCTCGGCCCGAGCCTTAGCTTCAGCTCGCGTCATCTTTTCCAGCGTCCCGGTAAACACCACGGTTTTTCCTGCCACCGGGCTGTCCGATGCGGGTGCATCCGGAGCAATGACGGTCAACTCCTGTCGTAGCGTATCAAATGCGCGCCTCTCTTCCTCATTTGCAAAAGCATCTGAAAGGGAAAGGCCAAGCGTCGCGCCGATCCCATCAATCCCGATCAGATCAGCCCAGGCTGCATTGGCCTCTGAAGAAACGCAGGCCGTTGCGATAGCCGCATCACGCACTTCCTTGACGCGGGCACGACGGCCCTCGGTCGCCGCTGTCGCTCGTTCCGCATCTTCGGCCTCATCGGCTTGCCGCTGCGCCAAAGCCGCCGGGCGAGCAGCATCCAACGCCTGCGCCATGGCATCCCACTCACGGTAATACAACGCCAAATCGCGCGCGCCAACTTCGCCCACATGCCGAATACCCAAGGCAAACAGTAGGCGCGCAAATGGAATTTTGCGTTTTTCGTCAATCGCAGCAAACAGATTTCCGGCCGAGGTCTCGCCCCATCCATCCCGGTTTTTCAACCGGGCCAGATTACCGTTGTCGCGCTGTTCCAATGTGAAGATGTCAGCAGGGGTGTTAATCGGAAGGACCGGGTCATCGTAAAACATTTCAATCTGTTTTGCGCCCAGGCCTTCGATATCAAACGCCTTGCGAGACACAAAATGTTTTAATTTTTCTACCGCTTGCGCCGGACAAATCAAACCGCCCGTACAGCGGCGCACGGCATCGCCTTCCTCGCGAATAGCCGCACTACCGCATTCAGGACATTCTTGCGGAAACGGAAATGTCTCAGTGTTCTCAGGGCGTTTGGTCAGATCGACATCGGCAACTTTCGGGATCACGTCACCCGCGCGATAAACCTGTACCCAGTCCCCGACACGTATATCCTTGCCTTCTCGGATCGTACTGCCCTTGGCATCGCGCCCGGCAATGTAGTCTTCGTTATGCAAAGTGGCATTCGAAACCACAACGCCGCCAACTGTCACTGGATGCAAACGGGCCACGGGGCTGAGCGCACCAGTGCGGCCAACTTGAATGTCGATTGCCTCTAGCCTCGTCCAGGCCAGTTCGGCGGGGAACTTATGCGCAATTGCCCATCGCGGCGTAGTAGAGCGAAACCCCAAACGCGCCTGAAGCGACAAATTGTTGACCTTGTAGACAACCCCGTCAATGTCATATCCCAAGGTGGACCGTTGCGCCTCGATTTCCCGATAGTGCGCGATCATCTCTTGGGTCGTCTGACATAGGCGCGTCAGTGTATTTGTCGAAAACCCAAGAGATTGCAGTCGCTCAATCGCACCCAATTGTGTGTCTGCCAAGGGTTCGGACACCTCACCCCACGCATAGGCAAAAAACTTTAGGGGTCGGGATCGCGTGATTTCCGCATCTATTTGCCGTAAAGACCCGGCCGCTGCGTTACGTGGATTGGCAAAGGGCTTTCCACCTCGTTCTGCTTGCCGCGCATTCAGCGCCTCGAAATCGGCATGAGACATATAGACCTCGCCACGGACCTCAAGCACTTCGAGCGCGCCATTCAACTGCTGAGGAATATCCGAGACGGTACGCGCATTCGCCGTCACATTCTCGCCGACCTCACCGTCCCCTCGCGTCGCGGCCTGAACAAGTTGGCCGTTTTCATAGCGCAAGGACAGCGACAGACCGTCAATCTTTGGTTCAGCCGTGAAAGACAATGGCTCATCGGAGCCCAGACCCAGGTACTTTCGAATCGATCTGTCAAAATCGGCCACGTCCTCGTCATCGAAGGCATTGCCCAGCGACATCATACGAACAGCATGCGTTACCTTCGAAAACCCGTCCGCTGCCTTGGCGCCGACTTGGTCCGACGGGCTGTCATCACGTTTGAGGTTGGGGAATCGCGCCTCAATCTCAGAGTTTCGGCGCTTCAACGCATCGTATTCCGCATCCGAAATTTCAGGCGCGTCTGTCCCATGATACAGCGTGTTTGCCCGAGACAGCACAGCCGCAAGGCGCGCCAATTCGGCGCGCGCTTGGTCTTCGGTCAGATCAGATATGGAAATGGAGTTGCTCATGGCCTCGCCCTGTCACGCGTTCTTGGACCTCAGTGATAGGGCGAGGCCATGGCCAGGTCCAGACGTGCTGAGCCGTGAGTGTAAAGTGCCGCCCTGGACCACCAGCGGCACGGGTGGTTCCAATCAGAGACCGACAGCCATCCGCGTCTCGTCGAGAGTATTGCTTTGCGGATCGCGCAGCACATAGCCGCGCCCCCAGACGGTTTCGATATAATTCTCGCCGCCGGTCGCATTGCTGAGCTTTTTGCGCAGTTTGCAGATGAACACGTCGATGATCTTCAGTTCAGGTTCATCCATGCCGCCATAGAGGTGATTCAGGAACATCTCTTTGGTAAGGGTCGTGCCCTTACGCAAGCTAAGCAGTTCAAGCATTTGATATTCCTTGCCGGTCAGATGAACAGTCTTTCCGTCCACCTCAACGGTTTTGGCATCCAGGTTTACCGCAACCCGACCGGTGTGAATGATGGACTGCGAATGCCCCTTCGACCGGCGGATAATGGCGTGAATACGCGCTACCAGTTCTTCGCGGTGGAAGGGTTTGGTCAGGTAATCATCCGCTCCAAAACCAAAGCCTTTGATCTTGCTTTCAGTGTCATCGGCCCCTGACAGAATCAGAATCGGTGTCTCAACCCGTGCGATACGTAACTGGCGCAGCACCTCGTGCCCGTTCATGTCCGGCAAGTTCAGATCCAGCAAAATTAGATCGTAATCATAGAGTTTCGCCAGATCGATTCCTTCCTCGCCAAGATCCGTTGCATAGACGTTGAGGTTTGCATGCGTCAGCATGAGCTCAATGCTTTTAGACGTGGTCGGATCATCCTCGACAAGAAGTACGCGCATTTTTTACTGCTCCAATTCGGTCAACAATTCCAATTAAAAATAAACCTGAACAAGAATGGTTAATCTGACGTTACCGTTGAATCAGTTATTCACACTCTCCCTTAGGTTGTCGATATTTTTTTAGGGCTGTGGCTTTCAGTGCTTCGGCACCATGTTCCGCAACAAGAGACACCCAGCCATTGAACTCCTCATCACTGATCCCGTAATTTTTCTTGGCATCAGACAAGCTGATCAGGCCGTAAAGCACGCCACGCACAACCAAAATCTTGCGTGAGGCCACCCAACGCCGTGTATCAGAAGGTGGCAGATCAGCGCGTGTCAGAATGGTACCGTCAGGCAATGTCACAGACCGAGGGCCTTCCACTTTGTGCAAAAACATCTTTCAACCCTTTTCTTACTGCATCACAGCTGACATCAGGCTACTTAAGAGCGCGTGAAACCGCCCCTTGAGAATGTTTAGAATTTTCTTATATTCCGGCGGTCTTCCTTAACCCGAAACGGAACTGATCATGGCCCTCGATACCGAGACCCCGCTGAACTCGCTTGGTTTTGCAAAGCCGCCTTCGGAAACGCGGGTGGTCGTTGCGATGTCGGGTGGCGTCGACAGCTCGGTTGTGGCGGCCTATCTGGCGGATCAGGGCTATGACGTTGTGGGGGTTACGTTGCAGCTTTATGACCACGGAGCGGCGCTGGCCAAGAAAGGCGCGTGTTGCGCTGGGATCGATATCCACGACGCGCGTCGTGTGGCCGAAGAACGTGGTTTTCCGCATTACGTTCTGGATTATGAGAACATCTTCAAAGATGCTGTGATCGACGAATTCGCCGACAGCTATCTGGCGGGAGCTACCCCTGTGCCCTGCATTCGCTGCAATGAACGGGTGAAGTTCAAGGATTTGCTGGAAACCGCCAAAGATCTTGAGGCCGACTGCATGGCCACCGGCCACTATATCCAACGCAAGATGGGTCCCAACGGACCCGAGTTGCACAGCGCCGAGGATGCGAACCGCGATCAATCTTATTTCCTGTTTTCGACCACACCGGAACAGTTGGATTTCCTGCGTTTTCCTCTGGGCCACCTGCCATCCAAGGACGCAACGCGTGAAATGGCGGCGCAATACGGGTTGTCCGTTGCGGACAAACCCGACAGTCAGGACATTTGCTTTGTGCCAAATGGCAACTATGCCAGCGTGATCGAAAAGCTGCGTCCCGGTGCGGCAGAGCCGGGCGAGATCGTTCACGCGGATGGCCGCGTTCTGGCGCAGCATGATGGCGTGATTCACTACACGATCGGTCAACGGCGCGGTCTTGGCATCGGCGGCCTGACTGAGCCGCTTTATGTCATCAAACTGGACGTCGACAAGAAACAGGTCGTTGTCGGCCCCAAGGAGATGCTGGCCACCCGTGTCGTTCCGGTACGCGAGATCAACTGGCTGGGCGATGAACCTTTCACCTCGCGCGACGAATGGCATCTGTCAGTCAAAGTCCGCTCGACCCGTCCCCCGCGTGAGGCGATTGTTAGGCCCCTGTCCGACACCACAGCCGAGGTCGAACTGCTGACACCCGAGGAAGGTATTTCACCGGGTCAGGCATGTGTGTTTTATGCAGGTGAAGGCAGCCGCATTTTTGGCGGCGGCTGGATCTGGCGTGGATACTGAACAAGTTATTGAAATAGCAGATCGCACAGGATATTTCGGTTTCAAAGTAATACCTTAACCGGAATACACAATGCTTAGACTCTACCGTTTTCTTATTTTGTTCCTGGCTATTCCAGCAATATCGCTGGCTGAGAATGCAGAAGAATGGACCCTGAAAGCGCTGCTTGATGAAGCAGACGGCTGGCAGGCAAGAATACAATGGCGCGATTTCTATGTCAGCCTACGCCTTGAGGACGACCGGGATACACGGTGGTGGTTCAGGTTGGACCACCCGGAGCCGATCGGCATTGATTCAAACCACTTTCAAACCAACCCGGGGCTACAGTTCGGCGCCGGGCTGTTTGGGTCCGAACCTGCGAACGCTTACGATCATGATTTTTTGAATAAACTTTCAGACAGCGACATGCTCGATCAGGCCAATCCCGAGGCTATTGCCAGCTTTGATCGACTTACTTTTTTTGATGAATACGACACCGAGATACTGACCATCCCTGCAAGCGTCTGCGGTGGATGCGCTCGACCTGACGCCTACACCGGAGCCGTCACGATCAGGGTTCCGTTGAGCGATGAGCAGATCCAAATCCTGCGTCACTCGACATATGCAAAATTTTATTACTACAAAGTGAAATCCAAGTTGGAATGGGATGGAGGAAAGACCAGCTTCACTGTTGATCTCGTCGAAGAAGATGGCGATCTGCCTGATGCGATCGACCATCTTTTGCGGATCGCGGACGATCCCAGCCAAGCACCGGAAAAAGATCAACGAGGTTTCTTCGACTCACTGGACGATCAGTATGACGACACTCCGGATGCCACCCCCATCACTGCGGCCAATGGCGTTGCTCATCCTCCAGAAGACGGAATTTATACCCTTCACCCCGGCACATTTGCCTTATGCGAAACTTCGGATTGGGTATCGCATTTTCAGTCTTCAATCGAACTGCAACTCGGTGCCGACGGGCAAAAGGATCGCCATTCAAAGCTTGCTGAACTGGCGACAGCAAATGAATGCAATATCCTGACGACCTATGATCAGATCACCGTGTCCGCCATCGACCATGATGGGGACAGCGTGGCCATTGCGTCTGGAACATTGGAAGGTTGGGTTTTCAGGGAAATCCTTGCAACCGCGAATTAGGCTGAGACCGGTTCGACCTCTGCTTCGATCTGGATCTGAAGGGCATCGTTGAAGCGGTTGAACGCTCCACAAAGGGCGATGCGCCAGGTCAGCTCAACGATCTGCGCATCACTGAACCACTCCCGCAGGTCCGATACTTCGGCGTCCCGCATCCGACCGGATCGTGTTGTCACGGCCTCTGCATAGCGCACCACGGCTTTGTCACAAGCGTCCAGTTCTGGATGATCCTCAACGTCCGGCAGACGCGCAGCACCCTCGGGACTTAGGCCCGCGACGGTCAGCATCGGTGTATGATGTGAAACACAATAGTCGCAGGCGTTTAGCTTGGATACCGTCACCATCGCCAGTTCAAGCGCGCGCTGGGGCAGATTCTGTTGTTCGCGCAATGTGGTCAGCATTCCCGTCACATTTTCCAGAATCGAAGGGCAATAGGCCGCAACACGAGCCCAATTATCGAACGGCCCATATGCGCCCAAAGCCGAATGAGACGCGCGTGCCTCTTCGGTCATTTCTTGATCCGACAATGGGGGAATGCGGGTCATAGCAAAGCTCCTTTTTCGACGAGGATATCGCAGCCCCGTGTCGGTGCACCACCCGGATAAGGATCACATATGCGATATACGGCGTATCCTCTCTCTGTCACATAACATCCGTGGGCGAATTAAAGAGAATATAGAGACCAACACAGACCATGATGTACGGCGCGATCCGATCCAGACGTACGACGCGAGGGCCGAGGCTTTTGGCGCGGGGCGCACCCCACGTCGCAACGGCGACCAGACCGGTGGCAGCCACTACTGCGCCAACCAGCGCAGCAACGCGAAAAGTGGGCGCAGAGTCCGCCAGCAGAGGGGTCATGACCGCGAAACTGTCAATCGAAAGACTTAGGAAAAGCGTCACTACCGAAGTCACGGCCGCATTGGAATCCGCGTCCTGCGCTTCGGCGTCACGATACTGTTTCCAGATACCGCGGAAACCAAAAACCAGGGGCACGATGCCCAGATACCCGATCCAGAACGGGACACCGCTTTGGTTCAGACCAAGCGCGACGGTCATCGCCAGGGTCAGAACAAGGGTTTGAGCAACCGCAAAGCCAATGATGGCGCGACGTTGTTCCATCACCAAAATCAGACCCAACAAGACGGCCAAATTATCGAGATTGGTGGATACCATCGCGATCCCGGCAGACACCGCGAACAGCGCATGATCAAGCATAATCGACCTGCATTCTGTCCAACACAGCCCGCGCGGCCCGCAAACCGGGGGCTTCGCCACCTCGGCCCAATTGGTCCATGGTTAGCCTCATGGCAAGCTGCTGCGCATCCGGGGCGTTGATCACATTGCGCAAGGCGTCGGCGATCTTTGCTGGTACGCACTCATCCAGCAGACATTCCGGCACAGCGCGCGTATCTGACACCAGATTAACCAGCGTTACGGTGTCCAGTTTGACCATCCGCTCGGCCATCTTCTGTGTCAGCCAGTTGAGTTTGTAGGCAATGACCATGGGCGTGTTCTGCGCAGCAAGCTCAAGTGACACGGTTCCCGACGCCGCAAGCGCCAAACTGGCCGCGCCAAACGCGGAACGCTTATTGGCAAGCGCTTGATCCGCGCCTTCATAGCGCGGGTCCAGCACTACCGGGTCTCCGGGCCAGCCCGCGACCCGCTCTTTGACAAGCTCGGTTGTCGCGCCAACGGTCGGGATCACCACGCGGTAGCCCGGATGAGCCTCGATAAACAGCCGCAATGCACGGCCAAAGGACTCTGCCAGCCGTTCAATCTCGCCCCGACGTGATCCGGGCAAGGCCAACAGGATCGGCGCATCCCCCAGATCAAAGCGGTTCCGAAACGCGGCGATGTCTTCCGGCGTGGCCACAGGCTCGCTGGCCACGGGGTGACCGACAAAATCGCACTCCATCCCTGCCCGTTCCATATACGGCGGCTCAAAAGGAAGCAGCGCCAGCACATGGTCAATAACCTTGGCCATCTTATCGGCCCGCCCCGGCCGCCAGGCCCAGACACTAGGGGCGACATAGTGAACTGTGCGGATGTTGCTTGCGGCCTTTACAATCTTGGCAACACGCAGGCTAAAATCCGGACTGTCGATGGTGATCAACACATCCGGTTTTGTATCCAGCACGGCCTGCGCGGTCTCGGAGATTCGGCGCTTGAGGTGAAAGAACTTCGGCAGAACTTCGACAAGGCCCATGACTGAAAGCTCGGACATGGGAAACCGGCTGGTCAGACCCTGCGCCTCCATCAGCGGGCCACCGACCCCGTCAAATTCCACATCGGGGATCAGAGTCTTCAAGCCTGCCATCAACGCGCCACCCAGCCGGTCGCCCGAAGGTTCTCCGGCGACCAGAAAGACACGCATCAGGCCGCCCGCTCGCGGATGTATAGGAACAGGCCCAGACGGTTACATTCTGCGATGACCTGCTCTTGCCGCAGCACAAGCACGCCGCCTTTTTCCAATACGATTCCGGACAACCCGGCCGCAACCGCATCGGTGACGGTATCGGGTCCGATGGCCGGTAGATCGGCGCGCCGGTCCTGACCGGGTTTGGGCCCTTTGAACAGTATTCCTCCGCCCGCATCTGGTCGTTGGGTCAAAGATTTCAGCATCCAAGCGGTGCCGAATATCCCTTCAATCGCCAGGGCCTGGCCATTTAACACAGCGCAGGCTTGCCCTGTATCTGCGGCCCCCATTGCACGCAGAATACCTGAAGCACGGACCGCATCGGCCATGTCGGCCTCGGAGGGTTGGGCATCCGTCAGACAGCCCAATGGAGGAAGCAACCCCGGCGCAATTTCGTGTGCGGCCCGCATTTGCAGCCCTGCATCTTCAAGGATTCCGATGACCGCACGCAACGCGCCGTCATCTCCGGACATGATTGCCTTTTGGATCACCGGAACCAATGGTAGCGTCGCGGCGTCAATGCGGCTTGGGTCGATAGCCGGGCGCTGAACCGCACCGGCCAGACAAATCTGCGTCACGCCCCGCGCCTTCAGATCGGCGATGAAGCTGCCCAGCTGTTCCAGCGGAAACACAATATCCGCCGTCAAATCGTCAGGTAGAAACCCTTCCATTGCGCAGATCAAAGGTCGTTCGGTCAACTGTGCCACCACTTCGGTCGGCAATGCCCCTGTTCCCGCAATCAACGCCAGCATGGGTTTATTTCCCCGGTGTCAGGAATGAGCGATCACTGTGGCCGGTGACAAAATCGACGATCCGCTGCACGTAATCGCTTTCATTGCCTTCGCCGATCCGGCTGGCGCGGTCCATAAAGGTTCCATCGCCTTCGGACAGTTCCTTGAAGGCCGCGCGCAGCGCCGAGATATCCTCGCGCGAAACACCCTTGCGTTTCAGACCTACAAGGTTCAAGCCGTCCAGCTCACCACGTGAGGCCTGCACCAGACCGTAGGGAATAACGTCCTTGGGCACCATGGTCAGCGCACCAATGATTGCTCCGCGCCCGACGCGCACCCATTGATGCAGCCCTGAAATGCCGCCGACAATCACATCGTCTTCCACGATACAGTGACCAGCTGCCCCTGCGTGGTTGACCATGATGACGCGGTTGCCGATCTGCACGTCGTGGGCCACGTGAACGCCTGCCATCAACAGACAATCATCCCCGATGCGCGTGACGCCGCCGCCACCGTCGGTGCCGGTGTTAATCGTCACATGTTCCCGAATCCGGTTACGTTGACCGATTTCCAGGCGGGTGTTTTCGCCACCGAACTTCAGATCCTGCGGGATTTCACCAATCACCGAGAAATTGAAAATGACGGTGTCTTCGCCAACCGATGTATCTCCGGTCACAACCACATGAGATTTAAGCTCGACCCGATCCGCCAGTTTGACCTGCGCGCCGACATAGCAGAATGGACCAATCGTACAGCCCTGCCCGATCTGAGCGCCCTCTTCAACAATTGCGCTGGGATGGATTCCACTCATGTTGTTTTTTCCATATCCCAATCAACATAGGCCGAAAACTCGGCCTCGGCTGCTACTTCTCCTTCAACCGTGGCCCGACCGCTGAATTTGAACAGCTTGCCGCCTTTTTTACCGCGCACTGTTTCCACATGCATTTCCAGAACGTCACCTGGCACTACCTTGCGGCGAAACTTGCACTTGTCGATGCTCATGAAATAGATCAGCAATTCAGTATCGATGACATCCATGCCAACACCCAACATCACACCCGCAGTCTGAGCCATGGCTTCGACGATTGTGACGCCCGGCATGATCGGTGTGCCGGGGAAATGCCCCTGAAAGTGCGGCTCGTTCATAGTCACGTTCTTGATGCCGCGCGCCGACTGATAACCCGAGATGTCCACCACCTTGTCGACCAGCAAAAACGGATAGCGATGTGGCAAGATCCTCTGGATCAGCTGAATGTCGGCGCTTTTGGTTTCCGTGGTCATTGATCAGATATCCCGTTTTGGATGTTTCTTTTCCGCGTGGTTAGCAATACAGCAACCCAAGGGCAAGCAACCCTATTCGCCATTGCCCTCTTGGAGGGAACTGCCATCCCCGATTGCAGCATCGATACGGGCGATGGCTGCGTCAGTGATGTCGGTGGTGCTGACGACCACATTGGATCGTTCGATCATTACGCTGGCTCCAAATTCGCGCAACAAGTCTACAAGGATGGGGCGGACGATCTCGAAAAAGGTCTGTTGTGCTTCTTCACTGCGCCGCGCCAAGGCATCCAGCTTGGCGCGCTGGCCTTCGCGATGAGACTGAACCTTGGAGTCAAAAGCCTCGGCCAATGGGCGGAATTCCTCAGCCGGCAAGGTCGCGCGCTGTTCCGTCAGTTCTTTTTCTTCCTGGCTGAGCTCAACCACAATCCGTTCGTTTTCCTCCGCAAGCAGGGCACTTTCTTTTTCGACCTCTCGCCGCACACGCTGACCGAAGGCCGACTTGGAAAACAGTTCTTCGCTGGACAAGGTAACGACACTGGCTTGCGGTACGCCGAGTTGTTGTGCCGAAACCAACGATGCGGTCAAAACAACCGACAAAAGACACAGGGCCCCGAAAGGGCCCAGTGCTGTTTTCATTATCTTATTCAACATGTCTGATCAGAACCGAGCCTGAATCGTAAAGTCAAAGTTCTGTTCCTTGTCGAAGCTCTCTTTTTTCAGAGCCTGCGAGAAGTTGAACCGCAACGGTCCGAACGGTGTGTCCCAGAGAACAGCGATGCCAATCACGTGGCGGATCGAGCCGTTTGCACCGACGATATTCGCACCGGCGGTGTTGACGTTGTCGATGTCATAGAGGTTACCGACGTCGTAAAAGACACCGCCGCGCAGACCCAATTCTTCGGGCAGGCCAAGCGGGAAATCGCTTTCAAAGCGTGCAACCCAGTAATAGTTACCACCGATGGCGTCATCCTGACCGTTGGACAGATCCCGTGGGCCAAGACCTGCAGGCTCGAATCCGCGGAACGTATTGGGCCCCAGCACAAAGCGGTCAATCGTACGGCTGAAATCGTTCCCCCGCCAGTGCAGCGCACCCAGCTCCATCGACGCCCGCAGCACGACCTCTTCGTTCCAAACGCGGGTTTGTGCGATACCGCGTGCGGTGGTTTTGAAGTACTTGTTGTCGCCACCAAGACCCGCAGCATCAACGCCAACTTCGAAAAGAACGCCGGAATTCGGGTCCAGACCACCGCGACGGCTGTCATACACGTAAGACACACCTAAAGAGCTGGACGTCCGCTTACCCTGAGCGATTTCCGACGAAATAACTGCGCCGTTCACTTCGTTGTCCTGCTGTGTCATTTCACTGCGATCCCAACCATAGCGCAACCGCAGCGACGACAGTTCCCCGATGGCATAGGTCAGTTGTGGGGTGAAGAACAGCGAACTGGTATCATAGCTTGCAAAGCCCGAGTTTGTTCCCGACAGCCCCAGCCCCAAGTCAAAACGCAGCTTACGGCCCAGCAGATACGGCTCTGTAAAGCTGATCGAATACTGCTCGGAGTCCTGGGCGGTCGAAATCGTCAGACCTAGGTTCTGACCACGACCCAGGAAGTTGGATTCATTCAGACCAATCGCGATCCCGAAACCGTCCGTTACCGAGTAGCTACCACCAAGACTAAGCGAGCCTGTGGGTTGTTCTTCTACATCCACATCCAAGATCACCTGGCTGGGCGAAGACCCTTCGCGCGGCTCGACATCTGCGGTGGCGAAGAAACCCAAAGCATTGATCCGCTCGGCCGCCTGACGAATTTCGCGGGGATTGAACGGGTCACCCTCGACCGTGTCAAACTGACGGCGAATGACGCGGTCCAGCGTGGTGGTGTTGCCTTCAATGTCGATCCGTTCAACAAAGATGCGCGGACCTTTGGTCAGGACAAACTCCACATCCAGTGTCAGTTCACGGTCATTGCGGGTGATGCGCGGCTCGACCCGCAGGAAGTCCACGCCCTTTTTGACGCCCAAACGTTCTTGCCGGGCAATCGAGTTTTCAATCAGCGTGGGCGTATAAGTCACACCAGGTTTGATCTTCAGCGCATCCTGATATTCTGCGGCGTTGACGCCGGGGATTTCACTGACCGTAGTGATCTTGCCGAACGAGAACTTTTGCCCTTCTGTGACGTTCATAACCAGAAAGAACGCATCCCGTTCACGCGTGAATTCGACATTGGCGCTGTTCACCCGGAAATCGACGTAGCCACGCGACAGGTAGAAATCGCGAATGACCTGTTTGTCGAACTCGATGCGGTCGCCAATAAACGTATCGTTACGGAAGAAGGTCCGAAGGAACGTTGCTTGCTTGGTTTCGAGAACCCGGCGCAAACGGCGGTCCGAGAATGCCCGGTTGCCAACAAAGCTGACACGCTCAACTTCGATGGTTGTGCCTTCCGCGACTTCAAAAACCAGATCGACCCGGTTGTCACTTCGGCGGATGATCCGTGGAATGACCGTTGCGGCGACCCTGCCCTGCGCTGAGTAAACTTCGGCAATCAAATCCGCGTCTGCTTCCGCCACCTGAGGGGTAAAGACTCGGCGCGGTTCGGATTGGATGACGTCCAACAAAACGTCATCTTTAACCCGAGCGTTTCCTTCGATGCTGATCTGGTTGATCGTGGGGTATTCCTGAACTTCGATCACCAGAGTAGTGCCACGCGGCGTCAGCTCGACTGTTTCAAATACACCACTGTCAAGCAATCGCTGATAGGCATCATTAATCTGTCCGGCGGTGACTGTTTGGCCCGGTTCGATTCCGGTTCGGGCTATAATTGTGCCGGTTTCGATCCGACGGTTGCCCTCAACCTGGAAGGAGTTGATCGTGAAGTTTTGCGCCTGCGCCGCGTTCGGAAAAGCCGTCAAACTCGCTGCAACAAAAAGGAAAAGAACCGTTAGCGCCTGCCACAAAATATTGTTTGTCGGCATTTGCCCCCCGCAGGATGTGCCCGCGTTTCGCCTGTCAGTCATTTTGTGCTCTACCCAGAATTTTAGAACTTTATTGCTGAGTAACGGGATTAAATGAGCTTGTCAAAAGGCGAAATAGAAGCATTCCACCACAAGGGTGGACCAGAAGCTGCCAGCATTTCGGTAAGAATCAGAATCCCGCCAGATAGATCCCGGCCAGATAAGCTGCACCTGCCAGCGCCAGCGCTGTCATCGCAAAGCTCAACAACACGTCACGGTTCAGCATGAAAAGCAAGCTGAACCCCTGGTACGATTTTTTAAGCGCTTCGGTCATGGTGATACCCTTTCGACGCAAAGAGCATAGCCCCGAAATAAGGCAGGAATGCGGCCCAAATTAGCGCCTAACGCCACAATCAGCAGAACAGATCGTTGCTAACCGAAAACAGCATCAGAGTCAGGATAATAGTGATGCCCAGCCCCATGAGAATTCTCAATGCGCCGTCGCTGGGTGGTTTACCTGCGACGGCTTCGTAGGCGTAGAAAACCAAGTGGCCGCCATCCAGTGCCGGAATCGGGAACAGGTTCAACAAACCAACGGCTGTCGACAGCACTGCGATAAAGAAGATAAAGTTCTGCGCCCCCTGGCTGGCCATCGCACCCGAGGTTTCGGCGATCCCGATTGGCCCTGAAATGTTGCAGGTGCTGATCGCTCCCGTCACCATGTGCCACATACCGGACAAAGACCCTTCGATGATCCGACCTGTTTGAATGACACCGCCGCGCAGTGAATCCACAAGACCGGCCGGCTCCGTAGCAGGTTCTAACATCATTCCACCGATGATGCCGATCCGCCAATGGGTGACAAACCCACCTTCCGGTTGAGGCTCGTCCGTGCGTCGAGGCGCAAGTGCAAACTCCAGATCGGATCCGTCTCGCCATACGTTCAAAAGCAGAACGCGGCCATCCGAGCTTTCGACAAAGTCCTTCAATTGATCAAAGGCAAAGATCGGCTCGCCATTCACCGCAGTGATAACATCGCCCTGCTCCAGCTGGATATCCATAGCGGCGCTGCGCGGGGCGACCTGCCGGATAAGCGGTGGGAACATCCAAGGCGCTTGAACGTCCAGCGTTTCGCCGTCTCGGATTACTGTATAATCCAGAACTGGTTGCACCGGCAGTGCATCGATGAAATCCTGCCATGCCCCTTCTTCATCATAGTCCGGCGTAGTGATGCCCGAGATCGCGGTGATCACATCACCTTCACGCAGCTCTTGCACCGTCCCTGGCAGAGGCTGCAATGAACCCACGGTCAACGGTTCGCGCGACACCCCCTGCGACCAGAAAATCAGGCCAAAGACCAAAATGGACATCGCAAAGTTAAATGCCGGACCTGCCGCCACCGTAGCAGCCCGCGCCCATAAGGGGGCCCCATGCATGGTGCGCCGCAACTCGTCGGGGCTTTGAGTGGCGATTTCGCCCATCGCTTCTTCATCTTTCCCTGACGCGGCATTGGCATCGCCCAGGAACTTCACGTATCCGCCAAACGGCAACAATGCGATCTGCCAGCGGGTGCCACGCTTGTCCACGCGGCTCCAAAGCACAGGGCCGAACCCGATCGAGAACACCTCGGCATGGATACCGGACCAGCGCCCCACAATGTAGTGGCCGTATTCATGCACGGCCACGATAACGGACAACGCGATGACAAAAGCCACAATCGTCCAAAGAAGATTGCCAAATTGAGGTATCAGCGAAAGTACGTCCAAAATTCTATCCTGCTCGTTCCACCACGGTGTCATCGACCCATTGACGTGCCAAATGGTCCGTTTGATGCACGTTATCAAGGGTCATCGGGGCATCAATAAGGCCGTCTGATGCGTCAAATCGGTCAAGAACGGCGGCCACGGCATCTGCCATATCCAGAAATGAGATCCGGCGCGCAATAAAATGATCCAGCGCTCGTTCCTTGGCTGCATTGAACACCGCCCCTGCCAGACCACCGCGCTCCATTACATCCCACGCCAGTTTCAAAGCCGGGTATCGCTTCAGATCAGGCGCTTTGAAGTTCAATTGTCCGATCTTCGCCAGGTCAAGCCGATCCACTGGAAGATCGCGCCGTTCTGGCCAATGCAAAGCATAGCCGATGGCATGGCGCATATCCGGTGCTCCCATATGGGCCATCACAGCCCCATCCCGGTACCCGACCATTGCATGTACGATGGATTCAGGGTGCACCAAAACCTCGATCTGCGTAGGCGAAACAGAGAAGAATTCCCTTGTTTCAATCACTTCTAAGGCTTTATTGAACATCGAAGCACTGTCGATTGTAATGCGCTGTCCCATGTCCCAGTTCGGATGGCTGGACGCTTGTTCAACGGTGGCATTGACCAAATCTTCCATCGGCCAGTCCCGGAATGCTCCACCGCTGGCCGTAATGATCACGCGCTCAACGGCAGTGATGTCTTCTCCGACCAAAGCTTGAAAAACGGCTGAATGCTCGCTGTCGACCGGCAGCAGTCGCGCATCATGAGCCTTGGCCGTCTCCATGACCAGAGACCCTGCGCAGACCAGCGTTTCTTTGTTGGCCAGCGCCAGCGTTGAACCTTGTTTCAGCGCCTCAATCCCCGGCGCAAGCCCTGCTGAGCCCACAATGGCTGACATGATCCAATCCGCTGGGCGCGTTGCAGCCTCGGCAATGGCGTTTGCGCCAGCCGCTGCTTCGACCTCGCTGCCAGTAAGCGCGGCGCGCAGATCGTCCAACTTGTCTTCATGTGCCGTCACCGCCAGATCGGCCCCTAAACGGCGCGCGTCATTGGCCAGTTTCTGAATATTCGCCCCACCTGTCAGAGCCACGACATCATAGTCGCTTGGCGCGCGTGAGATCAGATCGATCGTGTTTTGCCCAATCGATCCTGTGGCCCCAAAAATAGAAACCCTGCGCATTACATCCCACCCGGCGCGTAAAACAGCCCAGCTATAAGGACAAACAGGGCAGCGCCCATCATGCCGTCAAAGCGATCCAGAAAGCCGCCATGGCCTGGGATCAGGTTTGAACTGTCCTTGACCCCAAACTTTCGTTTGACTGCACTTTCGATAATATCACCAGCTTGACTGGCCATTGAAGCCAATATCGAAACAAAAACAAACGCGAATCCGAAACCGGCATGGGCCGCAAAGGCCACCCCGACGCAGGCGGCGGCAGCCCATCCACCCATTGTTCCCGACCATGTTTTCTTAGGGCTAACTTTGGGCCAGAACTTAGGTCCGCCGATCATTTTTCCAACAAAGTACCCTGCGACATCCGTGGCGACGACCACGGCAATCAGCCAAACCATCCAACTAAAGCCAAAATTCTCGCGGACCGAGATGAACCCCAACCCGGCGCCGACAATCCAGACAGCAAACAGCCCATAAAGGATCTTGGATCGGCTCACCTGCCCCATTCCCACCAAGGCGGGCGCGACAATGACAGGTAATGTGTACAGAGGTGGCAGATGGTAACTCAGCAAAACCGCAGCGCTTGTCAGGACGCCAAGCTGAATGGCCGTACCCTGGCTTTTTGGATCGATCATCCGAACCAGTTCCCAGGTCATCAAACCGCAAGCTGCAGCGATAAAAGTTTCAAACCAAACACCGCCCAGCCACACCTCGACCGCGCCCACCATAACCAGCACGACTGCAGAAAGAACCCGTGCTGTCAGGTCAGACCATCGGCCTTCGCTCATGCCAGCACCGCTCCGAACCGGCGCTCTCTCGAGCCATAGTTGCGGCATAGCGCTTCCAGTTCGGCGGCCGTAAAGTCCGGCCACAAAGTATCGATAAACTCGTATTCCGAATAGGCTGACTGCCACAAAAGAAAGTTTGAAATACGCGCTTCGCCACTGGTGCGAATAACAAGGTCCGGATCAGGAAGAACACGCGTATCCAGATACTTAGGAAGAGTTTCTTCGTCCACCTCTTCAGGCTTCAATCGCCCCTCGGCAACATCACGCGCCAACCGTTTGGTGGCGCGCGCCACCTCATCACGGCCACCGTAGTTCAACGCCACCGTCAAATGCACGAGGTCGTTGTCCTTGGTTTCCTGTTCCAAAGCATCCATCAAATCGGTCAGCTTCGAATCCAACCGGACGCGATCACCGATGAACCGAACGCGGATTCCGTTGTCCGCAAGTGTCCGGGTTTCTTTGATGATGTAGCGACGAAACAGGCTCATCAGACCTGCAACCTCAACCTGCGTCCGCTTCCAGTTCTCGGTCGAAAAGGCGAAAACAGTCAGATACTTGATCCCAAGGCCAGGACAGGCCTCAACCACCTCTCGCACACGCCGCGCGCCCGCATGATGACCATACAGTCTGGGGCGGCCACGCGCCTGTGCCCAACGACCATTGCCGTCCATGATGATAGCCACGTGGCGTGGGCCGGAAACCGGATCGATTTGGGGATCTTTGGGCATCAGTCCAGCTCAGACCTGCATGATTTCAGCTTGCTTGGTCTCAAGCGCAACATCAACGGCCTTGATCATTTCATCCGTCAAATCCTGAACTTCGCTTTCCCAAAGCTTCTGGTCATCTTCCGACATTCCATCCGCCTTGGCTTTTTTGATCTGGTCCATACCGTCGCGGCGCACGTTGCGGATCGAAACCCGCGCGCTTTCCGCATATTGCCCGGCAACTTTACCCAGCTCGCGGCGGCGTTCTTCATTTAGCTCGGGAATCGGCAACATGATGATGGTGCCGTTCAGCTGAGGATTGATGCCAAGTCCGCTTTCTCGAATGGCTTTTTCCACCTTTCCCACCAGTGACTTGTCCCAGACATTTACAGTCACCATACGCGGTTCGGGCACGTTCACTGTTCCCACTTGGTTGATCGGCGTCATCGAGCCATACGCGTCAACCATGATAGGTTCCAGCATGGAAGCTGATGCGCGCCCCGTGCGCAGCGAGGCAAATTCGGTTTTCAGATTGGCCATGGCGCCATCCATGCGGCGCTTAAGATCGTCGGTGTCCAGTTCGAAGTCGTCAGACATGCTGCTCACTCCCCGTATTCAGGTACTCTTTCGATGGGTCTTACGCCATCGCAAATGGGATGTATAGCAATCATGATCGGGAATTGTATCAATGGCCAGAGGCGCTGCGACCATTTTGTACCAAACCTGCGACCTCAGACCTGGTCGGAATCATCCGTCCAGGTCTGCTGGAAAGCTCGAACCTAAGCGTTTACATCCACAACGACGCGCCCCTTGACCTGTCCTTTCAGGATATCGGCCCCCAGCTGAGGTAAATCTGACAACACAGCGGGTTGGATCATCGCGTCCAACTTGTCCATCGGCAGATCCGTGGCGATCCGTTTCCAGGCGCGCAGCCGGTTGTCAAAGGGCTGCATTACACTGTCGATGCCCAACAGGTTCACCCCACGCAGCAAGAATGGAATCACTGTCGCCGGCAATCCAGCCCCGCCAGCCAAACCAACTGCCGCAACAGAACAGCCGTATTTCATCTGACCCAGAACACGCGCCAACATATCGCCACCCACTGCATCCACACAGCCAGCCCAGGTTTCACTTTCCAGCGGGCGTTTGGTGGTCTCATTCAGGTCTTCGCGCGGCACAATGGTCGTCGCGCCCAAGGATTTCAGATAGTCCCCGGTTTCGGGCCGCCCGGTTACTGCGGCGACCTCATATCCCAGCTTGCCCAGAATTGCCGTGGCCACCGATCCAACACCACCTGCAGCGCCTGTCACCAGAACCGGTCCCCGATCCGGGGTCAGTCCATGATCCTCCAGCGCCATCACCGCAAGCATCGCCGTAAACCCGGCGGTACCCACAGCCATGGCCTGCCGCGTGTCCAATCCGTCCGGGAGCGGAACCAACCAATCGGCCCGCGCATTGGCTTTCTGAGAATAACCGCCCCAATGCGCCTCACCCACGCGCCAACCGGTTAGAACGACCTTGTCCCCTGGCTTGTAGCGATCATCTGACGAAGCCTCTACCGTACCGGCATAGTCAATGCCTGGAACGTGCGGGTAGGACCGCACCAGCCCGCCACCTTTAGGAGACAGGCAGAGCCCGTCCTTGTAGTTGACCGTCGAATACTCGACAGCAACGGTGACTTCACCATGCGGCAGATCATCTTCCGACAACTGCTTGACCGATGGGCTCGCCAAACCGCTTTCTTCGTCCTTCTCCATGACAAGAGCATTGAACATATCTCAATTCCTTTCGAGTTTCTGCGCCCGGACCAGTTCTTCACCTGACCCAAAATACCTCGGGGGAGTCGCGCAGCGACGGGGGCAGCGCCCCCAACCCCCGTGTCAAATCCAGAAATGTGACTGCACGGTTGCGTGACGCATCCCGTCCGGTGTCTCAACATCCAGTTCCGTTCCCGCGTCCCAATGGCTCAATCGCACCATGCCAATGGCTACGTTGGTCTTGAAGTCAGGGGACCAGGTCGCCGAAGTCACCTGCCCGACCCATTTTCCATCCGCGTAGAGACCCCAGGGCCTATCGCAACCCGGCACAGGATCGCCCGCGATGGCAATAGGCCGGATTTGCTGAATGGGCCCCTCTTTGGCCACACGCAGCAATGCATCGCGGCCAATGCAGCCGATTGCGGTATGCGTGTTGCAGAACTTGCCCAAGCCACACTCGTGCGGAGTGTTATCATCCGTCATGTCATTGCCATAGGACAGCAAGCCACCCTCGATCCGTTCGATCAGGTTTGGACAGCCGGCACGCACCTCAAGGTCTTCTCCTGCAGCGAATAATGCATTCCAGAGGGGCATACCAATGTCGCTGCCCTCAACATAAATCTCGAATCCGCCCTGTTTGGAATAACCCGAGCGCGCCACGGCCAGATCGCGTCCCTCAAACTCGAACATGTCAAACTTGAAAAACCGGATATCCCGCACGCGGTCGCCAAATACGCGGGCCATGAGTTCGTCCGCCTTGGGGCCTTGAACAGCAAGCGGCGACACATCCGGCTCGTCAACGAGAACATCCAGACGGTATCCCACAGCGATCCCTTTGACCCAAAGCAACAGGTCACTGTCCGCAATCGAAATCCACCAACGATCTTCGGACAGCTTCACAGCCACCGGGTCGTTTAGCATTCCACCTGTTTCATCGACGATCGGCACATAGAAACACTGCCCCGGCAACATCCCACGCAAATCGCGCGGAGTGAGCATCTGCATCAGGCGTGCGGCATCCGGCCCGCGTAGTTCGACCTGTCGCTCACACGAGACGTCCCACACCTGCACATGGGTCTTCAAATGCCGATAGTCGGCCTCAACGCTTTCGAAAACAGTAGGCAATAACATACGGTTATATACCGTATATCCTTTGACCCCAGCAGCTTCGACCCCATCCGAGAATGGCGTGCGCCTCAAACGGCGCGAAGGAGATA
The DNA here is from genome assembly GCF_013034475.1 of Ruegeria sp. HKCCA6837. NCBI lineage: Bacteria > Pseudomonadati > Pseudomonadota > Alphaproteobacteria > Rhodobacterales > Roseobacteraceae > Ruegeria > Ruegeria sp. HKCCA6837. The sequence goes on from NZ_WQGD01000001.1 coordinate 510,121, forward strand.
TTTGCGGCATTCAATCCTCCTGCGGCATGAAGACAAGATCACTGACCGGCGCTTCAGATCCCGCCTCAGTCAGCATCTTGTGCACTTGTCCCCGGTGGTGGGTTTGATGATTGAACATGTGGATGACGCACCGCGCATAAGGCAAAGTAATGTCAGCCTCTTTCGCGGCTGAATACCACGTGAACGGACCCGTGAGAGGTTCGTCGCCCAAGCTGTCAGCCCATCGGATGATGCGGGCGTCAATCTTTTCTCGCAGGGGCAGCCATGCAGACAGGTCGGGGCACAGATACACACTTTCATGAATACCGCCGCCCGCGCGGTGAATGTTGCTTTCTGGCCCGTCCCCCTTGTCAAAGCGGGACATCCAGATCCAGTCCCCCCAGAGCAGATGGTTGGCGGTACCTAGGATCGAGCCAAAAAACGCTCCGCGTTCAAGGATCAGCTCCTCGTGACTCAAAGCTTGCATAAACTCCGACAACTGCTTGTTTTGCCAATGATTATACTGCGCCATCTCACGTGCATAAGCGCCGGTGATCATTACTTAGGCCCATGCCAGTCAATCGGACAAATCTCGGCTGACTTACCGCCAAAATCCCAAACCCGGCCGTAATCACGCACTTTCGACTTCGTGCCCCGCGCCACGATAATGTCAGGGCCCATCCAGTATTTTGAGTTCGAAACCATGACAGGATGCTCTGGGTCCTTGCCTCCAAGCATCTCGATCTCGCCCTGTATCTTGCGGCCAATCATGATGCGGCGCTTGGTCCCGTCGCGTTCGATCTGTACAGGGGCACGCTCGGCCCCGATGATCTCACTCACCAGCATGGTAAACAGCCCGGTGGTTCCCCCGGCCTGCCCGCTGAAAATCTGAAGCAAACCGTTATACGCCTTTCCGCTGGCGCGCTCGTCGACATAGGCTGCCACTTTCCACTGGCCTTCGCCCATACGGCCCGGGATATCGACCAACAGACCGACATTCAGCCCAGACAGATCTTCGCCCTCATAGTGCCCTTCATCGATGATGACGCCCATCCAAGCATGGCAATGGCCCTCGGTCGGAGGATGCGCACCCAGCGACACAACACAGGGGCAGAATACATCGCACGAGCAGTTCAGGATCAATTCGCCCTTGATCGACCATTCCGTTGGGCTCATTTCGCGCCGTTTCGGGTTTGGCATCCGGCTGTCAATCCGCTGACTGATGGGCAACCGATCGGCTTCTGGTTTTCTGTTTTTTGCCATTGGCTTAACCTCCGTAGCTAATTGGATAGACGAGCAGGACGAGACCGCCCGTAATTAATGCAAACCCCATGGGCCGCGTGATCGCGTGCCCGATTTGGGGGAGTTTCTCCAAAACCATGAACAGTGTCGCGAGACCCATCCACAACAAGCTCATGACACCGCCCACAAATCCCAGCGCCATAAAACCCCAGCAGCAGCCGACGCAAAACGCGCCCAGGCCCAAACCCATGCGGACCCCGCCCGCGAAGCCGGTTTTCCAATGGCCCAGAAAATAGGTCATCGGGGCATGACAAACGCCGTGGCAGACCTCCTTCGCGCGGGTGAACTGAAAGGCCCCCACTGCAATCATGAATCCGCCCGCAATCCAGCCGGACTTGGCGATGCCCAGCATATCGACCGCACCGCCAAACAGCAAAGCCAGCTGAATCCCGGCGATCAGAGCCGCAAACCCAACCCACACGATCGAGTACCCCGCCAGAACACCCAGCCAACCCGCACGGCTGCCATTGGCGCTGCGGATCAGGTCGTCATAGCTGCGCAGGGTTGGTACAAGCGTGGGCAGCATCATAGCCGCCATCATGATCGCCCACATTGAAAACAGCGGCCCAAACTCGGCCATGGGCATATACATGTCCATGCGCGGATCCATGGCCGCCATGGCCTGCCCCATGGGTCCGGGGCGACCGATCAGATCAAGGTCCATGTCCCGGCTCATCGAGAACATGACCCACCACGCCCACAGGATCAGAACATAAAAGCCCAGCCACATTCCGCTGCGCAGCCAAGTACGACTCACTTCAGCCTCCCGACTCAACTCCCTTGCTTTTCAAATGTCAGACTTTTAAATGTCAGACAAATAAAAATTTGCCCAAGGTCCTCTGAACATGAAAGCCGCCCCCCGAAAAACCGCTGACCTGTCCGCCCAGATCGCTCAAGCCATTCGGGATGCGATTGTGTCGGGTGAGCTTATCGGGGACGCCCGCTTGCCGTCAGAGGCTGAGTTGTCCGATCAGTTTCAGGTCTCGCGCCCTACCGTGCGAGAAGCGTTAAAACGGCTGGCGGCTCAGTCTTTGATCCGCACACAACGTGGCGCATCGGGTGGCGCGTTTGTAAACCGTTTGAGTTTTGAGGACGCCTATTCACAGCAAGTTACAACCTCGACCCTGTTGCTATCGATGAACGCCGTCAGCTTCGATACCGCATGCGAGGCGCGCTATGCACTGGAAAGGGCCTGTGCGCCTTTGTCCGCCCAGCGACGCACAGCGGATCAACTGGCCACCATGCGGGCGGAGATCTTTCGCCAGTCGCAACCTGGCCTTACGGATGAAGCGTTTTGCGCCTCGGATGTCACATTCCACCGTGCGTTGGTGGATGGTGCGGAAAATCCCGTTTTGTCTTACCAACTGGCCGGAGCTGTAGAAGCGATGCAACCGTTGATGAACATGATCACATTCACCGCGCGGTCTCGAGAGGCGATAATAGGACTGCATACAAGAATAGTGGACGCGCTTGAGGCCCAGAATGCGGATGCCGTAGACGCCGCGTTGGTGGATCTGGAGCATTACACCCGACAACTGGCCCAGGACGTGGCCGATCGCAAACGTAAACCGGCCTAAAGGCCAAACTTGCAACGCAACCAGAACGAAAGGCAGACGAGCAGGTAGAATGTCACCCGGCGACAAGACCGGAACTCTCAATATGAATTGAAGACCAATGACTTACGGGAGGACGTTATGAATACAAGACCGGACCCAACCTTTTATCCATCCGCCAAACTGGCAATGGAGGGCCCCACCGAAACGCTTGCTTTCACCTTGATGCTAAGCCCTGATTTTTCGCAACCAGACGGGCTGGCGGTTGTGAATGTCGATCCGACATCTGACGACTTCGGAAAGATCGTGCATCAGGTAATAATGCCTGAGAAAGGTGATGAGTTTCACCATTTCGGTTGGAATGCATGTTCGTCCGCCCTGTCGCCGCTGACCGGGCACGCGTTTCTAGAGCGACGTTATCTAATCATCCCCGGCATTCGGTCCAGCAGGATTTACGTCATTGACGTCAAAAACCCGCTTGAGGCGAAGATCCACAAGATTATCGAACCCGAAGAAGTCTTTGCAAAGACTGGATATTCACGCCCGCATACGATCCATTGCGGGCCTGAGGGCATCTATGTCAGTACTCTGGGCGGCGGTGGCGCGGATGGTACCGACGGACCTCCGGGCATCTTCATTATGGATTGCGAAAGCTTCGAGATCATCGGGCGTTATGAGATCGAGCGTGGCGTGCAGGACAAGCACTATGATTTCTGGTGGAATCTACCGCGCGACTACATGGTCAGTTCTGAATGGGGTCTGCCGCCTCAGTTCGAAAACGGGATAGTGGCCGAAGACTTGCTTTCGAACAAATACGGTCACCGCATCCATTTCTGGAACCTGCGTAACCGGACCAATATCCAGACCATCGATCTAGGTGAAAACCACCAGATGGCACTGGAAATCCGCCCGGCCCATGACCCGGTCAAGCAGTACGGGTTCTGTGGGGTTGTTGTAGATACCACCAACCTTCAAGGTGCGATCTTCACCTGGTGGCGCAATGATGACGGCACATTCGAGGCCAAGAAAACCATCACCATCGATCCGCAACCAGCCGATCCCGATGATCTGCCAGATCTGCTCAAAGGGTTTTCGGCGGTGCCACCGTTGGTCACTGACATCGACCTGAGCCTGGATGACAAATACCTCTACGTCTCGTGCTGGGGCACCGGTGAGATGCATCAATACGATGTGTCAGACCCAATGAACCCCAAGCTGGCTGGTATGGTTGAAATCGGGGGGATCGTTAAGAAAACCAAGCATCCAAATGGCCAGAGTTTTGGTTACGGTCCGCAAATGGTTGAAATCAGCCGTGACGGCAAACGCGTCTATTGGACCAACTCGCTCTATTCCACCTGGGACGATCAATTCTATCCGGGCGAAGGCGGCGCTGCCATGGTCAAGGCCGATGTTGGCGAGAACGGAGGGTTGACGTTGGATCCGAAATTCTGGGTCGAGTTCCCCGACGGCTACCGCAGCCACCAAATCCGGCTAGAGGGCGGAGACTGTTCAACCGACAGCTTCTGCTACCCCTCGGTCTGAGTTGGACGTTTTGATGACATCAACGGCTGGCCTCTGGCTGGCCGTTGTTCTGAGCGGCGCCTATCACGGCCTGAACCCTGGCATGGGCTGGCCGCTGGCGGTCTCTTCCGCGCTGATGGAGCAGCGCCAATCCGCGCTTTGGCAAGCACTGGCAGCTTTGGCGGGCGGGCATTTTGTGGCCATGTTAGGAGTGCTGCTGCCTTTTGCGCTGATGGCGGTTCTGGTCGACTATCAAAAGGAAATCCGAATTGGTGCCGCGCTGCTCGTCATCGCGATGGGGTTGTTCATCGCAATCACCCGTCGCCATCCCCGTTTTCTGTCAAGGATTCCCCCCAGCAAACTGGCTCTATGGTCGTTTCTGGTGGCCCTTGCGCACGGGGCCGCCCTGATGCTGGTTCCGATCTATCTGGGGCTGTGTGCCGTAGATGAACTGGACGCTGGCCATCAAGCGATATCCCAGATCATGACAACAAACACCCTGCTGGTTCTGGGCGTCGCCGCGCTTCACACAGCTGCCATGGTTCTGGGCGGAGGTCTGCTGGCTTTTGCCGTCTATCGTTGGCTGGGCCTGCAGGTTCTGTCGCGCAGTTGGTTCAATCTTGAGCTCATCTGGGCGCTAAGTCTGATATTGGTTGGCGGCCTTGGTCTTTGGTCTGCACTTGGTTGATCTTGTACTTTGATTTGAAACGCGCTTTGTCTGCGGCAAGACAAAAACGGAGTTTCCGAATGCTGGACCAAACCCGCCCGACTGAAATGCTGCGTCTGGGCAGAAGTGATGACTGGCAAGCCGCCACCTCCCACGCCTTTACGCGCGAGCTGTCCGACGGCACCCTGCCCGAGGACAAAATGCGCTGGTACCTTCAACAGGATTATCAGTTCGTTGACGGATTTGTGCGCTTGCTTGCCAGTGCCATCGCGCACGCTCCGACCCTCGCAGACAGCGTACCAGCCGCGCAGTTTCTCGCGGTGATCACAGGCCCCGAGAACACTTATTTCCTGCGCGCAATGGAGGCTTTGGGCACAAAACCCAGCACAGAACCTGCCCCCGCCACACGGGCGTTTCAGGACCTGATGGCCGAGGCCGTGGCCTCGGGCCGTTATCAGAACATGCTGGCCGTGCTGGTCGTGGCCGAATGGGTCTATCTGAGTTGGGCCAGCCCGGAAAACCCGCCCAAAGACGACCTGCCCTTCTGGTTTGCCGAATGGATCACGCTACATGCGGGCGAAGGGTTTGAAAGCGTGGTCGATTATCTTCGCAGACAGCTTGATAAGGTCTGGCCGACGCTGGATGCGGCTGAACAGGCCGAGGTCACGCGATTGTTCCATCGCGCAGTCGAACTGGAACGTGATTTCTTTGACGCCGCCTACGCGGCCTGAAACATAAGGGGGCCGGAATGGTCACAACTCTGAACGTGATTGCTGCGTTGCTGACTATCGGGTTTGGCGCGTTTGGGTTTCTGGCCCCAGCCCACACTGCCTCGGCTCTTGATCTGGCCCCGACCAACAGCACGATGGGCTTGTCTGAGATGCGCGCCTCGGTCGGAGGTCTGTTTGTCGTCACCGGAATCGCCGTTATCTGGCTGAACAATCCGATGGCCTATGTCATGCTGGGCGTCGTCTATTCGGGGGCAGCGTTAGGCCGATTTGTATCGGTCGCGCTGGACAATCCGCCGTTGGCCAAGGCGATGATCTTTGGGGGAATCGAACTGGTTCTGGCCGTTTGGCTGATTGCTGCAAACTTTAATAAAACAACCTAACCAACTGAGACTATTGGGTTGATTGAGGTGCAATCTGAGTTTGCATCTAACCATCACCTCACCTATATATGGAATGTCCTTCGGGACTATGGACATAAACGCGCTCGTAATAAGCGGATCGGACCCGGGGGCGGTACCCGGCGGCTCCACCAACCATCCTTCGTTTGGGGATTTTGGGGCCGAAACAGGATCGACGAACGTCTAAAGGGGTTAGCTTTGTCTCGGCTGTCTGCCACCGTTATCGGCGAAACTAGTACAATTGCAAACGACAATCGTGCTCCGGTTGCAGTTGCTGCGTAAGCAGTAACAAGACCGAAATCTAAGCCCTTGCGCCTAGCCGCGTAAGGCGGGGTTCGCAGGTACCTGGCAACAGAAACCTGCATTATTCCCTGACATGTCTGACCTAATTCCCTTTTTTAGGGCACATTCAGAGTTTGTTCATTCCTGCCTGTCATCGTGCCCTCACTTGGACAGGAGAGCTGGGATGACAAATTCAGAGATACTCAGGGCGTGGTATTCCGAAGTTTGGGAAAACGGAAATACCGAGGCAATCGATCAATATTTTGCGCCGGAAACGATGGCCGAAGGGCTGATCCCCGAAATGCAAGTTGGTGCAGATGATTTCCGCGACCTGGTCACCGCGTTCCGCCATATCCTGGGCGACATCAAGGTTGAACTGCCCAAGATCATCGAAAACGGGGATTGGGTGTCAGCGATTTTGAATGTTCGCACCTTCCGCGCCGACAACGGCGCGCCTTTGGAGGTCACGGGACAGGTCATGGCGCGGTTCAAAGGCGACAAGATGGTTGAGGCCTATAATCACTTTGATTTCATCTCGTTCTTTGAAGAGTTAGGCCAATTTCCATCCGACACACTGCCCGTGTGCATGACAGGTCAACGTCTGGACTGGGCCTGAACCCAAAGCAATCTTGACCCCAATTGCGCTTGCACGTTAGCAAGCGCCATGGGGTCCAAGTGCGAACACCCAAGGCGGTGCCGCAAGTTTCGCATCTTTCGACACTTGCAGGATTTCATGTTGTGACTTGGCCGCCCGATACTACACAGCAGATCCTGATAGCCTTGAGTGTTTTCAACGGCTCCAGTTTCGGGATCGGGTCAAAGATTTCGGATCTTGCGACGTGAGCAAGACCATGACGCCGTCGATTAAAGACCTCATCCGGGTTTTTGGCAGGATCGGGCTGCTGTCCTTTGGGGGTCCGGCTGCGCAAATATCCCTGATGCATCAGGAACTTGTCGAGCGCCGACCATGGCTTGATGAACAGACCTACCTGCGCGCCCTGTCACTTTGCATGTTGCTACCGGGTCCGGAGGCGATGCAACTGGCCACCTATGCCGGTTGGCGCCTGCGCGGCGTAACAGGCGGGCTGATCGCCGGCAGTTTGTTTGTCTTGCCCGGCGCTTTGGTTATTGCGGTATTGGTCGCGCTATATTCCACGTTTGGCGATGTTCCGTTGGTCCAATCCGCATTTGTTGGCATCAAAGCAACGGTTATAATGATCGTCTTGCAGGCGCTGCGCAATCTCTCGCGTAAAGCCTTAATGGACAAAGACCACCGCATAATCGCCGGACTGTCTTTCGCTTCCATTTTTCTGCTGAACCTGCCTTTTCCCTTGATAATTCTTGCCGCTGCGCTTTGGGGATATGCAACGTTTCGTGGCCCAACGGAACCGCCTGGCCCAGTTCAGCCATCGCACCTGAAACGATCACTCAAAACAGTTGCTATCTGGTTGCCGCTTTGGCTTGGACCATTGTTCGCGCTGACCCTCAGCGGGCATCAACTGCTCAGCGACTTGGGCTGGTTCTTTGCGCGACTGGCCGTCGTCACGTTTGGCGGCGCTTATGCGGTGCTGGCCTATATGACGCAGACGGTTGTGGATCAGTACCACTGGATCAGCACAGATCAAATGATCGACGGATTGGGTCTTGCGGAAACAACACCCGGCCCCCTGATCCTTGTCACCCAATTTGTTGCAATGCTTGCCGGTGAACTTAGCGGAGGCTTCAGCTTGGCGTTGGCGGCCGGTGCAGTTGCGCTCTGGGCGACTTTTGTGCCCTGTTTTCTATGGATCTTCCTGGCCGCCCCGTACCTGGATCGGCTTGCCACGCGACCGCGCCTGTCATCGGCCCTCAATGGCATCACCGCCGCTGTTGTCGGCGTGATTCTCAACCTTTCCGTGTGGTTCGCCCTGAACGTTCTATTCGAATCAGTGCCGAACATATCCTGGGGGCCGCTGGCAATACCTGCCCCACAGCTTTCCCAGTTAAATTTTGCTGCGTTGGGCTTAACCGCTCTGGCTGGGGTCTTGATATTTCGACTAAAATTGGGGATGGGCACGGTGTTGGCCCTGATGTCCATCGCTGGGCTGGCCGCACACAATATCTGATCAATCCGGTCATACCCGCTCTTTCGTTTCCGAACAAAAGCCCTATGCTGGGCATAACCACTTTTGAGGATCACACATGTCGCAAGGCATCGATTACGGCAACCTGATGCACTCCGCCATGCGCGGGCTTATCAAGAAAGTGCTGACAGATGTTTCCGAAACCGGATTACCCGGTGCACATCATTTCTTCATTACCTTCGACACGCGCGAGGACGGTGTGGATATCGCCGACTGGTTGCGCGAACGTTATCCGGAAGAAATGACAATTGTCATGCAGCATTGGTTCGAAAACCTCGAGGTTGGTGAGACCGGCTTTGCCATCACTCTGAATTTCGGTGATGCGCCCGAACCGCTTTATATCCCCTACGCCGCGATCAAGACGTTTGTTGACCCCTCTGTGGAGTTCGGCCTGCGCTTTGAGAGCCCTGAGGACGATATGGATGACGATCATATCGCAGAAGAGACGATTGAAGTCGAAGAAGAAGAACCACACCACGACGCAGACGTCGTGTCACTGGACAGCTTCCGCAAATAGACCTCAACCCCGCCACGCGCGGGGTTATTTCTTTTGTAGGAAAGTCTCGACCGACCGTGATTTCACACCTTCGATGAAACGAGAGAACGACAAGTTCAACCCGCCTTCTGCAAGCGTACGATCGTATTGCTGCAATTCGTACCCGCCATCCAAATCAATGAACAAGGAATAAACTGTCAACGTATCACCAACGATTCGACCCCAAACAAAAGGCTCCCCTTTCATCGGGTCCAACGGCACTTCGTGGCCAAACACATTGCGCTTCATTGCGGCTGAAAACAAATCCCCACGCCCCGAAGGCACAAAGTCGATTGAGAACTTTTGGTTCTTTACTCGCCCGTCCAGCTTATAGGTTGTGGTACGCCAGCTCACATTAAACCCGTCTTCGGTTTCGAAAATAGAAACGCTCATATCCCGCGGGGTAGAGGTGCCATCAGCATCCACAACGTTTGCAGACCCAATGTAATCCCCGACAAACGGCGCAATGTCCGCCGCGCGCGCGGACACGCTGAACACGGACAACCAAACCATGCACACCGCAAAGACCGCGACGGCTTTGGCTAGTGCAAATCTATGGAAATTTGGCATTTTGTCCTCCACGGGATTCACCTTTCTATTGTAGCTCAGAGGGGGCTGCGCACAATGGCACAATCCATCTCTTTCTCATTAAAGTGACGCACCCCGGCACCTATACCTTTGGTACGCCTGAGTTTAAGGTGCGCCCAACTGGCCGATTGCGTCATGGCTTTGCTGCGGCTAAACGGCATACAACTGCATACCAGACGGAGTGACAGATGTCTCAGACCCGCACCGAATCCGACAGCTTTGGCCCGCTAGAGGTCCCTGCCGACAAGTATTGGGGCGCACAAACGCAGCGTTCGATCATGAATTTCCCTATTGGCTGGGAAAAACAGCCCGTCGCTATCGTACGCGCGCTGGGCGTGATCAAAAAAGCCTGCGCCATGCAGAACAAGGCCACTGGCAAGCTGGACGCCAAGATCGCCGACGCAATCATACAAGCCGCAGGTGAAGTGATCGAAGGCAAGTTTGACGACAACTTCCCGCTGGTCGTGTGGCAGACAGGCTCGGGCACGCAATCAAACATGAACTCCAACGAGGTCATTGCAAACCGCGCTATCGAAATTTTGGGTGGTGTGATTGGCTCAAAAGACCCGGTGCATCCGAACGATCACTGCAATATGGGTCAATCGTCGAACGACACCTTCCCCACCGCCATGCATGTGGCCACCGCGACCAGCGTGCGTGACGTGCTGCTTCCGGGTCTTGAAAAACTGGCCGCAGGACTGGAGCAGAAGGCCGAAGAGTTCAAAGATATCATCAAGATCGGTCGGACCCACACGCAGGACGCGACGCCTCTGACGCTGGGACAGGAATTCAGCGGTTACGCCCATCAAATCCGTCAGGGAATTGCCCGCGTTCACGCGGCGATGCCTGGGATTTACGAACTGGCGCAAGGTGGTACAGCTGTGGGTACAGGACTGAACACCCAGCACGGTTGGGGCGAGGCCGTCGCAGGACATATGGCCGATATTACCGGCCTGCCCTTCGTCACCGCGCCAAACAAGTTCGAAGCATTGGCGGCCCATGACGCCATGGTCTTCCTGTCCGGTGCTTTGGCGACGATTGCAGGCAGCTGCTACAAAATCGCCAATGATATCCGTTTCCTGGGCTCCGGCCCGCGGTCGGGTCTGGGCGAATTGATCTTGCCCGAGAACGAACCCGGTTCGTCGATCATGCCCGGCAAGGTGAACCCGACACAGGCCGAAGCGTTGACCCAAGTCGCCGCCCACGTGATGGGCAACAACGCTGCGATGACTTTCGCAGGCAGCCAAGGTCATTTCGAGCTGAACGTCTACAACCCGATGATGTCCTACAACTTGCTGCAATCGATCCAACTGCTGGGTGATGCCTCTGACAGCTTTACCGAGCGGATGTTGATGGGAATCAAAGCCAACGAGCCACGCATAGACAAGCTGATGAAGGAATCGCTGATGCTGGTGACAGCGCTGGCACCGACTATCGGTTACGACAACGCCACCACCGTGGCCAAGACCGCGCATAAGAATGGCACAACACTCAAGGAAGAGGCCATCGCGCTGGGTTTTGTGGATGAGGCGACCTTTGACGCCGTCGTCCGCCCGGAACAGATGATCGGTCCGAAAGACTAATGGGCAAGCCGGTTAACCTGAACCGGTATCGTAAAGAAAAAGCGCGGGCTGAAAAGAAAGCCCGCGCGGATCAGAATGCTGTCGCTTTCGGACGCACCAAGGCCGAGAAAGAAATCGTCAAGTTCGAACGGGACAAGCTGAAGCGCGAACTCGACAAGCGCGAGTTAGACGAATGAGCGGCCGCCCAATCAAACGCTCTCTGACACTCAAGGGTCACCGAACATCCGTGTCGCTTGAAGATGAATTCTGGCGAGCTTTCCGCGACATCGCTGCTGAAAAAAATCTTCCGATCAATGTTTTGGCCGCTGAAATTGATGTTGCACGCGATCCTGAAACCGGTCTTGCATCGGCCATTCGGGTGTTTGTTCTGAAATGGTATCAGAACAAGGTTTGAGGCATATGTCCGGCTTCGCCTTTGGCCATGAAGTTAAAAACGTGCGGTGAACAATTGAAGCGCAGCGCCGTAATTGTTTCCCTGTTCCCCTGACTCGTTTTCTTGGACCGCTCAGATTTTAGGCGTTGAAGAAAACCACACCAAATCGTTGCCGCTTCGTTTTTTGCACCCAAGTTTTCGCAAGGCAGATCAATCGCGCGTTTCAAGGCAGCGCATCAAAAGCCATGACAACAAAGCGACGCAACTATCTGATCACGAGAAACAAATAGCAGGTTAAAAGAAAATGTGGTGCCCAAGGAGAGACTCGAACTCTCACGCCCGTGAAGGCGGGGGATTTTGAATCCCCTGCGTCTACCATTCCGCCACTTGGGCCACGGACACTGGATTAGCGCCCAAGCGCGGGAAGGTCCAGAGGCAAAAAACATCCCATATTCCATTTGTTTCAATCTGGGCGGTTGACGGTCCGTCAGGTGCATGGTTTGCCTTCTTGGGGCCGCTAAACGGGATTTGAGTACTGTATATGTTACGATCGCTTTATGACTGGACCATTCGTCTGGCCGAACACCCTCATGCCCTGTGGGCCTTGGCCATCGTCGCCTTTATCGAAAGCTCGTTTTTTCCGATTCCTCCTGACGTCCTGATGATTCCGATGATTCTAGCGCGTCCATCGCGCGCCTGGTTGATTGCGACCGTCGCGTTGGTGGCTTCGGTGTTGGGCGGGATGCTGGGATATGCGATTGGAGCGTTTTTCTATGAAAGCATCGGCCAGCCCATTCTGGAATCCATGGGTAAGGCACACGCGATGGAAGAATTTAACACCCGATTTAACGATTTCGGGTTCTGGGCTGTGCTGGCTGCGGGCGTCACGCCCTTCCCCTACAAGGTCATCACCATCATGTCCGGCTGGACCGGAATGCCGCTGGGCACCTTCATCGCCACATCGATTCTGGCGCGTGCCATGCGATTCTTTCTGGTTGCCGGCCTGCTTTGGGGCTTTGGCGAACCGATCCGGGACTTTATCGAAAAGCGTCTGGGTCTTATGTTCACGCTGTTCATCATCCTACTCTTTGGCGGGTTCGTGGCGGTTAAATATTTATGACAAAACAATCCGGACTTGTGGCTCTGGCCACGATTGGTTCAGCAACCCTTTTATTGGCGGCGTTCGGCTTTCAGCATTTGGGCGGGCTTGCACCGTGCAAGATGTGCATCTGGCAGCGCTACCCGCACGCAGTGGCTATCGCGATCGGTGCGGTCGCGCTGGCATTGCCAAGATTTAGTATCCTGCCGTTGCTGGGTGCAGTTGCGGCTGCAACAACCGCGGCCATCGGCGTTTTTCACGCTGGCGTCGAACAAGGCTGGTGGGAAGGCCCCAGCAGCTGCACCTCGGGCGATATCAGTGGGTTGAGCACCGATGACCTGTTCGATCAGATCATGAATGCGCCGCTGGTGCGCTGTGACGATATCCCGTGGGAGATGTTCGGTATCTCGATGGCAGGGTGGAACGCCATCGCTTCGGCAGTGCTGATGCTGATCTGGATCGCGGCCTGGCGGGCGCGCGCTTAAAACTCGTCCAGTTCCGCATCCCAATACAGGAAGTCGATCCAGCTTTCGTGCAGGTGGTTCGGCGGGAACTTCCGACCGATATTGCGCAGAGCCTCAGCATCAGGCTGACGCGGTGGTTTGCGCAATGTCATCCCCGCCTGACGCAGCGATTTGGACCCTTTGCGCAGGTTGCAGGGGCTACAGGCCGCCACCACGTTCTGCCAGCTGGTCACGCCGCCTGCCGCGCGTGGGACCACGTGGTCAAATGTCAGGTTATCGCGGCTGCCGCAGTACTGGCAGCGGAATTCATCCCGCAAAAATAAATTAAAGCGCGTGAAGGCCACGCGCTTTCTGGGTTTTACATAGTCTTTCAAAACAACGACCGAGGGTATTCGGATCTCGGTGCTCGGGCTTCGGACGACCTCGTCATATTCGGCCACGATGTCGACCCGATCCAGCCAGGCCGCTTTGATCGCCTCTTGCCAGGGCCACAATGACAGCGGGTAGTAGGACAAGGGGCGGTAATCGGCGTTCAAAACCAGGGCCGGGTGTTGTTTGAGCATACCCGGCTCTCTTACAAATTCGGTCCTGAAATCCCCGTCCATCACAGAATCGCTCCTCGCTCTCGGCTGCCCGTTTGTGACACCAGAGCGGAGAGCACCCGCCCCGGCCTTAAGATAACTATATATCGTGTTAAAACTCTGACAAGCCCTGATTTTCCACAATATGTCGCAGACTGGGTAAGCCGAATCTGTGACAGTCACATGACAGTTATCCACAACTTGCACCGGGTGCGTCCTTCGGGCTATGGGCGGGTCATGTCCTGGTTCATTCGCTTCAACAAACCTTATGACGTGCTGCCACAGTTCACGGACCGCGCCGATGCCGAAAGCCCGCGCAGCACGCTGTCCGATTTCATCGACCTGCCTGGCGTTTATCCCGCTGGTCGTTTGGATCGTGACAGCGAAGGTTTGATGCTGCTGACTGATCACGGAAAACTGCAGGCTCAGATATCAGATCCAAAGCACAAGATGGCAAAGACCTATTGGGTTCAGGTCGAAGGCATCCCTGATGAGGCCGCCTTGAAAGCGTTACGGAACGGGGTTGAGTTGAAGGACGGCCAGACGCGCCCCGCAAAGGTACGGCAGATTGATGAGCCCGAGGGACTCTGGCCTCGCATCCCACCTATCCGGGAACGAAAAAGCGTACCCGACAGTTGGCTGGAACTGACCATCCGAGAGGGCAAGAACCGGCAGGTGCGGCGCATGACGGCGGCAGTGGGTCTGCCAACCCTGCGCCTGATCCGCTATCGTATCGGAGACTGGACACTGGATGATCTGGGGCCCGGTCAATGGGACAGCCTGCCGATGCCCACCTTGAACACCGCTCCGCAGCGCAAACGTGACCGACGTCCGCGCCGGTGACAAAACCCGCCCTTTTCTGTTATACTTGGGGCATGAAACTCACGCCAGATATCCCGGCCCCTTCGGCCATTCTGGAGGCCGCGCTTTACGCAGACGATCTGGATGCGGCGGAACAGTTTTATAGCGAGGTTTTAGGGCTTGAGCGTATTCAGCGCATCAACAACCGCCATGTATTTTACCGCATCGGCGGATCTGTTCTGCTTATCTTTAACCCCAACCAAACAGAACAGCCGCCCCTCAACCCTGACATGCCTGTCCCACCTCATGGTGCGCGCGGCCCCGGACATGTGTGTCTTGTTTTGTCACGCGATGAAATCACAGTGATGCGCAAACACCTGCTGGATTGGAACATCCCCGTGGATGCCGAGTTTGACTGGCCCGGCGGTGCACGGTCTTTGTACGTGCGCGACCCGGCGGGAAACTCGATCGAGTTTGCCGAAGCGCATCTTTGGTCTTGATCTTGCACGGAACGCCAAGGCGTTCCGCTGATCTGGATGGTAAAGTTAAAGGCTCAGCTTGTCGCGCATGAAAGCCAGCGCGACGCTCAAACCATCGGGGGCAATGCCATGGCCGGTGCCTTTCATGACATGCGCGTAGATCTCTTTGAAATCCGCAGCCTGCAGGGCTTCAGCGGCCTCTGGCAGCGATTGCGGTGGCACGACGTCGTCCGCATCACCATGCACCAGCAGGACCGGCATCCGGCTGACAGTTTCGTCGGGCAGAAGATCGGGTTCCAACAACCGGCCAGAAAAGGCGACGATCCCAGCCACGGGGTCTTCGCGGCGCGGCGCAACGTGCAGGCTCATCATGGTGCCCTGACTGAAGCCAAACAGCACAACCTGCTCGGGCAGTACATCTTCGTCCACCATCAGGGCATCCAGAAAGGCGTTGAAGTCCTCAACTGCCATTTCCATACCCCGGCGCGACTCTTCTTCGGACGACCCATCGATCCAAGGAATCGGGAACCACTGAAAGCCGTTCGGCATCCCCGGAATCTGCTCGGGTGCATCTGGGGCTACAAACAGAGTATCGGGCAAATGCTCGCCCAACGGATCGGCCAACCCCAGCAGGTCGGCGCCGTTTGCGCCATAGCCATGCACGAACACCACGACTGATCGCGTGTCACCCGAAACAGGCTCTTTCCTCAGCGCATTCAAAACCCGTGTCATCTGATCCCTTCTCTTTGTTTATCAACCCGGTAATAGGCCCACAGCACCCGCGCCGCAACCGAGCGCCACGGCGACCACACTTCGGCCATTTGGCGCAGTTCCTTGTCCGTGGGGCGTTTGGGCAGGTCATAGAGAACACGCGCGGCCTCTTGCAGCGCCAGATCACCGGGTGCGATCACGTCGGCGCGGCCCAGGGAAAACATCGCATAAATCTCGGCCGTCCAGACGCCGATCCCGGACACCTGCGTCAAAGTTTTAACCACCTCGTCGTCAGGCGCGTCGCGCAATGCTTTGAAGTCAATGCGCGCCTCAGCCAACGCCCGTGCATAGCGGATCTTCTGACGGCTTAGACCCACGGCGCGCAGATCTTCATCTGTGGCCCACATAATCTTGCGTGGACCGGTCAGTTTCGCGTCCTGCAACCGTTTCCAGATTGCACGCGCGGCAGCTACGCTGACCTGCTGGCTGACAATAGCGCTGAGCAGTTGTGCGAAACCATCGGGGCGGCGGCGCAGAGGCAAAGGGCCAGTTTGTTCGATGGCATAGGCCATGCGCGGGCAAGTTTGCGCCAGCCATTCGGCGCCTTCGGCCACGCAATCTGGCGTTTCGATGATGCGGCCTACGGACATGCGGCCTCCCTGCTCGGTGTTCATGGGCACGTTAGGCGCATGTGCCGCAGATGCAAGCCGCTTGTACCCCAAAGGCTTAGCCGATAACCATTCGCCCATGACAATGACCTCAACCCTTCCAGACGACCGTCAGGCCAAGCGCAACGTAGCTGTTTTGGTGGCCGCACAGGCCATTCTGGGTGCACAGATGCCCATGATGTTCATTGTCGGGGGGCTGGCAGGCCAATCGTTGGCCTCAAACCCTTGCCTTGCGACATTGCCCATTTCCTTGATTGTTCTGGGTTCCATGCTAGCGGCCACGCCGATCTCGGCGATCATGCAGCGCTGGGGCCGTCGTGCCGGATTCCTTGTTGGAGCAACCGCTGGCGCGTTGGGTGGGCTGATCGGAGCTTACGGCTTGTTCCTTGGCTCTTTCCCTATCTTCCTTGTTGGCAGCCTGCTGACAGGTATCTACATGAGCGCACACGGGTTCTATAGGTTCGCTGCGGCGGACACAGCGTCAGACGCGTACCGCCCTAAGGCCATTTCATACGTGATGGCCGGGGGGCTGGCTGCGGCGATTATCGGCCCACAAATCGTGAAACTCACCTCTCAGGCCTATGTCATTCCGTTTCTGGGCACCTATCTGGCTGTGATCGGGATTAACGTTCTGGGCTCTGGCCTGTTCTTCTTTCTCGACATCCCAACACCACCAAAACCCACAGAGAACGAGCCCAAAGGACGTTCACGGCTTGAGTTGCTGAAAACACCACGTATCGCAGTCGCGGTCATCTGTGCGATGGTGTCTTACGCCCTGATGAATCTTGTAATGACCTCGACCCCGCTGGCCGTCGTTGGGTGCGGATTCTCGGCCAACGACGCAGCGGATATCGTTACAAGCCACGTGTTGGCCATGTACATCCCTAGTTTCTTTACCGGCCATCTGATCGCCCGCTTCGGGGTAGAGAAGATCGTGGCACTAGGCCTTGCCATTTTAGCAAGCGCCGGGGTTGTTGCTTTGCAAGGGGTTGAACTTGGGAACTTCTTCCTCGCCCTTGTTCTGCTGGGCATCGGGTGGAACTTTGGCTTTATCGGCGCGACTTCGATGCTGGCAGACTCGCATGACCCGCAAGAGCGTGGCCGGATGCAGGGTCTGAACGACCTGCTGGTTTTCGGAGGTGTCACATTGGCGTCGCTGGCGTCGGGCGGGTTGATGAACTGCTCGGGCGGCTCTGCGATCGAAGGCTGGACAGCGGTTAACCTGGCCATGGTTCCGTTGCTAACATTAGCGGGTGGCGCGTTGCTGTGGCTGGTGCTGCGTCCCGCCGACCCGGAACGGGCCTGATCACCAGCGCCCACTGCTGACCGTCCACATCAGGGACAAGCGTTGCCGCATTTCGCCCGGTATCAAACTGCCAGAAGCAACACGTTCAGGCCGCGCAACAGCCTCTTTCAACGCCCATTCAGCCAACCACCCTGCCGCAAGCGCTGGACGGGCTTCGACAGAGATCGCAACCCGGTTTGCCCGGGCCTTGTTAAGACGCTCCAGCGCAGATTGCGCAAGGGTTTGCACACCTTCCGGGGTGCCGTCCAACAAAGGTATCCGACCCCTGTTTTCCAGCTCGGGGGTCGCGCGAAGCCAGTTTGCAACACCAACGGCATAACCAAAATCGCGCAACACATCCTCGTCCGCGACACCCAGCGCTTGAGCAGAGGCCACAAACAAAGACCCCGCGCTATGGTTGATATAAGCGTCAAAGTGTTCCTGGCCTTCAAACGGATCCCGATAAATATCCCAACGCCTTACAGCCACATATTCATCCAGAACACCGGCCAGATGAGGCGAAAGCACACGCGATAAGGGCGTTACAACTTCATGCCGTCGCACAGTGGCGCCTTCGGCAATCTCTTGCAAAGCGTCGCGCCACCATTGCAGCCGCATCTCGGCAATCATCGGTTCTTGCGTGACCCAGGGCGCGCGCGCCACTTCGACGTTCAACGCGTATAACGGGAACAGAACGGCACGGGCCGCCACCGGGGCTGCCATTGCGGCACGGAACCGGTCAGGATCAGCCCGTTGCACCAGCGCGGCACAGGCTTTGACGTCGTCGTCAAAGACCGCGCTCACTCAGCTGCTGCCTTCTGCGGATCGCAATCGCGCACCAGTTTCCACTGAATCGCATCCAGCAAAGCCTC
Organism: Ruegeria sp. HKCCA6837; assembly: GCF_013034475.1. Classification (NCBI taxonomy): domain Bacteria; kingdom Pseudomonadati; phylum Pseudomonadota; class Alphaproteobacteria; order Rhodobacterales; family Roseobacteraceae; genus Ruegeria; species Ruegeria sp. HKCCA6837. The sequence goes on from NZ_WQGD01000001.1 coordinate 528,716, forward strand.
GAACGATGCATCGACTATGTTCGCGCTGACGCCCACGGTAGACCAGTGCCGCCCCTGCCCGTCTTCGCTGTCGATGATGACACGCGTGACCGCTTCGGTCCCGCCTTGTGTGATCCGCACCTTGAAGTCGACCAGTCGCATATCTGACAGGACTTGCGAATACCGCCCCAAATCTTTGGCCAAGGCTTTGGCCAGAGCGTTCACAGGCCCCCGGTCACTGCCGGAACCATCCATGGACTCGCTGACGGACAGCTTCTTTTCACCGTCCACTTTCACTACAACAACAGCCTCGGACAGGCTGACCATCTTGTTGTACTTGTTCTTCCGCCGCTCAACCGTGACCTTGTAGCGTTTGACTTCAAAGAACTCGGGCAGTTGTCCCAGCTCGTCCCGCGCCAACAGTTCGAAACTGGCTTGCGCAGTATCATAGGAATACCCATCCGCTTCACGCAGTTTGATCCGTTCAAGGATCCGACCGAGCGCGGGATCACCCGCCTCGACGCTCAACCCGGCTTCGGTCAGACGTTTGCGCAGGTTCGACTGCCCGGCCTGGTTCGACATTGGAATGATGCGTGAGTTGCCCACACTTGCAGGCTCGACATGTTCATAGGTCGATGGGTCCTTGAGGATCGCACTGGCATGCAGTCCGGCCTTATGCGCAAAGGCAGACGCCCCCACATAGGCCGCCTGCTTGCTGGGAACCCGGTTCAGAACGTCATCCAACATCCGGCTGATACGGGTCAGCCCCGCCAGAGCATCCAGGCTGACGCCGGTTTCAAACTGCGAAGCATAGGGTTCCTTCAGCAGCAGCGTCGGGATCAAAGCGGTTAGGTTGGCATTCCCGCAACGCTCGCCCAAACCGTTCAGGGTGCCCTGAATTTGGCGCGCACCTGCTTCTACGGCCGCCAGGGAACAGGCCACCGCGTTCTCGGTGTCGTTATGTGTGTGAATACCCAACCGATCACCGGGCAGACCTGCTGCGATCACGTCTGATACGATCCGCCCAACGTCCGACGGCAAAGCGCCTCCATTTGTGTCGCAAAGGACCACCCAACGCGCGCCAGCGTCCAGCGCGGCGCGGCAGACCGCGACCGCATAATCCGGGTTGTCCTTGTAGCCGTCAAAGAAATGTTCGGCATCAAACAGCGCTTCGCGACCCTGCGCCACGATTTGTGCGACCGAGGCACGGACGTTCTCGACATTGTCCTCAAGCGAGATCCCCAGCGCATGGGTCACGTGATAATCGTGCGATTTGCCCACCAGACAGACGGCCTGCGTGCCCGCATTCATCACGGCTGCAAGCACATCATCATTCTCGGCCGAGCGCCCTGCCCGCTTGGTCATTCCAAACGCCGTCAGACGGGCTGAGGTCTTCGGTGCAACCTCGAAAAACGCGCTGTCGGTGGGGTTCGCACCGGGCCAGCCGCCTTCGATATAATCCACTCCCAAAGTATCCAGAGCCTGAGCGATCTGCACCTTTTCGGCGGTGGAGAACTGAACGCCCTGCGTTTGTTGCCCATCGCGCAGGGTGGTGTCGTAGAGGTAGAGGCGTTCTTTGGTCATAAGACCTCCTCCAACTTGGAGGCATCAAACCCGGCACCGGGCACCAGTTCCACACCTTCCTTGCTCATGCGCACTTCAAGCCCTGCCGCGATATACGCGGCCTTGAGGCGGTCAACTTCCGAGAAGTCCTTGTTCTGCATGGCGGACGCCCGTGCGTTGGCCAAACGGTCAGCATGTGCAGTCAAGTCAACAGATGCCGTATCCGCCCACGCGCCCATCTCTGGCAGCAACAGCCCCAGCAACTGCGCGCTCGCCAACAGACCCTCTGCGTCACCGTCCGATGCAAGACGGTACAACTCGGTCATTGCACCTGCAGTGTTCAGATCATCGCTCAGTGCCACCACCACCGCAGGTGCCGCGCTGGCGGCGGGCTCGACGCCCGCTGTCAACGCCCGCCACTTGCGCAACGTCGCTTCGGCCTCACGCGCCTTTTTTTCGGTCCAGTCCATCGGCTTGCGGTAATGGGTCTGCAGAAACACAAACCGGATCACCTCACCCGGCACGCCTTGTTCCAACAGATCGTGCACGGTGAAGAAATTGCCCAGCGATTTGGACATTTTCTTCCCTTCGACCTGCAGCATCTCATTGTGCAGCCAAACCCGCGCAAACTCACCTTGCGGGTGCGCGCAGCAGCTTTGGGCGATCTCGTTCTCGTGGTGCGGGAACATCAGGTCGTTGCCGCCGCCGTGAATGTCAAAGCTCTCGCCCAGCAACTCATAGCTCATTGCCGAGCATTCAATGTGCCAACCAGGACGCCCCCGACCCCACGGGCTGTCCCAACCCGGCAGTTCGTCGGTTGACGGCTTCCACAACACGAAATCCATCGGGTTCTTTTTGTAGGGTGCCACCTCGACCCGAGCGCCTGCGATCATGTCATCGACCGAGCGGCCCGACAGCTTGCCATAGCCCTCTTTCCAACTGTCGACGGCAAACAGCACGTGGCCCTCGGCGGCATAGGCATGGCCCTTAACGATCAGATCCTCGATCATTGCAATCATCTGGTCAATGTATTGGGTCGCACGCGGCATCTCGTTGGGTTCAAGAGTTCCCAAAGCGCCCATATCGTGCAGATACCAGCCGATGGTTTCGTCAGATCGTTCCTGTACCAACTGCTCTAACGAGCCTTCCGCGCCCGCCTTTTTACGCGCCAGCGCGGTGGCGTTGATCTTGTCGTCGACGTCGGTGAAATTGCGCACATAAGTCACGTGATCCGCGCCATAGACATGACGCAGCAGGCGGTACAGCACATCAAACACCACCACCGGGCGGGCATTGCCCAGATGCGCGCGGTCATAGACCGTCGGACCACAGACATACATCCGCACATTTTCAGGGTCGATCGGAGCGAAGTCTTCCTTCGTCCGCGTCCGTGTGTTGTGCAGCTTGATCGTCGTCATCGGTCGGGCTCCTCAGAAACAGCATGTGCTTGCGCGTTGGCGCGGGCTTAGCAACTTGTCTCAGGGATGAAAACGAAAGAAACCGGCCCGCTTGATAAATCAGCAGGTAATGCAGCAGATAATGATGCAGGTCATCGGGTTCATGTCCTTCGGTTAGCACGGGTTGATCCTCAAGCCAAGTATTGAGTTTGCGCGCCGCCTCAGTCACCGTGCGGACCATGGACCGAGATTACGTCAATGCGATTTGCAAGGAATTCCCCGGGGCCGCGTTGTCGGACCCCTGGGGCGGCGGGCACGGTGCGTGGAAAATCGGTGGCAAGATGTTTGCCTGCATCGGTACGGCAAATGACGGGGTTTCTGTCAAAACGCCCGACGCGGAAACGGCCCAGATGGTGATTGACGCCGGTGTGGGGGTGAAAGCCCCCTATTTCCACCGCAGTTGGGTGCGCCTTCCGTTTGATGCTGATCCTGAGGAACTGCGCCACCGCCTGACGGTGTCATACGACATTGTCCGGGCATCGCTGACTAAAAAGCTGCAAGCGACATTGCCGCCGCGAAGCTGATTGACAAAGCTCTGCCGCTCTGTCCCATTCAGCCAAAAGCTATCCCGGAGCAGTGGTATGAAACTCTCTAAACGCATCACGCAGATTACAGGCGGCGGCAGCGACGGCTGGGACGTGTTCTATCGGGCCCGTCGGATGCTGAGCGAAGGTCAGGCCGTGACCGAGTTGACCATCGGCGAACATGACATCCGAACCGATCCATCGATCCTGCATGCCATGGACCTGTCCGCCCGCGAAGGACATACGGGTTATGCCATGGTGCCCGGAACAGATCTTCTGCGCGACACAGTGGCGGCACGGGTGCAAACGCGGACGGGCGTCCCAACAACGCGCAACAACGTTATGATCACACCCGGCGGCCAGTCTGCGCTGTTTGCGGCCCATATGGCAGTTTGTGATCCCGGTGATGTGGGGCTGTTCCTAGATCCCTATTACGCCACCTATCCCGGAACGATTCGCGGGGTCGGAGCAGTTGCCCGCGCAATTCAGACCGCAGCAGAAGACGCCTTTCAGCCCTGCGCCGAACGGATCGATGCTGCGGCTGACGGTGCTGTTTCACTTTTGATCAACACACCAAACAATCCAACCGGGGTTGTTTATTCCCGCCAATCGCTTGAAGACGTTTCCGAAATTTGCCAGCGACGCGACCTGTGGCTGATCTCGGATGAAGTCTATGACACGCAGGTTTGGCAGGGAGAACACCTGTCGCCGCGCGCTCTACCCGGTATGGAGGATCGGACGCTTGTCATTGGTTCCATGTCCAAATCCCATGCCATGACGGGATCGCGCTGTGGTTGGATTGTCGGCCCCGAAGAGGTCATCGCCCATCTGATCAATCTGGCCACCCACACAACCTATGGCGTACCAGGCTTCATACAGGACGCGTCCAGTTATGCTCTGACCGCAGGACACGAGCTGGAGGAAAAGATCGCCGCCCCGTTTCGTCGTCGACGTTCACAGGCCGTGGCGATTCTTCAGGATCAATCCACCGTTGGCCTGGTGCCCGCACAGGGGGCGATGTACCTGATGCTGGACGTGCGCAAGACCGGGTTGTCCGGGGAAAGTTTTGCCAATGCTTTGTTGGACACGCACAGCATTGCCGTCATGCCCGGAGAAAGCTTTGGCTCAGCCGCCGCCGGGCATGTTCGGGTGGCCATGACTGTTGAAGACAACCGTTTCGCTAGCGCACTGAAAACGCTGTGCTCTTTTGCCGAACAGCTCGCGCAGCGTCACGCTGCGGAATAGTATTCAAAAACGAAACGTTGTTCGTAAATTGAAAACGTTGGAATCCAGACTGCCGCTGGAACGGGTGACATCGTCGAAATTTTGCCGCAACGCCTCGCCGCTGATCACAAAGTTTTCTCCAATCGGGTACGCCACGCCGATGCCATAAACCGCTGCCGTGTCGCTGTCGACCGAGGTTTCAGCCCGCGCCGCCCCGACAACCACATAGCCAAGCGCGTTGCCGAAATCATATCCACCGCGCAGCTTCAGACGAGTCATGCTGTCCAAACTGCCTTGGGACGAGCCCAAATCCAACGAGAGCCGGTTGTATTCCAGCTCACCACCCAGGACAAAATTCCCAAAGTCCTGATCATAACCAATATGCGCACCAAAAGCGGTGTCATCACCGCTGGAGCCGCCCGGTCCATCCGCATCCGCATATCCAAAGCTGAGGCCCACATAACCACCTGTCCAATCTTCGGCAAAAACCGGGCCTGCGCTGGCGAGACAGGTCGCCACGAACAGGACAGAAAGAGGTTTTTTGCACGGGTACAAAATTATGTCGCTCTTGTTTCGATCTAAAGACGCAAACTTATTCTAATCTGCGTTTCGCTTCATCAGAATTCAATTCTAGGGTCACAAAACTCAAAAGTAAGTGAATGCAGTATAACAGAATTCTTCCAAAACGGGAGAAAATCTGCCCGATCCTCCTTTATCCGGCAGCAAACCGTCACGATGAGCTGCAAAAACCAACAAAGGTCGTAAACAGGACAGATTGTGTCGTAGTGTTTTGGAAGGCTAAGGCCAGAAGTTGAGAACCCGAATGACAGACCACGACTGGAAAATCAGCCTGATCAGCCGCACCATTGGTGCGGATCGTGGACGTGCCGCTCGGGGACGGCCGTAAGGGGATATTCCGCGCCCCAAAGCATCACTCAACAACCGGATCAAGACATGAACGACCAATCCCGCAACACGTCACGCAGCGGAGGCCGCGCTGCACGCCGTGCCGCCCGCGCAACGGCCCTGCCCGACCATCTTCGCCCCGTGCGCCCTGGAATGAAGGGCGGAGTTCTAAATGTTCTGACGCAGGCACAAATTGAACGTATTCACGAGGCCGCACTGACCGCGCTGGAAACCATCGGTCTGGCTGACGCCCCGCAAAGCGGTATCGACTACCTTGTAAATGCAGGCTGCACCCTTGGGGACGATGGACGCATTAGATTTCCACGCGCTTTGGTCGAGGACACTATCGCCAAAGCTAACCGCGCGGTTACATTGTACAGCCGTGATGGCAAAACCGATCTTGAGCTGTCAGGCACCAAAGTTCACTACGGCACTGCCGGCGCTGCCGTGTCCATGGTCGACGTGCATGGGCGGGAATACCGCGATTCAACTGTGCAGGACCTACACGATGCCGCGCGAATCTGCCAGCAACTTGATAACATTCACTTTGTTCAACGCCCTATGGTTTGCCGCGACATCGCCGACAACCTGGAAATGGACCTGAACACGATCTATGCTAGCTGTTCCGGCACTTTCAAACACATCGGGACATCGTTCACGGAACCCAGCCACGTCGCGCCCGCGATGGAGATGATCTACATGATCGCGGGTGGTGAGGATAAGTACCGCGAGCGGCCATTTGTATCGAATTCGAACTGCTTTGTGGTTCCCCCCATGAAGTTCGCCACTGAAAGCTGCGAAGTGATGGAGGAGTGCATCAAGGCCGGAATGCCTGTCCTGCTTCTTTCAGCCGGGATGGCCGGTGCCACAGCGCCGTCGACCATAGCCGGAGCCATCACTCAAGCGACCGCCGAATGCCTTGCCGGACTGGTTTACGTAAACGCCGTAAGTCCCGGAGCACCAGCCGTTTTTGGGACCTGGCCCTTTGGCTTGGACCTTCGGACAGGTGCGATGTCCATTGGGTCGGGCGAACAGGCGTTGCTGACGGCTGGATGCGCACAGATGCACCGGTTCTACAACCTACCCGGCGGAGCAGCAGCCGGAGCGTCGGATTCCAAACTGCCGGACATGCAAGCCGGATGGGAGCAGATGTGTTCCAACGTGATGGCGGGTCTGTCCGGTCTGAACATGGTCTACGAAGCGGCGGGCATGCACGCCTCTTTGTTGGGTTTCTGCTTTGAAAGCCTGATCCTCAGCGATGACCTGATCGGTCAGGCGCAGCGCTGCGTACGGGGCATCGAAGTGAACGATGAAACCCTAGCTCTGGACCAGATGGCCGAGGTCTGCATGGGCGGCCCTGGTCACTATCTTGGAACGGAAGCTACGCTCAGCCGGATGCAAGCTGACTACGTTTATCCCACATTCGGAGATCGATCGTCGCCAAAAGAATGGGTCGAGCTTGGCAAACCGGACCTGATCGACAAGGCAACGGCGCGCAAGGAAGAAATTCTGTCTGCGCCATCCGAGGCCAAGTTCGATCCGCTGCTGGACATGGAACTGCGCGAAAAGTTCGTGATTCATCTGCCAGCCTAATAGGCAGCGAGAGGCGGCCCGAAACCTATCGGGCCGCCTTGGGATTTATCCGTCGCTGGGCGGAAGCAGCCCTGCCTCTTGCGCAACGGCCACCTCATCAGCGTCCAACGCGCCATCACCATTGGCGTCCATCGCCGAGAAGGTATCGGCGTCTACATTCGGTACGACAGCCTGAACTTCCTCGATGGTCAGAACGCCATCGCCATTGGCATCGGCTGTAGATTGGGCCGAGACCAGTCCCGGCAAGGTTAGAGCAGCGATGGAAATTCCAATCAAATACTGCGGTTTCATTTTTGGTGCCTCCTGATAGGTTGGTTTTGTTTTTGTCCGGACAAGCCCCAGAAACAACAAAGCCTCGCACCACGTCACCCGCATAGCGCGACCAGCAGGGATTCGCGCCAATCCTTGCGTGTTTGACCGAGTCGGCATCGCAAAGTGCCGCCGAGCAAAATTCCGCCAGACCTGTATCGGCAGGTCTTGCCACACGCGCCGCGCACGATCTGGCGAAACACCGCTTAGAACAGCGACCGCGCGAAAAAAGAAAGGGGGCCGAAGCCCCCTGTCAGTTTCGCCTTCCAGGCTCATATCGTTGACCGCCCGGTGTTTTTTTGCCTGCGGCCTGGACTGCGCATGGGACGAGCGCACCCGCCCCGTGAAAGAGTGGGAGGGAGCAAATATTCCGCCCCACCCTGTTCCCGGCCAACACGGGCATGTCAGCCGAGTGGAGAAAGGTCATCAGGTAAGTCTTACGTCCTTTCTCCGTATTCGTCGGGGTCGGTTACCTAGGGCAGCGTCCGACCCCTACGCCCCGGGGTGCCAGGGCGTTAAAACTTAGCTACACCCGCTTGTCGCGCCGCAGGTGTTGCACTTCATGCAGGTGCCGTTGCGGACAAGCGTGTAGTTTCCGCATTCACCGCAGGGGTCACCTTCGTAACCCTGCATCTTGGCCTTGGTGCGGGCGTCCATTCCCGTGGCCGCAGCACTTTCCGCAACGGGTGCCTCGAAAGCAGCGGCCGTTTCAGCCATACCGCCTAAGTCTACCTGACCCGCATTGAACACGGCCAAATCCTGAGGCAGACGTTTGCGCAGATAACCGGTCGAGCTGATTTGTTTCAGCACTTCCAACGACTTGGACGCAGCGCTTTCACTGATTTCCGAGATGTTCGATACACCTTCCTCTTCGCCCCGACCCAGATCGTCAAAGGTCGCACCTTCGGGTTTTACATGGGCCAGATCGGTACGGTCCAGATAGGACACGGCCAATTCGCGGAAGATGTAATCTAGGATCGATGTTGCGTTCTTGATCGAGTCGTTGCCCTGCACCATCCCTGCCGGTTCGAACTTGGTGAATGTGAAGGCGTCGACGAACTCTTCTAGCGGCACACCGTATTGAAGGCCGACCGACACGGCGATGGCGAAGTTGTTCATCATCGCCCGGAAGCCAGCGCCTTCCTTGTGCATGTCGATGAAGATCTCACCCAGCTTGCCGTCTTCGAACTCACCGGTGCGCAAATAGACCTTGTGACCGCCCACGATTGCCTTTTGGGTATAGCCCTTGCGGCGATGAGGAAGTTTTTCGCGATGGCTGCGGATCATTTCTTTGACCACAACCTTCTCGATCACTTTCTCGGCCAGAACAACGGCTTTTTCCTGCGTCGAGCCGCTTTCCAGCACCTCAGCCGCCTCGTCGTCATCCTCGACCAGCGCGGCCGCCAGAGGCTGCGACAGTTTCGAGCCGTCACGATAAAGCGCGTTGGCCTTCACACCCAGCGACCAGCTGAGCTCATAGGCCTTCTGGCAGTCCTCAATGGTTGCGTCATTCGGCATGTTGATCGTCTTCGAGATCGCGCCCGAGATGAAGCTTTGCGCCGCCGCCATCATGGTGATGTGGCTATCAACCCCAAGGAAACGCTTGCCTTTCTTGCCGCACGGGTTGGCGCAGTCGAAGATCGCGTAGTGCTCTTCCTTCAGGTGCGGCGCGCCTTCCAGTGTCATGGTTCCGCAAACGTGGTCGTTGGCTGCGTCGATATCCGCTTTGGTGAAGCCCAGATGGCGCAATAGGTCGAAGGTCGGGTCATTCAGCTTGGTCGCTGGAATGCCCAGAACGCCGGTGCAGAAATCCTCGCCCAGCGTCCACTGGTTAAAGACAAAGCGGATGTCGAAGGCGCTTTCCAGCGCGGCGTCCACCTTGGCCAGTTCATTTGGGCCAAAGCCATGACCGGTCAGCGAGGTGTGGTTGATCCCCGGCGCGTTGCCGATGGTGCCATGGCCGACTGCGTAGCCCACGATCTCTTCGATCTGGGATGACGAATACCCCAGCTTTTCCAGCGCCGACGGCACCGAGCGGTTGATGATCTTGAAGTAGCCGCCGCCCGCGAGCTTCTTGAACTTGACCAGAGCAAAGTCCGGCTCGATCCCGGTTGTGTCGCAATCCATCACCAGACCGATGGTGCCGGTGGGCGCAATCACAGTGGCCTGTGCGTTGCGATAGCCGTTCTTCTCACCCAGGCTCAGCGCTTCATCCCAGGCCGACATGGCCAGATCGACCAAACGCTTGTCCGGGCAGTTACCGTGATCCAAAGGCACTGGCTTCACGGCCAGCTTTTCATAACCCTCGGTAACCCCCTGCGACGCGCGGCGGTGGTTGCGGATGACGCGCAGCATGTGGTCGGCATTGCGCTCGTACCCCTTGAACGGTCCCAGCTCACCAGCAATCTCGGCTGAGGTTGCATAAGCCACACCAGTCATAATCGCGGTCAGCGCACCACAGATCGCACGGCCTTCATCCGAGTCGTAGCTGTAGCCCATGTTCATCAGCAAACCGCCGATGTTGGCGTAACCCAGACCCAGTGTGCGGAAGTCGTAAGACAGCTTTGCAATTTCCTTGGACGGGAACTGCGCCATCGTCACCGAGATTTCCAGCGTCAGGGTCCACAGACGCGAGGCATGCATGTAATCCGCTGCCTGGAACTCACCATCCTTCAGAAAGGTCAGCAGGTTCATCGACGCCAGGTTACAAGCCGTGTCATCTAGGAACATATATTCCGAGCACGGGTTCGAGCCGCGAATCTCGCCGTCCTCGGGGCATGTGTGCCATTCGTTGACGGTGTCGTGAAACTGGATGCCCGGATCGGCACAGGCCCATGCGGCGTGGCCAACCTTCTCCCACAGGTCACGTGCTTTGACTGTGCGGGCGACCTTGCCATCGGTGCGGTTGATTAGCTCCCAATCGGCGTCCTTTTCGACGGCGGTCAGGAACGCATTGGTGACGCGGATCGAGTTGTTCGAGTTCTGACCCGAGACTGAGCTATAAGCTTCGGAATCCCAATCCGTATCGTAGGTCGGGAATTCGATACTGTTATGGCCCTGCTTGGCGTAATCCAGAACACGCTTGATGTAAGTTTCTGGAATTGCGACCTTTTTCGCTTCGCGCACCGCCTTCTTCAAGGCGTCGTTTGCGTTTGGATCATACGCGTCGTCAGCAGATCCGTCCCACGAACGAATAGCCTCGAAAATACCGTTCAGCATCTTCTCGTGCATCTTCGATCCGGCAACAATCGAAGCCACTTTCTGCTCTTCGATCACCTTCCATTCGATGAACTGCTCGATGTCCGGGTGATCCGCATCAACGATCACCATCTTTGCTGCTCGACGGGTTGTGCCGCCTGATTTGATCGCGCCAGCGGCACGGTCGCCGATCTTGAGAAAGCCCATCAGGCCCGAAGACTTGCCGCCACCTGACAGCGCCTCGCCTTCGGCACGCAAATGGCTGAAGTTGGTTCCGGTGCCCGAGCCGTATTTGAACAGGCGCGCCTCGCGCACCCACAGGTCCATGATGCCGCCTTCGTTCACCAGATCATCATCAACGGACTGGATGAAGCACGCGTGCGGCTGCGGATGTTCGTAAGCGGACTTCGACTTGGTCAGCTTGCCGGTCTTGTAGTCGACATAGTGGTGCCCCTGCGCCGGGCCGTCGATCCCATAGGCCCAATGCAGACCAGTGTTGAACCACTGCGGCGAGTTCGGTGCGGCGCGCTGGGTTGCCAGCATGTAACGCATCTCGTCAAAATAGGCGCGCGCGTCTTCTTCATCCGAGAAATAGCCGCCTTTCCAACCCCAATAGGCCCATGCACCTGCCAGACGGTCGAACACCTGCTTGGACGAAATTTCTCCGTCAAACTCCGCACCTTCGGCAGGCACCGAACGCCACAGGAATTCTGGAACGTCCTTTTCTTTGACCTTCTTCAGCTTGCTGGGAACACCTGCCTTGCGGAAGTATTTCTGAGCGATCACATCGCTTGCCACCTGCGACCAGCTTGCGGGCACTTCGATGTTGTCCAGACGGAAAACAATCGTTCCATCCGGATTGCGGATTTCAGACGTTGCAGACACAAAATCCAGGTCCGAGTAGGCATCCTGATCTGGTTTGGTGAATTTTCTTTCAATCTTCATGTCCGCAGCCCTGGTTAAATTCCGCCCAATGTTCAGTTCCCGACACCAAATCTTGTGTTGCAGGGTGCCGCCCACAACGCCCAGAGTCTTACGGACAAGGGTATCCTTCGCTGTCAAAGACAGCGGAAAAACCGCAAAAACGGCGCACTTAAATTAGATGTGCTTTCCGACCCTCGCCTGCTGCCTCTTCCAGCTTGAACACCAGATATTGTGGCAATCTCTTCGGCTCATACAATTTGACGTATGAACCCATAGAAGGTCAACGCCCTTTTTCCGTCTTTTTTGAAATCTTTTTTGTTGACCTGAGAACGTTTCAAGTCCGCCACCCAATTGCGCGCGATTCCTCCACAGGATCATCCACGGCAAAATTCCGCCGAAACCTTTAAGTCTCAAAACGAATTCCCGTTTTTACCAGCATAGTTATCCGTGTTTGATCAACCAAGACGGTGCCGATTAAGCTGGCTGGGAATCAATTGCATTTCCTCGCAACCAATCGCGTTCACGAGTCGCCAGTTCGTTCGATTTTAAAAAGGTCCAACCTGATGAAGCTGTTAGCCTATAGCCTGATCCTGATCTGTATCGTGGCCTGCGCACCACAAGATGTGCCCATTGCATCACGCAGCGCACAGTTTGACGCCTATCCCCAAAGACTGTTCGAAAGCTTCGAAACCAGTTGTACCGGGCCGGGGGAATCTTTTGAGAAAACAGGAAACCAGAAGTTCGAGTGTTACGAAATCCTGCCTGCAAAAGCATCCGCCTTTTTGATTCTGAACTATGACGGCAATCCACAGGACCTGCCGCAAAGCGTCACGCGCTTAACCTCGACCAAGAACACAGCGGGATACCGCGTGGATGCAAACGTGTTCTTTGAAGTTCCGCAGAAAGACGGATCCGTGATCGAAGTGCCTTTGGAAAGCCCCACACTGGATCAATCGATCAGCAGGCTGTTTCAAGCCATGGGCGGATTGCCCTCATGATATTGAGGAAGTGGTCGGGGCGGCAGGATTCGAACCTACGACCCCCTGTACCCAAAACAGGTGCGCTACCAGACTGCGCCACGCCCCGGACCGTGCGCCTTCCTAACGATGCCAATCTGATTTGAAAAGCCCTAACAGGGCCAAATTGCAGGACCTTGCGAAAAAATTTCATGCTGCATCTGCGTGCCCGGCGTAATTGAATAGCGAGCGGACAGTCCGGCGTTGATTTCCAGCACTGCAAATACGGAATCTCCGCCTTCGATTGGGGTCAGATCACCGGGAATCGCCCCCTCATGCACCCGAGTAACTGTGCCAGTTCGATCCACGAAGATCATATCCAGCGGAATCAGTGTGTTCTTCATCCAGAAAGCTACGGGTTGCGGCGGGTCAAAAACAAACAGCATCCCGGATCGATTCGGAAGTGACTCGCGAAACATTAACCCTCGCGAACGCTCTTGCGGTGTCACCGCCAGTTCGATGTCAAATCGTACCGTCGCCGCGTCATTCCGCAAAGAAACCTGATCAGCGCGACACGCGGCAAACGCCCCACCTGCCCAAAGCGTAAAGAACAGGGTCAGAAGCGTCAGAAACCGTCTCATGAGAAATCAGCCGTCCAGCGCGGCTTCCCAAGCCAGCACCTGAGCTGCCATCCGGCCTCTTTTGCCATCGATTACACGCATGGCCAGCGCTTCGCCCGGTTGAAGGTCAGCGAGGCCTGACCGGCGCAGAACTTCTATATGAAGGAAGACATCTTCGCCCCGACCAAAGACGTTCGCAAAACCGAAACCCTTGCCTTTGTCGAACCACTTAACCCGTGCCGCTTCCAACGGGGCCTCGGCAATAACCACCGGGTCCAGTTCGGCAAAATCGGCCAGCATCATCGAGTCGGTTCGTTCGGGAGGATCAATCGCAACGACCTCGACCGCCTGAACACCACGGTCCGTGCGATGAGTCATGATTTCAATCCCCGCGCCATCGGCGACAGAACTCTGGCCGAAATTGCGCAACACATTCACGTGCAACAGGATGTCCGGACCACCTTCGTCGGACACGACAAATCCGTACCCCTTGGCGGGATCGAACCATTTAACGTGTCCACGGACGCGATACATATTGTTCAGGTCTTCTGGCACGGTTTTCCCATCGCGAATTTTAGCCGTTCGTTAAGGGTTTGTTGTTTATGGGAATGGCAGGCAATTTCAAGCTGAAAAAACTGTTTATTTTCGGTCTGTTGCATTTCACGACACGTGAACGTCATGGATTCAACCTTTCCACATGCCATACCGATCCCGGCTCATTACGCTTCCATCTGAACCGGTCATGAAGGCGAAATGCCCCGTCGGCCCAGAATTCAATTTCAGTAGGCGTCAATCGGTACCCGCCCCAAAACGGTGGACGGGGCGGATTCGGACCCAGCTTAGCAGTCACCTTGGCCACCTCAGCCATCAAGGCTGTACGGCTTGATAGGGGTTGAGATTGCTTCGACGCCCAGGCCCCCAAACGGCTCTTCAGCGACCTCGATGCGTAATATTCATCCGCCTGAGGCCCATCTTCGCGGGTGATTGTACCACGAACACGCAATTGTCGCCGCAAAGATTTCCAATGCATGACAAATGCGGCCTTCCCGGCGGCATCCAGTTCGGTGGCCTTTGCGCTTTCGTAGTTCGTATAAAATACAAACGAATCCGCTTCGATTTCCTTGAGCAGAACCATACGCGCGTTCGGCAAACCATCCGAGTCGACGGTGGCCAGCGCGATCGCATTGGGATCGTTCAATTCTGTCTTTTCAGCCTCGGCAAGCCACCGGCCCGCTATTTCAAACGGATCGGAGCCAGCAAATATGCCATCGCGCTCGGTCATTTCCATCCCCTGGAAAGTATTAAAGACGAACCTAAGGCGAGAACCCGCTGCGAGCAAGAGCGCACGGCCTTGAAGCAACGCTACCAATGGCATAAACCAACTCAACACATCGCGAAGACAGGCGGAGAACCACACATGTCAAATCAGTTGATGGCCGGCAAACGCGGCCTCATCATGGGACTGGCCAATGACAAATCAATCGCATGGGGAATCGCCCGCGCCTTGTCCGATGCCGGGGCCGAGCTTGCTTTTTCCTATCAGGGCGATGCTTTGAAAAAGCGCGTCGACCCGCTGGCCGCCCAATTGGGCAGTGAAATCGTTCTGCCCTGTGATGTCAGCGACGAGGCGTCGATCGATGCGCTATTCACCGCGCTGGAAGAAAAATGGGGCAAACTGGACTTTGTGGTTCATGCCATCGGCTTCTCTGACAAAAATGAGTTGCGCGGACGTTATGTCGATACCAGCCGGGCGAACTTCAAACTGACCATGGATGTGTCGGTTTATTCGTTCACAGCCGTGATGCAACGCGCCGAAAAGATGATGGGCGAAGGCGGCAGCGCCGTCACCCTGACCTACTATGGTGCCGAGCAAGTCATGCCGCATTACAATGTAATGGGCGTCGCCAAAGCCGCACTTGAAGCGTCGGTAAAGTATCTGGCCGAGGATCTGGGCAAAGACGGCATCCGAGTCAACTCGATCTCTGCCGGTCCGATCAAGACGCTGGCGGCCAGCGGCATCGGCGATTTCCGCTATATCATGAAGTGGAACGAATATAACTCGCCCCTGCGCCGCAACGTGACCATCGACGATGTGGGCAAGTCAGCCCTCTACCTGCTGTCGGATCTGTCCAGCGGCGTGACCGGAGAAAACCTGCACGTGGATTCGGGCTATCACATTGTCGGCATGAAGACCGTCGATGCACCCGACGTGGAAAAGGGCTGATATCATGAGTGCCAAAGACCGCCTGCCCCACGAAAAAGGCTTTCACATCAGCTGGGATCAAATCCATCGCGATTCGCGCGCATTGGCTTGGCGGCTTGATGGACAGGGCCCAAACGAAGGCGCCTGGCGCGCTGTTGTTGCCATCACACGTGGCGGCATGGCGCCTGCAATGATTGTCAGCCGCGAATTGGACATCCGCACCGTCGATACGATCAGCGTGCGGTCTTATCACCATCAAGAACAAGGCGAGGCCGAAGTTTTGAAGGCACCCGACGCGGATCTGATGGGTGATGGAACTGGCGTTCTGATCATCGACGACCTGGTAGACAGTGGTAAAACACTGGAGTTGGTCCGCAGAATGTACCCCAACGCGCATTTCGCGACGGTTTATGCGAAACCCAAGGGCCGCCCGATGGTAGATACGTTCATCACCGAGGTCAGTCAGGACACGTGGATCTTCTTCCCCTGGGACATGGCGTTGCAATATGTCGAACCCTATCGTGGGACAGACTAACCTCTTTTCTGCTCTCAAATACTTAAAAGCGTGAGGCGGAGCCTCGCATAAAGACTGGCACACCATGACCCAGACTCGCACAAGCGCCACTTTCCCTCCTCCGGTGATGGAGGCGCGCCGATGGGTTGAAGGTGTCAACTTTCCTGCAAACCGCCCACTGATCAATGTCAGCCAGGCCGCGCCGGTTGACCCGCCTCCGCTTGCTCTGCGACAGGCAATGGCAGATTTTGCCGTGCAGGAAGACAGCGCACATTTATATGGGCCGGTCTTGGGGAACGACGATCTTCGCACAGAATTGGCGGCCCAGATCAGCGCGCACTACGCCGGGCGCGTTGACGCGTCTCAGACCGCCATCACCTCGGGCTGTAATCAGGCATTCTCGGCCGTGATCTCGGCAATCACCGATGAGGATGATGAAGTGATTCTGCCAACGCCATGGTATTTCAACCATAAAATGTGGTTGGACATGGCTGGGGTGAAGGCTGTGGACCTCACAACCGGAGATGACCTGCTACCCGATCCAGAGAAGGCGCGCGCTCTGATTACCGAAAAAACACGCGCCATCGCCCTGGTCACGCCGAACAACCCCGGCGGCGTGGAATACCCTTCCGATCTGGTCCGCGCGTTTTTTGACCTTGCACGCGACTGCGGTCTTCGCCTGATCGTGGACGAAACCTATCGCGATTTCGACAGCCGCAGCGGTCCGCCCCACGATCTGTTCCAAAAACCGGCTTGGGATGAGACGCTTGTTCATCTCTATTCCTTCTCTAAGGCCTATCGCCTGACAGGCCACCGAGTTGGTGCGATAGCCACAAGCCGTTCTCTTCTGGCCGAGGTCGAGAAATTCCTCGACACTGTTGCCATTTGCCCTGGCCAAATCGGCCAGTTTGCAGCCCTTTGGGGGATGCAGAACCTATCACAATGGCTTGCGGGTGAACGAGACGAAATTCTCGACCGCAGAGCTGCAATTAAAGATGGAATGCCCGCCCTTGAGGCGCAAGGATGGCGTCTTTTGGGGCTTGGGGCGTATTTTGCTTACCTCGAACACCCTTTCGATATGCCGTCAGACGAATTGGCACGCCGTTTGGTGACTGAGGCAGGCGTGCTGCTGTTGCCCGGCACCATGTTCATGCCCGCTCATGACCCCGCCGGAAAACGGCAAGTCCGTGTAGCATTCGCCAATCTGGACCGTGCGGGATTGGGTCAATTGTTCGACCGGTTGCAGGGCCTGTCCTTCTAAGCTTGCCCCTCGGCTGTGTGCGTCGTATTCAGGGCCGCAACCGACAGGGCAGAACGCTGCCGCAATAACAAGAGGGCACCATGGCCGCAGGCGCTAAAAGTCTTTCTAAAACCTTTGTCTGGATTCTGATGGGCCTGCTGATGCTGGGCCTTGCGGGATTTGGCGCCACCAATCTCAGCGGTACGGTCCGAACCGTCGCACATGTGGGTGACGAAAGCATCTCGGTCGATGAGTATGTGCGCGAGTTGCAGCGCGAAATCCGCGCGGTTGAGGCACAAACCGGCCAGCCATTGCAGATGTCGCAGGCCCGCGAGTTGGGGCTTGATCAGAATGCCCTGGCCCGTCTGACGGCATTGGCGGCATTGGACAACGAGGTCGGCCAACTGGGTATTTCCATCGGGGACGAGAACCTACAGCAAGACATCGTCGCGATCCCGGCATTCCAGGGTGTGGACGGCAGCTTTGACCGTGAAGCCTACCGTTTTCAGCTGGAACAGATCGGCATGACCGATTCCGAGTTCGAAACTGATTTGCGCAAGGAATCGGCGCGTACGATCGTTCAGGGCGCGATCATGGGCGGCGTCGAAATGCCAGCCACTCTGACGGATACGATGACGGATTACATCGGCGCCCGGCGCAGCTTTACGGTGGCCACCGTCGGGACCGAAGCATTGGAATCCTCGATTGCCGATCCGACCGAGGCGCAGATTCAGGCTTATTATGATGAAAACGGTGCTCTGTTCACACTGCCCCGCACCAAGCAACTGACCTATGCGATCCTGTCCCCTGCGATGCTGATCGACAGTGTCGAGGTGGATCAGGACGCCCTGCGCGCGCTCTATGATAGCCGGTCTGCTGAGTTCAACCAGCCCGCACGCCGCTTGGTTGAGCGCTTGAATTTCCCGGACGAGGAAGCTGCAAGCGAAGCTAAGGCCCAGCTTGAGGTGGGTGGCACTACTTTTGAACAGCTGGTCCGCGACCGCGATCTCGAATTGAACGACATCGATCTGGGCGACGTGACGCGTGAGGATCTGGGCGAAGCTGCGGATGCTGTATTTGCGGCCGATCTGGATGCTGTTGTTGGCCCGTTGCCGTCGGTATTTGGTCCGGCCCTGTTCCGGATCAACGGATCTCTGGCAGCCAACAATGTACCCTTCGAAGAAGCTGAACCGGCCTTGCGGGAAGAGCTGGCGGCCGAGCGTGCGCGCCGCCTGATCGAGACGCAGTCCGAAGATATCAACGACATGCTTGCTGGCGGCGCTACACTGGAAGAACTGGCGGATGAGACCGAAATGGAGCTGGGTCAGATCGACTGGACCCGCGAAAGTTCGGATGAAATCGCCGCCTATGACGGGTTCCGCGTCGCAGCCGAAGCTGTGCAGGAAGGCGATTTCCCAGAAATCGCATTCCTCGAAGATGGGTCGATCTTTGCCCTGCGGCTGAATGAGGTGCTGCCGCGCCGCCCCGAGCCGCTGGACAGCGCGCGTGATCGCGTGGCCGCCGCGTGGCTTCAAGCCGAAACAAACAAGGCGCTGGAAGAACGGGCCAATGCGGTTCTGATACAGCTTGCAACAGATGGTGACTTTACCGCCACCGGCCTGCCCTTCCGTGTTGAAAATGCCCTAACCCGCACGGCGTTTCTGGATGACGTTCCTGCGGATTTCATGAACGAAGTGTTTCAGATGGAACCTGGCGAATTGCGTGTCATTGGTGGCAACGGTGCAGCGTTTCTGGTGCGCCTGGATGAAGTTCTGCCTCCGGCAGATACAGACGAGCTTCGCCAACTGCGTGAAGCCCTTTCCGCTCAGATGAATCAGGCCCTGTCACAGAATATTTTCAACGCTTATGTGCGCGATGCACAGACACGCGCGCGTCCGGTCGTCGACCAACAGGCGCTGAATGCCGTGCAATCGAGCTTTTAAACGAGACCGAAATGGCACTGACACCCGAATTCGACACCTTCGCGCGCGCTTATGAAGCGGGCGAAAATCAGGTGGTCTACACACGGCTTGCCGCTGATCTTGACACGCCCGTGTCACTGATGCTCAAGCTGACGGGCGCACAGAAAGATGCGTTCATGCTGGAATCCGTAACCGGCGGCGAAGTTCGTGGCCGTTACTCGATCATCGGTATGAAACCCGACCTGATCTGGCGGTGTCGCGGTGAAGCGTCCGAGTTGAACCGCTCTGCCCGGTTCGATTCCGAGGCGTTCTCGGCCCAAGACGGCAACCCGATGGACAACTTGCGCGCTTTGCTGGCCGAAAGCCGCATCGACCTGCCGGATGACCTGCCTCAGGCTGCGGCCGGGCTGTTTGGGTATTTGGGCTATGACATGGTCCGGCTGGTGGAATACCTACCGGACGTAAATCCTGACCCTTTAGGCCTGCCCGATGCGATCATGTTGCGTCCTTCCGTCATCGCCGTGTTGGATGGTGTTAAAGGCGAAGTGACCGTGGTTTCACCAGCTTGGGCCAGCGACGGTCAATCTGCCAAGGCTGCGTATGCACAAGCTGCAGAGCGCGTTATGGATGCGGTTCGCGATCTGGAACGTGCCATGCCTGCGGAAACCCGCGATCTTGGGGACGCGCGCGAAGTTTCACCGCCCGTGTCGAACTTTACCAAGTCCGGCTATATGGAAGCCGTTAAAAAGGCCAAGGAATACATCCGCGCGGGTGATATTTTCCAGGTTGTCCCGGCGCAGCGCTGGACGCAGGAATTTCCGCTGCCACCCTTTGCGCTCTATCGGTCGCTGCGGCGCACCAACCCGTCGCCTTTCATGTTCTATTTCAACTTCGGCGGCTTTCAGGTTGTGGGTGCAAGCCCCGAGATTCTGGTGCGCGTGTTCGGCAGTGAAGTCACCATTCGTCCCATCGCCGGAACCCGTCCCCGTGGCGCGACGCCGGAAGAAGACAAGGCAAACGAACTGGATCTGCTGGCCGACAAGAAAGAGCTGGCCGAGCACCTGATGCTGCTGGATCTGGGCCGCAACGATACCGGACGCGTGGCCAAGATTGGCACGGTGCGGCCGACTGAAGAGTTCATCATAGAACGTTACAGCCACGTAATGCATATTGTGTCAAACGTAGTAGGTGAACTTGCCGAAGACAAAGACGCGCTGGACGCGTTCTTTGCCGGGATGCCAGCGGGCACAGTGTCTGGCGCGCCCAAAGTGCGCGCGATGGAAATCATCGACGAGCTGGAGCCCGAAAAACGCGGCGTCTATGGCGGTGGCGTGGGGTATTTCAGCGCGGGCGGCGACATGGACATGTGTATCGCGCTGCGCACCGCCATCGTGAAAGATCAAACGCTCTATATTCAGGCGGGCGGCGGCGTTGTTTATGACAGCGATCCGGAAGCCGAATTCATGGAAACCGTCCATAAGTCCAACGCGATACGACGCGCTGCGGCGGATGCCGCGCGTTTCACCGGAAACAGAAACAGCTAAACGAAAAAGGGCGGCAGATCAAAAGATCGCCGCCCTCTTTTTCTGTTTTATGCCAGTCACTGTACCTGTTTCATCATGACCGCAGAAATCGGCGCCATGGCGACGCGACTGCCACGGTCTTCCAACCCCCAAAGCAACAATGCTGAAATCGTTTCAGGGCGGACCCGCCCCAACATGACCACAGCACCTTCCTGCCCGGCGCGGAACGCGGCCTGGTCCAGAAAACGACGCATGACCTTCGGATCCTGACGCGCACCATCGATGTCACGGAACACAACACCTGAAGGGGTTCCATTTCGGGCCGCGAGTTTCTGAACGGTGTTCAATCCATTGTCCTGCGTGATCAATCCCCTGCCAGTTCCGGCAGCAATTTCTGCAACTTGATCGGCCAACTTGCGATTGCCGTGAATGCCGCTGTCTACCCCTTCCAGAATACCAACGGTTTCGGGCAGAGTATCCAGCCAGACCGACAGGGACACCTCGGCGTCCTGAGCGGTTGCGGCCTCAGGCAAATCAGCAAGCGCCATGACTTCGAACCCGGCCGCGCGGTGCCGCGCCATTTTTTCCGCCGCATCAGGATCGGACGGGTTAACGGCAAAGCTGATTGGATAGGGAAAGTCTTGCAGCGCTTCGACACCAAACGCGCCCTCATCATCGATCAGAATGATGGACATCAAGGGCTTGGCCTCGGGGTTTTCGAACTTCGCCGCATAGCGTTCGATCGGCTTGCCCGCTGGTGCCGCTTCTTCTGCCGAGGCTTGCTCGACCATTGGCTCATCATCCCGTTCGGTCAAAGGAACAACGCGTTTTCCAATCGTTGAGCTGACAGGTACTTCCTGTTCGCCACCGATCTGAGGCAATGCTGCGATACGCGGTAACTTGCGCGGAAGAATTTCTTCATCTCCTTCCACCGCAATCGGACTGCTTTCAAACGGATTTACCTCTTCAGTGTCCACCGTCGTTTGAGGCAACGGGTCTTGTTCCGGCTCGACTAGCGCGACTTCGGTTGTTTGGGGCTCTTCCACGGGAGGGGTCGGTGTATCGTCGATTACGGCTGGCTCTGCCTCGTCCTGCGGAGCCGCAGGTGCAAGGCTGGGTTCTGGCGGCGCTGCAGGCGCTTCGGTCACAACTGACACTTCAGTCGCAACCGCGGCCTCTGGTTGGTCCACGGCCTCAGCCGCTGCGCCCACTTCTGGTTGCGTGTCCGAAGACGATTCAAGCCCGGACAAGTCAGCCAGATCCTCGGTTGAGTCATCGGCGGCTTCCAGCCCACGCGGAGCCAATTCCACCACATCGGCATCGGAAACCGCTTCGGCCACCTCAGTCGGTGCTTCAGGTGCTTCGGAAATTACCGGAGCCGGTGCTTCGGTTACAACAACCGGCGTATTGACCATCGGCGTCTTGAGCGACACGATCACGCCCAGGATCAAAACAACGATCGCCCCGGCGACCATTCCTCCGAAAAATCCGCCCATTTTTTCTGCCTTTCGCCTCTTTTCTCTGCCTCGTCCAGCTCTGCGCCATCTGGTGTGGCGCTCGGCCAATTGAACGCGTCAGAAACGGTATGTCCTCTTGACGCTGCCGCCCAAGCCTGAGCATGTATGTGCGGACATTATACCGTGGCCCGGGGCTGCATCGCCAGCCTGAAATGCCCAAGTGAAGATAAGTGCCCATATGCTGCTGCTGATCGACAACTACGACTCGTTTACTTACAATTTGGTACATTATTTAGGCGAACTTGGTGCCGAAATGGTTATTCGCCGAAATGATGCGCTTGATGTACAGGAAGCGATGGCTATGAACCCCGCCGGTATCCTGCTAAGCCCCGGCCCCTGCGACCCGGATCAGGCCGGGATTTGCTTGGCGCTGACTGAAGCCGCCGCAGAAACCAAAACACCATTGCTGGGGGTTTGTTTGGGGCATCAGACCATCGGTCAGGGTTTTGGCGGCAAAGTAGTGCGCTGTCACGAGATTGTTCATGGCAAGATGGGCACGATGCAACACACCGGAAAAGGTGTTTTTGCTGGTCTGCCCTCACCCTTTGAAGCGACCCGCTATCATTCGCTGATTGTTGAGCGTGAATCCCTGCCCGACTGTCTTGAGATCACGGCTGAATTGGAAGACGGCACCATCATGGGGCTGCAGCACAAGGAACTGCCCATACATGGCGTTCAATTCCACCCGGAATCCATCGCCTCCGAGCATGGCCACGCCCTGCTCAAGAACTTCCTACAAGAACTGAAAGTCCCCGCATGAGCGACGCGCTGAAACCGCTGATCGGAGCTTCGGCCGATCGTCCATTGACTCGTGACGAAGCTGAAAAAGCCTTTGCCATCCTGTTTGATGGCGAAGCCACGCCCAGCCAGATCGGTGGGCTTTTGATGGCCATGCGCACACGTGGTGAAACCGTCGATGAATACGCCGCTGCCGCCGCTGTGATGCGGGCAAAGTGCAACGCCGTCAAAGCTCCGGACGGAGCGATGGACATCGTGGGCACAGGCGGCGACGGCAAAGGCACACTGAACATCTCGACCGCGACGGCTTTTGTGGTTGCCGGTGCCGGTGTCACCGTTGCCAAGCATGGCAATCGGAACCTCAGTTCGAAATCAGGAGCAGCCGATGCCCTGGGTCAGATGGGCATCAACGTCATGGTTGGCCCCCAAGTTGTTGAAGATGCTCTAAAAGAAGTTGGAATTGGGTTCATGATGGCACCGATGCATCACCCGGCCATTGCCCACGTAATGCCATCACGCCAGGAACTGGGCACGCGTACAATCTTTAACATCCTTGGCCCCCTGACCAACCCCGCAGGCGTCAAGCGGCAATTGACCGGCGCGTTCAGTCGCGACCTGATCCGACCAATGGCCGAAACGCTTGGTCTGCTGGGCTCAGACCGCGCGTGGCTGGTGCATGGATCGGACGGGACGGATGAACTCACTATCACGGGAATCAGCTGGGTCGCTGCGCTGGAAGATGACACGATCAAAGAGGTCGAACTGCACCCCGAAGACGCAGGTCTGCCGGTACATCCGTTCGAAGACATTATCGGCGGCACACCAGAAGAGAACGCCGTCGCATTCCGCGCTCTGTTGGACGGTGCCCCATCCGCTTATCGCGATGCAGTACTGTTGAATTCGGCTGCCGCTTTGGTCGTCGCCGAAGCGGCAAGCGATCTGCGCGACGGTGTCGCCATGGCCGCCCAAAGCATCGACAGCGGCAAAGCCAAAGAAAAAATCGCCGCTCTGGCACGCAAGACACAGGAAGCCGCATGACCGAAACCGTTCTGGACAAGATCAAAGCCTACAAACTGGAAGAGGTCGCAGCCGACAAAGCACAGAAATCCCTGGAAACACTGGAGAGCGAAGCACGGGCCGCATCGGAAACCCGTGGCTTTGCCACAGCTTTGCAATCCGCGTCGCGGCAAGGCTATGGCCTGATTGCCGAGGTCAAGAAAGCCAGCCCGTCCAAGGGTCTGATCCGTCCGGATTTCGACCCGCCTGTACTGGCCAAAGCCTATGAGGATGGTGGTGCTGCGTGTTTGTCCGTGCTGACCGACACCCCAAGCTTTCAGGGCGCAAAGGAATATCTGACGCAGGCACGCGAGGCGACTTCGCTGCCCGCTTTGCGCAAGGATTTCATGTATGACCCCTATCAGGTGATCGAAGCCCGCGCCTTGGGCGCCGATTGCATTTTGATCATCATGGCTTCGGTCAGTGATGATCAGGCGGCTGAACTGGAACAAACTGCCTTTGATTGGGGTATGGATGTTCTGATCGAAGTGCATGACGAAGCGGAACTGGAAAGAGCCACCCAGTTGAAAAGCCCGTTGATCGGCATCAACAACCGCAATCTCAAGACCTTCGAGACAACATTGGACACCACGCGACGCCTGTCCAAGCTGGTACCAGCGAACCGCACAATTGTTTGCGAAAGCGGCCTGGGAACACCGGATGATCTGAAGGACATTGCGCGCTATGGTGCACGGTGCTTCCTGATTGGTGAAAGCCTGATGCGGCAGGATGATGTTGAAGCCGCCACGCGTCATATCCTGTCCAACCCTCTGATCCCCGGAGTGATGTGATGCCGCTGACCCATTTTGACGCTCAAGGTCAGGCGCATATGGTCGATGTGTCGGACAAAGACGTGACAGACCGTGTCGCCGTTGCTGCCGGGCACATTAGGATGGCGCCGGAAACCTTTGAAATCATTTCTGAAGGCCGCGCGAAAAAGGGCGACGTTCTGGGCATCGCCCGTCTGGCGGGCATCATGGGCGCAAAGAAGACGCCCGACTTGATCCCGTTGTGTCACCCTCTTCCAATCACCAAAGTGGCGGTTGAACTGACCCTTGATCCTGATTTGCCGGGTGTTCAGATCGAGGCCACGGTCAAGACCTCGGGACAGACCGGTGTTGAGATGGAAGCCCTAACCGCAGTCTCAACCGCGGCTTTGACAGTGTATGACATGACAAAGGCCGTCGATAAGGCGATGGAGATTGGCGGAATCCGCGTTCTCTTGAAAGATGGCGGTAAATCAGGGCGTTACGAGGCGAAATGATCACAGTCGAAGAGGCGCGCGCCCTGCTGTTCGATCTGGTGGGGGTTTTACCTTCGGAAGAGGTTCCTCTGGCACAGTCCGCCGGGCGTGTATTGGCGCGGGATGTTGTGGCGGGGCGGAACCAACCGCCCTTCGCGGCATCGTCGATGGATGGATATGCCGTAAAGGCCGCCGAAGTTGAGCTGCACGCCATGTTCAAGGTGGTCGGAGAATCCGCGGCTGGCCATCGCTTTGATGGCCAGGTCGGTCCCGGTCAGGCGGTGCGCATTTTCACCGGTGCGCCAGTGCCCGAGGGCGCGGATTTTGTGATCATTCAGGAAGACACAGATCGACGTGGTGACCTGATCACGATCACCGACGAACCCGGCCCCAAAACCAATATCCGGCCAGCTGGCGTAGATTTTGAAATCGGCACATCCATTTCAGCACCACGTTTGATCCGGGCCGAAGATGTGGCTCTTATGGCCGCAATGAACACTCCCCGCGTTACGGTTGCGCGCAAACCGGTGATTGCACTTATCTCCACCGGCGACGAGTTGGTGATGCCCGGAGAAGAGCCGGGCCCAGATCAGATCATTGCCTCCAACACATTCGGTTTGCAGGCGCTGCTTGAAGGTCTGGGTGCATCGGTACGCGTTCTGCCCATTGCGCGCGATACCGTTCCCTCGCTTGAAACTGCATTTGGCTTGGCGCACGGGGCCGATCTTGTCGTCACAATCGGTGGCGCTTCGGTTGGTGACTATGACCTTGTCGCAGATGTCTCGCAGGGTTTGGGGATGGAGCGGTCGTTCTACAAGATCCGAATGCGTCCCGGAAAACCACTGATGGCCGGTCGTATCGGCGAAACGGCTATGGTGGGCTTGCCCGGCAACCCGGTCAGCGCCATGGTGTGCGGGTATCTGTTTTTAGCACCGATGGTGCGCCGGATGCTTGGCCTGGACGACGTGGTTCCGACTTTCCGTACAGCGCAGCTCACGGCTCCCTTGTCGGAAAACGGACCGCGAGAGCACTACATGCGCGCAGTTCTAAGCGACACGGGCATCGAAGCCTCTGCAGATCAAGACAGCTCGCTTCTCAGCGTTCTGGCTCAAGCAAATGCGCTTTTGGTCCGACAACCGCACGATCCCGCCCGTGAAATCGGGGAAACGGTTCAGTACCTGCCGATCTGAGATGTTCTCAAATCCGTTGACACAAAACGTGAACATGCGTAGAACAAAAGAAAACGCATGAGCGACGAGGTGTGAGCGATGCTGACCAAGAAGCAATTGGATTTGCTGGAATTCATCCACAAACGCGTGCAGGCGGACGGTGTTCCGCCCAGTTTCGACGAAATGAAGGCTGCGCTTGATCTGCGGTCGAAATCCGGCATCCACAGATTGATCACCGCTCTGGAAGAACGTGGCTTCATCCGCCGCCTCGCCCATCGCGCCCGCGCGATTGAGATCGTGAAACTTCCCGAAAGCCTTGGGGGCGAGCCCACAACCGGGTTTTCGCCGCGCGTGATCGAAGGTGACAAACCGGAAGGTCGCCGCCCCGCGAATGTGGAACCCGTTTCAGTCGACGCGCTGGAACTGCCGGTCATGGGTCGGATTGCGGCTGGTGTTCCCATTGAGGCCATCAACCATGTCTCGCACCATGTCGCCGTCCCCGGCCCCATGGTCTCCGGCAAGGGCGAGCATTACGCGTTGGAGGTTCGTGGAGACTCGATGATCGACGCGGGTATCAACGACGGTGATGTAGTGGTGATCCGGGAAACGTCGACAGCAGATAACGGCGACATCGTGGTTGCTCTGGTCGAGGATCAGGAAGCGACGTTGAAGCGGTATTTCCGCCGGGGCAATGCCATCGCGCTTGAAGCTGCCAACCCGGTCTACGAAACGCGCGTTCTGCCCGAAGAAAAGGTCAAGGTTCAAGGCCGCCTTGTTGGCTTGATCCGGACTTACTGATCCTGCTTGGACGGAAGGTCCCCGGTCGCGTTTGGGGACCAAAGCCTTTGCCCCGTTAGCTCGGCACTTGATATCAGCTTTCCGTTCAGAACAGACAAGCTGCCGGTTTCGTACAAGCGATCGGGGTCAAAGACCCCGCACGGCCCCTGCAAATTCAGAGCCACAGCAGAGACGATGATCTGGTTTGCCTTGCATTCGTCAAACCCGTTTGCAGCCCTTTTGCCAGTCAGGTGGATAATCTCCTGATCTTTCATCAGGTAGCGCTGGATTGCGTTCGTCTCGGGCCATCTGAGCGCGGCCTGTGACTGATCGACACCATCCCCGTCATTCTCAAGCCAAACAGTTGCGACAAACCCGCTGCCTTTGCCTTTGCTCAACGCGCGACCCTCTTCAGTCATAACACCCACCAAACCTCCGGTTTCGGCGATCAGGGCGTCGGGGCGTTGCCCCGCAGTCCACAGCAGAAAGCCCACCAAAATCGGGCACATCCCAATCCACTTTGCGTGTCCTTGCCACAGCGCGATCCACAAAACGCCCAGGGCGATAACAGGCAGAACATACCACGGCGGGCTGACCACATAACCTTGTGCGCCATGCAGATTCGAAACCCAATGTGACACCGTCAAAATCCACTGCAATGCCCACCCCATCACCGTCAGGGGAATCGCCTCAAGCCCCAGAGGAGCCAATAGCGCGGCGACAACCGCCGCTGGAACAACACACAAGCCCATAACCGGAACAGAGAGCAGATTCGCCAAAAGACCGTAGTGCGACATGGTATTGAATTGCGCGGCACCGATCGGAGCCGTCGCAAGCCCGGCAATGGCCGAGGACATCAGCACGCCAACCATCGGTTTAATCCATTTCGGTCCGGGCAAGGGACCCAATTCGCGCAGCGCCCCGAACACGGCGACCAGAGCTGTGGTTGCTGCAAATGACATCTGGAATCCCGGACTTAACAGGGATTCCGGCCTGAGGAGCAGAACGATCACCGCCGCAACCGCCACGGCGCGGAGAGAGATCGCCCGGCGGTCGATCAGCACCGCTCCCAGCATGACCGTAACCATGACAAAGGCACGTTCGGTCGCGACATTTCCGCCGGACAACATCAGGTAGACAGTCGCCGCGCACAAGGCGCAGACAGCGGCCACTTTTCGCACAGGCAAGCGCAGCGCAAGCGCCGGGAGTAACGACAGACAGATGCGGCAAGCCACAAATACGAATCCCGTCAGCAGCCCCATATGCAGCCCCGAGATTGCCAGCAGATGTGCAAGGTTCGATGCGCGCAGCGACGATAGCGTATCTTGCCCCATACCACTGCGATCCCCGGTGGTGACTGCTGCTGCAAAGCCACCAATTTCACCAGGTAGTATTTCTTTCACGCGCTGCGATATGGCCATTCGGATTGCGGTTATCCGAACGCCCTCGATTCCGTCCGAAGCTGGTGCGATGGTCAGAACAGGGACGCGGGTGTACCCCACTGCGCCTAAACTCTGGAACCAGGCATGACGGCGGAAATCGAACCCGCCGGGTTCTACGGGCCCTTGTGGTGGAGACAGATGCGCCGTCGTCATAATCCTCTGCCCCGGTTTAATAGGTCCGGTTGGGGCATGAACGGAAAGACGGACGCGCTGCGGCCTTCGCTCCTGCGGCACGTCCCCTATGCGCACCTGATCAAGCGTCAACCGCAACGCATCCGAGGCAGACCGATCCATAGCGACGACCCTCCCCTCGATAGGGCCATAATACCGCCATGACAAAACCGGTTCTGCCACCATATGGGCGCGAACACCTGCCAGGCAGAAACCAGCAGCGATCAGCGCCCCCCCGATGGCCAACGACCCCACCCCCGGCGCAAGCCAGCGGCGTGCAAAGACGAAAGCCAAGCATAGACAAACCAGACCAGCGTAAACCGGCATGGCAGGTTCTGCCCGGATGCCGAAATACAGGCCAATCCCGGTTGCCAGCATCACCGGCGTCCATAGGAACATGTACCCAGTCTGGTGCAGCAGCGCGGCCTCAACCCGTGCAAGAACACGCATGGTTGCCCCCGTCCTTCGGGCTCGTTAGACAGGCGTCAAACTATGCCAGATACGGTTACCAAAAGGTTAATCCCCACTATGTCCGACCAGGTCGTCACCCGTTTTGCCCCTTCACCTACAGGTTTTCTGCATATTGGCGGCGCGCGTACCGCGTTGTTTAACTGGCTTTATGCACGGGGTCGTGGCGGCAAGTTCCTGCTGCGGATTGAAGACACCGACCGCGAACGCTCGACACCTGAAGCGACTGCCGCAATCCTTCAAGGTATGGCATGGCTGGGACTGGACCACGATGGTGACGTGATCAGCCAGTTCGAGGGCGCAAACCGGCACGCTGAGGTTGCGCATCAACTGTTGGCCGAAGGCAAGGCATACAAGTGCTTCTCAACTCAGGAAGAAATCACCGCCTTCCGCGAACAGGCGCGGGCCGAAGGTAAATCAACCCTGTTCCGCAGCCCGTGGCGCGACGCTGATCCGGCAACACATCCCGATGCGCCATTTGTCATTCGCATCAAAGCGCCACAAGACGGTGCGACCGTGATCCGCGATCAGGTTCAAGGCGATGTCACCATCCGCAATGATCAACTGGACGATATGATCCTGCTGCGTTCGGACGGCACACCCGTCTACATGCTGGCGGTGGTGGTCGACGATTACGACATGGGCGTCACCCACGTTATTCGCGGCGACGATCACTTGAACAACGCCGCGCGTCAGATGATGATCTATGAGGCAATGGGCTGGAACGTTCCGGTCTGGGCACATATCCCGCTGATTCACGGGCACGACGGCAAGAAATTGTCGAAACGTCATGGCGCACTGGGCGCGCAGGAATACCAGGCCATGGGCTATCCCGCGGCTGGAATGCGCAATTACCTGGCGCGTTTAGGCTGGAGTCACGGTGATGACGAATTCTTCACGGATGCGCAGGCAAAAGAGTGGTTCGATCTGGACGGAATCGGTAAAAGCCCGGCCCGTTTCGATCTGAAAAAGCTGGAAAATCTCTGCGGACAGCATATTGCAATCTCAGATGATGCTGCGCTGCGGCGGGAAATTGAAGATTACCTCGCGGCAGCGAACCTTCCTGCTCTCACTTCGACACAATCCAGTGATCTGGAACGTGCGATGTATTGCCTCAAGGATCGGGCGCGTACTTTCCCAGAACTCCTTGAAAAAGCGCATTTTGTGCTAACCCAACGCCCAATTGTCCCGGATGAGAAGGCGGAGAAGGCGCTGTCATCTGTATCCGATGGTATACTGTCGGAATTGACGCCGCAGCTGCAAAATGCTAGCTGGTCCCGGAACGAGCTGGAGGAGGCCCTGAATTCCTTTGCCGAGTCAAAGGAGCTCAAGTTCGGCAAGCTGGCGGGTCCGCTACGGGCCGCACTGGCAGGCCGGGCCGTTACACCTTCGGTTTTTGACATGATGCTGGTGCTGGGGCGGGATGAAACCTTGGCGCGGCTTTCTGAGGCAGCGAAATAAACCCAATCTTCATAGTCGGGTAACGCTGCTCCGCTAACACCCGGATTGCGCGTTCGCGCGCAATCGTTGCCCGTATCGCCGGAGGTCTGTCCGGCGTGCGCATGATTGAAGAAGGGACGACTATGACTGACAGCAACAAAACAGCCACTCTGACTGTTCACGGCAAAGAATACGAGTTGCCAGTTCATTCCCCGACCGCCGGCCCTGATGTTGTTGATATTCGCAAGCTATACGGACAAGCCGGGGTTTTCACCTACGATCCAGGCTTCACCTCGACCGCTAGCTGCGACAGCACCATCACCTATATCGACGGCGAAAAAGGTGAGCTGCTGCATCGGGGTTATCCGATCGACCAATTGGCCGAGAAATCGCACTTTCTCGAAGTTTGCTATTTGTTGCTTTATGGGGAACTACCTGCGGCAAAGGATCTGGAAAAGTTCGAAACCACGATCACCCGTCACACCATGCTGCACGAGCAGATGCAGTATTTCTATCGCGGTTTCCGCCGAGATGCGCATCCGATGGCCATCATGGTCGGTGTTGTCGGGGCAATGTCGGCCTTCTATCACGATTCGACCGATATCTCGGACCCGCACCAGCGCGAGGTTGCCTCGCACCGTCTGATCGCCAAGATGCCGACAATTGCGGCCTGGGCCTACAAATACCACATCGGTCAGCCGTTTGTTTACCCGCGCAACGACCTAGACTACGCGTCGAATTTCCTGCGCATGTGTTTTGCCGTTCCCGCCGAGGATTATGAGGTCAACCCGATCCTCAGCCGCGCGATGGACCGGATTTTGACTCTGCACGCGGATCACGAACAGAACGCTTCGACCTCGACCGTGCGTCTGGCATCGTCCTCGGGTGCGAACCCGTTCGCTTGCATCGCAGCCGGTGTTGCGTGCTTGTGGGGTCCTGCCCACGGGGGCGCCAACCAGGCATGTCTTGAAATGCTGGAAGAGATCGGCACCGTTGATCGCATTCCCGAATATATCGCCCGCGCCAAGGATAAAGACGATCCGTTCCGTCTTATGGGCTTTGGTCACCGTGTCTACAAAAATTTCGACCCGCGTGCCAAAGTGATGAAACAGTCGGCAGACGAAGTTCTTGACCTGTTGGGCATTGACGACAATCCCAAGCTTCAGGTCGCTAAAGAACTGGAAAAAGAAGCGCTGGAAGATCCGTATTTCGCCGAAAAGAAACTGTTCCCGAATGTCGATTTCTATTCTGGGATCATTCTTGAGGCGATGGGCTTCCCAACATCCATGTTTACGCCGATCTTCGCTCTGTCGCGCACAGTAGGCTGGGTCAGCCAGTGGAAAGAGATGATTGCCGATCCTCAGAACAAGATCGGTCGCCCGCGTCAGCTGTATCTGGGCGAGACACTGCGGGATTACGTGGATATCGAAAACCGCTGATTCTCCAAACTTCGACAAATATTTAAGACCCTGGTTCAACCGGGGTCTTTTTTTTTGCAATCGGTCATTTCGAAATCAGTATAAGAAATTGCTTTTGCGATATTATTCAGCGGTCAGCGCAGGGGTGTATTTAGGCTTTAGAACAAGCTCATTTGATCCCCGGGCTGCGGCGGAATTTCAAAAAGATCGCAACGTAGTGGGGCAGATTTCACAGAAAGCCCTAACCGCTTGCAAGCTTTGGAAAACCTTTGGGCAATAATTCCGGCGTACTCACCCTCACCCCGCATTCTGTGGCCCCAGCGCGGGTCATAGTCCCGCCCACCGTGCATGTCGCGCAGCTTGGACATCACTTTTTCCGCCCGTGCCGGTTGGTGTTCGGCCAGCCAATCCTGCCACAACTGCGACACCTCTCGTGGCAATCGCAACATGATCCAACTGGCGGCATCTGCTCCTGCCTCCTGTCCCGCCTCAAGCAGGTTCTCTAGTTCATGATCCGTCAGGCCGGGCACAATCGGAGATGTCATCACACGCACCGGAACCCGGGCCTCGGTCAGTGTGCGGATCATGCGCAGACGCCGCTGCGGTGACGGTGCACGAGGTTCCATCCGACGCGACAAAGCGGGATCCAAAGTGGTCAGCGAAATCCCAACGCGCGCCAGACCACGGCTGGCCATTTCGGCGAGGACATCCAGATCACGTTCGATCAGTGCACCCTTGGTTACAATTGCAACCGGGTGATTGAATTCACGCAATACCTCAAGACACGACCTTGTTATACATAGATCTTTCTCGATCGGCTGATACGGGTCGGTGTTAGTGCCGATGGCCAACGGCGCAACCTTGTAGGACTTGGAGGACAATTCCTTTCGCAGAACACAGCTCAGGTTGGGACGCGTTGTCAGGCGGGTTTCGAAATCCAGCCCTGCGGACAATCCCAGATAGGCATGACTGGGCCGGGCAAAACAATAGACACAGCCATGTTCACAACCACGATATGGATTGATGGATCGATCAAACGGCAAATCCGGAGACCGATTGTACGTAATCGCACTGCGCGCCACCTCGTCCCTTGTTTCGGTGCGCAAAGGCGGTGGGGATTCGTCAATCTCCCACCCATCATCGGTGGCTACGGTTGCAAAACGCTCGAACCGACCAGTGGCGTTCGAATTAGTTCCTCTGGCCTTTATGGTTGGTACAACAGTCATTTTGGCGCTTTGTTCTATTTTTGTTCCCACTTGGAACATAAACCTGCGCCCGGGTTTGTACAAGTCTCCTCATGAAAGCGCCCCAAACAGCCGCGATCAAACCGAATGCACGATAATCATGCGGATTTTTCATTCGAGCCACGTGATTTTTTGACATATAGGTCGGTCCCGAAACGACCGACGTCGCAATCGTCACAGTCAGAATGCGACGTTTTGGCCAAAACGGAAAAAATGCCAACACGGGCCGATGGCCCGCCCAGCACAGGGAATACCCCATGTCCGACGAAGAAGACATCATCCTGTCCGAACTGAACGACGACGAACTTGTCGAGCAGATGTTCGACGATCTCTACGATGGCCTGAAAGAAGAGATCGAAGAAGGAACCAACATCCTGCTGGAGCGGGGATGGACCCCCTATGACATTCTGACCAAAGCTCTGGTCGGAGGCATGACCATTGTGGGCCACGACTTCCGCGACGGTATCCTGTTCGTGCCCGAAGTTCTGCTGGCCGCCAACGCCATGAAGGGTGGCATGGCGATCCTGAAGCCGTTGCTGGCAGAAACCGGCGCGCCACGCGTTGGCAAGATGGTCATCGGCACCGTCAAAGGCGACATTCACGACATCGGCAAGAACCTCGTGTCGATGATGATGGAAGGCGCAGGGTTTGAAGTTGTTGATATCGGTATCAACAACCCAGTCGAAAACTACCTTGAAGCGCTGGAAACCGAACAGCCTGACATTCTTGGCATGTCCGCGCTGCTGACGACCACAATGCCTTACATGAAAGTGGTTATCGACACGTTGGTCGAACAAGGTGTTCGCGATGACTATATCGTTCTGGTCGGCGGCGCGCCGCTGAACGAAGAGTTTGGCAAGGCCATCGGTGCAGACGCTTACTGCCGTGACGCGGCGGTTGCCGTGGAAACTGCGAAGGACTTTGTAGGCCGCAAGCACAACCAGCTGGCTGGCTAATCCGCCTTACATTTTCACAAAAGGGCCGCCCGGTTGGGGCGGCCCTTTTTCATTTAGAAGCTCGGGCTCATATCTTTGGAACAAGCGCGACCGCCAAGTTGCGCAGGTTTCTGACCACAACCTCTTTTGGCGGGACCAAACCGAAGACGTCGGCAGTTTACGATCAGAGGTCGGAACAAGGCTTGCCGGCAGGTCAAATTCATCCTCTTCTGTGAGCAACCCCAGAGGACGCCATACAATGTCAAACGACGCTCTGCCTGATGATGCCAGCCTAACGACCAAAGGCTACACCGACACCGAATCTGGCCGTATCCTGCTGATCGCATGTGGGGCGTTGGCCAAAGAGATTTTGGATATCAAATCGCGCAACGGCTGGGATCACATGGCGCTGACCTGTCTGCCTGCGATTCTTCATGTCCACCCGGAACGGATCACGCAAGCTGTGGAAGACGCTGTGGCCAAGCACCGGGACCAATTCGACAAAATCTATGTGGTCTACGCAGATTGCGGGACCGGCGGCCTGCTTCAACAAGCCTGTGAAAAGCTGGGGGTCGAGATGGTCAAGGGCCCGCATTGTTACTCGTTCTTCGAAGGCAACCAAGCCTTTGAGGCGCGCGGCGAGGATGAGACCACGGCCTTTTACCTGACCGACTTTTTGGCCCGGCAATTTGACGCCTTTGTCTGGAAACCCTTGGGTCTGGATCGACACCCAGAGCTGCGGGATATGTATTTCGGCAACTACACCAAACTGATCTATCAAGCGCAGATCGACGATCCGGACCTCACGGAACGTGCGCGAGAATGCGCGGACAGGATGGGTTTGGAGTTCGAGCGGCGCTTTACCGGCTATGGCGATTTGGAAACCACGCTGTCAGATTGGGCAAACCGTCCGACCTGACCTTACGCGTTTTCCTGGGCCACCTGCCGTATGCGTTCGATCATGGCACGAAGGCCGTTGGACCGTTGTGCAGACAGATGATCATTCAGCCCCAAACGCGCCAGTTCTGCTCCAGCATCAACCTTGGGCACTTCGGCTACGGGCAGACCATTATACAAGGAGCGCAGGACAGCAATGAGCCCTCGCACGATCAGCGCGTCGCTGTCGCCATCGAATTTGAAAACACCGGACTCGATCATCGGATGCAGCCAGACTTGGCTGGCACACCCGTTCACTTTTGTTGCTGGAACTTTGAACGCGTCATCCAATGGGTCCATCGCCTTGCCCTGTTCGATGACATGGCGATACCGGTCTTCCCAGTCCTCCAGAAACTCGAAATCCTCGACAATGTCTTCAAAGGCGGGCGTGGCCATGGTGCGGCGATCCTTTTGGTTTCGGTACCAACTGTGACCTATGCCGACGACCACCTGCTGTCCAGCCCCGCGGTGGCTTTTCAACGCGAGGAATTTGCGCTAACCCATTGCCTGTATTCGTGTGAAAAGCTGTGGGTCCATGCAAAAATCTCTGTCCGTTCTTATCATCGCCACGCTGACCTTGACTGCATGCAGCGGCTGGCGTGATTCTCGGGTGAACCCGTCGAATTGGTTTGGCTCAAGCAGATCGGTAGAAGCTGAAACGCCGCCGGACCCTAACGCAGCTGACGCTTTGGTTCCTCAGCAAAGACAAGGCACGGGCCTGTTTTCGCGCCCGAATATCGCGGACACCAGCATTCCAATCGGTCAGATTGACGAGCTGCGCATCGATCCCACCCCAACCGGTGCCATCATTTATGCGTCGGGAACGGCTGTCCGTCAGGGCGCATACAATGCCCGCCTGGTTCGTGTGAACTCGGAAGAGAACGAGAAAAACGGCACAATGGAATTTGAGTTCCTCGTGAACTATCCCAGCGCGCAAACACCTCAAGGATCCGAACGTACCCGCATGGTGTCGGACGCTGTGAATGTCAGTCGTCAGGATCTTGAAGGCATTCGACTGGTGCGTGTGGTTGGACAGCAGAACGCGTTAGAGTCGCGACGGCGCTAAAACCTTCTAAAGCGACACAACCTTGACCGCCTGCCCTTTAGCAGCCAAAGCGATCTTGCCTTCGCATAGCTTCAGCGCGTCTTCGCCGAATACTTCGAACCGCCAGCCAGACATCGCGGGCAAGTCGCGCTCGCCAGCGGCGATCTGATCCAGTTCAGAGCTGGTGGCGATCAGTTTAGCGGCTACGCCGGAGCTCTCTGTCTTGGATTTCAGAAGAACCCGCAGCAAGTCGGCCAATGCCGGGTTGACCTTCAGCTTATCGCGCGACGTATCGACCTTTGGCAGCTTATCCGCCGGGCAATTCACCCCGCGTTTTACAGCCGCCAAAATACCTTCGGCAATCGCGCCCTTTCTTGCCTCGCGCAGCAACAGCCGCGATCCGCCCAGATCCGAGGGCGTTTTGGGTTTGGTTGACGCCAATTCGATCAGTGCATCATCCTTGAAAACCCGATTCCGAGGAACGTTGTTTTCCTGCGCATAAGCTTCGCGGAACTGGGCCAATTCCCGCACCACGGCCAGGAACTTGGCCGAGTTTGTCCGCGTCTTTACCCGTTTCCAAGCCTCTTCCGGGCGGATGTCATAGGTGGTGGGTTGCGTCAACGTCCGCAGTTCTTCCCCTACCCAATGGCTGCGCTTTGTCTTTTCAAGTTCAGCCGCCAGGTGTTCATAAATCTTGCGAAGATGGGTGACATCAGCCAACGCATAAGATTTCTGCGCGTCTGTCAGCGGACGCCTAGACCAGTCCGTAAACCGAGAGGTCTTGTCGACGCCCTGTTTGCAGATTTTGCGCACCAATGTCTCATACCCGACTTGTTCACCAAAGCCGCAAACCATCGCTGCGACTTGTGTGTCGAACAAAGGATTGGGGAACACACCTGCCTCAACCCAGAAAATCTCAAGATCCTGTCGAGCGGCGTGGAAAACCTTGACGACATCTTCGTTGCGGAACAGCTTGTACAGCGGTTCCAGCGATAGCTCATCAGCCAAGGGATCCACCAGAACCGCGCTGTCTTCGTCTTCGGAAGGGACCGCCAATTGCACGAGGCAGAGTTTGGAATAATACGTCCGCTCGCGCAGGAATTCAGTGTCGACAGTGATATAAGGATAGCTTGCGGCGGCCTTACAGAAGTCGGCCAGCTCTTGCGTCGTCGTCAGGGTTTTCATGCGCCGTACTAGTATCGCTCTTGGTTTTGTGACTGCCCGTTATTTTCTTCGTCCCGAGCGTTACCGACGACCATAGGCCGAATATCGGGCGGGTGTAAATCACCCAGAGCGGGTTCAGGGCAACAGGACGGGCGACCTGTTGCCTTCTGCGTAACGGCGCAACACTTCGGGGTAGAGCACATGCTCCTGAACCAGGACTCGCGCAGCCAGCGTATCCGGCGTGTCACCCTGCTCAACAGGCACACGAGCCTGGCCTAAAATCGGGCCATCATCCAGCGCTGCGGTGACTTCATGAACCGAGCAACCATGCTCGGCGTCCCCGGCCTCAATTGCACGAGCGTGCGTATGTAAGCCTTTGTACTTCGGCAACAAAGAAGGGTGGATGTTCAGCATCCGCCCCTGAAACCTGGACACAAAATCCCCCGTCAGCACGCGCATGAAACCCGCCAGACACACAATGTCCGGCTGTGCCTCTTGCAAGGGCTTCAAAAGCTCGGCCTCAAACGCGGCGCGGTCCCCTTTGAACGGGCGGTGATCGACCACTGCGGTCGGAATGCCACGGTCTGCAGCTTTTTTCAGCCCGCCCGCCTGCGCATCATTAGACAGCACCAAACAAGGCCGCGCCGGATGGTCACCGATCATGCTATCGACCAGCGACACCATGTTCGACCCGCCCCCGGAAATCAGGATCGCGACGCGCTTGTGGCTCACAGCAGTTTGCCCGAATAGGCAACGCCGGGCGTCTCAGTCACGGTGCCGATCCGTGCAACGGTCTCACCGGCGTCTTTTAGCAAGATCGACAGCTCATCCGCTTTGTCTGCTTCGCACACGACAATCAGGCCAACACCGCAATTGAAGGTCTTGAGCATTTCGGCTTCGACAATACCGCCAGTTTCCGCCATCCAGCTGAAGACGGGCGGCAATTGCCAGCTGTCCAGATCGATCTCGGCCCCCAACCCCTCGGGCAACACACGCGGCAGGTTTTCGGTCAGACCACCGCCTGTAATGTGCGCCAGCGCGTGAACACCACCGGCGCGGACAGCAGCCAACGCCGGTTTGACATAGAGGCGTGTGGGCGTGAGCAAAGCCTCACCCAAGGTGCCAGCGCTGAAGGGCGACGGCGCGTCCCAGCCCAGCCCAGACAGCTCAACCAGTTTACGCACCAGCGAATAACCGTTGGAATGCACCCCGTTCGAGGCCAGGCCCAGCAGCACATCACCCGACTGAACACCAGCGGGCAAATCCGCACCACGTTCCATCGCACCAACCGAGAACCCGGCCAGATCAAAGTCACCATCGGGATACATGCCCGGCATCTCAGCCGTCTCGCCCCCGATCAACGCACAGCCGGATTGCGCGCAACCCTCGGCAATGCCTTCGATGATCCGCGCTGCCGTGTCGGTATCCAGCTTTCCGGTGGCGAAATAGTCCAAGAAGAAAAGTGGCTCGGCACCCTGACAGATCAGGTCATTGACGCACATAGCTACCAGATCGATGCCGACCCCATCCACAACACCGGTATCAATCGCAATCCGAAGTTTAGTGCCAACACCGTCTGTTGCGCCCACCAGAATCGGATCCTGATACCCAGCGGCCTTCAGATCGAACAACGCACCAAAGCCACCCAGCCCGCTCATCACGCCGGGGCGGTTGGTCCGTTTGGCGGCGGGCTTGATCCGATCGACCAGAGCATTGCCCGCGTCAATATCCACGCCTGCATCGGCATAGGTGATTCCGTTCTTACCCGCTGTCATGGTCGGTCCCTCATGAATGCTTTGCGGGCGGGTTAGTCGATTGTGCATCATGTTGCAACGGTCAGGCTTGACGCGGGCGTTCACCGTGATAGGCAAGACGCCGTGGCGGGCCTGTAGCTCAATTGGTTAGAGCAGAGCGCTCATAACGCTTTGGTTGCGGGTTCAAGTCCTGCCGGGCCTACCAAGATCACCGCTATGTTATTGTTTTATATAAATAATACACCAGCGCGGTACGATATGCTGCTCAAAATGAAGCAGCCACTTATCTAATGTACCACCCAACGAACTCAGTAGTTTCTATCGAATCCACCTCAGACCACCCTGGCCGTTTTTCCACTGCCGGAATGTCATTTCTCTCCAGCCACTCTTTGATTGCCGCCCCATGGTTTTGGGGTTTCGCCACGCATCGGCGAGAATGCAGATCCACGAGCTGAGCGTTGTAACCTTGAATACCACTGGATTCTTCGATTCAAACCGTGGGCTTTTACCCAAACATGCGCTGCCGCTTCCCAATCTGGAAGCGACCGTGACTAACGTTCTTTGTGAAGGTCGAAAAGGATTCTGTTGGACCCTTTCATCGCTCTGATGTGAAGTAGGCACAGGGACGCGCCAAGCCTCCTATGTGTCATCTACAGCCGAATTTGATCACTGCTGTTGCTGATGCTGCTGCTGTTCTTTTTCCCGCATTTGTTTCAGCTGTTGCTCCTGGTGGATCTGCTGCTGCTGTCGCTTTTGTTGCCCGGCCGACTTTGAGCTCTCGCTGCTATCAGAGCCGTTCCCTTCATCTCTTTGAGACATTATTAACTCCCTATTGAGAAATCACTTGGCTTTCACGAGACGCGCCTTTCTCAGAACCTAGTACATAGCCACTAGTGCCGCTGAGGATAGCAACTACAGCTTTTGGTTCGATTTTCTTGAGAAGCCTAAGCAAGGTGGCAGAAAGCACAATTAGGATTGCAGGTGCAAACTTGAGCAGTTGAATCTTTTCTGCCAATTTCCCAATATGCTCAATAGTGCCGTCGGAATTCTTCCAAAACGCAAAGCAGAATACAGTCGTTAACCCGACAGCCAATACTGAAAACCCAAACAATGCTTAGAAAAGTATCGGCTTAAAGGCTTCGATATTTACCTCCATTTTTCGCGCTCCAAATTTAGACACCATAGCACAAGTTAAGTCTTCTTCGTTGAAAACACTTATTCGACGACAATTGCCTCCTCATTGCTTACGTCTCTGAACTCAATTGCGGCAGTGATCTATTGTATTTTCAAGGCTTCTAAGTACCGCTTTTAGACGACCGGATGCAGGACCGTTCCCATCACCGAAATTAAGCCAGATTGACATCTCAAACATCTCTTTAAACTGGCTCATGAAGCTGAAAGGAGGCCGATCCATAGTCTCATTGTTTTCCTCACAAAGGCGCTTTACCCGCTCGGCAACTTCATTCACTTGTCACCCAGTATCTCCCCCTATTCGTCGAAGTAACAATAAACCATGCCGGTTTTGAATTTACGTTGTAGCCTGACAACCCCTTAAGCCCAGCCCCACAATTCGGAGCAACCTGCGGCCTGTCTGCAAGTTAAACCTCGGGCGCTAGTATTTAAGAAACTCTTCTACACTATCAGCCAGCCACCAAGGACTCTGCGTTTCATAGAACGCGTGTGTCCCGGCTGAATTTGGCAGGTTTCGGATCGTGACCAGATAGTCTTCAAAGTCGATCGGAACGGACCAATGTGATGCGTCATACAGCATGGCCAAGTATTCGTCCGCAGTTGGTTCGAAATAGTCCTGATCCGGATCTGGCGGGCCATAGACTTTCGCAAACTCGGCCTGGAAGTAATCTAGAACATATGAGCAATAGATCACCTGATTTGCTCTGACCTGAACTGGAATTGGTGCGAATTCGTCTGTGTCTTCTTTGACAAAATGCTTTAACTCAAACGCCATACCCTGGATCACTTCTTCCTGCATCCAATTGCTGCATGTGTCGCCAAGCGCAATGAAGCTGGCCATACGTTCGAATTTTCGGTCTTCGGCTTCCCGCGCGAATTGCGTAATCGGAACAAGAGCAAACAATGAAGTGACGGTAACGACTATTTTCTCGATATTGCTGAGAGCTGCTTTAATCATTTTCTCTGAACCCCACGTCGTTAGAAAACTAGGATCAGAATGACATGCTTATACAAAAGCACAAAATTGCATGCACTTTTTAGCAACAAGGCGTGTTGCTATCGACCTATGATAATATCCGCGCAAAGACCGCCCAAACGCTCGCTTTTTGCCAGGCGCAATGTACCGCCATGTGCACGGGCAATGTCCGCCACAATCGCCAAACCAAGACCTACTCCGCTGCCCTTGTTCTGATTCCGTGCCGGATCAAGCCGCGTGAAAGGCTTGACCGCTTCGGTGCGTTCCTCGACTGGAATACCCGGGCCATCATCTTCGACACGGATACGCATGGACTTGGGATTCAGTGTCAAGCTGACGTCAGCCCGTGATCCATAGCGCACCGCATTTCCGATCAAATTTTCAACGGCCCTGCGAATGGCCATAGGGCGCAGCAGCACTGCCCCCTGCCCCTCAACCCCAATCAGCTCGGCCTGATGCCCGGCGCGTTTGGCATCCTCGACGATCTGGCGAATGAAAACATCTGGCTGCACCTCTTCTGGGGCGCCTTCCGCAGCTCCGCGCGTGAAATCCAGAAACGCGTCAAGCAGGGATTGCATTTCCGTCACATCCTGCTGCAAAGGCGCGGCCTCGTCTTCGGGCAGCATAGACAGTCCAAGTTTTAATCGCGTCAGCGGTGTGCGCAGATCATGGCTGACACCCGACAGCATTAGCGTCCGCTGTTCGATTTGACGTTCGATCCGGGCGCGCATGTCCAGGAACGCATTTCCTGCCGCACGAACCTCGATGGCGCCGCCGGGTGTATAGGGCACGACCCTTCCACGCCCAAAGGCCTGCGCCGCATCGGCCAGCCGTGTGATCGGCCGCAATTGATTGCGCATATATAGAAAGGAAATCGAAGTCATGATCACGGCGAAAAATACCATTGTCACGATCAACTGATGCGGCGCGACTGGGGACAACCTGCGCCGATCAAAGGTCAGCTGCAATACCCCAAGATGTGTCTGCAAATACACCCGCGCTTCGCGACTTGTCGGCAAGGCGACAGCCACAAGATCGGGCAGGTTTGACTGAAGGTCGGACTGGACCTGTGGCGCGATGAAATCATACCAGCGCCGCGCCCCAATCATCGGTTCTTCGTTCACGTCAAGAAAACGCGCCTGCATTTCAAGGGCCCGCAAATCGGGGCGCACAACGGCCAGAGCGTCCTGCTGCGTTTCGGCATCGGCGATCATCGTCGTGATCAAAGTCACTTCGCGTGACGCCGCGCGAGTCATCTGCCCGGTAACGTCTTCCAGATGCTTTTGGATAAAGGCAATACCCACCACCAGCAGCAGCACGATCACCGGAAGAACCAGAATCAGGGCTGCCCGGGCGTAGAGGCTGCGAGGCAGATAGGGTTTGAGCCATTGCGAAGACATGGGCTAAACCTAGCGGGGCGTCCGGATAAGAGAAAGAGCA
Organism: Ruegeria sp. HKCCA6837; assembly: GCF_013034475.1. NCBI lineage: Bacteria > Pseudomonadati > Pseudomonadota > Alphaproteobacteria > Rhodobacterales > Roseobacteraceae > Ruegeria > Ruegeria sp. HKCCA6837. The sequence goes on from NZ_WQGD01000001.1 coordinate 571,495, forward strand.
CAGAATGCAGGCACCTGACGATTTCAACCCACCCGCAGGTGTTGCGGTCGATCTGCAACCCGGGTTGAGACGTATTCTGGCCCCGAATCCCTCAGCCATGACCTATCGTGGCACCAACACCTACTTGCTGGGAGACCGAGACATCGCGGTGATCGACCCCGGCCCCAAAGACGAGGCGCATCTGAACGCTATTCTGGATGCTCTGACTCCTGGGCAGAGAATCAGCCACATCATCGTAACGCACACGCATCTGGATCATTCACCGCTTGCCGCCCCACTGGCGAAGCGGACAGGCGCAGCCATCTATGCCTTCGGCGGACCAGAGGCCGGGCGAAGCGATGTCATGACCCGTTTGGTCGCGCAAGGTATGACAGGGGGCGGCGAAGGGATCGACACCACGTTTCGTCCTGATGTTGAGGTTGCAGACGGCGAAGTCATTGACGGAAATGACTGGCAGTTGGAGGTCATCCACACCCCGGGTCACTTGGGAAATCATATTGCGCTCGGCTGGCAGGACACCTGTTTCACAGCTGACCACGTGATGGGCTGGGCCAGTTCTTTGGTCTCACCCCCGGACGGAGATTTAACGGACTTCATGGCGGTCTGCGACCGCCTGCGCGCCCGCGCCTGGTCAGTTTTTCATGCAGGGCACGGCGCGCCAATCACAGACCCTGCCGGACGTCTGGATTGGTTGATCCAACACAGACAATCCCGTGAGGCACAGATTCTGGCGGCTCTGGAACAGGCAGATGGCACGGCCCGACAGTTGGCCGAGCGTATCTATACCGAAACACCCGCCGCCCTGTTGCCCGCCGCGGAACGCAACGTCTTTGCGCACCTTGTTGATCTGAATGGGAAAAACAGGGTTCTTTCGCGCGGGAAAATGTCTGCCTCGGCCGTTTTTCATCGCGTCGCATAACAGGTCAAAATTTTTTCATGCTTCGCGCGCTTCCCCTCTGGACGCCGGGAATCCGGGTTGCTATACGCGCCTCAGTTCCGGCGTAGCTCAGCGGTAGAGCAGTTGACTGTTAATCAATTGGTCGTAGGTTCGATCCCTACCGCCGGAGCCAATAATCCTGACAATCCAAGAAGTTGACGAATAGATCGGTCGAGAACCCTTACTTTCGTCCACTGCTATATCAGTATCCGTTTTCCGGCGCTCTTTGGATTATCAAATCAATTTCCACTTCAGTCGTCGCTTCAGGGTACCGTTAGCAGGCGAATAACCCGAATAAGGCGATCCGCCGGGATTTGCATGGGCTCTACCCTAAATATAGCCATGCGGCCGACAAGTTCTGGTGCATCCAGAAATTCTTCCGCTGCTTGCATTCGCGGTCGATCTCCATAGTCGTCAAAAAGAAGGGTCACGGGCCGTGTAATATTGAATGCGGTGGCCAAAGCACAACCGACTCGAAACCGGCCATCGACCAGCACAACATCCGGATGCTTGAACCCCTTGCTCTGCCAGATTGACAAAGGATATCTGGGATACCGTCCTGATTTGTCTTGATTTGCCGGAAACCCCCATTTCTTGGTGTCACCGATATCAACCCAGGATATATTAACTTTGGTCCCGGTGTTGGGTGGGTTTTCGCGAAACCAGCGCCTCATTTTTCGGGTCCAGCTTCGGTCACTTTCTACGCTGAACACAGTTTTGTTTTGCATTTCTGAGGCCAAAACAGTAGATCCGCCAGAGCCGTATTCTAGAATCACAGAGGCCGCTTCGTAGTTTTCGCGCAGCACATTTTGCGCGTCTTCCGGCATGGTTAGAACAGGTTTTTCAAGTTCGTTCACTTTCAAGGCGTTCTCCTGTTGAATTCCACGATTCAAGCCTAAAGTCCGACAGTTTCAGCGAGTGGGATCAACCGTACTAAGGCGGATTAACACGTATTCCCGTGCAAGTTTCGCTGTAGCGACCGCAACGAGACCTTTTTCGGGAACATGCTATGCCCAGACAGAAGCCACACCAGATTTTGGCGGCATGGCGCTCTTAAAAACACAAAAACGCGCAATTTGATAGCAGCATTTGCGCAGTCTCAGCGCCGCCCTGATCCCTCCTGTTTGACAAGTTTTTGGACCTCGCATTGTTGCTGCTGAATTTTTCGAAAAAACTTGCGGCCTGCACTGGACGACCGGGAATTCGATTGCTATACGGCCCGAACCGTTCCGGCGTAGCTCAGCGGTAGAGCAGTTGACTGTTAATCAATTGGTCGTAGGTTCGATCCCTACCGCCGGAGCCATCTTCCCCTTAACTGATGTTAACCCGTCAGGGCGTCTTCGAAATCCGCGCGCAGGTTGCGTTTCAGGACTTTCCCGGTTGCGTTCAGCGGCAGTGCATCGACAAAGACCACCTTGTCCGGGATTTGCCACTTGGCGATCTTTCCATCGAAGAAGCTCAGCAATTCGTCTTCGCTTGGGTCTGCCCCTTCAGCCTTTACAGCAACCAGCAGCGGCCTTTCGTCCCATTTCGGGTGCGGTACGCCCACCACGGCGGCGGTTGCAAGCTTGGGATGCGCGACTGCGATATTCTCAAGCTCAACGGAGCTGATCCATTCTCCGCCGGATTTGATAATGTCTTTGGATCTGTCACGGATGGTCATATAGCCATCCGGGTCCAGCGTGGCAACGTCGCCAGTGGCAAACCAGCCGTCCTGAAGAAGCTGCTGATCTTGCAACATAAAATAGCTGTCCAGAACCCAATGCCCCCGCACCATCAGATCGCCCTGAGTTTCGCCGTCATGCGGCAGATCATTGCCATCATCATCGACGATTTTCAGCTCGACCCCAAAGGGCGGCCTGCCCTGACTCAGGCGGATTGCGTGCTGTTCTTCAAGTGGTAGCTCAAGATGCTTGGCCAGAGGGTAGTTTGTTGTACCCAGCGGGCTCATCTCGCTCATGCCCCAGGCATGCACAGTGTCGACCCCATAGGTTTCGCGGAAGGTTTCGATCATCGAAGGCGGACAGGCCGCCCCCCCGATCACAGTTCGATCCAGGCTTTTCAACTCGGTCCCGCACTTGGCGGCATGGGCCAGCAAACCTTGCCAAATGGTCGGCACACCCATGGCCAGGGTCACACCATAGGTGTCGATCAGGTTGACCAGCGCCTCGCCGTGCAAATCCTGTCCCGGCAAGACCATCCGCGACCCCGACATTGCACAGGCATAGGGCGATCCCCACGCGTTGACGTGGAACATCGGCACGACGGGCATGACGACGTCCATCGCAGAATACCCGATCACATCCTTTGTGTTCGACGCAAAGCTGTGCAGCAGGGTTGACCTGTGGGAATACAACACGCCCTTCGGATTGCCCGTCGTGCCCGAGGTATAACACAGGCTTGATGCCGTGTTTTCATCCAGATCAGGCCATGCGAAGCCAGTATCGCCTGTTTCGATCAGTTCGTCATAGAACACTAGACCGGGGATCTGTGACGCTGCCTCTTCATTGCGCGGGCCCATGAGGACAAAGTGCCTGACTTCGGTAAGCGCATCGTGCAGCGCTGCAACCAACGGGATGAATGTTGCATCAAAGAACAGCACACGATCCTGAGCGTGGTTGATGATATAGGTCAGTTGCTCGGGGAACAGGCGCGGATTGACCGTGTGGCAGACATAGCCAGCGCCGGAGGTTGCATAGTAAATCTCAAGATGCCGCCGGTTGTTCCAGGCCAGGGTTCCGATCCTGTCCTGTGGCTCTAATCCCAGTTTTGTTAGCGCTGATGCCAGGCGTCGGGCGTTCATCGCAATCTCAGACCAGTTGGTCTCGGAAATCGTACCGTCTGTTTCGACCGAGATTATCCCGGTTTGGCCGTGGTAGCGTTCTGCATGATCAATAAGTGACGAAATCAGCAGGGGCTGCGTCATCATCTGTCCCAGCATGGACATCCTCCCGTCGTTGGCGGGGTCTTAGATGACCCCTGCCTTATCCATCTGACATTAACAGCTAGGGGCGTGCCCCATTGCGTCAATCCAGTCGTTTCCTAGGAAGGAACCCTGCCAAGCATTTAATTGTCTGACAATAAAAGAATGCCACCCACTAGTGCAGCAGGCTGCGTTTTGGGGCGTTAATCCCGGTGTTTCAACGCATAGGCGACCAGCGCAGCGGTGGATGCGTCCTTGCCTTGGGCGCTTTCTTCACCGTCCACGATGGGGCCAAGCGACGTGGCCAGCTCCTTGCCCAGCTCCACCCCCCATTGATCGAAAGAGTTGATACCCAACAGCACACCTTCGACAAACACCCGGTGCTCATACAGGGCAACGATCTGACCCAGTACGAATGGTGTGAGTTTCGGATAAATCAGAGTGGTGGACGGACGATTGCCGAGGAAAACCCGATGTCGCGCCTGCCGCTCCAGTTCCGCACCTGTCAGCCCGTTTGCCGCCATGCGGTCTCGGGCTTCGTCCAGTGACCGGCCGCGCATAAGGGCTTCGGACTGCGCCAGACAATTGGCCAAAAGCAAGCGGTGATGATGGGTCAGCTCGGGTTCGTGCCCTTCGGCCGCAACCATGAATTCGCATGGGATAACGTCCGTACCCTGGTGAATCAGTTGGTAGAACGCGTGCTGACCATTTGTACCCGGTTCTCCCCAGACCACAGGACCCGACGGAATAGTCAGCGAAGACCCATCCATGGCTACTGATTTGCCGTTCGATTCCATCTCTAACTGTTGGAAATAGGCTGGCAGCCGCAACAGCCGCTGATCATAGGGCAGCACGGCGCGGCTGGCATGGCCCAGAACCTGACGATGCCAGATACCGACCAGCGCCAGCATGACGGGCACGTTCTCAGACCAATCCGCCGAGCGGAAATGCAGATCCATCGCCTGCCCACCACGCAGAAACGCGTCAAACGCGTTTGAGCCAACAGCGATCATGACCGGCAGGCCCACTGGCCCCCAGACCGAATAGCGCCCACCGACCCAATCGGCGAAACCAAACACATGCGCTTCGGGAATGCCAAACGCCTGCGTCTTGTCCAATGCGCTGGATACGGCGGCAAACTGCCGGGATGGATCGCCTCCGCCTTCGGACATCCAGGCGCGGGCCGTGCGCGCATTGGTCATTGTCTCAATGGTCGTGAAGGTTTTCGAGGCGACAATCACCAAAGTCCGTGTCGGATCCAACTGACGCAGCGTGTCAGCGATATGCGCGCCATCCACGTTCGAAACATAGTGCAGACGCGGCCCATCATGATACGGAGCCAGCGCATGTGTTGCCATGACAGGACCAAGATCCGACCCACCAATGCCGATATTGACCACATCGGTAAAGCTGCCCCCTGCCCCCGCAATCGCACCACCGCGCACTTCCTCGGCAAAAACCCGCATCCGTTGCAGCGTGTCCAGAACCTCGGGCATGACGTCCCGACCATCCACGTCGACCGGCCCACCGTCCAGATTGCGCAAGGCCGTGTGCAGCACCGCGCGCCCTTCAGTTTCGTTGATCTTTTCGCCCGCAAACATCGCATCGCGCCGCGCCGCAAGACCGGCGTCTTCGCACAGTTGGATCAGCCCCGCGCGCACGCTTTCGTCGATCTGCGTCTTGGAGTAATCAAAATGCATATCCCCGGCCGAAGCTGAAAATTCCACAGCCCTGTTCGCGTCCGCCTCAAACAGGTCCAAGATACGGCGGTCCGCGTCTGCCAATGCCTTCAAAGCGTCCAGTTGCATGTGTTCACTCCGACCAATGGACAGTCATACCGCTCAGCACAGCGGCGATTGGTGCGTCTTCCGGTGGCAGCGACATGGCTTTTTCCAACGCGTCGCGCTTGGTCTGGCCGTAGATAATCAGGTGCTTGGACAATGCCCCATCCAGGACCGGCGCGGTCAGGGAAATGCGCGCCTCGGGCTGCACCTCGGTGCGCGCGACGGTTAATGTAGGCGCATCACTGCCCAATGCCTGAGCCAGCCCTTCCATACCCGGAAACAACGAAGCCGTATGCATGTCATCACCCATTCCAAGAACCAGAACCGACAACGGCAACACCGGCGCAATCAGAGATTCGATTTCGGGCAACGCCGCCTCGGGTTCCGCACCGGGTACATAGAGCGGAATGTAATGCGCAACAGACGCCCGGTTCGTCAGCAGTCTTTCGCGAATCAGACGCTCGTTGGAACGCTCGTGATCGGCAGGTACACACCGTTCATCTGTTGGCAAAACTCGCACACGGTCCCACGCCACGTCCGCTGCACAAAGGCTGTCAAACACTGGCCCCGGCGTTGTCCCACCGGGAACGGCCAGCGCAACAGTGTCATGATGCAACAATGCAGCCTCCAGATCGCCCGCCAAAGCATTTGCCACGTCGATGGCCAGCATTTCGCGGTCTGCATATTCCTGAATATTCATGGCTTGATTCCTTGCCAACGGCGACCATCTCGTTTCATCAGCAGCTCGGCGTCGCCCGGCCCTGTGCTGCCGCTGTCATAAGGTTTCGGCACGTCGCCGCGCGCCAGCCAGCCAGCGATGATTGGATCGGTCCAGGCCCAGGCGGCCTCGACCTCGTCCCCGCGCATGAACAGCGTCTGGTTGCCCCGGATCACATCCATCACCAACCGTTCGTAAGCATCTGGCGGGTCCTGATTTTCGGGTCCCAAGGCTTCGGCAAAGCTCATGTCCAGTGGGACATCGACCAGACGCATCCCACCCGGCCCCGGTTCCTTGATCGTCACCTTCAGGGTGATCCCTTCATTGGGTTGCAAACGGATCGACAATGCATTGGCGTGCCGTCCGGCTTCTTCCCCGAAGATCGAATGCGGCGCGTCCTTGAACATCACATTGATCACCGAAGACCGCGCCACCAACCGCTTACCCGTGCGCAGATAGAACGGCGTCCCGGCCCACCGCCAGTTGCTGATGTGGGCCTTCAACGCCACATAGCTTTCGGTGGTTGAACGCGGATTGCCAACGCAGTCTCGGTATCCCGGACCCTCGGGCCCTGCAGCGAACTGGCCGCGCACAATGTGATGCGGCTCTACCTGGTCAAGCGCCCGGATTACCTTGAGTTTCTCGTCGCGCACCGCGTCGGGATCAAATTTGGCCGGAGGTTCCATCGCGATCAGGCAGAGCAATTGCATCAGGTGGTTCTGCACCATGTCCCGCATTGCGCCTGCGCGCTCGTAATACTCCTCACGCCCGGAAATCCCCACGGTTTCAGCAACCGTGATTTGAATGTGGTCGACATATTGGCTGTTCCACAAGGGTTCGAACAGCATGTTGCCAAAGCGCACAGCCATCAGGTTCTGCACGGTTTCCTTGCCCAGATAATGGTCGATCCGGTAAATCTGGCTCTCGTCGAAATGCGCAGCCAGCGTGGCATTCAGGGCCTGCGCACTGTCCAGATCATGGCCAAACGGTTTTTCCACCACGATGCGGGTGTCGTCCGTCGCCAGATTATTCGCCCTGACCCGCTCGGCCAGCGGGCCGAACAAACTTGGACCAACCGAGAAGTAGAACGCCCTTATGCGGTCCGATGACAGCTTTTGGCCCAGAACATCCCAGCCTTCTGCTGTCATTGCATCCAGAGGCACATAGTCAACCCGCTGCAGAAACCCGATCAGCGCCCGGCTGTCCTGCGCCCGCTTCGGCGCATGTTGGCGCAAAGAATCGGCAACCATCTCGCGAAACTCTTCCGCAGTATGGTTCGCCCGGGCTGCTGCAAGGATTTTCGTGTCATCATGCCATTGCCCGGCACAGAACCTACGATACAGGGCAGGCAGAATTTTCCGCTGCGCCAGATCACCAGTGCCGCCGAAAATAATCAGATCAAAAGGATCAACAGGGATGACGCGTGAAACCATAAGCTGTCCTTAACCCGACCCAACTTGCATGTCCAATGTTAGCGCAACCAAAAATGAAAACTCAAAGATCATCAAAACTCTGTTAGAACCGCCGCGTCACCCTTACCAAATCCCCGACAACACGCTAGTTCGAACCAAAGATTTCAGCAAAAGCCGGATGCGGGAATGAAAGACAATGCCCCTCAGCTTGCCAATATCGGCAAGTTCCAAGACAAACTGGTGACAGCAGACGGGCAGACCCGCGCAACAGTTTCACTGACCCAGCCAGACACGCTTTGGTTTAACACAGGTACGCTGTGCAACATCGAATGCGTGAACTGCTATATCGCCAGCAGCCCGACCAATGATGCTTTGGTCTATCTGACCGCAGATGAAATCCGTAATTTTCTGGACCAGATCGACGAGCGCAATTGGCCCGTGCGCGAGATTGGCTTTACCGGCGGCGAACCCTTCATGAACCCCGAGATGATCGAGATGACTCGTGCCGCGCTGGAACGTGGGTATGAGGTCCTGATCTTGACCAATGCGATGGCCCCGATGATGCGCCGCAAGATGCGCGAAGGCTTGTTGGAGTTGCAGAGCAAATACAACGACAAGCTTACGCTGCGCATCTCAGTCGATCACTACCGCCCCGACCTGCATGATGAAGAGCGCGGCAAGGGCAGTTTCGACAAAACCGTTACCGGGATGGAGTGGTTGCGCGATCACGGCTTCAACATGGCGATCGCAGGCAGGACGGTTTGGGGAGACACGGATGCAGAAAGCCGCGCTGGTTATGCTGCGTTCTTCGCCCGGCATGACTTTGACATCGACCCGAACAATCCAGCTCAGACCGTTCTATTCCCCGAGATGGACGAATCCGTGGAAGTGCCTGAAATTACGACGGCGTGCTGGGGAATTCTGGACAAATCCCCAAATGCGGTGATGTGTGCCAATTCGCGCATGGTGGTCAAACGCAAAGGTGCGGATCGCCCTGCCGTTCTGGCCTGCACGTTGCTGCCTTATGAGCCCGAATTCGAGATGGGGCACAGCCTGGCCGAAGCCGAGGCGGATGTTCACCTTAACCATCCCCACTGCGCCAAGTTTTGCGTTCTTGGCGGCGCAAGCTGCTCGGGTTGATCAGTTCAGTTCGGGCGACTTCCAGAACTTGGTGCCGGACGCACCTGCCGACACGCGCCATCCTTTTTTGCTGAGCACAAAGAAAGAGCGCCCATCGCTAAAGCGCACGGTTTCGCCCTTTTTGTCTTCTCCATACATGGCGCCGGTTTCAGCCGTCGCGTCATAGCCATGGAGAATGAAGTTGTCCAAATCTGAAGGGCTTTCGAACAGGATCACAAACTTGGTCTCAAAGCCGCCAATGCCGATGGCCGCGCCCACACCACCCGTGCCCATGTTCATATAGGTGTGCTGACCAGTGTCTTTTGAAACGGCCACACCGCGCCCATACCCTGCCGATACCGGAAACACCGAAATCTTGCGCGAGTCGAAGGCCGCATAACCTGCGCTGACGTCATAGAGTGACTGCGCTTCGGGGTTTTCGGCAAGCAACTGATCAAGGATTTCTCCTGCCATCACGTCCAGCTTGGCACGCGTTTCTTCCGGCGTTGCTTCGTTGGACAGCAAGTCCGACGTGGAATCGATGGTTTCATCGACGACCGCAGCGCCTTTGTTGACAGTATCACCGACGCTTTCCGCGCCGCGACCGATCGCTTCTGCGGTGTTTTCAGCACCCTTCTTTATCTTGTCCAGAACGCCTTCGGCACAAGCGGGACCACTTAGGCAAAGCGCCGCAGCAAAAAGAAAGGCTTTTGTCATGGTTTGTTTTCCTGTGGCAGCAACAGATTGGCCGTCACCTTACCCGACTTGCCTTAAATGAAAACGGGTAATTCAATGGTCAGTCAGGCATTACCGACCACTCAATTCACGCGAAACTCGCCAACCATGTTACGCCACTCACCCGGTGCAATCATCTTGCGGTGGGTGAATTTGACCGAATGCAGCGGACCTTCAATCTCTCGCTGCCAGAAATCGATGAATTCGAACAGTTTCGGATGATCCGGCGCCAGGTCGTAGTCCTGCCAGATGAACGTGTTTAGTACGTGGATATAGTCGGGCATATGGTAGAAGAATTCCGCCGTTGTCAGACCGTACCCCTTTAGCATCAATTCGGTTTCGCTTGGGTTCATGCGGACCTCTGGTTTGTTGCAAGGTCTCTTCAGGCTAGCACAGAAACCTTCTAATTCTTGGATAACAATATGTTACCGGGACGTTACCGTGGTTTTTCGCACTCAATGCGCTGCTTGCTTGCACCTTATGTGCCGGGTCTGATAAGGTGCATCCACAAGATATAGACCCAAGCCAAAGATCGGGCAGTTTACGTGAGCGATACGCCAGAAATTCCTGAAAACATGGACGAAACCCCGCCAGAGCGCCCAGTGTATGACGGCCCGACGGTCTCCATCGAATCCGAAATGCGCACATCCTATCTGGACTACGCCATGTCGGTCATCGTATCCCGCGCGATCCCGGATTTGCGTGACGGCCTGAAGCCGGTGCATCGCCGGATTCTGTATGCGATGCACGAAACCGGGAACACCCATGACAAAGCCTACCGCAAGTCTGCGCGCCCGGTTGGCGACGTAATGGGTAAGTACCACCCGCACGGGGACTCAGCTATCTATGACGCGCTGGTGCGGATGGCGCAGGATTTCTCGATGTCGCTGCCTTTGCTGGACGGTCAGGGCAACTTTGGTTCGATGGACGGCGATAACCCAGCGGCCATGCGTTATACCGAAGTGCGGATGGACAAACCGGCTGCCGCACTGCTGGCTGATATCGAAAAAGAGACGGTTGATTTTCAGGACAACTACGACGGCAAAGACAAAGAGCCAACCGTTCTGCCCGCGCGTTTCCCGAACATGCTGGTCAACGGCGCCGGTGGTATCGCCGTGGGTATGGCGACCAATATTCCGCCTCACAATCTGGGGGAGGTGGTCAACGCCACGCTGGCACTGATCGACGATCCTGACCTGACCTCAGAGCAGTTGATTGAATACGTCCCCGGCCCCGATTTCCCAACGGGTGGCGTCATGCTGGGCCGATCTGGTGCGCGCAAGGCCTATCTGGAAGGTCGCGGCAGCGTCATCATCCGCGCCAAGACTCGTGTCGAAGAAATCCGCAAGGATCGCTATGCGATTGTCGTGGATGAGATCCCGTATCAGGTAAACAAAGCCTCGATGATCGAAAAGATCGCCGAAGCGGTGCGCGAGAAACGTATTGAAGGCGTCAGCCACGTGCAGGACGAATCCGACCGCAACGGTGTGCGTGTCGTGGTCGAACTGAAGCGCGATGCCACGCCCGAGGTGGTTCTGAACCAGCTTTATCGGTTCTCTCCGATGCAGACTTCCTTTGGCTGCAACATGCTGGCGCTGAACGGCGGCCGACCCGAGCAGTTGACCCTGCGCCGATTCCTGACGTCCTTCATCGACTTCCGCGAGGATGTTGTTGCCCGTCGCACCGCTTACGACTTGCGCAAAGCGCGCGAGCGTAGCCACATACTGTGTGGTCTGGCCGTGGCCGTGTCGAACGTGGACGAGGTGGTCGCCACGATCCGATCCTCGGCAGACGCCGCCGAAGCGCGCGAAAAGCTGATGACCCGCCGCTGGCCAGCCGCTGAGATCGAAGGCTATTTGCGCCTGATCGACGATCCTCTGTCCAAGATGAACGACGATGGCACCTATAACCTGACCGAGGTTCAAGCCCGCGCAATTCTGGAACTGCGCCTGCAACGTTTGACCCAGTTGGGTGTCAAAGAGGTCACGGACGAGCTGGAAGAACTGGCCGCCAAGATCAAGGAATATCTGGATATTCTTTCCTCGCGCGAACGCATCATGTCGATCATCGGTGATGAGTTGCGCGACGTCCGCGAAAAGTTCGCTGTCGACCGCCGCACCGAGATCGTTGATTGGTCCGGCGACATGGAAGACGAGGACTTGATTGAGCGTGAGGATATGGTCGTGACCGTAACCTCAGGCGGCTACATCAAGCGCACACCGCTGGCCGATTTCCGTGCTCAGAAACGTGGCGGCAAGGGCCTGTCGGGGATGCAGACCAAGGAAGAGGATGTCGTCACCAACCTCTTCGTGGCGAACACGCATACCCAACTGCTTTTCTTCACCACCGAAGGCATGGTCTATAAACTCAAGACCTGGCGCTTGCCGCAGTCCAGCCGGACCGGCAAAGGCAAAGCCATCGTCAATATCCTGCCAATTCCGACCGGTGTGTCTATCGCCGCGATCATGCCTGTGGATGTGCCGGATGAAGAGTGGGAAAACCTGCAAATCGTATTTGCCACTAGCGCCGGTGACGTACGTCGTAATCGCCTGTCGGATTTCACCAATGTTCGCCGTAACGGCAAGATCGCCATGAAGCTGCCCGACGACGTTGAACTGGTGAATGCCCGCATCTGTTCGGAAGATGAAGACGTTATGCTGGTCACCAATTCAGGCCGTGCAATCCGCTTCCGCACCACCGACGTGCGCGTGTTCAACTCGCGCGAATCCACCGGTGTGCGCGGCATCAAACTGACCAATGGCGACCGCGTTGTGTCGATGTCTGTGATCCGGCACTTTGAGGCCGACCCGGATGAACGCGCAGCTTACCTCAAGATGCGCCGCGCCGTGGCTGGCATTGCCGATGACGGTGAGGTGGACGAAGACGAAGCCGCGCCGGGCTCGATTACGCAGGAACGCTATGCTCAGATGTCGGCAGCCGAGAACCTGATCCTGACCATCACCACTGGCGGCGCAGGCAAGCTGAGCTCCAGCCATGACTATCCTGTTCGCGGACGCGGCGGTATGGGCGTCGCCGCCATGGACAAGGCGATGCGCGGCGGTGAGCTTGTGGCGTCCTTCCCGGTCGAGATCGATGACCAGATCATGCTGGCCACGTCCAAAGGTCAGTCGATCCGGGTGCCGGTGGATGGGATTTCCTTCAGATCCCGCAGCGCGGGCGGAGTGCGGGTCTTCAACACCGGTAAGGGCGAAGAGGTTGTCAGCGTTGCCTGGATCGCCGATCAAGGTGAAGACGAGACAGAAGAGTAATCGTTCTAACCTTTGGAAATAGAAAAACCCGAGGTTCGATGACCTCGGGTTTTTTGTATTCGAAAAGTCTACACCGCACGAATGAACGCGTGGTGGAGAAACCTTGCCTAAGCCGCTTTGCGCTTTTGGCGACGTCCGTATGCGAACAGCCCACCAATACCTCCAAGCAGCAGCCACCCGGCAGCAGGCAACGGAACGGGAGCGACTGTATACTGACCATAAAGCGTTGCGTGGTTCTGCGCCCCTTCAACCGTACTGAAACCAGTGGAAATTGTGTTCCCACCGTCCTGTGAAAAGCCAAGCACCGAGAACACAAAGTTCTGTCCACCATAGGTGAAGTTCTGAGAGCCGAGTGTGTTTGCAATTGTCACGACATCGTTGCAAGGCGTTGGATCCTGAGGACAATCTTCCGGTCTGTTAAAGGTCTCATTATGTGTCAGTGAAAAGGTTGATGACACCAAAGGTCCGCCGCCGATCTGCAGATCGACGGCAAGATCAACTGAACTCAGAACTTCCCCTGGAATCGGAAAGTTGAGGTGCGTGAACTGTCCCAGGTCAAAAGCTGTGTCCGGCGAAAGATTCAATATTGGTGTTCCCGTCGGCGTAAAATCATAACCACTTGGGTTACTGCCACCGCCCCAACGAAGCGAGATAGTAGAACCAGAACTGCTTTCCGTAATACCAGTCGTTGGATTCACGTTCTGCCATGAAGGAGAAATAGCTGTCACACTCAACGCCGAGGCGGCGCTACCAGCCAACACCCCAACTAAGGCAACCGCGGCCACATTACGTTTCAGTGTCACGTGTTTAACCCCTACCCTTGAAACACTTTTTACAAATTCGCACTCCAACTAGAGTGCTACACAGACTTGAGGATACGTAGTACCCCGGACACAATTTGGCCACCCATTTTCCTCATTTAGGGTAAATCCCCTCAACATTGTTACCTATGTTGAAACGGTGACGCTGACTGGAAGTATTTTCAGCTTTTTCTAATACAATTCCTTCCACCCCAAAAATCGATCCGGGCCTATCTTGTAAAGGCCTGTCACGCGTGAACACCAAGTCAATGATGCCTCACGTACTGGATCGCGATATGGTGTCACACGCGCGGTATTGACGTCGCCAACGGCAATCATCTCTGGAACGGTCCGTCTAAGGTGAAATACGAAAAAATTCACCGTTGTCGCGGCCGCATCACCAAAGAGATCCGGCCTTTCTGTACGCAGTCCGGAGACCGAAATCTCAGGTCACAGCCCGTACAAAGCCCCAAACTTCTTTTCCAGATACGCAAGCAAAGGCTCTGGCCCCGGCTCTACACCGCTTGCGCGTGCAATGACATCGCGGGGTGCATAAAGCCCGCCATGTTGTTGAACTTGTTCGCGCAACCAGCCCGTCGCGCCAGAGGTGTCACCCTCGGCCAATCGGTCATCCAGCCCTGGCACTGCCGCACGCAGCGCCTGAAACAAGCATCCTGCATAAACGTTGCCCAGCGAATAGGTCGGGAAATACCCGAACAATCCAACCGACCAATGCACGTCCTGCAAACAGCCATTCGAAGGTTTGTCGACCGCATAGCCGAAGTCAGCTTTAAACCTGTCATTCCAGGCGGCCTCGAGCTCGCTCACTTGCAGGTCTCCGGCCATCAGTGCGCGTTCCAGATCAAAGCGCAACATGATGTGAAGGTTGTACTGCACTTCATCAGCCTCGGTCCGAATATAGCCGTTATGAACACGGTTTACCGTAGCGTAAAACGACTCCGCGTCAGCGATACCGAAATCGCCGAATGCCTCAGTCATCTGTCCGAACAGCCACCCAGTAAAGGCACGCGAACGACCCAATTGGTTTTCGTATATGCGGCTTTGACTTTCATGCACGCCCATTGACACGCCGTTCCCAAGCGGGGTCAGCAAATAAGCTTTGTCGATACCCTGTTCATAAGCGGCGTGGCCGACCTCGTGTATCGTGGAATAAAAGCAGTTGAACGGGTCCGTTTCACTGGTTCGCGTGGTGATGCGCACATCCAGCCCACTGCCCGAGCTGAACGGATGCACCGCCTTGTCAACACGGCCATTGTTCAGATCATACCCAAAAGTCGTCGCCAGCTTTTGCGTCAGGCGCATCTGGGTCCGTTCATCAAAACTGCCATTCAGGCCTGCCGGTTCCGGGCGATCCAATACTGCGGCGCGTAGGGCAACCAAACGTGGGTGCATCTCATCAAAAATGGCCGCAATCTGCGCGCCGGTCGTGTAGGGCTCGTAATCTTCGACCATGGCGTCGTAAACGTCACCACCCTGAGCAAGGGCTTCGCCCTCTTGCCGTTTGAGTGACACGACCTCTTCAAGCACCGGCAGAAAGGCCCCGACGACTTCATCCGCCCGCGCCTGCGCCCAAGACCCCTGCGCAGCGGATGTCACACGGGCGATCGCTGTTGCCAGATCAGCAGGCACTTTCACCGCACGCTCATAGGCCCGACGGATTTCACGCAACTGGGCCTTACCCACTTCGTCCTGTGGCGCGGCTTGCTCAAGCCATTCTGCCACACGCGGATCTGAACGACGCGCATGGAGAACGGCCTCGATTGCAGCCATTTCTTCGGCACGTTGCGGTGCAGCCCCACGCGGCATGACGGTTTCCTGATCCCAACCCAGCCGCCCGGCAATCTGGCCTAAAGCTGAGGTTTCACGCTGAAAGGCCATGAGTTCATTGAAAGCGGTCATTGGATCAAACTCCGCGCAGGGATGTTGCGATGGGATAAGCGGTCAGGAACCGGGCACGCAGGATCAGGGTCCAGACGACAACGGCCATGAATTGGTGGAAGATCGCAATCTGCCAGGGTGCGCCGTAGACCACGGTCACGATTCCGACGACAACCTGCAACGCCAGCGCGGCAAAGGCGGCATTGAAGGCAAAACGTGTCTGCGGATGCGCGCTGGTTCCACCACGACGCCAGACGATGAAGGCGAAGATGAACAGCAGATACCCCGCACAGCGGTGAATGAACTGCACCAATCCAGGACTTTCAAAGAAGTTCCGCCACATCGGCTCCAATGCAGTGGCATCCGGCGGCAACACTTGCCCGCCAATCAAGGGCCAATCGGTGTAGGACCGCCCAGCGTCGATCCCAGCGACCAGCGCCCCAATGAGTATCTGTAAAAAGGCGAAATGCATCAGACCGGTGGACAGTGAGAACAGTTTGGCCTCTTTCGCGCGGCGCGCCTGCATCAGGTCGCGTTCTTCGCGGCCCAATTCAAAGATGTACCACGCCAGAAAGCCCAGGATCACAAAAGCCAGACCCAAATGTGTGGCTAGACGATAACTGGCAACGGCGGTCATGCCCTCACCCTGCGTCACGCCTGAGGCGACCATCCACCATCCGACCGCGCCTTGAACACCGCCTAAAACGCCCGGAATCAACAGCTTACCGGTCCAGCCGGTTGGAATTTTACGTGCAGCTAAGAAACCAAAGAACCCGAGGGCCCAGACAAGTCCGATCACGCGGCCCAGTTGACGATGGCCCCATTCCCACCAGTAGATGAACTTGAAATCATTCAACTCCATCCATTGGTTTTGGATACGCCACTGGTCGATTTGTTTGTATTTGTCGAATTCCGCCTGCCAATCGGCCTCATTCATCGGTGGGATGGCTCCGGTGATCGGACGCCATTCCGTGATCGAAAGGCCGCTGTCGGTCAGGCGCGTCAGACCACCAACCGCGATCATCACAACGACCAGGGCAAACAGGATCATAAGCCAAACACGGATCGCCTGACGTGCGCCGCCGCGTCCCCGGTCGATCATTCCCGGTTGCACGGCTTGTTGTTTTTCGGTGTCCGAGACCTCTTCGAAGATGCTGCGCTTACCGCTCATGCTGTCCTCATGTCCTGATTTTGTCGCAAGCTAGGGCTTGGTGGAAGATAGGTCCAGCCTCAGCTTTTGTCTTTCCAGCGGACCATCTGCCGCATGATCCCATGCAGCATCTGCACATCGGCGCGAGTCATCCGCATCCGCGACCACAGATTACGTAGATTAACTTTCATACCCTCTGCTTTTTCAGGGGGATAGAAGAACCCGGCCTCTTCCAGACGATCCTCGTAATGCTCGACCAGTTTTTCCACTTCGATCCCTGTGGCCCAGTCGCCCTTGCCCAGATCGGTGGCCTCATGCACCACGTCTCCGGTCTGGCGCATCCACTCATAGGCGGTCAGCAACACGCATTGCCCCAGGTTCAGCGAGGCGTATTCCGGGTTCACCGGAACCGAGATGATCGCGTTGGCCTTTGCGATGTCCTCATTCTCAAGCCCTGCACGCTCGGGACCGAACAACACGGCGACTTTTTCACCTGCTGCGACTTTCTCAGCCGCGATCTGCATCGCACGTTCTGGGCTATAAACCGGCTTGGTTAACCCGCGCTGTCGGGCTGTTGTTGCGAAGACAAACGTGCTGTCAGCCAGCGATCCTGCCAGATCGTCAAAAAGCTGCGCCTCATCCAGCAACCGCCCCGCCCCGCTGGACATGGCCACTGCCTTCGGGTTCGGCCAGCCGTCGCGTGGGGCTACGATGCGCATACGGTCCAGACCAAAATTCCACATCGCGCGCGCGGCGGCGCCGATGTTTTCGCCCATCTGCGGGCGCACGAGCACGAAGGATGGCTGAGATGTATCGCTGGGCATGGCTGTCTCCGAAAAGTTCCGCCCGCTCTAATCCGACGGCGTCAACAGGGCAACCCGATCCTTTTCTTCTATTTCCAAATACCGCCTCGGCAGGCATAAAAGTTTGCTTCCCCGCCGCAATCCGCTAAACCGCGCCAAAGACCAAAAACCGAAGGACGCGCCCATGGACACCCCCGAGCAGCCGCAGATTTACCTGATCACGCCTCCGACCATCGAGTTGAGCACCTTCACAAACAAGCTGGCAACGTTACTGGACGGGGCCGACATCGCCTGCATCCGCCTGGCGCTGGCCGGAAGCGACGAAGACACAATCGCCCGCGCGGCCGACGCTTGCCGGGAAGTCGCCCATGCGCGTGATGTGGCCATAGTTATTTCGAACCACGTGCTGCTGGCCCAGCGTCTGGGTCTGGACGGGGTGCATCTGGACGACGCGGCTCGGTCCGTCAGGGCTGCGCGCAAGGAATTGGGCGCAGATGCAATTGTTGGTAGTTTCTGCGGTGCCTCCAGCCATGATGGCATGACAGCAGGTGAAAGCGGGGCCGATTACGTGGCCTTCGGACCTGTTGGCACGGCCACGTTGGGCGATGGTACCCGCGCAGAAAAGGACCTGTTCCAATGGTGGTCCGAGATGATCGAAGTTCCGGTTGTGGCCGAAGGTGGGCTAACGCCCGACCTGATCCGCGACCTTGCCCCCTGCACCGATTTCTTCGGAATTGGGGACGAAATCTGGAACAGCGACGATCCGCTTGGCGCGCTTAACACTCTGACAGCAGGGATGTCCTAACCCTGCATCAACGCAGCATCCAGGGCTCGGCCAGCCAATACACCCCGAGCCCTGCAATCAGGATTGAGGCCAGAACTGCAATCCGGCTGCGGGTCCTGTGCGAACCGCCAGCAAACAAAAGCGCCAGTCCAAACGCAGCCGATGCAGCCAAAACCAGCGGCACCAAAACCCCAGCCCCAAACCCCAACAACGCTGGAAGCTGATGGTCCGGCGGCACGCCGATAGCCCTAAGAGCCCTTGCCAAAGCTAATCCAAACACTGTTCCGCCAGCAAACACCGTCAACAGGCGCGCGACCTGCAACCGTCGTGCCACGAGGTTCCACAACGCCAGCCCGATGACGAACGCCGTCGGCGCATGTAAACCAACATAGGTCGGCACGTTCAAAACGTCGTAGACAGCCAAGCCAAGCCCAACGAACACGCCAACTGACAGAAACACCACCTGCGCCACGACTGCTCGCAAGGACAAGTACAGAAACACAAGGACCAGGGCAAGCAAGCACGGTGTGAACGGCGCGTTTATGACGTGATCGATCCCCAACGCAAAAAACGTCTGTAGTGTCTGTTGCGGCGTCAAGGATGCCCCTCCGCGCAATGGTATGAGAGGGCTGGTTTCACCAGCCGCCAAGTAACTGGTATAGGGGGCGGCAACGCCCTGCTGCCGCAGCACAATCGGCCCGCCATCAACCGGCCAGCGCAGTTTCAGGTTCGAAGCTTGATCCGGAAAAGGTGCTGTTAGCAGCAGCTTGGTAACACGCGCTTCTTCCTGACCACCGCCTTCAGAGACAACCACGCGTTCCAAAGTCAGTTTCAAACGCTCGGGAACCTGGACTTCGACGTCCTGCACCCACGTTTCAACAAACGCTCTGATCTGTGGCTCCAGTTCCGATGACGCCATCTGCCGCAGTGTCAGATACTGCGGATCCCCGGAAAGAACTTCATGCCGTGTTGGATCAAACCCAAGCAACAGTGCTTCAGCATTCAATCCAACCTCAAGGAACAGCTTTTCATCAGCGATCCAGAAATCAATCAACGTAGGTTGGTCAGATTGCGCCCTCACCGCGCTTGAAGAAAGGAACGCAACGACGAAACAGCTAAGTACAAAGAGGGCAAAGACACGAAGGATGGCCCGAAATACACGGCCGTTCATAAGAAACGCTCCGGAAAAAGAAACAAATCACCAATCATTGTGGTCAATTGTTCCCATGCAGGTCTCGGATCGCAAGCGCAAAAGGCGTAAATGCCGGGTGGTTCGGGAATATCTGACGGTGGTTACGTTCTGACTTGCACGGGCATCACCGCTGCGGCATGACATCCCCATGACTCAGACCAGCAATATCCTATGTATCGGATCGGTCCTTTGGGACGTGATCGGGCGGTCGGCCAGCGCAATGCGGCAAGGTTCCGACGTGCCGGGGCGGATCACGCGCCTGCCTGGCGGCGTTGCGATGAACATCGCCATGACGCTGGTGCGCTTTGGTATGACCCCCACTTTGCTGACAGCCATCGGGCGCGATCCCGAAGGCGATGAACTTGTCCACTCTTGTTCGCGTCTTGGTATGGTGACGGATCACATCTACCGCTCACAGGATTTGCCGACCGACCGCTACATGGCGGTCGAGGGTGCGAACGGGCTGATCGCAGCCATTGCTGATGCGCATTCACTGGAAGCGGCAGGCGCAAAGATCCTACGCCCTTTGATGCACGGACCTTTAGGCTATGAGAACACACCCTTTGAAGGACCCATCGCGCTGGATGGTAACCTGACGCTGGACCTTTTGGAAGAAATCGCCCAGAGCCCCGCTTTTGCCCGCGCCGACCTGCGCGTGGCCCCAGCCTCGCCCGGTAAAGCCGAACGGCTGCTGCCCTTCCTCAAGCGCGCCCGCGCCACGCTTTACGTGAACCTCGAAGAGGCCGGCATCTTGTGCCAGCGCGAATTCACCGACTCCGAATCCGCTGCCAAGGGGCTGCTGGATCGCGGTGCGCTACGCGTGCTGGTGACTGACGGCGGAAACTCAGCCACCGTCGGCAGTTCCGACGAAATCCTGACCCAAACACCCCCGTCCGTTCTGGTCACCCGCGTGACCGGTGCCGGGGATACCTTCATGGCGGCCCATATCGCCTCAGAATCCGGTGGCGCATCCAGTGATGAGGCCCTGACCCGCGCTCTGCACGCCGCTGCAACCTATGTTTCCGGAGAAACCCCACTGTGATCGATATTCAATACTCAGCCGAGGTCCGCGCCGCCAAAGACGCAGGCCAACCCATCGTCGCGCTGGAAAGCACCATCATCACCCATGGAATGCCTTTTCCGCAAAACGTCGAAGTTGCGGCTCAGGTCGAACAGGACATTCGCGATGCGGGCGCAGTTCCGGCAACCATGGCGGTGATTGAAGGCAAACTGCACGTGGGGCTCGAGCCCGACCAACTGCAATGGCTGGGCCAGGCGCAAGGTGTCGCCAAGATCTCACGTGCGGACATGGCAGCTTGCATTTCGACCGGGGGCACCGGGGCCACCACCGTCGCCGCCACCATGATCGCCGCGCATTACGCCGGGATCGAGGTTTTTGCCACCGGCGGCATCGGTGGCGTGCATCAGGGGGCTGAGACGACGTTCGACATTTCTGCCGACCTGCACGAACTTGGCCATACTCCGGTCACGGTGGTTGCTGCCGGCGCCAAAGCCATCCTTGACCTCGCCAAAACGCTTGAAGTGCTAGAGACTTTGGGCGTGCCTGTCATCGCATTTGGGCAGGATGAATTCCCAGCGTTCTGGTCCGCTAAATCGCTGTTTGCTGCGCCCCTGCGCATGGATAGTGCCGACGCCATCGCCAAAGCCCACGCCACGCGCCGCGCGCTAGGTCTGCCCGGCGGACAACTGGTTGCCAATCCAATCCCCGCCGCCGATCAGATTCCGGCCGAGGAACTGGCCCCCATCATCGCCGAGGCTCAGGCCGACGCAGATGCCCACCGCATTACCGGCAAGGCCGTGACCCCATACCTTCTGCAGCGCATTTTCGAAAAAACCGAAGGCCGCTCGTTGACCGCGAACATCGCGCTGGTTCGCAACAATGCGCGTCTCGCAGCCAAAATCGCGCAATCTCTGGTGCAGCAGGGCTGACGCAGCCCTATTGTACCAAAGCGAGGGATTGACTACCTAAACCACGGAAACCATTCGGAACTGCTCACTCGGACCTGCAATGAACACACCTTTCGACGACGAGCCCCACCGCCGCCCCGGCCTGCTGTCCCGGCTGCGCGCTTCATTTCTGACGGGCATCGTCGTCATTGCACCTGTCTGGTTGACGGTCTGGCTGATCTGGTCGGTGGTCGGATGGATCGACAGCGCCGTACTGCCGCTGGTGCCGCAACAGTTCCAACCGGAACAATATGTTGGCATCAACCTGCGCGGCGTGGGTGTGGTGATCTTCCTGATCTTCACTGTGCTCGTAGGCTGGATCGCCAAAGGAATACTGGGCCGTTCACTGATCCATTTCGCCGAAGGCCTGGTCGATCGGATGCCCGTCGTGCGGTCGGTTTATTCCGGGATCAAGCAAATCTCGGAAACGGTCTTTGCTCAGACTGAACGGTCATTTGAAAAAGCCTGCCTGATTCAGTACCCGCGTCGCGGTATTTGGGCCATTGGTTTTGTATCAACAAGCGCGCGCGGTGAGGTCAGCAAACGCGCTGAAACCGGGGGCGAACTGCTCAGCGTCTTTGTACCAACCACGCCCAACCCAACCTCAGGGTTTCTGCTGTTTTTTCCTGCCGAAGACGTGATCTTGCTGGACATGAGCATTGAAGATGCCGCGAAACTCGTAATCTCGGCCGGTCTCGTTTACCCCAACGAAAAAGATCCGACGCAGCCGCCCGAGTGATCAGCCAAACATTGCGGGCAGATCAACTGTACTGTTCTGCCCCAAATCCGCTTTGTGTTTGACAAGAAAGTCATCCGCTGCCCTTCGCCCAGCCTCTTTCAACTTGTGCAGGATGACCGGGTTGGGCACGGTTTTGGTTGCTACAGACAAACTATTCATCAATTCGTTATCCGCAATCATGTGAACCAGTACACGGTTCATTTCCCCGGGTTTCAGTTTTCCCTCTTTCAGCAAACGCTGCACAAAACTGATCGCCCTGAGTTCGCGAAACAGGGATGAGTTGAAGCTGATCTCATTGATCCGGTTCTGGATCTGCTGCGGTGTGACAGGCACCTCATCGCGTTCCAGCGGATTGATATTAACGATAACCACATCGTCGGGCAGATCGTCATTGAACAACGGGTAAAGCGCTGGGTTCCCTGTGTACCCACCGTCCCAATACGCCTCGGTCCGCTCGGTTTCAGGATCGTATATCTCAACGGCCTTGAACAAGGTCGGCAAACAGGCCGAGGCCAGAATGGCGTCGGTTGAAATTTCATCACCCGTAAAGACGCGGATTTTCCCGCTTCGCACGCAAGTGGCACAGACAAACAGGCGCGGGCCTTCATCTGCGCATACTTCGGCGAAATTGAACCGATCAACCACCGCCTCCAACGGATTGCTGTAAAACGGACCATATGCATAAGGCGACACCATTCGGGACCACGCCTCGCCTATGGAATAAGGGACTGAATACTCCATAGCTCTGGAAATCGCTGCAGGCTCCACTCCTCGGAACCAATGGGCCATGCGCATATCGCCAATCGCACCCATACGCGCCCACACCGCATCCAGACTTGCGCGCGCGCCGTCGCGCCCGGCGTGCACCATACCCGACTTGAACGCCGCCCCGTTCAGCGCCCCCGCTGACGTCCCGGTAATGGCCGCAACCTCGACGTCTTCTTCATCCAGAAACCTGTCGAGCACACCCCAGGTGAACGCCCCATGCGCCCCGCCGCCCTGCAATGCCAGATTGATCCGTTTTATGTCCCGACCCCTTCATCTTTTGATTACTCCGGGGGAATGAGGGCAGCGCCCCCACAAAAACTCAGAGTGCCGTCCAGCCGCCATCAACGGAAATGGTCGTCCCGGTAATCTGAGCCGCCGCGTCCGAGCACAGGAACTGCACGGTGCCGCCCAACTGTTCGACAGTGGCGAATTCCTTCGAGGGCTGACGTTCCAGCAGAATGTTCTTCACAACATCTTCACGGCTCATGTTGTATTCCTTCATCGTATCCGGGATCTGCGCCTCGACCAGAGGTGTCAGAACATAGCCCGGACAGATGGCGTTGCAGGTGATCGGCTCTTGCGCGGTCTCAAGCGCGACGGTCTTGGTCATCCCAACCACACCATGCTTTGCAGCAACATAGGCCGCTTTGTAAGGCGAGGCGGTCAGACCATGAGCCGAGGCAATATTGACGATCCGGCCCCAACCCGCCTTACGCATCATCGGCAGTGCAGCAGCTGTGGTGTGGAAAGCCGAGTTCATATTGATCGCAATAATTGCTTCCCATTTTTCGGTCGGGAACTTGTCGATCGGAGAGACATGCTGAATGCCCGCGTTGTTCACCAGAATATCGCAGGCTCCTGCCTGCTCGATCAGTGCACGGCACTCATCGCCTTTGGACATGTCCGCTTTGATGTAGCGCGCGTTGGTTCCGGTCTCTTTCGCTATCTCTGCGGCCAGCGCTTGATCTTCATCCCGATCGGTAAAGGAATTCAAAACCACGTTGGCCCCCGCCTTGGCCAGCTCGCGCGCGACCCCCAGACCGATGCCTGAATTTGATCCTGTAATGATTGCCGTTTTGCCGGAAAGGCTCATGACCGATCTCCCTGATGCGATGTCCTGGCGCACCATGCCATGCTGCACCTGCAAAGAAAACGGGGAAACTATGGAATTGACACCCAGGTCCTGGACATCCCGATCTGCTCAAAAAAAAAACGCCCGCACGAAGCGGGCGTTAAGTTATTGAGGCAGGTTTCATACAGGCAAGAAACCTATCGAGCAGTAAGACCTTTATAAGCAATTCTATGCCTTCGTCCAAGCTAAAAGTTTGATAATAAGAAAAATCATCACTACGGTGATCCCCAACAAAATAAGGCCAGAGCAGGATTGTTTCCAAAATGAGCCCGGATTTTCTCCGACCGTTTCGACAATTTGCGGCGGGAATCGCCAGCATTTTTCTCACGTCTGTCGCCCATGCAGAATCGTCTCATGGCATAGCTATGTATGGGGAACCGGCCCTACCACCGGATTTTGTGTCTCTCCCCTACGCCAATCCAGATGCGCCCAAAGGCGGCAAAGCGGTGTTCGGAAACACCGGCGGCTATAACAGCTTGAACCCGTTTTTGCAAAAAGGCGCCTCCCCGTGGCAATTGCCGTTTTGGACCCATGAAAGCCTGATGGGGCGGTCTTGGGATGAACCTTTCACGCTTTACGGGCTGTTAGCCGAATCAGTTGAGGCAGCACCAGACCGGTCCTGGGTCGAATTCACCCTGCGCGAAGAGGCGCAGTTTTCCGACGGCAGCCCTGTTACGGTCGAAGATGTGATCTGGTCTTATGAGACCCTCGGGACCGAGGGTCATCTGCGCTATCGCGGGCTGTGGGGCAAGATCGACAGTATTGAACAGACAGGACCGCGCTCGGTTCGGATTTCATTCAACGAACCCGACCGGGAACTGGCCTTGCTGGCTGGGATGCGCCCCATCCTGCATAAGGCGCAATGGGAGGGAAAGGATTTTGCAAACGCCACGTTGCAGGATATTCCAATCGGCACCGGCCCTTATGTGATCGACGAGTACGAAGCTGGCCGCTATGTGAACCTGCGTCGAAACCCGAACTATTGGGGTAATGACATCCCGTTTCGCCGCGGCACCATGAACCTCGACGATCTACGGATCGAGTTCTACGGCGACGGCTCTGTCGCATTTGAGGCGTTCAAAGCCGGAGAGCTTTCGGCTGTGCGCGAATTCAACGCCGACAAATGGACCAAGCAATACAACTTCCCGGCCGTTCAGCGCGGAGATGTGATCAAGACCGAAATCCCCCATGGCAAACCGTCCGGGATGACCGGCTTTGTGATGAACACTCGCAAACCACCGCTGGACGATTGGCGGGTGCGCGAGGCGCTGACCCTTGCCTTCAATTTCGAATTTATCAACGACACTGTCACAGGTGGCGCACAGCCGCGTATTTCGTCGTATTTCTCTGGATCTGATCTGGCGATGCAACCCGGACCTGCCCCTGCACCAGTGCAGGCTTTGCTGGCACCTTTCGAAGCAGACCTTACACCCGGCACGCTGGAAGGCTATGAACTGCCGCAAGGCGACGGATCGGAACGGAACAGGCGCAACATTCGCAAGGCCGTCAAGCTTCTGGAAGACGCGGGCTGGACCGTTCAGGATGGTGTGCTGAAAAACGCGGAAGGCCAACCTTTCAAGATTGAAATGGTGATCAGCCAAGGCAGCTTGAATGTTGTGCAGGACGTCAGCACCATTGCCGAGATTTATGCCCGCGCGCTGGAACGTTTGGGCATAGAACTGGTGGTCGATAAAGTCGATGACGCGCAATACACCTCGCGCATGAACGAGCTTGATTTCGACATGACGCCTTTCCGCCGCGCCCTGTCCTTGTCACCAGGAAACGAACAAAGGTTCTATTGGGGCAGTGAATACGTCGACACACCGGGCACGCGCAACCTGATGGGTGTATCCTCGCCTGCCGTTGACGCGATGATCGATGCCATGCTGGCATCTGAAACGCGCGAAGACTTCACAACAGCCACCCGCGCACTGGACCGCGTCTTGACTGCCGGCCGCCTTGTGATCCCGATCTGGAGCTTTGATGTCGGGCGCATCGCGCATGTCCGCGAGCTCAAGTTTCCCGACACGGTGCCGATCTATGGTGACGGTCCGCAGTACATGCCCGACGTTTGGTGGTACGACGCGAAATAAACACTCTTGAACCAACCCGGGTCAGCTGAACCCGGGTTGGTTCGCTTTGCCTGGTGAAAATGCACGGGGTTTGGCGAATTTCTGCTGATCACACCTTGCGGCACCCGGCGCCCATTTGCCGATCGCTGCACACCGGAAGATCGTCACAATCACACAAGTCTGCCATTTGACGTTCACAAAGCTCGTTGAGGTCTATCAATACTTGGTAAGTAAATCGAGGCGCCGTTCAAAATCCTTTATCTACTAGGCAAAACGTGTATACACCCTGTACTTACTAGGTCAGGTGCAGAACTGGCTTCACACATTTCGGCACTGCACCTGAACGCTCCGGCAA
Source organism: Ruegeria sp. HKCCA6837 (assembly GCF_013034475.1). Lineage (NCBI taxonomy): Bacteria > Pseudomonadati > Pseudomonadota > Alphaproteobacteria > Rhodobacterales > Roseobacteraceae > Ruegeria > Ruegeria sp. HKCCA6837. Next base: position 598,054 of record NZ_WQGD01000001.1, read on the forward strand.
TGCCGGACAAAGCATAACCGGGCCCGCCACCACTCACACCAAATGCAGGCCCGTCCGCCCGTTGCGGAGGTTTCGCAGCGGGCATCACGCCTCTGATCAATCGCGAAAGATAGGTGCGACATTTTGTCATGTCTTACCCTACGGCAGCCTTTCCGTACGCTGTTGTGGGGGAGAGCAGTCCTAATGGCTACAAAAGGAAAGCTCAAAGATGATGAACTGGACGGATCTTAAACAAGACTGGAGCGCGGCCTACGCACGTGCAAAACGGCGCTTTCCGAACTTGCGGGATCAGGACATGATGCGCGTGTCAAAGGACCGGAAAGGGTTCGAAGCTTATCTGGCAGAGCGTCACCAGCTAACCATGAACGAAGCGCATGAAGAGGTCGAAGATTTCCTGTTTACCGAAGGTCTGAACCGCGAATTCACGCACGCATCACTAAGCAAGTGATGTGACCCAAAGGATCGTTGCATCTTCGTCGCTGACGGAGATGACATTGTGCCCCATGCTGCCATCATAATATGCGCTGTCGCCACGGCGCATTTCGACAGGTTCATAAAACTCAGTAAACAGCCGCACGACACCGGTGAGGACATACATGAACTCTTCACCGTCGTGACGTACCCAGCCTTCAAATTCCTCCATTGACCGCGCCCGTACACGCGCACGGTAGGGCAGCATGTGTTTCTTGGTCAGCGTCTCGGCCAGCAGCTCATGTTCATAGGTGGCCGTGGCATGGGCTGCCCCATCGCCGGATCGGGTCACGGCCATACGGCCAATCACCTGATCACGTTGTGGCGGCGTAAACAGTTGCGGCACTGATATTTCCAAGCCAATCGCCAACTTCTTGAGCGCATCATAGGTAGGCGACATCTGCCCATTTTCTATCTTGCTGAGGGTCGAACGTGCCAATCCCGCCTGCGTGGCGGCTTGTTCCAAAGTCCAATTCCGCGCTTTGCGCAACTCGCGCACCCGTGCGCCAAGGTCCAGTGGTTCGACTTCGGTATGATCACCTGTGTCACGGGCAATTCGGATCAGGGATTTGGGATCTTGAGTGCTCATGCCCTTCTCTATAGGCCCGGTCCGCCGCGCTTGCAACGCGGCAGGCTCCGCGATAGCCAAAGGCCATGTTGTCCATCTTTGATAAAGGGGCGCCTGAGCCCTGCCCCACACCTTTCAATCTGGCGGCGCATGTCCTGGGCCAAGCGGATCGCATCCCCGAAAAGGTTGCCCTATCCGTGCTGCGTGAGACGGGCGCTCAGGATTGGAGCTTTCGCGATCTGAAAACAGCCGTTTTGGGAACTGGCGCTGGGTTGTTGCAAGCAGGCTTGAAGCCCGGCGACATTGCTTTGATGCGGCTGGGCAATACTGTGGATTTCCCGATCGCCTATCTTGGCGCAATTGCAGTGGGCATCGTTCCTGTGCCGACGTCGTCGCAACTGACGGAACCTGAAACGGCGAAAATGATCGCGGATCTTGCCCCAGCGGCCATTCTGCGCGACCCCGACGTTGCCTGCGCCGCGCACCCCAAGCAGATTGGGTTGGATGCTTTGAAAACCATGCGAAACCTGCCTGCAGCCCGTTTTGACATGGGCGACCCCGAGCGCATGGCCTATGTCGTCTACACCTCTGGAACGTCAGGCAAGCCACGTGCGGTGGCCCATGCCCACCGGGCAATCTGGGCGCGGCAGATGATGGTCGATGGCTGGTACGGTCTGCGGGAAAGCGACCGCTTGTGCCACGCGGGCGCGTTCAACTGGACCTATACGCTGGGCACAGGACTGATGGACCCGTGGACCATTGGTGCAACGGCCCTGATCCCGGAACCCGGCACCAGTATTGACGCGCTGCCCACCTTATTGCGCCAGCACCGTGCAACGATCTTTGCCGCCGCCCCCGGTGTCTTTCGAAAGATGCTGCAAACGTCCGAACATATGGAATTGCCCGACCTACGCCATGGCTTATGCGCGGGTGAGAAACTGTCGCGCGCTTTGCATGAGAAATGGGTCACCTGCTCCGGCACCGACCTGTTCGAAGCCTACGGCATGTCCGAATGCTCGACCTTTATCTCTTCAAGCCCGGCCCACCCCGCGCGCAGCGACGCGCTAGGGCAGCCGCAACCCGGGCGTCGCGTGGCGATTCTGGGGACGGACGGCCCGGTGCCGCAAGGACAGGAAGGCACCATCGCCATACACCGCTCGGACCCCGGTCTGATGCTGACCTATCTTAACGCACCAGACGAAGCCGAGGCGCGGATGCAAGGCGACTGGTTTCTGACCGGAGATCAGGGCGCGATGGCGGTAGACGGCCAGATCAGCTATCTGGGCCGAGATGATGACATGATGAACGCGGGCGGCTATCGCGTGTCCCCGGTCGAGGTCGAAGCCGCGTTGTCCCGCTTTCCCGGCATCACGCAGGTTGGCGCAGCCGCTGTCGAGGTCAAACCGGACACATTTGTGATAGCAGCCTTCTATACTGGCCCGGAAAAGCTGGACGATGCAGCCCTGCGCGCCTATGTCGAAGCAAATCTGGCCCGCTACAAGCAACCGCGCGCCTTCATCCACCTGCCTGCCCTGCCAACCGGCGGAAATGGCAAACTCCTGCGCCGGGCGTTGCCGGCCTATTTCGAGGCGCCAAGCAAATGACCCAGACCGTCAAGCTCGACATCCTGTCCGACCCGATCTGCCCGTGGTGCTATATCGGCAAAACCCATTTGGACAAGGCTTTGGCCAATGTCCCTGATCACCCCTTTGTCATCGAATGGCATCCGTTTCAGCTGAACCCCGAAATGCCGGATGCGGGCATGGACCGGCGCCAGTATCTTGAACGCAAGTTCGGCGGCAAGGACGGTGCGGTACGGGCCTATGCTCCGGTGGTGGAGCATGCAGAGAATGCGGGCCTGAAGATCGACTTCGAAGGCATGAAGCGCACGCCCAACACGTTGGACGCCCATCGCCTGATCCATTGGGCCGGAATCGAAGGCAAACAGAACGCTGTCGTCGATGCCCTTTTCGATGCTTACTTCGTGCAAGCCCGTGACATCGGCGACCCTGAAGTACTGTCCGACATCGCCGACAGCGCCGGTATGGACGCCGCCGTGGTCATGAAATTGCTGAAATCTGACGCCGACCGCGAAGATATTCGCAACCGGGACAGCCATTCGCGTGAAATGGGCGTCAGTTCGGTCCCCACCTACATTGTGGCCAATCAACACGCTGTTCCAGGGGCGCAACCCCCTGAGATGTGGGAAAAAGTGATCGCCGAGATCATGTCTCAACTTGAGGCCTCCTCTGCAGAATAGCACAGAGGTCTGTGCGAATTTCCAGTCTGGCTTAACCTGATCCGCCGTGATAGCGCGAACAGGTTAGGAGTTCTTCATGACCAACCGCATGTCGAAGGCGGAATTCATTGCGCTAATCGCAATGATGTTCGCCACTATCGCCTTTTCGATCGATTCAATGCTGCCCGCCCTGCCAGAAATCGGCGCGCAGCTCAGCCCCGATGACATCAATCGGGCACAGTTGATCCTGACCTCTTTTGTGCTGGGCATGGGGATTGGCACATTCTTTACCGGTCCGATCTCGGATGCGCTGGGGCGCAAACCCGTAATTTTCGGCGGCGCAGTTCTTTACATTGCGGCATCTGCGGTTGCGTGGGCCAGTTCCTCGCTCGAGCTGGTTCTGATCGCACGTGTTGTGCAAGGTTTAGGCGCAGCTGGTCCGCGGGTCGTGGCTATGGCTATTATCCGAGACCTTTATTCCGGTCGTGAAATGGCCCGAATCGTATCAATAGCCATGATGATCTTCACGCTGGTTCCAGCCATCGCACCAATGCTGGGTGCGGGTGTGATCGCCCTGTTCGGCTGGCGCGGCATCTTCGTCTCTTTCATCCTGTTTGCACTGATCGTTGTCAGTTGGATGGGTGTTCGCCTGCCCGAATCCCTCGCCGCAGAAAACCGTCGCCCCTTCCGCCTGCCCCTGATGATCGCCGCCGTGCAAGAGATGTTTGCCCACCCCACAGTGCGTCTGTCGATCTTTGTTCAGACACTGTGCATGGGGATGCTGTTTACTATGCTTACCATGGTGCAGCCGGTTTATGATGTGATTTATGATCGGGCCGAAAGCTTTCCCTTCTGGTTCGGCTTCGTCGCCCTGATGTCAGGGTCGGCAAGTTTGCTGAACGCTGCATTGGTCGTGCGTGTCGGAATGCGACGTATGGTGACATTTGCCTTTGGCGCTCAGATCGCCATCACATCGCTGGTCATTCTTCTCAACATGACGAACCTGCCGCCAAACGCCTCATTTGCGCTGTTCGTCTTTTGGCAAACCATGGTTTTCTTCATGGCTGGCATGACAATCGGCAACCTGAACGCCATCGCAATGGAGCCTATGGGCCATATTGCAGGCATGGCAGCTTCGGTGATCGGGGCAATTTCGACTGTGCTGGCAGCCGTCATCGCCGCCCCGATCGGATTGCTGTTCGACGGTTCCATCGCACCTTTGACTTTCGGCATCCTGACCATGTGCGTTCTTGCCTTCGGCCTCATGCTGCATATGGGCCGCTTGGAAGAGCGCCTGCCCGCCTGACCTGTGCAAGCCGTTGGAAACGCGCTACCCTCCGCTCAAGCTGAGGGGAGGGTTTTCAATGAGCGACTACTACGATCTAGGTACATACACCTGCCCAGTTTCCACTTCGAACCCCGAAGCACAACGGTGGTTCGACCGGGGCCTGAACTGGACCTACGGTTATAATCACGAAGAAGCCGTCGCCTGTTTTCAACGCGCGGTCGAGCATGACCCCCAATGCGCCATGGCTCATTGGGGTGTGGCCTATGCGGCGGGTCCGAATTACAACCTGCCCTGGGACTTACAGGACGACCGAGGACGCAAAAAGGCACTGACGCTGGCCCATGACGCAATGCAGAAGGCTTTGGAAAATGCCGATAACTGCACGCCTGTTGAGCAGGCTCTGATCCACGCTCTGCCCGCACGTTACCCGCAATCCGATCCAATCGAGGACATGCACCAGTGGGATCATGACTTTGCTGACGCAATGCGCGCGGCATTTGCAACGCACCAAGATCACCTCGACCTTCGTACAATCTATGTCGAAGCGTTGCTGAACCTAACACCATGGCAGATGTGGGATCTGAATACCGGCCAACCCGCAGAAGGCGCAGCCACACTTGAAGCACAAGAGGTGCTTGAATGGGCCATAGCCAACGATCCCGACGCAATGTCCCATCCTGGCTTGTTGCATCTTTACGTCCACCTGATGGAGATGTCGCCAACGCCAGAAAAGGCACTGAAAGCCGGGGATGTTTTGCGCACATTGGTACCGGATGCGGGCCATCTCGTGCATATGCCGACGCATATCGATGTGCTGTGCGGCCATTACCAAAATGTGGTGCACTGGAATGAAAAAGCCTCGGAAGCTGACTTGAAGTATTACGAACGTGAAGGCGCGTTCAACATCTACACTGGCTATCGTCAACACAACTATCACTTCGCGATTTACGGTGCCCTGTTTCTGGGACAGATCGAACCCGCCCTGCGCGCCAATCAGGGCCTTTGGGATACAACGCCCGAAGAGATGCTGCGTATCGAAAGCCCGCCCATGGCTGATTTCTTCGAAAGCTACATGTCCATGGGGCCGCACATCCTGATCCGGTTTGGCCGCTGGGAAGAGGCCAAGGCGCTGGACCTTCCCTCCGATCCGGACCTTTACCGCACCCTGACAGCCACGACCCACTACGCCCGCGCCATCGCTCATGCCGCAACCGGCGATGTCGTCCACGCCGAAGCTGAAGAGAACCTGTTTCTCGCAGCCAAGGAATGCGTCCCCGAAACCCGCAGACTGCACAACAATCGTGTGGTCGATCTGCTCGAGATCGCACAGGAAATGCTGCGGGGCGAGATCGAATATCGCAAAGGCAACTTCGAAATCGCCTTTGCTCATCTACGTCGCTCGGTCGAGTTGGACGACACCTTGCCCTATGACGAACCCTGGGGTTGGATGCAGCCCACCCGCCACGCGCTTGGGGCATTGCTGTTTGAACAAGGCCATATGGCCGAAGCCGAAGATGTATATCGCGAAGATCTGGGCTTGGGCGGTGCGCTAAGCCGCGCCTCTATCCACCCCGACAATGTGTGGAGCCTGAAGGGGTTGCACGATTGCCTCATGGCGCGCAACGAACAGGTGGAAATCCGCCAAATCAAACAGCGGCTCGACATGGCATTGGCACGAGCCGACCGGATGGTGGCGGCCTCTTGCTTCTGTGCGCAGGCCGCGATGCGTTATTAGTGGGATAGATCGCGCTGCCGCGCGATGCTTCCGGCGGAGGTATTTTTAGCCAGATGAAGCGGGGATCCGTCTCTTCATCTGGCCGCAAATACCTCGGGGGAGATGCGCGGAACGCGCAGCGGGGGCAGCGCCCCCTGCCCACATCTCAACCGGCTTTGGCCTTTTTCTTTTGCGCGACCACTTTTTCAGCAAGGTCGCGGGCGATCGCAAAGGCACCTTTGATCTTGTCACTGTCTTTCTTCCAATCGCGCCGCACAACGATCTTGTTGTCCTTGACCTTGGCCATACCACGCTGATTCTGGATGAATTCGACCAGCCCCTGAGGCGAAGCAAACTTGTCGTTGTGAAACTGAATGGTTGCGCCCTTTGGGCCGCCATCCAGCTTGGCAATCCCGGCGCGCTTGCACATCGCCTTGATGCGAACGACCAGCATCAGAGTGTTGACCTCTTTTGGCAGTTTTCCGAACCGGTCGATCAGTTCGGCGGCGAACCCTTCTAGCTCCACCTTGGTCGAAAGCGAGGACAGGCGGCGATACAAGCCCAAGCGCACATCCAGATCGGGCACGTAATCCTCCGGGATCAGAACCGGCACGCCCAAATTGATCTGCGGGGCCCATTGATCGTCGGCATCCGACAGCCCCTCCATCTCACCTGCCTTGATCTTGGCAATCGCCTCTTCCAGCATGGATTGGTAGAGCTCGTACCCCACGTCGCGCATCTGGCCGGACTGTTCCTCACCCAGAAGGTTACCTGCTCCGCGAATGTCCAGGTCTTGCGACGCCAGAGTGAACCCGGCTCCCAGCGTATCCAGCGAGCCCAGAACGCGCAGGCGTTTTTCAGCCGTGGCGGTCAGCTTCTGACGCGGCTTGGTAGTCAGGTAAGCATAGGCACGAGTCTTCGACCGCCCTACCCGCCCCCGTATCTGATAGAGTTGCGCAAGACCGAACATATCCGCGCGGTGAACAACCATTGTGTTTGCGGTCGGAATATCGAGCCCGCTTTCGACAATGGTCGTGGCCAGCAGCACGTCATATTTGCCGTCGTAAAACGCATTCATTCGGTCGTCGAGTTCACCCGCTGCCATCTGACCATGCGCCACCACATAAGTCAGTTCGGGCAGTTGGTCCTTCAGGAACTCTTCAATCTCCGGCAGGTCCGAAATACGGGATACCACATAGAAACTCTGACCGCCGCGATAGTGTTCACGCAACAGCGCCTCTCGGATCGTGACGGCATCGAACTCGCTGACATATGTTCGGATGGCTAAGCGGTCGATAGGAGGGGTTCCAATGATCGACAGATCGCGCACGCCGGTCAGCGATAATTGCAGCGTCCGAGGTATCGGAGTCGCGGTTAAGGTCAGCACGTGAATGTCGCTGCGCAGTTGCTTCAGGCGTTCTTTGTGACCCACGCCGAAATGCTGTTCCTCGTCGATGATCAGCAAGCCCAGATTGTTAAACCGAATGTTCTTGGCCAGCAGCGCGTGCGTGCCGATCACGATGTCCACCGTTCCGCGTGCCAGACCATCACGGGTTTTCTGCGCCTCTTTCGCGGACACAAACCGCGACAGCTGCCGCACTTCCAGCGGAAAGCCGCGGAACCGTTCCTTGAAGCTTGCCGCGTGTTGGCGGGCCAAAAGTGTTGTGGGTGCCACGACGGCCACCTGCACGCCCGACATGGCCGCCACAAAGGCCGCGCGCATGGCGACCTCGGTTTTGCCAAAGCCCACGTCGCCGCAGATCAGGCGATCCATCGGTGCGCCGGAATGCATGTCTTCCATCACGTCCGAGATGGCCCGTAGCTGGTCATCGGTTTCCTGATAGGGGAAGCGCGCGCTGAACTCTTCCCACGCATGGGGCGGCGGGTCCATCACCGGAGCCTTGCGCAGGGCACGTTCAGCGGCGATGCGGATCAGCTTGTCCGCCATCTCGCGGATGCGTTCCTTCAGCTTGGCTTTCTTGGCCTGCCATGCACCACCACCAAGACGGTCCAGCAAACCTTCGTCATGGCCGTATTTCGACAGAAGTTCGATGTTTTCGACCGGCAGGTACAGCTTGGCTTGCTCGGCGTATTCCAGCAGCAGGCATTCGTGCGCGGCGCCTGCAGCTGTAACGACCTCCATCCCCATGTAACGACCGATCCCGTGGTCCACATGCACCACCAGATCACCGGGGCTAAGAGATTGGGTCTCGGTCAGGAAATTCTCGGCCTTGCGGCGCTTCTTGGGCTGGCGGATCAGGCGGTCGCCCAGAACATCCTGTTCTGCGATCACAGTTAGCCCAGGGGTTTCGAACCCGTGCTCTAACGCCCAGACAACAAGGTGCAAGCCGCGTTTACCGATGCGGGTGCCGTTCGTCACCGGGATGGCCTCGGCCAGACCCTCATCTTCGATCAAACCGGTCAGACGTTCGCGCGCACCTTCTGAATAAGAGGCGATCAACACAGGCCCTTTGTCGAGCTTGGCTGTGATGTGGCTGGCCAAAGCGCCAAACAGGCTGATGTTCTCCTGCTGCCGTTCCGGGGCAAAGTTGCGCCCAATTCGCCCGCCTGCGTCAATGACACCGGGCCCAGATGCCTGCGGCAAGGGACTGAACTGCATCACCCTGCGATCTGCAACTGCTGCCTCCCACGCGGCATCGTCAAGGTACAGCAGCCCCGGGGGTGTGGGTTTGTAAACCGTGTCCATGCGGGACCGGTTTTCCAGCGTCAGACGCCGGGTTTCGTATTGATCAGCAATCGTATCCCACCGCGCCAGACGTGCAGGTGTAACCTGATCATCTAAAGTGATCGTGGCATCCGGCAGATAGTCAAACAAAGTCTCAAGTCTGACGTGAAAAAACGGAAGCCAGTGTTCGATGCCCTGATGTTTGCGCCCCGCACTTACCGCCTCGTAGAGTGGATCATCCGTACCTGCCGCGCCAAATTCGATGCGATAATTCTGACGGAACCGGGTGATAGCGGCCTCTTCCAGAATGACCTCGGATACAGGCGCAAGTTCCACTACGTCCAGCTTTTCAGTGGTGCGCTGAGATACCGGATCAAAGCGACGTGCACCGTCCAGAACGTCTCCGAAAAGATCCAGACGGACAGGACCGGATTCGCCCGGTGGGAAGATGTCGATGATGCCGCCGCGAATGGCATAGTCGCCGGGCTCCATCACTGTTGGGCTTTGGGTGAACCCCATACGCACCAGAAAATTCCTGAGCGCGGTCTCGTCGATGCGCTGATCAACACGCGCGGTAAACGCCGCCTCGCGCAGCACCTCGCGCGCGGGCACGCGCTGGGTCGCGGCATTCAGCGTGGTCAGCAGTACGAATTTCTGCGGCATCTGATGGACCAGTGCCGCCAAAGTGGCCACTCGTGCCGCTGAAATATCCGCGTTCGGCGACACACGGTCGTAAGGAAGACAATCCCAGCCGGGAAACACAAAAACCGGAATGTCGGGGGCAAAGAAGGCCAGCGCGGCGCGCATCGCCTCCATCCGTTTGTCATCTCGTGCGACATGGGCCACCGGTCCGTTGCTGCGGGCGATTTCGTTCAGCACGAGCTGCGCGTCAAACCCTTCGGGGGCACCGCCAACTGTCACGTGGTTCGGAGCCTTCATCGCCTCGCCTTTCAGATTTTTCTACCCAAGAACGCCAATCGAGATGTTCTGATACATGCCCCAGAAAGAAGTGACCAGTATCGAGATCATGCCGATGATCTGCGTGTACAGCCTGCAGCGTGAAATGGTCTTGGAAACAGTTTCCAGCGTCAGTTCCTGCCGGCGCAGACGTCTTGCTTGCGATATGTTCACCAGCAACACCAAAGTCATTGGAAACGCCAACAAAAACACCGCCTGTGCAAACTCTACGTCATAGTAGAAACCCAGCATGGCCAAACCCGTGAGCATAAAGCACGCAAGCGCCAGAAGGATGGCACCCGACATATCTACGATCAGCAAAATCCGGTTCGTGTGGATGCGCACAATGTCCAGAAGGTCGATTTCAACCTGCCCGCCAATCCGACGCGCACGAACAACCAAATCATACGGAATGCCCATCACCCAATGACTGGCAGATGACCAAAATACCGCCAGCACAATCCAATACCACAGATTCGAAAAGCTGCGCATGTCAATGAGTTCAAAGATCGAAGAGTACCAGTCCAAACCCAACCCTTTATTCAAACCACTCAGGGGGGTTCATCGCGGTGGCGCGTCCATTGATACCCTTGAGACCTTTGTGAATTCATGCCACCCAATGCACGAATGTTCAAGGAGAACGCGCCATGAAACCGACTATTGCCCCCTACCCTATGACCCGCTTTCGGCGGGCGCGTCAGTCTGAGGCAATTCGCGGGCTGGTGCGAGAGAACACGCTGACCACGGATGACCTGATCTGGCCGGTCTTTGTGCGCGATGGCGACGAAATTGAAGAACCGGTGCCCTCGATGCCGGGTGTGGTGCGCCGGTCGGTTGACTTGATTGCCAAGGCTGCGGTCGAAGCCCAAGCGCTTGGGATACCTGCGATTTGCATCTTTCCCTACACAGATTCCGCACTGAAGACCGAAGACTGCGCCGAAGCCTGGAACCCGGACAACCTGTCCAATCGCGCCATCCGCGCAATCAAAGCTGCTGCCCCCGACATCGCCGTGATGACCGATGTTGCGCTGGACCCCTACAACATCAATGGCCATGACGGGTACGTTGTCGACGGTAAGATTGTCAACGATCAGACCGTAGAGGCATTGGTCAAAATGACTCTCGCTCAGGCCGAAGCCGGTGCTGACATCATCGGCCCATCAGACATGATGGACGGTCGGATCGGAGAAATGCGCCGTGCGCTGGAAGGTGCAGGCCATCACAACGTAATGATCCTTAGCTATGCCGCAAAATATGCCAGTGCCTTTTACGGGCCTTTCCGAGATGCCGTTGGGGCCTCGGGCGCGCTGACGGGTGACAAGAAGACCTATCAGATGGACCCGGCCAATTCGGACGAGGCTCTACGTTTGATCGAGCGTGACCTGTCTGAGGGCGCGGACATGGTGATGATCAAGCCCGGCATGCCTTATCTGGACATCTGCCGCCGTGTGAAAGACGGCTTCGGCGCGCCGACATATGCTTACCAGGTATCCGGTGAATACGCGATGATTCAGGCGGCCGCGCAGAATGGCTGGATTGATGGAGAGAAGGTGATGCTGGAAAGCTTGCTGGCCTTCAAGCGGGCCGGATGCGATGGAATTCTGACCTATTTCTCGCCGCAGGTTGCGCGCATCCTTCAGGGCTAAAACCCCAAGGACTCGCAATTTTTCGCCGACGAACTGGCGTTGGCGAGCAGCTTTCCCGTGACACATGGGGCCAATCGGCGTATCCTTGCCCACAAGATCGGGTTCACCCGACAACATCAGGCACAGTTACAGAGATATAAAAACCATGAGCAGTTCCCCTTCCCCCCGACTGAGCCGTCGCGGCTTTGCCTTTGGCATGGCAGGTCTGACCCTGACGGCTGCCTGCGGCAACGGCGTCGGCAATTCGAACGCGGCAACAATCGACGCCCGCGTGGACGCCACGCTGACCGAGATGTACGCGAAATATCCCAACACGGTTGAGATTGCGAACAAAGCCAACGGTATGTTGGTCATGCCCCTGATAACTGACGCCGGGTTGATCATTTTTGGCGGTGCCTACGGGCAAGGCGCGCTGCGCATCAACGGGGCGACGGTCGATTACTATTCCGCAATTTCCGGAACCGCCGGCCTGCAATTTGGTGCGCAGCAATATGCGCATGTCCTGTTCTTTATGACCGAAGATGCGCTGAACGATTTCCGCCGTTCCAGCGGATGGACAGCCGGCGCCGATATTGGCTATGTAGTTGACTCAACTGGGAATTCTTTGTCCACGGACACAACTACACTGCGTACACCAGTGCTGGCGGCGGTCTTTGGTCAGGCCGGTCTGAAATTCGGCGCGACCATCGAAGGCACGAAGTACACGCGCATTATTCCATAACCCAAATTACCACTTCCCCCACACATGGCACCCGTCGCAGCACGACACTGCGGCGGGGCAATTATTTAAAAGCGTTTCCAAGCAGGTTCTTGCCGCGTTCCTCTTTCGGTCAGACCGACCATCCTCTAATCTCTGCGCAACCTTATTCCAAAAGATAATATGGGGCAGTAATGGGTCTTGTTTTCCGCTGGCTGGTGCGCATCGCGTCGGGTCTGATTATTCTGATCCTCGCCGCGATAGGCCTTGTCTATTTCCTGGCAAGCCAGTCGCTGCCGGATTACGACCAGACCCTTGAAGTTGATGGTCTTACCGCCCCTGTCGAGATCGTTCGCGACACCGCCAACGTGCCGCATATTCTGGGCCAAACCGATCCGGATGTGTTCTTTGGACTGGGATATGCCCACGCACAAGACCGGCTGTGGCAAATGACTGTGATGCGCAGGACTGCGCAAGGCCGTTTGTCCGAAGTCTTCGGGACACGCACGCTGCGCATCGACAAGTTGCTGCGGCGGCTGGATCTCTATGGCCTCGCCCATCGCTCGGTCGAGTTGCAGGATGACTACACCAAAGCCGCCTTGCGGGCTTATGCCGCCGGGGTCAATGCAAGGCTGACCGAAATCAATGAGGAGGCTTTGGGTCGCGGTGCGCCGGAAATGTTCCTGTTCAACGCCCCCGTCTCGCCCTGGCAACCGGGCGACAGCATTGCGGTCATCAAGCTGATGGCTTTGCAACTTTCAGGCCACCTGAGTGATGAGGTTCTGCGCGCCCGCACCTCTTTGATATTGAACAACCCCGAGCGTCTGGCCGACATCCTGCCTGACGTCCCCGGTCCTGGCATCGCGGCCCTTCCGGAATATGCGTCCCTGTTTCCCAATCTGCCGCGCTACGCCGCCGGTACTGAAATACCCGAAACACCTCTCTCACCGCTTCCCAAACGCGGCTTGGCCGGAGCGTCCAATGCTTGGACCGCCGCCCCATCTCGCTCGGCAAGTGGAGGCACTTTGCTGGCAAACGACCCGCATCTGGGTTTCACAGCCCCCGGTGTGTGGTATCTGGCCCATCTTGATCTTGAAAAAGGTGGTGTGATCGGAGCCTCTATACCCGGTGTTCCTGCCATTATGACCGGGCGCAGTGACAGGTTGGGATGGGGGCTGACCTCATCTTATCTGGATGATCAGGACCTGCACATAGAACAACTGAACCCGGACAACCCAGAGGAATACCTGACCCCGGACGGCTACAAAGAATTTCTGACCCGCCCATCGATCATCGCCATCAAGGACGAGGCACCAGTCACACTAACGCTGCGTTGGACAGACAACGGCCCGGTGCTGCCCGGCACGGACTACAAGCTTGAGACAATCACTCCACCCGGCCATGTGGCGTCGTTATCCTGGACTGCGCTGAGCCCCCGTGACACGTCAATGACCGCATCCATGGCCCTGATGAATTCCGACAATGTGCAACAGGCCATTCAGGCGGGCGAGCAATACATTGCCCCGTCACAGAACCTGTCGCTGGTTGACCGGACCACCATCGGAATGAAGTTGATCGGTGCCATGCCGCAGCGCGATTTGCAAAACCAAAGCCGTGGGCGCATTCCAAGCCCCGGCTGGATTGAAACAAACCGCTGGCAGGGTCGGTTGCCCTATACGGACAATCCCGAATTCGTCGCCCCGGTTGGCGGTATTCTGGGCAATACGAACAACAAGATTATCGACCGTCCTTTCCCCAACCATGTTTCTTACGAATGGGGGGATACACAGCGGGTACATCGGTGGGATCGCCTGATGCAATCGCGTGAGGTGCATACCCGCGACAGCTTTATCGAAGCGCAGCTTGATACCGTTAGTTTTACGGCACGGTCCCTGTTGCCACTGATCGGCGCGGATTTGTGGTTCACCGGTGCGTCTGCGCCCGAGGGCACGCCGGAACGACAACGCCAGATCGCCTTGTCGCTGTTAGCGGATTGGAACGGTGAGATGAACGAACACCTGCCCGAGCCATTGATCTATGCGGCATGGTTACGCGCTCTCCAAATCCGCCTGATCGCGGACGAACTGGGACCACTCGCCAGCGAATACAAACACGTGGAACCGTTGTTTATCGAGCGCGTTTATCGCGACATCGACGGAGCAAGCGTCTGGTGCGATGTACGACAAAGCGCCCCGGTTGAAACGTGCACCGAAATGGCCCGACTGGCGCTGGACGACGCCCTGATCTGGATTTCTGAGCGCTACGGCAGCGCGTTGGAATCCCTGCGCTGGGGCGATGCGCATCAAGCCACGCATGATCACCCGGTCCTGGGCGACGTTCCTGTCCTGCGCTATTTCGTGAACATCCGCCAATCGACCAGCGGTGGCGACAATACGCTGCTGCGCGGGCGCACGTCAGGCGAAGGCCCGGATCCGTTCCAGAATGTGCACGGTGCCGGGTATCGCGGGGTGTACGATTTTGCTGATCCCAACAGCTCGGTCTTTATCACTGCGACCGGTCAATCGGGGCACTTCCTGTCGCGCTACTACGACGATCAGGCACAGCTTTGGCGGCGTGGCGAGTATATCCCGATGTCATTGGACCTTGATCTGGCCCGCGCTGCAGCGGTTGGCGTGACTAATCTGATCCCGCGATAATCCGCCTAGTCGGCAACTCCTCGCCCCGGTTTCTGGGGCGTCGTGGCACCTTGGACTTTTTTCGCCTATGATCATTCCACCGATTATGTGGGACCAAAGGGGGGCCGAATATGGCCAGTATTCGGGATACATTGAACAATCTCGCGCGGGATTACGCAATTGCCTGGAGTTCCGGTGACCCCGATGCAGTTGCCGGTTTCTTTGCACCTGATGGACAAATCACGATCAATCGGGGCGACCCCATAGAAGGGCGCGCAGCGATTGCCGATATGGCTCGTGGCTTTTACGCCGACTTTCCTGATCTAGAGGTCCGCTGCGATATGATGCGATGGGCCGGATCTCACGCTATTTTTGTTTGGACTCTAGAGGGGAACCACGCCGAAACCGGCAATCACGTTGTGGCACGCGGCTGGGAAGAGTGGGAATTGACGTCAGACTATCTTGTAAAGTCTTCGCTGGGCTGGTTCGACGCAGATGACTATCAACGGCAGATTGACGGCAAATAGCTTAACGTGTCCGATCCGCAGCTGTTTCTATCGTGTAGTTCCTGGGTATTCCCTGCGTGACCTGAAACCAGTCTGACGCCTTGGTTCGCACCTGATGGGCGTCAAAGCCCGCTTGCGTTGCAAACACTTCCGACACAATGAACCGCCCCGGCGTTGCCTGATCTTCCACAACATCGAAAGACATACAGCCCTCTTCCGCGCGTGTAAGAGCAATATGGAGCGGCAAAGCTGCCCGCACGTCTTCAAGCCGGTCCTGCGGTACATCGATAAGGCCGTTCAAGAACACTCTTTGATCTGAATTTTCCGTCATAGCTGACCTTTCCACCTTGTTCAAAGCGACGCAAACTGCGCGGCTTGTTTGTCTGTCCACAAAACGGTCAGGCGGAACCCTTCTTCGGTTTGATCCTCACCCTGGACAACGTCCTGACGGAACAGCCACGCCCGCTTGTCCCCCTCGGCATAAGACAGGTCCAAGACAACCTCGTGCCGTGCACCCTGAAGCAGTGTGGCGATCTCGGCCAACAGCGGGTTAACGCCTTCGCCCGTTACTGCCGAGATTGAGAATATCGCCGGGTCCCGTTCAGCCCGAGCCAAGGCAGCGTCCTTGTCCTCGGGGCTGAGCAGGTCAATCTTGTTCCAAACTTCAAGCCGTGGACGTTCTTCATCGACACCCAATGAGGTCAGGATAGTCTCAACCTCCTGGGCCTGCGCATCCGTTTCTTCGTGACTGATGTCACGCACATGAACGATCAGGTCCGCGCCAAGCACTTCCTCGAGGGTTGCGCGGAAGGCCGCCACAAGCTCGGTCGGCAAATTCGAGATAAAGCCCACCGTGTCCGACAGGATCACCTCAGGGCCGTCAGGAAGCTGGACGCGACGCATGGTTGGGTCCAGCGTGGCAAACAGCATGTCCTTGGCCATCACTTCGGCCCCGGTCAGACGGTTGAACAGCGTTGACTTGCCCGCGTTTGTATACCCCACAAGGGCAACGATTGGATACGGCACCTTGGCGCGCGCAGCCCGGTGCAGGGTACGGGTCTTGACGACTTTCTGCAGCTGACGCCGTAGTCTGACCAATTGCTCGTCAATGGCGCGGCGGTCGGCTTCGATCTGGGTTTCACCAGGTCCGCCAACGAATCCCAGCCCGCCGCGTTGCCGTTCTAGGTGAGTCCACGCCCGCACCAATCGCGTGCGTTGATAGCTGAGAGCCGCCATCTCGACCTGCAACACCCCTTCACGGGTGCGGGCGCGATCGCTGAAAATTTCAAGGATCAGCCCGGTTCGGTCGAGTATCTTGACCTTCCACGCCTTTTCCAGATTGCGTTGCTGCACGGGCGTGACCGGCCCGTCGATCAAAACCAACTCGATTTCACTGTCATGCAACCGTTCGGCCAGTTCCTCAATCTTGCCACTGCCGAACAAAAGCCCCGGTTGGGCACGTTGCAGGCGCACAATCTCGGACCCAATCACATCCAGATCGGGTAGTGCAGCGGCCAGTGCAACCGCCTCAGCCAGCGCCGGTTCGGGAACACGGCGCTGTTCATCTGATTTGATTTCGGGATGCAGCACCCAGGCTCGGGTGCGCCTCCGGTCATGTTCCATCAAGAGGCGTCTTCGCCCTCATACAGATTGATCGGCTGTGATGGCATGATGGTCGAAATCGCGTGCTTATAGACCAACTGCGACTGTCCGTCGCGGCGCAACAATACGCAGAAATTGTCGAACCAGGTGATCACACCTTGCAGTTTCACGCCATTGATCAGGAAGATCGTTACCGGAACCTTAGCTTTCCGTACATTGTTCAGGAAGGCATCCTGAAGATTCTGTCTGTCCGAAGCCATATTTTTATAATCTCGCCATTGTTCTTGCTACGCGCTGCGGACCAACGCGCTCCCTCCGGGCGAGTATGGAGTGCCGCGCAGAGATATTCCAGATGAAAAATAAGGCGGTAACGTTGGCTGGGCGTTGTGGTTCAATCCCGCCACAGCGACGGTGTGATCAATGCAATAATGGCAAGCGTTTCCAGACGACCAATCACCATCGCTGCACAGAGCGTAAGTTTTGCCCCTGCGGACAAATCAATCAGCCGGATCGGGACATCCGTCGCCAGCTCGATCAATGGACCTGTCGTCGTCAGGGTGGCAACGCTCAGCACCATTGCCTGTTCAAATCCGGCCCCCATCGCCGCCAGCAAAAGATTGAACACCCCCAGCGTCAGAGCGAAAAGCATCAAAAAGATCCAGGCGATAAAGGCTCCGTCGCTCTGAATACGCCGGTTGCCGCCCCCGACACCGCTGACGGATGAGGGATAGATCAATCGGTCGATCTCGCGCGCACCGTTCAGGTACAACGCAAAAACCCGCAACAGCTTGACGCCTCCGGCCGTGGTGGCGACCCCACCGCCAATCAGCGCAAGTCCCATCAGCAACAACCCCGGCGTGCCAAGACCCGACAATTGCTGCGCATCGTTCCAGTTCGCACTTTCGAACCCGGCAGTGGTCAGGAAGGCCAGCACGGTGAACAGCATACCCCAAATCACCTGCAACGCCTGAAGTGGAGCGATTTGCCCACCGATCTCGGTGACGCCGGCCACCACCCGGAAAAACAATAAAAGTGCAACCGCCAGAACGATCATCAGGCCGATGCGAAACTCGGGGTCTCTGTCCAAACGAGAAAACCCTGTGGCGGCAGTATCGGTCGAGAAAGTCAGGCGCGAAAGGGCAAAGAACAGGAACAAAAATAGGATCGCTTCACCGGTAAACCCGGCCTGCGCCCCCTCCATACCACCAACCGGAGAGATACCGGACGTGGCCATCACCGACATTGCGTGGCAAACGGCGGTCAAACCGGCCTCGCCCGCGATCATCAGAAGAACCCAGATCACTACAGTCAGCCCGGCGTATACCGGTGCCAGCGCCCGCGCTACACGCAGCAAACGGCCGCGCGGGTCCACGCGTTCGCTTTGCGCAACACCTGACACCGGCCGACCGGGCTGCCCCTTGGCTGTTACCTCGAACCCGCCAAGGGACAGCGGCGCCAGAATCGCAGCGGCCGCAATCCACATCAGCAAGCCACCCATCCAACCGACCAGCGCACGCCAAAGGTGCAGCGGCGCGCTTAGCCGGTTGTAGTCAGGAAACAGATCAGCCCCGGTCGTTGTAAGCGCGCTGACCATATCGAAATAGGCGTTCAGAAATGTGGTCGTGCCAAGCGCATCATGGAGCGGTATCGCCAGAAAGATCGGCAGGATGGTGAAACAGCCCAGCATCACCGCTAACTGCCCCAAAGTCCCCCGCCGTGGAATGCGATTGGACGAGGCCATTGCAATTATTGCGACCAGAAACAGGCCCAGAAGGCCCGAGTAAAGAAAGGACCGCGATGTATCGTGATCATCCAGCACCAGAGCATAGACTGCCGGAATCCACATGGCCAGCGACACGATAGCCCAGATCAGCAGGAACAACGGTAAACGCCGCAGAATCCCAACCTGTTGTGTCCCTGCGCGCACCATCAGAAGAAATCGATTGAGACCTGCATCAGACGTTCTACCTCGGGCACGTCCTTGGCCATGGCAAAGATTGCGACCACGTCCTTTTCATCAATCCGCAGACTGCCCGTCGGACGCAGAACCTCGTCTCCTTTGCGCACGGCACCAACCAGCACACCCTCGGGGAAATCGATATCGCGCAGTTTCTGCCCCGCCATCGGAGAGGTCGACAGAACCTCGGCCTCGATCACCTCGGCCTCGGCGTCACCGATGGAATAGACCTGTCTAACACGCCCATGCCGGATATGGCGCAGGATCGAGCTGACGGTGGTAGCGCGCGGGTTAATATAAGCATCAATGCCCAACGGTCCCATAAGGGCAACCATGCTGGGATCGTTGATCAGCGCAATCGCAAGCGCACAGCCTTCGGCCTTGGCACGCACGGCAGCCAGCATGTTCGTGCGGTCGTCATCCGTGACGGCCAGCATCGCGTCGGCCCGGTCGATCCCGGCCTCGCTCAGCAAGCCGGAATCCAAACCGTCCCCATGCAAAACAATCGTCCGCTCCAGCGCTTCGGCGGCGATCTCGGCGCATTGGCGGTCGCGTTCGATGACCTTTGCGCGCACGCGGCTTTCGCGCTCCTCCAGCGTTCTGGCCACCTCCAAACCGACATTGCCGCCGCCAACGATCACAACCCGATCCTGTCGCTTTTGGGCTTTTCCGAACACTTCCATGGTGCGGTTCACGTCGTTCACATTGGTAAAGACGTAACACTCGTCGCCTACGAACAGCTGATCCTCGGATTCAGGCGCGAACAGCGTACCCTCGCGCCGAACACCAACCACAATCGAACTGAGCGTGGAAAACAGATCAGTCAGTTGCCGGAGCGGCGTATTCACAATCGGGCAATCCTCTTCCACCCTGATGCCCAGTAGCTGCGCCTTGCCATCCATGAAAATCTCGGTGTCAAAGGCCGACGGCGCCGACAGGCGACGCATCGCTGCAGCAGCCACTTCGCGTTCGGGGCTGATCACCACATCGATGGGCAAGTGATCGCGGCGGTAAAGGTCCGAATGAATGGCTTCCAGATAGGACTTCGAGCGCAAGCGCGCGATCTTACGCTGGATCGAGAACACCGAATGCGCCATCTGACAGGTAACCATGTTCACCTCGTCAGAATGGGTCGCAGCAATTATCATATCGGCGTCGCGGGCCCCTGCCCGTTCCAGCACGTCAGGATAGCTTGCAAACCCTGCAATGCCCTGCACATCCAGCGTTTCCGTCGCCCGGCGCACGAGATCGGGATTGTTGTCCACGACCGTTACGTCATTCAGTTCGCCCGAAAGGTGCCGCGCAATCTGCCAGCCAACCTGACCCGCGCCGCATATGATGACCTTCATGTTTCTGGCCCTTCTGCCTGAAAGGATTGAATGACAGATGCCCCCAAAGCGGTCAATTGAATTGTCATCTCTGTGCGGCTGCGGCAAGATAAGCATATGAAAACGCTGTTTCCTATGCTTGCAACCCTAATGGTGCTGTCCTCATGCGGCGGGCCGCTTTCGCTTTATTACCGCGAAGGTGCAACCGTTTCCCGCCTGCAACAAGAGACGACACAGTGCCAGCTTAAGGCGGTACAAGAAGTGCCGGTTGCCAATCAAATCCGCCAGAGCCCGCCAACATACTGGCCCGGGCGCACCTATTGCGACGGTCGGGGACGGTGTTACCAGTCCCCGGGATGGTGGCAGCCCGGTCGGGTCTATACCGTGGATGTGAACCAGGGCCTGCGCAACACGGTCGAGGCGCAGTGCATGGCGCAAAAAGGGTTCCGCCCAGTCAGCCTGCCGCCCTGCAAGCAAAACGTAAAATCAAGCGTACCTGCAACGCGCACAACAACATTGCCGCCGCTTACAACGCAATCGTGTTTTGTAAAATTCGATGACGGGTCTTTTCAGATCATTTCGCCTGGTCAGTCAGGCTGAGTTGGTTTGTGCTGCGCGCTGGCGGGCCAGCGCGGTATGCGCAAGGATCGCGATCGCATAAATTCCGATTATACTCAGCAGCATCCCGGCCTCATCCACGCGCCACAAAACCGCCAGCAGAACCGGTGTGCCCAGCAAGTTTCCCGCGTTGCCCATCTGCGCCATGGCCCCATAGCTAAGCGCCTGCGCCTCGGCCGTTTGGTTCAGGATCGGTACTGCAGCAAAGCTGCCCCCCTGTACGAGTCCCAAAACGGCAAACAGGAAAACGCACACGAACTCCAACGGCAGGCCAAGGAAGGCCCCGGAAATGGAAAAAATGCCCAGCCCGAACCCCAGATTGATCACCGCGACACAGGGCATCACATTCAATAGGACAGGAACAGCTATCCAACTCAGGACAATTCCTGCCAGCGGCATCAACCCGGCGACATGCGCGCTGATGTCTTCCGGCAACCGCCCCGGCAGAATGGCCAGCAAAGACACAAAGGTCAGCGTATAAAAGAACCACCCCACTGCCGGGGCTGACACGAATGGAGAGCGATAGGTGCGCAGATGAACGTTCAGCACTTCTGTCCACCGCCAGGGCTTGGTGTCAGAGGCAAATTGCACGCGCATCCGGCAGATCAGGATCACACCAGCTACCCCAAGCATCAAGAAACCATGCAGAAGGAAGAAAGTGGTCAGACCGAAAGAGGCGATCAGCGGCAGTCCGATCCACGCGTTCAGCGCGAATGCGGCGCCAAAGAACGTGCTCCAAAGGACCATCGCAATGTTGCGCGCTTTGCCGGTCGTGATCTGCGCGATCAGTGTGGGCGCAGCGACGACAATGGCCAGATGCGAAAGCCCTTCAACAAAGCGACTGGCCAGCATGATGTAAAATCCGGGCCATGTCGCCTGAAACACTGAAATCGCGCCACCGAGGCACAAGCCGAAGATCAAAAGCTTCATGGGCCCAACCCGCCCTACGATGGCACCGGACAAGGCCCCAAGCAAGGCTCCGATCAGGCTGATGATCGACAGCAACCATCCCATGGCTTCGGTGTGATCAGGATACAGTAAGACAAGTTCAGGAAACGGAACTGCAATTTTGCAAATTGCGTCGCCGCACCCAATCCGGCCAGCCAAAGAATGAGGACCTGAAATACCCGTAGCATTGGGCGCTTCTAACGTGCCGCGCCCGGTCGCGGAACGCATAAATTATGCGACCTAAGTGTCTGGAACCGCTGACCAGACGAACAGGCGTGCCGTCAGACAGATAGAGACGTTCCCAGATGATTTCGCCAGCGCTGATACGAATACGGTCATGGACAGCTTCGGACGTCAGGAACGACTTTGGCGCGGGCGTATGCATGTCCCACCATCCATCCGCATCGAGTTCGGCCTCGGCTGCCTGTATTTCCTCCGTTGCAAATTGCCACAGCGACACACCAAGCAAAGCGCTCTGGCTGGTTTTCCAATCGCGCGCCCGGCTAGCAGAATAGGCAAGACATCTGTGGCTGGCCTCTTCGACCAAATGCACACAATCTGACGAGCTCATGACCAACCGCCGCAATGCGCTGTCGTCAGCGCGGGTCGGACCAAGGGCCGCAAAGACGGCCTGTTGGGTCTCGGGCGGTGGTGTCTGACCGCCTCTTTCCCACCGCGAAACGGTCGCCTGATCCACCTGCAACAATTCAGCTAGATGAGCCTGCTTGAACCCAACCGACCGGCGCAGCCGTTTCAGGCGCTTTCCGAAACCTGGATAGCCGCGGGTTTCAAGCCGGTTCACTGCGTTTGAAGCCCTCATGGCCAGCCCAGCCGTCCCGGTGGATTACTCCGCCGGTTCCGGCTCATCGATTTGCGCAACACGTGCACCGGACTTGTTCGACGTCACGACACCCAGCGACTTCAGCTTGCGGTGCAACGCGCTGCGCTCCATCCCGACAAAGCTGGCCGTGCGGCTGATATTGCCGCCAAAGCGATTGATCTGGGTAAGCAGGTATTCGCGCTCGAACGCTTCGCGCGCCTCACGCAGTGGCAAGGTCGCCAGCGCACCCGACAGAACGACGCGGCCCGAATCTTCGGTCTTTTCCTCTTCGCTTGGCAGCTCGCGCGCTTCGATCGGGCCGGTTCCGTCGCCCAGGATCAGAACCCGTTCGATCAGGTTCTTAAGCTGTCGCACGTTGCCCGGCCACGTCATTGTCTGCAACAGGGCAACAGCCTCTTCCGAGAGTTCGCGGATCGGCAGACCTTGGGTTTCGTTGCACATTTCGATGAAATGCTGGGCCAGAACCGGAATATCCTCGCGGCGATCTTCAAGCGAGGGAACCGCAACAGGCACAACGTTCAAGCGGTGATACAGCTCTTCCCGGAAACGCTCAGCCGCGATTTCTTCGTCAAGATCCTTGTTGGTGGACGAGATAACCCGCAGATCCACGCGCACCTTGTCGGATCCGCCAACACGTTGAAACTGCTGATCCACCAATACCCGCAGGATCTTGGATTGCGTGCCCAAAGGCATGTCCGCCACTTCGTCAAAATAGACAACACCGCCATGGGCTTCTTCCAGCAATCCGGGCTCGACCCCGCGCTCAGCGGATTCGCGGCCAAACAAAACCTCTTCCACGCGCTCGGGCTCGATCCCTGCGCAGTTCACTGTCACAAAGGGCGCATTGGCACGGTTGGAATGGGCATGGATATAGCGCGCTGCGATTTCCTTGCCCGACCCGGCAGGACCGCTCAGCATCACGCGGCCATTTGACTTGGTCACTTTGTCCAGTTGACCCTGCATGGCCCGGAACGAGGCCGATTTGCCGATCATGTCCGAGTTGTTGACCTCTTTACGCTTCAGCGACGCGTTCTCGCGGCGCAGGCGAGACGTCTCCATCGCGCGGCGGATCACCACCATCAACTGGTCGATGTTGAACGGCTTTTCGATAAAGTCGTACGCGCCCTGCTTGATTGCGGCGACAGCGATTTCGATATTGCCGTGCCCGGAAATGATCACCACCGGCACATCCGGGTTGTCGCGTTTCACCGCTTTCAGAATGTCGATCCCATCCATGCGGCTGTCCTTCAGCCAGATATCAAGGATCAACAGCCCCGGCGGCTCGGAATTGATGGACGCCATGCACTCGTCCGAGTTGGCCGCCAGCCGGGTTGAATAGCCTTCGTCCTCCAGAATGTCGGACACCAGCTCGCGAATATCGCGCTCGTCATCTACGATCAGAATGTCACTCATCTTTGGCCTGCTTTCAGTTTGTTGGTTCTAATTGCCTGCTTCTGTGGCGCAACGGTCGAGGACGTATTGGCCCCCGGCAAACGGATTACGGCCATCGCGCCAAAATGGTCCTGTCCGTCAAAGACGGGCGCGTCCTCAAGCGTCAGCGCTCCGCCGTGTTCTTCGATGATTTTCTTGACGATGGGCAGGCCCAGCCCCGTCCCTTCGTCGCGTGTAGTCACATAGGGTTCAAACAGTCGCGCCCGATCCTCGGGCAGACCGATCCCGTTATCTGCAATCGTGATGACCGTACCGGAATCATCACTGGAAACTGCCACTTTTATTTGTGGCTTGAGATTATCCGGCGCCCCTTTTTCTTTAAGAGTACCAATCGCTTCTCCGGCGTTTTTAATGAGGTTTGTCAGGGCCTGATGCAACATCGTCGCATCCAGGTCGGCCATGATGGGTTGCTTCGGCAAATCCGCGTCAATCTGCACGTCCGGTTGCCCTGCCTGTTGCAAAACAACTGCTTCACGGACGAGTTCGACCACGTTTTCTTCGCGGCGCTCAGGCTCGGGCATCCGCGCAAATTTCGAGAACTCGTCCACGATACGGCGCAAATCGTTGGTCTGGCGCACAATGACACCTGTCATCGACTCGAGGCTTTCGCAATCCTCTTCGTCCAGCTTGCGCGCGAACTTGCGTTTGATGCGTTCGGCGCTCAGCTGAATCGGGGTTAATGGGTTCTTGATCTCATGTGCAATACGGCGGGCAACGTCGCCCCAGGCTGCCATCCGCTGCGCACTGACCAGATCGGTCACGTCATCAAAGGCAACCACATAGCCTTCCAGCCCCCCGTCTTCACCGCGCCGGATGGCCATGCGTACCAGAAGGTTTTCCAACCGACCCTTGCGGGTGACTTTGACCTCACCTTGGACAGCCTCCTGCCCGCTGTCTTTCAGGCTTTCGAACAGAGGGAGAAACTCTGGCACCGCGATGCCAATGGCCAGGTGCTCTTCTCCCCGCGACCAGTCCAGCAACCGTTCGGCCGAGCGGTTCACAAAGGTCACGCAGCCTTCGGGGTCAACGCCGACAACACCCGATGTGACCGAGCTGAGTACCGAGTCGAACAAGCGGCGGCGACTTTCGATTTGTTGTGTGTTTTCCAGCAGCGTGTCCCGCTGCCCTTTCAGTTGGCGGGTCATCTGGTTGAAATACCGGCCTAGCATGGCGATTTCGTCATCGCTGGCCTCTTCAATGACCTGAACGCTCAGGTCCCCGGCCCCGACCCTTTGGGCCGCCGTGGTCAAACGCCCCACCGGACGCGACAGGCGTTCGGCGAACCACATGCCCAAAGACATCGCAGCAAGGATCAGGATCAACGCAAAGCCCAGATAGAGCAGGCCAAATTCGAACAGCACCCTGCCCCGTTCGCTTTCGAGTTGTTGATAGAACTGCGCCGTTTCCTTGGTGTCATCCAGCAGGGTCAGCAACTGCCCATCCACTTCGCGGCTGACATAGAGGTAACGGTCCAGATAGGCTGTCAGAGGCACAAGCGCGCGGAATTCATTGTTTGGCCAATCAGCTATGATCAGCAGCCCTGTGTCAGTGGCCTCAGCCATCTGTTCCGAAGTGGGTGCTTCGTAGTTGAACAGATATGATCGATCGCCGCGCGATTTGATCTCGCCACTGCCGTCGATGACATAAGCTTCCCGCAATCCGCGTTGAATTTGGGCCTGCCCCTGCGCCAACACTTCGCGCAATTCGGCGTCCGAGATGTAGAAATCCAGCGAACGCGCATTGTCCAGATACCGCGCCAGCACCGAGGCGTCCTGAACCAACCCGCGGCGGTGTTCTTGTTCATACGCTTCTGCCGCTGTCAGGGACGATCCAACCACTTGCCGCACCCGGTCCGAGAACCAGCCCTCGAGGCCGATATTCACAGTGAGCCCGGCAAAAATCGCTACGGTTACGGTAGGCACCAGCGCCAGCAGAGTGAACGCCCCAATCAGGCGTAAGTGCAGACGCGAGCCAGCCGACTTTGCACGACGCGCAGCAATCAGGCTACCCACCTGCCCCAGCACCAGCGCAGCAACAACCAGAACGTAAACAAGATCGGCCAGAAGAATCAGGCGCAGGGTCGGTGCGGTCGAACCAAGGTCAAAAGGTCCGATCACAAGATAGGTGGCAAGCGCCAGCACTGGCCCTAAAAGGACCAGCCCAAAGGTGCCGAAGTTGCGCAGTTTTCGTGATTTACGCCATCGACTTATCGATGGGATCATCCCGCTCTGTGCTCGGGTTGCCACCGTCTGCCCTCATCCTGATGTGCCGCGTTCGCGGCTTACCGCCATATATCGTGATCTTTTCCCGACAGATGCCGGGATGCCACGGTTTGTGTGGCGATATTACATCAGTTTGCGACGGCGTGTCACCTGAATATCGAGGTCAGTAATCTTTTTTCGCAACGTATTTCGGTTGATTCCCAGCAAATCGGCACATTTCGCCTGATTTCCGCCGGTTGCGTCCAGTGCAATTTCGATCAGCGGTGCCTCAACCTCACGCAAAATGCGCTGATACAGACCCGGCGGCGGCAAAATATTGCCGTGCAGGTCAAAATATCGACGCAAATGTCGCTCGACCGAGGTCGAGAGTTTTTCACGCTCTCCGCCACTGAGAACCGGTTCCGCTTCGGGCTGGCTGCCCAGAACCATTTCCACTTCAGCCTTCGAGATTTCATCCGCCCGGCTTGTCAAGCTCAGCCTGCGCACTGCGTTTTCCAACTGCCTTACGTTACCGGGCCAGGAATAGCGCCGCACCAATTCTACCGCTTCGGGGCTGAGCCAGCGCTTTGCACCGCTTTCACGCTCTTCGCGGGCCAGAAAATGTTCCGCTAGCAGCGGAATGTCATCCACCCGTTCACGCAATGACGGCACATGAATGGTGGCACCGCACAACCGGTAATACAAATCCTGACGAATGCGCCCGGTTTCCATCCCTTCCGTCAGATCCGACTGGCTTGTGGCCATGAAACGCGGAACATGATCGCCGGGTGTATCCATCATGCGCACGATACGGGCCTGAACCTCATCTTCGATATCTGCGATTTCATCGATCAACAGCGTGCCGCCGCGAACCCGCGCCAAAACACGCGCGGGTCCTTCCAGATCCCGCAACTCCGCCGCCGTAACTGTAACAAAAGGTAATGTACGCCGGTCCGAGAAGTCATGAATAGCGCGTGCAATTAGGGACTTACCTGTTCCACTTTCACCGGAAATCAGCACCGACAAATCGGTGTTCATTACCCGTGCGACCAACCTGTACAGGGCCTGCATCACCGGGGTGCGCCCGACCAAAGGCAATTCGTCCGGACGCTCGCCATCTACATGAGCCGTTTCGGGCTGTACCCGTTGCTTTTGATCCAAAGCCCGCGCGGTTCGTTTCATCAAGTCAGGCAGATCGAAAGGTTTCGGCAAGTAATCATAGGCGTCCGCCTCTGCCGCCTGAATCGCCGTCATGATCGTGTTTTGCGCCGAGATCACGATGACGGGCAGTCCGGGACGATCTTCGGCAATCTTTGGCAGCATTTCCAATCCGTTGCCATCTGGCATGACCACGTCCGAGATCACCACATCGCCCTTACCTTCCCCAACCCAGCGCATCAGCGTGGTCAGGGACGACGTTGCATGCACCTTGCACCCTGCACGCGTCAGGGCCTGTGTCAGAACGGTGCGGATCGTGCGGTCATCATCCGCAACCAGTACGGTGCCATCCATTAGGTGGTCTCCTTCTTGTGCTCGGCGTCCTCGCGCGGCGCGCGGCGCAGCGACAGTTTGAATACGGTTCGCCCGGGAACGGACTCGGCCGAAATCCAGCCGTCATGGTCCGATATGATCTTACTCACCAGCGCCAGCCCCAGCCCGGTGCCATTTTCCTTGCCCGAGACAAAGGGGTCAAAAATGTCCCCGCGAATGTCCTCGGGCAACCCTGGTCCATCGTCGATAATCTCGATCTGCAAAGGCAATGAATGACCAGACCCATCGCTGCGGCGCAGACGGAAGGAATGTTCGAAGTAAGTCCGAAGCCGGATGGTTCCTCCCTGCGGCCCAGCAGCTTCGGATGCGTTCTTGAGCAGGTTCAGAACCACCTGCAACAATTGATCCGGGTCTCCGAAGGCCAGAGGCAAGGATGGGTCGTAATCTTCAATGATCGTCATGTCCGCGCCAAACCCCAGCAAGGCTGACCGGCGAGCGCGATCCAGAACGTCATGGATATTGACTGGTTTGAAGTCGGGTTTCTGCAAGTTTCCGAATTGTTCAACCTGCTCCAGCAGCTTCACAATTCTGCGGCTTTCCGCCACGATTAAGTCTGTAAGTTCTAAATCTTGCGCCGGGATATTCATGCTCAGCAACTGCGCGGCGCCCGTGATCCCGGCCAAGGGGTTCTTGATCTCGTGGGCCAGCATCTCAGCCATGCCAATGGCCGATTGCGCGGCCGATTTGACCGTGTTGCCCCGTGTCATCCGCCCCGACAATTCGCGCGGCGAGATGATCATGATCATCGATCCAGGATATCCAACCAAAGGCGCGATCTGCAACGCGCATTGCAACGGTGCGCGGTTTCCTGATCCGGCGTCGACATCGTTGACAAAAAGCGGCGTACCATAGGTGCGCGCGCGCTCGAAAGCCTCTTCAAGCGGTGCATCTACGGCGATCTGATCCCACACGGGATGGCCGATCACAGCCTTGCGTGACGCGTTCAGAAACCCTTCACCTGCTGCATTTACATCGGAAATGCGATCGTCCGGATCAATGATGAAGGCCGGAACGGGCAATGAGTTCCAGATGCTGGCGTTCGAGTTCATGCCGCCACCTCGCCCGTCTCGCTCAGCGCATCCGCCAGCAGGCGCAACACTTCGTTTGGATCGCGTGAGGTCAGAACGGCTCGCCGCAAAGGCGCCGGTGTCGCGGCTTCATCCATGTACCATCCAAGATGCTTGCGGGCGACGCGCAGGCCGAGGTCCGCCCCATAGAAGGATAGCATCGCCTGATAATGCGCCTGCACCATGTCGATCAGATCCGCGCCGATCGGAACCTCAGGGGCCTCTGCCCCAAATAGGTTATGGCATACCTGCGCCAAGAGCCAGGGCTTGCCCTGCGCGCCGCGCCCGACCATCACCCCATCTGCACCGGACTGATCCAGCGCAGTCTGCGCGGAAGCGGTATCCACGATATCGCCATTGGCGATGACTGGAATCGACACAGCCTCTTTCACGGCCCGGATCGCCCGCCAATCGGCATGCCCTTTGTAAAACTGACACCGCGTGCGCCCGTGAATCGTGACCATCTGAATTCCGGCGTCCTGCGCTCGTCGCGCCACGTCTGGTGCGTTCAGCAGAGAGTCGTCCCAGCCTAGCCGGGTTTTCAAGGTCACCGGCACATCAACGGAACTGACCACGGCTTCGATCAGGGTCAGTGCGTGATCCGGCGTTTTCAGCAGCGCCGAACCAGAATAACCATTGGTCACTTTCTTGGCGGGACAACCCATGTTGATGTCGATCACCCGCGCGCCCCTGTCGGCCACCTGACGGGCGGCTTCGGCCATCCAGTGCGCCTCACGCCCGGCCAATTGCACGGCAGTGTTTTCTACGTCCGCAGACAGTTCCGCACGTTCGCGCACGCCAGGCTTGGCTTGCACCATCTCCTGACTGGCGACCATTTCGCTTACCACCATGCCGGCACCAAACCGCATCACCAGATCGCGAAACGGGCGATCAGTGATTCCGGCCATCGGAGCCAGAAGGACCGGTGATGTTACTTCTTTTTCAGCGAGGCGCAGAGTCAACGTGCTTAATCCTTGGGCAGTTGCGGTTTTGATATCGAATTCCGCGCATATGAACAACAAAACGGCGCGAAACAAGCCCGCAAAATCATCACATGCCTAACTTTTAATCGTTTTACCTTGGGTGATTGCCTCTGCTTTCACCGCCGCCTAAACACAGCCCAATACGAAGGAGCGCCCGAGACATGACTACAGCCGCCATCATAGTCGCCGCAGGGCGCGGGTTGCGCGCCGGAGGTGGCGTACCCAAGCAGTGGCGCATCCTTGCGGGCCGTCGCGTGGCAGACTGGACGATCGAGCGGTTCCGCGGACAGGTGGATCACATCGTACTTGTGCTTTCAGACGAAGACACCCCCGCATGGGAAGAGTTTCGCAATTCAGATCTGATCCTCGCATCTGGCGGATCAGATCGCTCAGGCTCAGTAAGTAGCGGATTGAAGGCCCTGGAAGGTCTGGGTGTGCAACATGTTCTGATCCACGACGTGGCCCGCCCTTGTGTCTCGTCGCGCATCATAAAGGACGTTTTGAACGCGCTGGAAACGCACCAAGCGGCTGCCCCGGGGCTTGCTGTCACGGATGCGCTGTGGGTTGGGCGGGATGGCGCTGTAACGGGCACGCAGGACCGCAATGGCCTCTATGCTGCGCAGACACCGCAGGGGTTTCACTTTGACGCCATCACAACCGCACACGCAGCCCATTCGGGCGGGGCTGCGGATGATGTGGAGGTCGCCCGCGCAGCAGGCCTTGATGTATGCATTGTCCCCGGCGACGCGGACAATCTGAAAATCACCCGACCCGAGGATTTTGCCCGGGCGGAACGGATAATAGGAACGGATATGGATGTAAGGCTTGGCAACGGGTACGACGTGCACCGTTTTGGCGAAGGGGATCACGTTATCCTGTGTGGCGTGAAGGTGCCTCATGGGCGCGGATTGCAGGGACATTCAGATGCGGATGTCGGGATGCACGCCGTAACCGATGCGATCTACGGCGCTTTGGCGCAGGGTGACATTGGTCACCACTTCCCGCCCTCAGATCCGCAATGGAAGGGTGCTGCCAGCGAGATTTTTCTGCGCCATGCGGTCGAGCTGGCGGGGCAAATGGGATACCGCATTTCGAATGTCGATTGCACCTTGGTCTGCGAGTATCCTAAGATCGGCCCTCATGCCGCTGCCATGCGCGCCGAAATGGCGAAAATCATGGGGCTAAGTGCGGATCAGGTCTCGGTCAAGGCCACCACATCTGAACGTTTGGGCTTTACTGGTCGCAGCGAAGGGATCGCCTCGCTCGCCACAGCCTGCTTGGTGAAACAATGACCACGGCACAGGTGATCGGTACGGTCGGCGGTGTCGGATATTTGCGCCCTGCCCCCGGAACCTGGGGATCCTTGGCGGCGCTGCCGATGGCTTGGATATTGCACACGCTGGGTGGGTTTCCCCTGCTGGCACTTGCAACACTGGCCGTTTTTGTTGGCGGCCTTTGGGCAACCCGCGTGATGACCGAGGGCCAAGATGATCACGACCCGTCAGAAATCGTCGTTGATGAGGTCGCAGGCCAGTTCATCGCGCTTTGGGCGATTTCTTACCCGTCTTGGGCCCATGGGATCAACATTACCGCCCTTTGGCCCGGTTGGGTGGCTGGGTTCATCCTGTTCCGCCTGTTCGATATCACCAAGCCCGGCCCCGTTGGCTGGGCCGACAGGCGTGGCGATCCGATGGGCGTTATGCTCGACGACGTCATCGCAGGCGTTTTCGCAGCCATCGGCGTGATGATACTGGCGGGAATAGCACACGGAGTACTGGGTCTGTGAACGTGAGCGAGCTGTTGGATTTTGCTAAGGCGCAGGGCGTGATGATCGCCACGGCTGAAAGCTGTACGGGCGGGATGGTGGCTGCGGCCCTGACCGATATTCCCGGCAGCTCCGCTGTGGTTGACCGGGGCTTTGTCACTTACACCAACGCAGCCAAACAGGACATGCTGGGTGTTTTGGCCGAAACGCTGGCCGCGCATGGCGCAGTGTCAGAGGAGGTCGCCCGCGAGATGGCAGACGGAGCCCTGCGTCATTCTCAGGCGCAGCTAGCCGTGTCGATCACCGGCATTGCCGGACCGGGCGGGTCCGAGTTCAAGCCAGAGGGGCGTGTGTGTTTTGGACTGTCCCGAGACAGTAGAGACACTCGAACCGAAACCGTTGAATTTGGCGCATTGGGGCGAGATGCGGTCCGGCTGGCAGCGCGTGATCACGCGTTAGATCTACTTAAAGATGGCCTTTCCTAAACGCCCATTCCTTAGGCAAGATGCCTGAAAAGCCGCAAAAACTGTCATCACTTGAAGAAAAGGCGACATTTTAAGCGCCTCTAACAACTCTGCCTCTTTTTTCCTCACCTCTCCTCCGTTTCAAGGCTGCGCACACACTCACAAGGGTTCCGAGCGCCGACACAAAGCGTTCCGAACCAAACGCAGGGGAAAGGAGAACGGCCCATGAATGGAGCCGATACAGCCTGGATCATCGTTGCTACCGCACTGGTCCTTTTCATGACATTGCCGGGCCTTGCCTTGTTCTATGGTGGGCTTGTACGTGCCCGAAATGTACTCAGCGTGTTCATGCATTGCTTTTCAATCGCCTGTTTGATGAGCATTTTGTGGCTCGTTGCGGGCTACTCGATCGCCTTCGGCCCTGGCGAAAGCGGGGTTTGGGGTGGTTTGGGCAAAGCGTTCCTGAATGGTGTGGATGCCGATAGCCTTGCGGGTACTCTGCCCGAGATCCTGTTCTTCGCCTTTCAGATGACCTTTGCGATCATCACACCGGCCTTGATCGTTGGCGCCTATGTCGAACGTGTCGGCTTTGGCTTTGTCCTGACCTTTTCGGCCCTTTGGATGCTGCTCTGTTACGCGCCGGTCGTCCATTGGATCTGGGGCGGCGGCATGCTGGCTGATGGCGGCATTCTAGGCGAGATCGGCGTACGCGACTTTGCGGGCGGAATCGTAGTCCATGAAACCGCTGGTCTGGCTGCTCTGATCATCGCCGTCATACTTGGCCCGCGCCGCAACCGCACCACACCGCCGCACAACCCCGGCTATGTCATGGTTGGAGCCGCGATGCTGTGGGTCGGTTGGTTCGGCTTCAATGGCGGATCACAGCTGGCCGCAGACGGCGGGGCCGCGATGGCAATGACTGTTACGCATCTGTCCGCCGCAACCGCGTCGCTGACCTGGGCCCTGTGGGAACGTATCCGCTTTGGCAAGGCTTCCATGGTTGGTCTGGTCACAGGCACCATTGCTGGTCTGGCATCGATCACACCGGCATCCGGCTTTGTGGGTCCGGTACAAGCGCTGATCATCGGAGCGGTCGCAGGTGTCCTGTGTCAGGAAGCCGTCAATGTCATCCGCAACAAGCTAAACATCGACGACACACTGGATGTCTTTGCAGTACACGGCGTCGGCGGCATTTTCGGCACCATCATGATCGCTGCTTTTGGCCTTGGCACGTGGACCGCGCAGTTGGGCGGCCTGGTGATCGTGGGTGCCTTTACGGCAGTTGTCACGATTGTGTTGGTGAAGGTGGTTGCACTTATCACCCCGCTTCGCGTAGACGCCGAAACCGAGACAAACGGGCTCGATCTTTCGGTACACGGGGAACGCGCCTACGACATGAGCAGCTAAGCCCACCTTGGCGCTCTGCCCGAAAGGGCGAAAAGCGGACCTCTTGGGGGTCCGCTTTTCTTTTTTGCCCCCTCGACTCCGGCCCAACGGTCGGGCTATCAGCCCGCAACGTGTTTTCAGCCCCGAGGTTTGCGCCATGATCCCCAGTTCCTTTCCCGACAGCACCGAAATCGCCCGCCTGACCGCGCGGATGCTGCTGGAGATCAAGGCCGTCCATTTCAACTCGCGTGAGCCGTTTACCCTGGCAAGCGGACTGCCCAGCCCGACCTATATCGACTGTCGCAAGCTGATCTCGTACCCGCGCATCCGTTCGACACTGATGGATTTCCTGACCGTGACCGTGATGCGCGAGGCCGGGTTCGAGGCGTTCGATAACATCGCCGGCGGCGAAACCGCAGGCATCCCCTTTGCCGCCATGGTTGCCGAGAGGATGGCGCTGCCGATGACCTATGTGCGCAAGAAACCCAAAGGCTATGGCCGCAACGCTCGGATCGAAGGCGCGATGAACGAAGGCGAGCGGGTGCTGCTGGTCGAGGATCTGACAACCGACGGTGGCTCGAAACTTTCCTTCGTGGACGCGATCCGCGAAACCGGCGCGACCTGCGGGCATACTGCGGTGATCTTCTACTACGGCATCTTTCCCGAAACCGAGAAAACACTGGGCGATCACGGTGTAAAGCTGCATTCGCTTTGCACTTGGTGGGATGTTCTTGCCGAGGCCAAGGCGCAAAAGGCCTTTGACGAAGAGACCCTTAGCGGCGTCGAGGCCTTCCTGAATGACCCGCGGGGGTGGCAGGAAGCGAATAAAAGCTGACGTCGCGAAATCAATTTTCTGAGCGGAAACAGTAGCAGGTCCGCGGACTTAATTCGCACTACATGTTGACGTACAGCCCCGTCATGCTTCAAGATGATGGGGCCCGGAGATATTCACAGCATATCCCCAGAAAACATACAATTTGCCCCGACTCGCAGGGCTAAGCTATGGACCATGTCCCAAGGGACGGTGAGAGCAGCAATGAACGAGATCAGCAGTATCGAGCAAGCAGCGGCACAGATTCAAAACGCAGAAACCATGCCGCATTCCATTGAGGCTGAACAGCAGCTTCTGGGCGCGATCCTGACCAATAACGACCTCTATGACCGGGTCGCCTCGATCATCGGGGCCGAGCATTTCTATGATCCGGTTCATGCCCGGATTTATGAAGTCGCCGCCGCCCGCATCGCTAAAAACGCGCTGGCCTCACCGGTCACACTGAAATCCTTCATGGGCGAAGATGAAGGCTTGAAGGAGCTGGGCGGCCCGGCCTATTTGGTCAAGCTTGCCGGTGCCTCGATCAGCGCCTTTGCTGTGCATGACTACGCCCAGATGATCTATGACCTCGCCATTCGGCGCGAGTTGATACGTCTTGGCCGCGATATCTCGGACAAGGCCGCGCGAGTCGAAGTCAGCAGCGAGCCCAAAGAACAGATCGTCGAAGCCGAGCAGCAGCTTTATCAGCTTTCCGAGCAGGGCCAGACCGAACAAGGTTTTCAATCCTTCCTGAAGGCGGTCACAGAAGCCGTCAACGTCACCAATGAAGCGTACCAGCGCGGTGGTGGAATGGCGGGGATTTCCACCGGTCTGGCCGACTTGGACAAACAGCTTGGGGGCCTGCACCCCTCTGACCTGATCATTCTGGCCGGGCGTCCGTCGATGGGGAAAACCTCGCTGGCGACGAACGTAGCGTTCAACGTGGCCAAAGCCTACAAACGCGGACAGAAGCCGGATGGCTCGGAAGGCGCGATTGACGGTGGTGTGGTCGGGTTCTTCTCACTTGAGATGAGCGCCGAGCAGTTGGCGGGCCGTGTGCTGGCCGAAGCGTCCGAGATTTCCTCGCACAAGATCCGTCAAGGCGATATGACCGAGGCCGAGTTCCGCCGCTTCGTGGACGCGGCCAAGGAATTGGAAGCCTGCCCCCTGTTCATCGATGACACCCCGGCACTGCCGATCTCGCAGCTTGCCGCCCGTGCGCGTCGGCTCAAGCGGACGCATGGTCTGG
Source organism: Ruegeria sp. HKCCA6837 (assembly GCF_013034475.1). Taxonomy (NCBI): domain Bacteria; kingdom Pseudomonadati; phylum Pseudomonadota; class Alphaproteobacteria; order Rhodobacterales; family Roseobacteraceae; genus Ruegeria; species Ruegeria sp. HKCCA6837. The sequence continues at coordinate 633,685 of NZ_WQGD01000001.1, forward strand.
ACCTTCTGGTGATCGACTATCTGCAGCTTTGCCGAGGAATGTCCGACAACCGCGTGAACGAGATTGCCGAGATTTCGATGGGTATGAAGGCCATCGCCAAAGAACTGAATATCCCGGTCATCGCCCTGTCACAGCTGAGCCGTCAGGTCGAAAACCGCGACGATAAACGCCCGCAACTGTCCGACCTTAGGGAATCGGGCTCGATCGAGCAGGATGCCGATGTGGTGATGTTTGTGTTCCGCGAGGAATACTACAAGGAACGCGAAAAGCCCGGTGATCACGAGCTGGAAAAGATGGAAGAGTGGAAGCAGGCGATGGAACGCCTGCACGGCAAGGCCGAGGTCATTGTCGGCAAGCAACGCCACGGTCCCATTGGCACCGTCGAGCTTTCGTTCGAAGCCCAGTTCACACGCTTTGGCAATCTGGTCAAACCCTGGCAGCAGGGTGGCGAGATCGAAGGCTACTGAACAGGCGGTCTCTGACTTTTCCTGTTCCTCCGGCCGAAGCGATGGCGCATCAGCCACGCTGTGTTAGAACCGCTGAACAAAGCTTCCACAGCAACAGGTCTGCATCGCCGCCGGCGCTGCGGATTATGGCCGGCCATATCCCAAGACAACGGCCGCAAAAGAAGCTGGTGGCGCGCCATGTTCACAACAACAAGACAATGCTCGATTATTCTCTGAACTGGCGACAGGTCCTTTCGCGTACCGCACGATTCCCCTCACCAAAGCGATGGATTGTTCAATGCGGGCACGCAGCGCGACGGGCCTTTCAGCGGTGTCAGATCCTGACCATCCAATGACTGCCCCAGCCATCCGTGCGGATGGCTCAGCGCCAGCGGCGGTTGCGCGGTTGTCTCAGAGATCTGACCAAAGCCGGTTTTGCAATAGTACCCGGGATCGCCATAGGTCAGCGCCACATCCACACCAGCTGCGCGCAGGCAGTCCAACCCGTAAGAGATCAATGCCTGCCCCACGCCAGTCTTTTGATTGTCTGTCCTAACCGCCATGGGCGACAGGATGAATACGCAACGCGCGTCCTGCGGAAACATGATGCGCGAAAAGATGGCACAGCCCAGCAGTTGGCTTTCGCTATGCGCGGTGCAGACCAACAGGTCCTTTGATGGCGTGCTGTCGATCAGGTCTTGCACAAAGGCACCAATGACCACGCCTTCATCCGTGCCTTCAGACGCCGCAAAAACATCCTCGAAAAACTGGGCCACATTGAAGGGGCTATCAGCCAACCCGGTCGAAAACTTCATGACTTCCTCAATTCTCGCTGCTTTGTCATTGACTGAACAATGATGGAACGATCATTCTCGCAAGATCGCTTTAACACCAATGTGAAAACAATCGCAAAGCGAACCATTCACAGCGAAAAACCGCTAAAACGTCATGGTTTTCGGCGCCATCTGATGATTGGCAACATCGTGCAACGGAATACGCAACAGAAAAGCACCATTCCCTCTTGACCTTGGACAGCGCGATGTCATGAACAGTGCCATGAGTACTGCACGTTTGACGATCAATCTTCATGCGCTGGCCAGCAACTGGCGCGCGCTTGATGCGAAGACCGGGGTTGAAACCGGAGCCGTGGTCAAGGCCGATGCCTATGGGCTGGGTGTCGGGCCTGTCAGTGACACGCTGGCCGAAGAAGGCGTTCGCAAATTCTTTGTTGCCGCCGCCGAGGAAGGTGCTGCCGTGCGCGAGGCCGTGGGACCTGGCCCGATGATCGGTGTCTTTTCTGGGCATATGGAAGGCGACACGGATCTGCTGTGCGCGCACGACCTGACGCCTCTGATCAACTCGGCCGAACAGTTCCAGCGTCACCTGCAAGCACTCCCTGACCACACATTCGGCATTCAACTGGACAGCGGCATGAACCGTCTGGGGCTGGAGCCCGCAGACTGGGCCGAATTGCGCCCAAAGGCTGAGGCCTTGAACCCGGCGGTGGTCATGTCTCATCTGGCCTGTTCGGACGAGCCGGATCACCCGATGAACCATCAGCAGCTTAAGACCTTCCGCGAGATGACCGACGGCATCACTGCCCCGCGTTCGCTGGCCGCAACCGGAGGCACCTTACTGGGGCCAGAGTTCCATTTCGATTTCTGCCGCCCGGGTATCGGCCTTTATGGCGGTCTGCCGTTTGCTGGGGCCAAGCCGGTTGTCACCGTCGATCTGCCCGTCATTCAGGTTCGCCAACTAGAGGTGGGTGAAACCGTCGGATACGGCAACAGCTGGGTCGCACGCCGCCCGTCACGTATCGCGACCGTCGCGGCAGGCTATGCTGATGGCCTGCATCGTGCCATCGGCGGTGGGATTGACACTTTTGCCGGAAACCAGCCTTGCCCGGTGGTCGGCCGTATCTCGATGGACCTGATCACGGTGGATGTTACCGACTTGCCGAACGACCCGGAACGCCTGCGCATTCTCAACGGCCACCAGACTGTCGACGATCTGGCTGAAGCTGCCGGAACAATCGGTTACGAAATACTGACATCTCTCGGCAATCGCTATTCGCGGGGCTACGTGGAATGAACCCAATTTCCGCGCTTGGGGGGCTGGGCCGGGCTGTACTGAGCCTGTTGGCAGCCTTTGGCCGGGTGGCCCTGTTTGCGCTGGATGCCATCTCGCATATCCTGCGCCCGCCTTTTTATCCGCGCGAGTTCGGAATGGCCTTGCTTAATATCGGTTGGCTTTCCCTGCCCGTGGTCGGCCTGACCGCTATCTTCACCGGCGGCGCGCTTGCGTTGCAAATCTACGCCGGCGGCGCGCGTTTTAACGCCGAAGCCGTGGTACCCCAAATCGTCGCCATCGGTATGGTGCGAGAGCTTGGCCCGGTGCTGGTCGGCCTGATGATTGCCGCCCGCGTGACCTCATCCATCGCAGCCGAGATTGCCACGATGAAAGTGACCGAGCAAATCGACGCTTTGGTCACGCTGTCGACCCATCCGATGAAATACCTGACTGCGCCCCGCGTCTTGGCGGCGTTGATCACCGTGCCCGCACTGGTCGCAGTGGGCGATATCATCGGCATTGCGGGAGGCTACACGGTTGCCACTCAAAATCTGGGCTTTAATCCGGCGGCCTATCTGAAGAACACGGTCGATTTCCTTGAAGCCCGCGACATTGTCTCATCGCTGGTCAAAGGCGCAGCTTTTGGCCTGATCGCGGCGATCATGGGCTGTTACTACGGCATGAATTCCGGTCGCGGTGCACAGGGCGTGGGCCGCGCCACCAAAGGCTCGGTCGAGGCCGCAGCCGTGCTGATCCTGGCCGCAAACTTCGTTCTTACAGGGGTATTCTTCTCGCTATGATCCGGATGGAGAACGTACATAAAGCCTTTGGTGACAACCGCGTATTACAAGGACTTAACCTTGAGATCCCCAAGGGCACCTCGATGGTCATCATCGGTGGGTCGGGCACCGGGAAGTCGGTGGCTCTGAAATGTATCCTTGGTCTGATACACCCCGACAGCGGCATGATCTATGTGGACGGCAAAGACGCCAGCAAAGGCGACCGCGACGCGTTTCTGGCCCGCTTCGGGATGCTGTTTCAGGGCGCGGCTTTGTTTGACTCGCTAACCGTCTGGCAAAACGTCGCCTTTCGCCTGTTGCGTGGTTCTCTGAAACGTCCGACCGAGGAAGCGCGCGAAATCGCTATCGAAAAACTGCGGCGCGTGGGCCTGAAGTCCGACGTGGCCGACCGTTTTCCGGCCGAGCTGTCAGGGGGGATGCAAAAACGTGTGGGCCTTGCCCGTGCTATCGCCGCCGAGCCCGAGATCATCTTTTTCGACGAACCCACCACCGGCCTTGACCCGATCATGTCCGGCGTCATCAATGACCTGATCCGAGAAATCGTGACCGAGATGGGCGCCACCGCGATGACCATCACCCATGACATGAGCTCAGTCCGCGCGATTGCCGACAACGTCGCTATGCTGCACGGAGGCGTCATCCAATGGACCGGTCCCGTCGGGCAGATGGATGCCTCGGGTGATCCTTATGTCGAGCAGTTCATTAGTGGCAGTGCGGAGGGGCCGATTGAGGCGGTTCGGTGAACGGCGAAGTGACTCTGCTTGAAACCTCTAACTTTGTCAGAGATTTAGGCATCTACTATGTAGGCAGCCTTGTTGTCGCCGAAACCGTTGGCTCTATAGCAAAAGGCACCAAGCCAGCTTACAAAAGCTTATGGTCATCCAACACCGCGACACTCGAACGGCCTGAGAAAATAAAAGCTGTCAGTGTTAAGCCTAAGGACAAATTTAGCCTCAAGAGAGCTGTTTTTGCTTGGTCAGCCTTCTTAATTCTTTTATCTCTCACGCTCGTTGTCATTTTCTGGTCTCAAACTACAGAACTGCTCTTACCTAACTTTATTATTGGTTCACTCTTCCTCGTGGTCGGGCTGTACAGGCGCAGAGACTATTTACGCAAATGGGATAGTTCACGTTTAAATCTGGACGTCGCTTGTTTTCTGATCTGTTTATTCCTTCTTATTTGACAAATAGTAAGAGAATGACCCTCCGCCTCGCCACCCTCTCGCTCCTGATCCTCTACCCCATCGCGTGGTTCGCTCCGCTGATGCGCGCGGGGTTCCTGCCGATCTTCGGCCTCAGCGAAATCAGCGTCATCACCGGGCTCCAGTCCTTGTGGAAATCCGACATCTTCCTCGCACTGATCGTCACCATCTTCGCCCTCTTCGCCCCCTACATCAAAACCATCGGCACCGCGCTGATCCAATGGAACCTGCTGGACGCCCGCGTCCAACCCGCGCTGAACATCCTCGGTAAACTGGCCATGGCAGACATTTTTCTGATCGCGCTTTACATCACATTGGCCAAGGGCATCTCTTACGCCACCGTTGAGACCGCATGGGGTCTTTATCTGTTCACGGCCTGCATTCTGGCTTCCATCGCACTGGGTCATATTACAGAGATGACATCTGGTTCACGAAAAGCTCAGACCTAATTGATTGAAAACACATATCTAAGTATCATCTTTATATTTCGAGCAGTTAAGATTTGTAGTTTTCGGGTCCGCAGCGGATCGCCCTAAGTTGTTTGATCTTCCTCCGCTTCGGCCCGGTGTGTTCCGGTTTGAAAAAGGAGTTCGACGACCATGGCCGCCCTCCATAACATCACATTGCAATGTCAGAATGCCTTTTTAAGATTGACTTTTTTACTGATTTGCATGGCGGCCCTGCTGGCCGTTTCAACCACGATTTTATCCGCTGCGGGCGTGTTGCCCTGGCTTTCGATGCAGGCCGGATTCGGCGACGGACCGGCGACGGATGCCGGGATGTTCATCCAGATCGGGCTGACCGCACTGATTCTTATGTTGGCATTCTACCTGCCCGCAAACGCACGAATGATGGCATTGGAAAACAGCCATCGCAGGTTTGCCCTCAATATGCATGACATCGCAAACGCGTATCAGATGGCCCATGCTGCTGACCGAGGCGGGCTGTTCATGATGTCCTCCGAGTTCGACGCGGTCAAAGAGCGTATGGCGTTTCTGCGCCAGCACCCTGATCTGCAATCGCTGGAACCAGAGATTCTGGAACTGGCCGCGCAGATGAGCCAGATCAGCCAGGAACTGGCCGAGACCTATGGCGACGCCCGGGTTGAACGTGCGCAGATGTTCCTGCAACAACGGCAGCAAGAGATTGAGCTGTTCCAGCAGCGTTTGGAGGAAGCTCAGGTCATCCAGAACGAATTGCGCCAATGGACGCGCGACGTGGAAATGGAAGAGACCATCGCCAAATCGCAATTGGCACGCCTTCGCGATGAACTGTTCGAGCTGTTGCCCGAACTGTCGACTCAGTTGCAAACACCGCGCAAAGACAGCGCCTCAAAGGCGTCCAGCGTGGTTGCAATGTCTCCCCCTCGGGCGGCGGAATAGGCGCGTCAGCGCCCGCTGTGGGCGATGGCCCGTCCGGGCCTGAGGTCACAGCACGCCACCGGCGGTGAAGAAAGCCCGTAAGGGCTTGAAGAACAGCCCAAGCTCGGGCACCAAAGGCCGCATGGCAAAGACGACTTCTTTCTCCTGCTCGGCCTGCGGAGCAACACATACGCGGTGGTCCGGGCGTTGCGACGCGTGTGGCGAATGGAACACCATCGTTCAGGACGTGCCGCTTTCGGCTGGCCCGACCAAGAAATCCCTCGGCGGCAAACGCGGCCAGTCCATTGCACTCACGGATTTGTCGACCGAGGAAACCCCGCCGCCCCGCACCCTTTGCGGGGTCGAGGAGCTTGACCGGGTATTGGGCGGTGGTCTGGTCCCGGCCTCTGCCCTTCTTGTGGGCGGAGATCCGGGCATCGGTAAATCCACGCTGCTTTTGCAGGCTGCTGCCCGGTTTGCGCGCGCTGGCGTCAAAACCATCTACGTCTCGGGCGAAGAAGCCAGCGCTCAGGTCCGGATGCGTGCGCGTCGTCTGGGTTTGGAGGACGCGCCAGTTCAACTAGCGGCAGAAACCAATCTGCGCGACATCCTTACGACGCTTGAGGCCGAAAAGCCCGGTCTGGCGATCATCGACTCGATCCAGACCATGTGGGCCGACAACGTGGACAGCGCCCCCGGCTCGGTGTCTCAAGTCCGCGCCGCAGCACATGAACTGACCACATTTGCGAAACGGCACGGTGTCTCGATCATAATGGTCGGCCACGTTACGAAAGAGGGCCAGATTGCCGGTCCCCGCGTGGTCGAACACATGGTCGACACGGTGCTGTATTTCGAAGGCGAGCGCGGCCACCAGTTCCGCATCCTGCGCGCCGTCAAGAACCGCTTTGGCCCGGCGGACGAGATCGGTGTCTTCGAGATGACTGGCAAAGGGCTGGCTCAGGTCACGAACCCCTCTGCCCTGTTCCTGTCGGAACGAGGCACGCCCAGCCCCGGTTCAGCTGTCTTTGCAGGCATCGAAGGCACCCGCCCCGTTTTGGTCGAATTGCAGGCCCTTGTCGCCCCTTCGCCCCATTCCCAGCCCCGCCGCACGGTTGTTGGATGGGACAGCGGGCGGCTGGCCATGATCCTTGCTGTGCTCGAGGCGCGTTGCGGAATCCCGTTTGCAGGCCTCGATGTCTATCTAAATGTGGCCGGAGGGCTAAAGGTCACCGAACCCGCCGCCGACCTCGCAGTTGCCGCTGCGTTACTCAGCGCGCGTGAAGACACCGCCCTGCCCGCCGACACCGTCGTTTTCGGAGAAATCTCGCTATCTGGGGCACTTAGACCTGCCCCGCAGGCAGAAAACAGGTTGAAAGAAGCACAAAAACTTGGTTTCACAGCGGCAATTGCTCCGGCAGGTGGCAAAACCGGCACTGTGGCAGGTCTGTCACTCACCCGACCCTCTGATTTGGTTGGGTTTGTTGGCGAAACCTTCGGAGCAGGTTAAAGTCGCGCCCTGAGGGGCAGAAAACGAACAGGCGAGGGCCATGGAAGGTTTTACAATAATTGACGGGGTCGTCGCCCTGATCATCGTGGTGTCGGGCATATTGGCCTACTCACGTGGCTTCATGCGCGAGGTTCTTGCCATTGCAGGCTGGGTCGCAGCGGCTGTCCTGGCGTTCATCTTTGCTCCGCAGGCTGTCCCACTGGTAAAGGAGATCCCCGTTGTCGGAGATTTCTTACGCGACAGTTGCGAGCTTTCGGTCATCACCGGCTTTGCTGCAGTCTTTGCCGTGGCGCTGATCGTGGTCAGCATTTTCACGCCGTTGTTTTCGTCACTGGTGCAACGCTCGGCCCTGGGTGGTCTGGATCAGGCGCTTGGTCTGTTCTTTGGCATCGCAAGGGGCATTCTGCTGGTTGCGATTGCCTTCTTTGTCTACGACACCGTCATGACCGGCCAATCTTACACAATCGTTGACGAAAGCCGCTCGGCCAAGGTGTTCGAACAGTTCAGCGGTCAGATCGAAGAACAAAATCCCGAAGCCGCTTTGGGCTGGGTTACGGCGCAATATGAAGAGCTGGTAGCCAGCTGCACCGCAGACAACGCCCAGCCTGCAACCACGGCACCTGCCGAAGGTTAAGCGTTCATTCGTTTGGATTTCACCGAAAAGCCCGGATTTGTCCGGGCTTTTTTAATGCCGGTCAGTTGAAACCTTCGCCACCACATACGGTGCATCGGATGGTTTTCAGTCCGAAACAGCCATCGCATCGGCTAAAGATGGGTTTACCCAGAATATCGCGACCTTTGGCAACTTCACCAGCTCCGTTGCAGATCTGACAAGGCGCGCGCCCCATGCCCCGGCAGCGATGACACCGTTGTTTGATGCGTTCCTGCTTGTTCTGTTGAGACTTATGCTGCCACATTCGGGTCCTCTGCGTGCTCTACTACTCCAAACTTGCGGATATTCTTTAGCATGACAGCATATATGTCTGTGCATGTCATCACCTTCGTCACAAGACGATTCCGGCGAATATTTCCGCCTGCGGCAATAGGTGAGTGTGATCCTTTGATGACAGCCCGGTCATTAGGCTTTATGTGGAGGCCAACCCGCCACGGAATCGGAGCCACCGATCTTGTTCTTTCTGCATGAATGCGCGCTGGTCGTGATGATAGTCGCCCTATTGGCGTCAATTTCACCTGCTACCAAGACATCCGCATACGCTTTGCAGACGGCCCGACTCCGAAAAGCGGTCAGTCCTCAGATAAAATCGTCATAGAAGTTGGAGCCCCGTACATGTGTGGGATTTTGGGAATCGCAAGCCGGACACATGATGTGTTTGCCGAGATCTATGACGGGCTGCTTATGCTGCAGCACCGAGGTCAGGATGCCTCGGGGATCGTGACCTTCAATGGCGAGTTTTTCCGCGAAAAGAAGGCCAACGGGTTGGTCAAGGACGTGTTCAATGCTCAGGACGCCGAAACCCTTCTGGGCCATGTTGGCATGGGCCATGTCCGTTATCCCACCGCAGGTTCGCTTAGCGCGGCCGAGGCGCAGCCGTTCTTTGTAAACGCGCCTTATGGCATCTATCTGGTTCACAACGGCAACATTACCAACACTGCCGAGCAGCGCGAGAAGGTTACCGGCAAATACAGCCGCCATCTGCGCACCACCTCAGACTCCGAAATCCTGCTGAACGTGCTGGCCGACAAGGTGGCGGACGCGATCAAGGTAAACGGCAATGCGGAACCCATCCGCAACCTGTTTGCAGGTGTGAAGATGACAATGGAACGCGTTCAGGGCGCCTATTCCGTGATATGTCTGGTCGCGGGCGTCGGGATGCTGGCCTTCCGCGATCCGTTTGGGATTCGTCCTCTGTCGGTTGCAAAGCGCGAGGTCGATGGCCAGGGCGATGACTATGCGTTTGCCTCAGAAGACGTAGCCTTCGGCATCAACGGCTTTGAAAAGCTGCGCGATCTGCGCCCGGGTGAAGCGATCTTGATCGATCTGGACGGCAACATGCACGAATTCCAGGCCGTCGAAGGCAAGCTGACGCCCTGTATCTTTGAATACGTGTACCTCGCCCGTCCGGATTCATTGCTGGACGGGGTTTCGGTGTACAAAACCCAAATGCGTATGGGGCAGACACTGGCCAAGCAGATTCAGGAATCTGGTCTGGAAATCGACCGGATCATCCCTGTACCGGATAGTGCCCGCCCCGTGGCATTGGAAGCAGCCAAGATCACCGGAATCCCCTATCGCGAAGGCCTGGTGAAAAACCGTTATGTCGGGCGCACCTTCATCATGCCTGGCCAGGCAGAACGGCAGAAATCCGTTCGCCGCAAGTTGAACGCCGTTCCGCTGGAATTTGATGGCCACAGCGTTTTGCTGATCGACGATTCCATCGTGCGCGGCAATACCATCAAAAAAATTGTGCTGATGTGTCGCGACGCGGGTGCCAAGAAAGTTTATGTCGCAAGCGCCTCGCCCCCGGTGAAATACCCCAACGTTTACGGCATCGACATGCCGACCAAGGCCGAGTTGATCGCAAACGGAAAAGAGATCGAGGAGATCCGCGAAGAACTGGGCGCGGATGCTCTGTTCTATCAGCATCTGGATGACCTGATCTGGGCCGCCAAGGAAGGCAACCCCGAGATCGACGCCTTTGACTGTTCGTGCTTTGACGGCAATTATATCACCGGCAGCGTCAGCGAGGATTATCTGGACAATCTGGAAAACAGCAGCCGCGTCAGCCAGAAGCGTGCAGACATGCAGGTGCCCGGCGGGTCGTGGAACGCGGCAAAGCTGGCTTCTGGCTAAACGGGTTCACCTTTACCCCACGGTGCTAAGGGCGGATGATTCGCTTTGGTAACGTGACGACAGCATTCAGTTCGGGCCGTTTCGATGAGTGGTTTTTTGCCACAACTCAGCGGTGAATGCCGTGTGATCTCAGGGGCTTTTTCGTAGGGCATTTTTGTCTCGATGACATCTGTGTGTGATGCGCTTTTGCTTGCGCTTTGGTTTTGGTAGTTGGCCCACACCACTCACTAAAAGGGGTTTGGGCTACGGTCCAGACCGCAGATCATGTCGAATGCAACAGTCAAAAGCGCGGCCACCCAGCGGGGCGCGTTGAAGAAGAACTCCGTGTCGGTCCTTGGCGTCTTTGGACCAAAGGCCGAGATGCGGGCCCTCATGCGACTTTCGTCGGGACGAGTAAAAGAGGTGAAAACCGGCAGCCGAGTTGCTTCGGGTACGGTTGTTGCGATTGATGAACATGGCATTATGCTGCGACAAAGCGGCCAGACCAAGCGGATCACCATTCCCGGCAGCTAATCGCGACTTGACGCCCTGCGCGCAGGAGTTCAAACCGCAGCCATGACCGATCAGACCAAAATCGCCCTTGTCACCGGGGCCTCTCGCGGGTTGGGCGCTGCCCTGGCCGAAGCGTTGGCGCCCGAGTATCACATAGTTGCAGTCGCGCGCACCACTGGCGGACTGGAAGAGTTGGACGACCGGATAAAGGCCAAGGGAGGTTCGGCAACGCTGGCCCCTATGGACATCACCGATCCAAATGCCATGGCAACCTTGTGCAGAGGAATTCACGACCGATGGGGCAAGGTGGATCTCTGGTTGCACACCGCTATCCATACCTCGGCCCTGACACCAACTCATTTCATTGATCCGAAAGAGTGGGCAAAGGCCGTTAACACCAACGCCAATGCGACCTCGGTTCTGATACCCTACGTTACGCCCCTGCTGGGTGAAAACGGCCACGCGGTGTTCTTTGACGATCCGAAGGTTGGTGAAAAATTCTATGGCATCTATGGGGCCACCAAGGCGGCGCAGATGGCTCTGGCCCGTAGCTGGGCCGCGGAAACCGAACGCACCGGTCCGCGCGTTTCAATTGTCGAACCTGCACCGATGCCCACCGCTGTACGTGCAAGGTTTCATCCCGGAGAAGACCGGGATGCGTTGAACAGCACGGCAAGTGAAGCCGCGCGCATTCTGGCGCTGCTATAGGAAATGGCCCTATCGGGCCATGCCGCCGGCGGAGGTATTTTTAGCCAGATGAAGCTGGGATCAGGCGATATGGACGCCATTGCGCCCGGCCAGATCGACGAAGAACTGCCATGCGACACGGCCCGAGCGCGAACCGCGCGTAGCTTGCCATTCGATCGCTTCAGCCCGCAGGGTATCTGCATCGGCTGACACACCATAGGCCGCGCAATACCGGTCAATCATGGCAAGGTATTCGTCCTGATCACAGGGATGGAAACCCAACCAAAGACCGAAACGGTCGGACAGCGAGACTTTTTCCTCAACCGCCTCGGATGGGTTGATGGCGCTGGAGCGTTCGTTTTCGATCATATCCCGTGGCATCAGATGACGGCGGTTCGAAGTGGCATAGAACACCACGTTCTCGGGTCGGCCTTCGATGCCTCCATCCAGAACGGCCTTGAGCGACTTGTAGTGCTGGTCATCATGACTGAACGACAGGTCATCACAGAACAGGATGAACCGGTACGGGGCGGGGCGCAGATGATTCAACAGGCGCGCGACTGAAGCCATATCTTCACGCTGTAGCTCTACAAGTTTCAGATCCGGGTGATCCGTGCTGAGCGTGCCGTGGACGGCCTTTACCAGGCTGGACTTCCCCATTCCCCGAGCGCCCCACAACAACGCGTTGTTCGCTTTGTACCCGGCAGCAAACCGGCGTGTGTTGTCGAGCAAGGTATCGCGCGACCGGTTGATGCCGACCAATAAGTCCAAATCGACGCGGTTGACCTGCTCCACCGGTTCCAGACGTTCTGGTTCCACATGCCAGACAAAAGCCGGTGCCGCGTTGAAATCCGGCGTTGCCAGAGGCGCCGGTGCCATGCGTTCCAATGCAGCGGCGATGCGGTTCAAAGCTTGGTCGTCCATCGGGTCCTCCGGTCAATTCTGATGGGTTCAAAGCATGTTCTGATTGACGCAACAAGGCCCACCAACGAAAAAGGCGCGCCCAGATGTGGCGCGCCTTTGTTGTTTTCTCAGCAGATTACTTCTTGTCTTCGAACTCCTGCATAAGGTCTTCATCCGCTTCGGCCTCTTCATCGTCGTAGTAGCCGTCGGCGCGCAATTGTTCTTCTCGCTTCCGTTCAACCCGGGCTACCAAAAAGATCGAAATTTCGTAGAGACCATAAACCACAACAAAGAGGATGATCTGAGTGATCACGTCAGGGGGCGTGACAATGGCCGCTAAAACCAGAATGCCTACGACGGCATATTTGCGCACGGCACCCAGCCCTTCGGCGCTGACCAGTCCCGCCTTGCCCATGAGGGTCAAAAGAACCGGCAGTTGGAAGCACAGTCCGAAAGCCACGATGAACTTGATCGTCAGGTTCAGGTATTCCTGTGCTGAGCCCTGGAAAACCACGCTCAGGGGTGCAGCAGTTGCACCATCTGCTACGGCTTCACCTTCGGCGCCGAACTGCTGAAACCCAAGAAAGAAATCATAGGCCAGTGGCGTGACGACATAGAACGCAAAGCTTGCGCCCAGAAGGAACATGAAGGGCGAGGCCAGCATAAAGGGCAAAAACGCGTTCTTTTCCGACTTGTAGAGACCAGGCGCCACAAAGCGCCACATCTGCATCCCTATATAGGGAAACGCCAGAATAAACCCGCCCAGCAACGAGACCTTGATAGCCACAAAAAAACCTTCCTGCGGCGAGATGAAAATCAGGCCGCAATCCTGTCCACGCTCGGTCAGAACCTCGCACAGGGGATTTGTCAGAAAGTTAAAAAGCGGCGTGGCCACGGTAAAGCAGATGATCATACCGACCAGAAATGCCACGACACAGTGTATCAACCGTGTGCGCAGCTCGGCCAGATGCTCGATCAGGGGCGCCGAGGTATCTTCGATCTCGTCGGTCTTGCTCATGTCTTGCTTTCAGTATTCAGCGCGGCTTCGGCCTCTTCCGCCTTGGCCAGTGCGTCGGCGGCTTCCTTGGCTTTGCGCTCGGCAGCGGCACGTGCTGTGGTGGCCTGAATTTTCTTGGCCTGCTCGGCCCGTTCTGCCGCCAGTTTGCCGGTTTCGCTGTCAGGATCGAATTTAGTGGGATCGATGCTTTTTGCCATGTCCTGCGCGGCTTGTTTGACACCGTCCACGGCAGAACCCACAGGATTCGCGGCGGCGTTGAGACCTTTCTTGATCTCGTTCACGCCAGCCTGATCCGCAGCCTCGTTCATGGCGCTGCTGAATTCGCGCGCCATGCCACGGGCTTTGCCGACAAAACGCCCGACATTGCGGAACAGCACCGGCAGGTCCTTCGGCCCCACAACGATCAGGGCGACGATGCCGATGACCAGAAGTTCGGTCCAGCCCAGATCAAACATCTGCGCTTACGCCTTGTCTTTCTCGGTTTCGGGGGTCACGTCCTTGGCGATCTCGGACGCATCCTGTTCCAGCTCTTCCGTTCCGTCCTTCACGCCTTTTTTGAACGCGGTGATGCCTTTGCCAACTTCGCCCATCAGCGAGCTGATCTTGCCGCGACCAAACAGAACCAGAACCACAACGGCGATCAGCAGAAGACCGGGAAGGCCGATATTGTTGAGCATGTCTTTTCTCCTTTTTCGTCGGCGCGAATGAACGCCGGGAATATGAACTGGCTCTGTGTTTACGCCCGGAGGCTTTTTGTAAAAAGAGATCAGAAGCGGATTGAAGGCAAAATTTGATGTGATCTGAAAGAATCTAAGGGCTCGTATTTCTCAACTGACAGGTTTATGTCAGTTGGGTACGCATAAGTAGACGGTATCGAAACCTGGTCAACGGAGACCCAAATGACCCATGTTGCTGAAATCGTCACCTTCACCCTCGCCAATGGCACTACACCGGAAGAGTTTGTGAAGCTCAGCCAAGCCTCAGAAGCCTTTGTGCGCAGCGCACCGGGCTTTGCCAACCGCCAGTTGAGCCAGGGCGAAGACGGTCGCTGGACTGACTATGTCATCTGGACGGACATGAAGGCGGCCAAGGACGCCGCCGCACAATTCCCACAACAGGACTTTTGCGCCGGTATGATGGCGGCCATCAACCCTGAAAGCATTCAGATGCGTCACGAGAATGTGCTATGGAACATGACTGCCTAGGCGCAGTCTGGGCGGCGTGACATGCGCCGCACGGATCGCCTATTTGATATCATCCAGATCCTGCGCGACGGCAAACTGCACCGTGCGAAGGACATTGCGGACCGGCTTGAGGTGTCGGTCCGCACCATCTATCGCGACATGGACACGCTGGTGGCTTCGGGTGTTCCGGTCGAAGGCGAGCGCGGCGTAGGCTACATGGTGCGCGAGCAGATTACTCTGCCCCCTTTGAACCTGACCCCAGCCGAGCTTGAGGCGCTGAACCTTGGCATGGCCATCGTGGCGGAAGCTGCCGACCCGGAACTTAAAGCCGCCGCCAACGCGCTGGCTGACAAAATCGACGCGGTTCTACCGACGCAGGTTGTGGCCGAAGCTGACACGTGGAAATTCGCAGTCTACCCCTTTGCCGATGCCGCCCGCGGGCTGGCACATATGGCCCCGATCCGCGCGGCCATCAAATCACGCCAGAAACTCCGCTTGTCCTATCGCAGAATCGACGGGGTTCTCACCAACCGCACTATCCGCCCGCTGCACATGGAGTATTGGGGCCGCGTCTGGACCCTCACGGCCTGGTGCGAGCTGCGTCAGGGTTTCCGGGTCTTCCGTATCGACCTGATCGAATCCGTCTTACCTCTGCCGGAAGTCTTTGCCGATGAACCTGGCAAACGCCTGAGCGACTACGACCCAAACGATTGACAGGTTTAATCTTTTCCTAGTCTTTGCGCGAAAAGCATGGCCCGAAACGGGCTATTTCCCTTATTTCAGGTAAGGCTCT
Source organism: Ruegeria sp. HKCCA6837 (assembly GCF_013034475.1). Taxonomy (NCBI): domain Bacteria; kingdom Pseudomonadati; phylum Pseudomonadota; class Alphaproteobacteria; order Rhodobacterales; family Roseobacteraceae; genus Ruegeria; species Ruegeria sp. HKCCA6837. The sequence goes on from NZ_WQGD01000001.1 coordinate 648,959, forward strand.
GGATCGACTGACTCGAACCCTTTGCGCACTTCAAAATGCACATAGGCATTGTCTCCGCCCCTCAGCTGCGCAAGCTTTTGGCCACGACGTACTCGGTCGCCTTTCTTGACGGTGATATCATCGACATTGGCATAGACTGTCAGCAGATCGTTCTTGTGCTTGACCACGATGATCGGAACCTGATCCGCGTCCGCCGTAATTGCCGCAACAGTGCCCGCGTCGGCCGCCGTCACCGCCGTGCCGGGTGCCGCTGCGATGTCGATACCTTCATTCTTGCCTTTGTTATACCCACGAATGATGGTGCCGCTTACCGGCAGAGACAAAGCTGAAGACCGCGTATTGGTTGGGGCTTCGGCTGTCACATCGGGGGCCTCGGCCAGCGGCGCAACATCTTCTTCAGGCAGAGGCTGAGTTGCGCTTGGCGGCGTCGGCGTGGGCGAGCCCTGCCCCGGCTCGGTCACTTCCGTTGCCGCAACAGGTGCTGCGGCAGCAGCGCTTTGCCTTGGCGCTGGTTGGTTCTTGACCGGGATCAGCAGAAACTGACCTTCGCGCACGGTGAAATCTGGCCCCAACCCGTTCCATTCCGCCAAGGCTTCAACCGGCACCTGATAGAGCCGCGAGATGGTATAGGCTGTCTCGCCCCTCTTCACCTTGTGCCGAACCGGCTCCGGCCCCGAGGTCACTGGAGCCGGGGATGTCGCTGGTTTCGCAGGTTCCAACGTCGTTGTCTGAACCGAGTTTGTATCCGGGGCCTGATCGATTGCATTTCCGGCCACCGAGGCGATATCCACTCCGCTTCCTGCACCCACTGACCGCGGCAGCGCCAGCACTTCGCCTTCGCGCAAGGTGTCGGTTGTCTGCAGACCGTTAAAGCGTGACAATTCCCCTTCCGGCAGGCCCACCCGTGCGGCCACGTCCCGCACCGTGTCGCCTCGTCGGGCCACGACAACCTGATAGTTAGGATAGGTGATCACGCCCCGACTGTCCGGTGTGGGCCGCGACGGAGTGGCCGACAGCGCCGCATCGGTGGTCGAGAACCCGCCGACTTGCCCGCGCAAATCATAGTCCAAAGGCCCTTCACACCCGGCCAGAACTGCCACAGCGACCAGTCCGGTTGCACAGCGGCGCATAGATGATTTGGATACTGCTTTCATAATTCTGTCCTCAAAGCCTGCCCCTGTTTTCCGGGGTTCCGGCGACCAACTCACAAAGCCTGTTACTTCTCGTCCTTCCCAAGCCCCTCAAGCAGAGGCACAAAACGAACTGACGTCAATTCATCATAGTCCAGACCGGTTTCAGTGCGTGTCACTTTGATCAACTGCTGCACCGCATCCGACTGCCCCACGGGTAAAACCATAATACCCCCGATTTTAAGCTGCGCCAAGAGCGGGCCCGGAGGGTCCTCGGCTGCGGCTGTCACAATGATCCGATCAAACGGTGCCTGTTCCGGTAAACCGAAGGATCCATCAGACAACATGGCGGTGACATTGGTCAGGCCCAAATCGGTAAACAGCTTGCCCGTTTCGCTCACCAGCCGCCGGTGACGTTCGACGGTATAGACACGGCGCGCTAGTTTCGACAGGATCGCCGCCTGATAGCCCGAGCCGGTTCCGATCTCGAGCACGGTGTCCCGCGCCCGCACATCCAGCGCCTGTGTCATCAGCCCGACAACCGAAGGCTGGCTGATTGTCTGACCGCAGGCGATTGGCAGCGGCATGTCCTCGTAAGCGCGATCCGCAAACAGGCCAGTGACAAACCGCCCCCGATCCACCTGCTCCATTGCCGCTAAAACACGCGTATCGGTCACGCCCCGTTTGCGCAGGGCAAACAGGAACTGCATTACGGTTTCGGGGTCCAGTCCGCTCATTCGACTGCCTTCAATGTCTCCAGCATGTCATGCGCGGTCAAGTCGGCGCGCATCGGCGTGACCGAAATGTAACCTTCCAAATTGACCGCCGCATCGGTGCCCGGCGCCGTCGGGTTGTGCTGATAACCGCCCTTGATCCACAGGAACCGCCGCCCCGAGGGCGAACTGTGTGGCTCGACCGAGAAATGTGTATCACGCCGGAAACCCTGTGCCGCTACGCGTGTGCCCAGCACCTCATCTGCTGGCACAGGCGGGAAATTCACGTTGTAGAACAGGCGGTAATCGCCCTGCTCTGCCGGAGTGGCATCCAGAATACGCCGGACCAGGTCGGCGCCAAAGCGCGCAGCGCCCTCAAACGGATCATCCAGCCCCAGGTTACGTGGGCCGAAATACTGAGACAGTGCAATTGCCGGAACGCCTTGCAGCGCCGCTTCCATCGCACCACCAATCGTGCCTGAGTAAAGTGTGTTCTCAGCCGAGTTGTTGCCCCGGTTTACGCCCGACAAGACCAAATCCGGCGGGCAGTCCACCATTACATCATGCAACCCAGCCAATACACAGTCCGCAGGCGACCCTTCGGCCGCATAGCGTCGCTCGCTGAGCTTGGCGATCATCGTGGGATGGGTGTAGCTAATGCAATGCCCGACCCCTGATTGTTCGAAGGCAGGCGCAACCACCCAAACTTCGCCATCCGGTCCGGCAAGTTCGGCTGCGATTGCCTCAAGCGTGATCAAGCCCGGAGCATTGATTCCGTCGTCATTGGTCAGAAGAATACGCATGTGCTCGATTTACCCCCGCGTTTGGCCCTTGATAGACCCCGGTCTGCGTTGCGGCAAGCGACGCGGGCCTGCATTCTGAGGCTTTCGCGCACCACTCAGGCGGAAATCGTCAGATCAGCTTTTGCTGTCAGGGAAAACGAAACATTTGTCACGGCGAATGGTCAGCCACATAACGCGACCCGGCCCTGGTACAAAAACATTTGGAACCGTCGCCTTGAGGATTGAGCCGTCATAATCCATGCGGAACTCGACAAGGCTTTCATTTCCCAAAAAACGCGCACGCTCGACCACACCCCGCGCAGCCACACCATCTGTCGGCGTGGGCAAAGGTCCCTTTCCGTTGCGGTCAAAATCCAACTTGACGTGCTGGGGGCGGAATACAATCTCGACATCCGTGCCGTCCGGGATGCCGGGCGCAAGAAACTGACCAAACGGCGTATCTGCCAGCGCCCCATTCACTTGCGCCTGCAAAACGTTGACATCGCTGAAAAAGGCCACCGCAGCCTTATCCGCAGGTCGCGTGTATACGTTGTAAGGAGCGCCTTGCTGCACCACCTTACCACGCCGCATCAGCGCGATCTCATCCGCCATGCGCATCGCCTCTTCCGGCTCGTGCGTGACCAGCAGAACGGCGGCGTCCTCTTCCTTGAGGATAGACAGCGTTTCGTCCCGAATGCCATCACGCAGACGGTTGTCGAGGCCGGAAAACGGCTCGTCCATCAACATGATCCGGGGTTGTGGTGCCAATGCGCGGGCCAGTGCCACACGCTGCTGCTCCCCGCCCGACAACTGATGCGGAAATCCGTCGATGAAGCGCATCAGGTCTACCTTGCGCAGCAATTCTTCAACCCGGGCGCGTTTTTCGTCCTTGCTGCCCTTCAAGCCAAACGCCACGTTATTGGCCACGCTCAAATGTGGGAACAGCGCGAAATCCTGAAACATCAGGCCAATCTCACGCCGTTCCGGCGGCACCCGGAAAACCGTGTCGCAGATCAGCTTGCCATCTACGTAGATCTCGCCCGAGTCCTGCATCTCGACCCCGGCGATCATACGCAGCGTCGTGGATTTGCCGCAGCCCGAAGGCCCCAGCAAACACGTCACCTTGCCCGCCTGCACGGTCAACGACACGTCATCAACAACCACCCGCCCTTCGAACCGGCGGATAATATTGCGAATTTCCAGACGTGGAGGAGTTGCGTTACCTGTCACCGATGGACCCCAATTGCCTTTCCCGATCAAATCCATCGGGCTTAGGCGGGGATAGCAACCCCGCCCCTTAGGTGCAAGGGATCAGCAGCAACCTCCGCCCGAAGATGCTGTCTCACCCACGGCTTCGAACGGGCTTTCACCACCGCAGCCTTCGAAGATGCCGTAATGGGTCGAGAAATCACCGAAAAAATCAAAGTGCCGCGCGAAACGCGTATCCTGCAACATCATCCACGTGTTGCCACAGACCGGAAAGACCTTGCCGGTTTCGATGATGTGGTGATCGTCCAGAACAAACTCATGCGGTGCGTTGGGCACGGTGCCCTTGTAGACCACCGCCTGGCCATAGTCTTCGCAAGCCGACTCCAGCGCGGGTAGTTTGAACAATCGATACGTGGCCGACAGGAACTTAAGCGGTGCCACACGTGCTTCGAGTGTGGGGTTTTCGATAGTCAATGGACGGTGAGTCTCGCGTCGTGGATCGCCGAAACCGGCCTTGCGGGCCATCGACAGGAAATCATTCCAGTACAACGCGCCCGACAGGCATTCTCCATACAGAACCTCATCCTCGGCCATCGCCTGCGGGATACGGCGGTCTGCGTAGACGTCCGAGAAATACATCTCGCCACCCTCTTTCAGCAGCCGATGCGCGCCGCGCAGAACCGCATCCTTGTCGGTCGCCAGGTTGATCACGCAGTTCGACACGATGATGTCGAACGATCCGGGCTCCAAATCCAGCTCATCCAGCTTTTCGATAAACCCGTGATGGAATTCAACGTTGCTTTTGGCATGGCCAAAGGCTTTGGCATGATAGTCCAGATGCGCACGGGCAACGTCCAATTGCTCGGGCGTCATGTCCACACCGACAACCCGCCCGTTTTCACCCACCATAGCCGACAAGGCATAGACGTCCCGCCCCGCGCCGCAGCCCAGATCGAGGATCGACATGCCCTCAAGGTCCAAAGGCGCGATCAGACCGCAGCCGTAATACCGGGTCAGCACGTCGTCATGGATTTTCGAAAGGATCTTTTTGACATGATCCGGCATGTCATCAGGCGTACAGCACGCGTTGGTCTGCAAGTCCGCGCTGCTTTGCAGGACCTCACCATAGTAATTCTGCACCGACTCGTGCTTCATCGCAGTCTTCCCCTCAAACATGGTTTCTTCGCAGGTAATGCAGCAAGCCGCGCCAAGCAATCCAAAGCCTTTGCTTTTGACAAAAGCGTGAGTGTTTCTTTTCAGGTCGAGCCCAGTAATTCGAAATCCACGCCCGCGCGGACCTTGCCGTTCACCTGCACCTCAAGCCGATGCGCGCCGGGTACCAGTTTGAACGTTGTGGCGTCGCCCTTCAGCTTGTGGCGTTTGCTCAGGTGCAAGCGACCATTTTTAAGCGACGTCTGTTTGAGTTTGTGAACTTTGGCTGAGATTTTTCCACCAGGACGTTGGAAATGAAAAATATAATCCACCAGAACAGGCTGCTCACCTGCGCCGGTCAGGGCAACTGAAAACTCCAGCGCCCCGCCGATCCGGGCCTCTGAGGTCAGATCCACTGACACCGCCACCTTGGCCTCAGGGTCATACCCCAAAACCTTCATCGCCTCGGGGTGTCCTGCTTTGACCAGTCCGCGCAACGTATGTGAGGTCATCCAGTCCAACTCAGCCATGTTCTGCCGCCCATCAGCGCGCCACTTTTCCAAGCGTTCCAGAACCAGATCAGGGTTTTTCTTGGTGATGTCGTTCAGATGATTGGCCACAGACCGGGTAACATAGCGTGTGCCGTCCTCGTGCAGCCGGTCCAGCAGCGGCAGCGGATCGGCCAGATCAAGACCAATCCCCTGTCCCCAAGGCAACCGGGGCCGCGTGCCCTCGCTCACCAACCGGCGTACATGATAGCTGCCATGGCTGCACCATGTCTGCATTCGCTTTAGTACGGCGTCTGGATCATGGTTCAGAAACGGGCGAATGGCCCATTCCATGGAAAACCGCTGGGTCAACTCTTCCAGCACATCCAAAGCCAGATCAACGTGATCCAGCCCGATCTCTGCAACCCACTCGCCCAACGGTCCAAAAATGAAATCCCCGAAATCATCATCTGTCTTCGAGGGGTCCAAAGGCGGCGGCAAGGCGCGCAGGATGACAGGGGCAACCGCTGGCAAATCGCCCGGCACTGCCTGTTGCAGGCAGTCTGAAATCCACACCATTCTCTCTTTCAGTTCCAGTTCCAGCAGGCGCGACATAACCTGCGCATGAAACGCCTCGGCATCAAAAGACGCGTCAGCTGCATCAAACAACCCCGCGAGATAGCGGGTTTTTTCCGCATTGAACAACTGGTCCTTCAAAGAGAAATTCTGAGCCATTTTTACATCGTCATGTTTCCGGCGCCGCCGTCCAGCAGAATGTTCTGCCCAACTATGAAACCCGCCTGTTTCGAACAGAGAAACGCGCAAGCAGCACCAAATTCCTGCCGTGTACCGTAACGACGTGCAGGAATAGTGGCGGCTCGATTTGCACGCGCTTGATCGATCGAAATACCTTGTTGCGCTGCGACACTGCCATCCAAAGAATCCGCCCGATCGGTGGCATGAATGCCCGGCAACAGGTTGTTGATATTGACCCCAAAGGGCGCAACCTGACGCGACGTACCCGCCACGTATCCAGTCAGCCCCGTACGCGCTGCATTCGACAAACCCAAGGCCGGGATCGGAGCACGCACCGACTGTGAAGTGATGTTGACGACACGCCCCCATCCTTTGTCGATCATTCCGGGCAACAGTGCTTTCATAAACGCAATTGGCGTTAGCATGTTGGCATCCAACGCCTCAATGAAATCATCACGATCCCAGTCTGACCACAGCCCCGGAGGGGGACCACCTGCATTTGTCACAAGAATATCAACGCCCTGCGCGGCTTCGATCACCTGTGCCTGACCCTCGGCAGTTGTCACGTCACACGCGACGGCTTGCACCTCGACGCCGTGCTCTGACCTTAGTCGCGCGGCCTCAGCCTCCAACGCGTCAGAACCACGGGCGTTCATCACCAGATCAACGCCCGCTTCTGCCAGAGCCTCTGCGCAGCCCAGCCCCAATCCCTTGCTGCTGGCGCAAACCAGCGCGCGCTTTCCTTGAATTCCCAGATCCATCGGATCCTCCCTGTCAGTCATTGCCGCATGTCTAGCACCGGCCAGACAGGGAAGACCAGAAACGGATCGTTGATCAGTAAAAGAACTCTTCCCGTACGATTTTGCCGTCGGCGACGTGGTAAACGGCCACTTCGCGCATATCGAAGGCTTCTCCGGTTTCTTTCACAGTGCCCTGCACTTCGAAAATCACGGCAAAACGGTCGTCACCATGGGGAAACGGGTCACTAACGGAAGCACCCGACACTTCATGGGCACTTTCCCACCACTCATGCTTGCCACGTATGGCTTCCACACCGTGGGTTTCGCGCCCCATTCCCTGAAAATCCTGCCCTTCGACCGAAACGGCATCCGGAGCGTATAGCTTTGATAGGTTTTCCTTGGCGCGATCCTCACGGCATCCGGCGACCAGTTCATCTGCAATCTCTTTCAAATTCATTGATCCTCTCCATTATTTGTTCACTATATGTTCTTATTGCCATACCCTCACGATTCGAACCACCCCCTTTGTCTTGCTTCGGCAGGTTTCCCCGCATATACGCGCGCTCATGCTTGATACCTCGAACCGACCCACCCTGCCGCCCGAGATTGCCCGCCGCCGGACATTCGCCATCATCTCGCACCCGGATGCGGGCAAGACGACGCTGACGGAAAAGTTCCTGCTTTACGGGGGCGCGATCCAGATGGCCGGTCAGGTGCGCGCCAAGGGCGAGGCACGGCGGACGCGGTCGGACTTTATGCAGATGGAAAAGGATCGGGGCATCTCGGTTTCCGCATCGGCCATGTCGTTCGACTATGACAATTTCCGCTTCAATCTGGTGGACACACCCGGTCACTCGGACTTTTCCGAGGATACCTATCGCACGCTGACTGCGGTGGACGCGGCCGTCATGGTGATCGATGGTGCGAAAGGTGTGGAAAGCCAGACGCAGAAACTGTTCGAGGTTTGCCGTCTACGCGATCTTCCGATCCTGACCTTCTGTAACAAGATGGACCGGGAAAGCCGCGATACGTTCGAGATCATCGACGAAATTCAGGAAATGCTAGCCATCGACGTCACGCCAGCCGCTTGGCCGATTGGCGTGGGCCGTGATTTCATCGGCTGTTACGACATGCTGCGTGACCGGCTGGAACTGATGGACCGCGCTGACCGCAACAAGGTGGCCGAAAGCATCCAGATCAACGGGCTGGACGATCCTAAATTGGCCGAACATGTGCCCGAGCATCTGCTGGAAAAACTGCTGGAAGAGGTCGAGATGGCGCGTGAACTGCTGCCAGCACTTGACCCGCAGGCGGTTTTGGAAGGCCACATGACCCCGATCTGGTTTGGTTCGGCGATCAACTCGTTTGGCGTCAAAGAGCTGATGGAAGGTATCGGTGCTTATGGCCCACAGCCGCAGGTTCAATCGGCGGAACCGCGTCAGATTGCGCCCGACGAAAAGAAAGTCGCAGGCTTTGTCTTCAAGGTGCAGGCCAATATGGACCCCAAGCACCGCGACCGGGTTGCCTTTGTCCGTATGGCTTCAGGTCACTTCAAACGTGGCATGAAGCTGACGCATGTGCGGTCCAAAAAGCCCATGGCGATCTCGAATCCGGTTCTGTTCCTTGCATCCGACCGCGAACTGGCCGAAGAGGCTTGGGCCGGGGACATCATCGGCATCCCGAACCACGGCCAACTACGCATCGGCGATACGCTGACCGAGGGCGAGGCGCTGCGCGTGACGGGCATTCCTTCGTTTGCGCCAGAACTGCTGCAGGGCGTCCGTGCGGGCGATCCGATGAAAGCCAAACATCTGGAAAAAGCCCTGATGCAATTCGCCGAAGAAGGCGCGGCCAAAGTGTTCAAACCCTCAATCGGGTCGGGCTTTATCGTCGGCGTTGTCGGCGCGCTGCAATTCGAAGTGCTCGCCAGCCGGATTGAGATGGAATACGGCTTGCCCGTTCGGTTCGAGGCGTCGCAATTCACCTCGGCCCGATGGGTCAGCGGTGACAAGGCCGAGGTCGATAAGTTCGTCAACGCCAACAAGCAGCACATCGCCCATGATCATGACGGTGACATCGTCTATCTGACGCGCCTGCAATGGGACATCGACCGGGTCGTTCGCGACTATCCGGCGCTAAACCTGACCGCGACAAAAGAGATGATGGTGTGATCCAACTGGCTGATTGCGCAGCCGAACCCGGCTGTGCAATCCTGCGCACATGAGTGACGACGAACTGACCTTTCCCGGTGGTCTGCCAGACATGCTGGACAGCTATGAGAACCGGCGCAGTCCGTTTCAGTTCGGCACCCTCACCCTGCCCGATCCCGACGTTGATCTGGATGATCTAGCCAGACGCACGGTTCCCGACAGCGCCACCGAAGTGCCGGCCGGACGCAGCACCACGTGGGATCGCAAACGCGCCCAAATCGCGCGCGAGTTCGTTGGTCAATCGGAATTGGCCTTTCTGAATGCTCAATTGATTTCGAACCTTAGAAAACGGTCCTTTCCCCGCCACGCGCCAACCCTGTTCTGCCGGTTGTGGGACGAACAGTCCGATCACCTGTTGGTCGCACTCGACCTGCGCTGGCTGGTGTCTTCGGCTCAGACATTTGCGGACCACGGTCAGACGGCGACACAGCGCGAGGTGGGTCACGCGTTGCGGATGCTGTTTGGTCTGATGAAACTCTATGAATTCGAACGCCTGTTCTCGGGCCTGGCCCCGGACACGCCCTTTCGGTTCGAAGACAAAAACCATGTAGATTTGCCCTTTCAGATGAAGGGTTTTTCCTTTGAAAAAGGTGGGTTGGCCGTCAATCTTATCGCCCCGATCTGGACCCGGGCAATGCACGACCCGACCATCGCGCCGTTGGTCGATCATCTGATGACGGAACTTAACAAAGACCCAGGCGGTATCTTTCGCCGCCTGAAACGGATGCGCGATTCCCGCGCGACGCGCGCATGACCACCTGGGGTATCGTCTCGATGGTTCGGGGCTCGACCGAGAACGTACTGCGCTTTGTGGCGCATCACCTCGAGCTGGGCGCAGACTTCATTTATATCTACATGGACGAACCCAACCGGCACACCTTTCGAGCGCTCAGGATGCACCCCAAAGTGCGCGTGCGGGTTTGCGACGATGCGTTTTGGGAAAAGCGAGGACGTGCAAGGCCGGAAAAGCATCAGGTCCGTCAGACGGTTCACGCGACATTTGCCTATCGCAACACGCCCCTGGATTGGCTGACGCATATCGATGTAGACGAGTTTCTTTGGTCCCCGACCCCGATCGCCGAAGTGCTGGGCAACGTGCCGCCCAACCTCAACGCCGCACGCGTCCGCCCTATGGAAGCCTTGGCTGGCGGTGACGATCTGTACAAGGCACACATCCCCCAGGGCCCCAACCGCGAGGCTCTGGTCGAAGCCATCTACCCGACCTACGGAGCATTTGTTCTGGGCGGTTTTCTCAGCCACGTGCAGGGCAAGCTGTTCGTACGAACCGGTCTGAAGTACCTGAACTTCCGCATCCACAACCTGTTTCAGAACAAAAAGCTACTGCCTTGCAAATACGAGTTGCCCGAGGTCGAGCTGTGCCACCGGCACGCACCGGATTGGGACCACTGGATCGGACATTACCAGTTTCGTATTGATCGCGGCTCGTATCAGGCAGGCATGGCACCCAACGTACCGCGCGAACAGGGTGGTTTGAACAAAAATGAACTGCTCAACTGGATCGAAGCCGAACAAGGCAAAGACGGGCTGCGCGCGTTTTACGATGAGATGAGCGGAGCAGACCCCGAAGTCCGTGCCCGTTTGGAACAGCACAACCTACTGCGTCACCGCCCATTGGCTCTGGACGAAAAACTGGAGAAACACTTCCCCGGAACCTGCTGAATTGTTGCGGAAAATCCCGCGAACATTTTGCGTGCCCCGCACTAAGCGGACTTCATTTGACCCTGACCTACGTTTTTGTTATGTCCGCCCCCAAGCCGAACAGGCGCATTGCGCGCATGGCCATCCGGGCCCGGCACATCTTTGACGCGCGGGCCAGGTCAAGTGTCCGCAAAAACCGGACTTACATGACAAAGTTTAACGAACTGAACCTGAACCCAAAGGTCCTCAAAGCCATTGAGGAAGCCGGATACGAAACCCCCACTCCGATCCAGGAAGGTGCGATTCCACCTGCTCTGGAAGGTCGCGATGTTCTGGGGATTGCACAGACCGGCACTGGCAAAACCGCCAGCTTTACCCTGCCGATGATCACCCTGCTGGCCCGTGGTCGCGCCCGCGCACGCATGCCGCGTTCGCTGGTTCTGTGCCCGACACGGGAACTCGCCGCGCAGGTGGCCGAGAATTTCGACACCTACACCAAGCACCTGAAACTGACCAAAGCGCTGTTGATCGGCGGGGTCAGTTTCAAGGAACAAGAGGCGCTGATCGACCGTGGTGTTGACGTTCTGATCGCCACGCCGGGTCGCCTGCTGGACCATTTTGAACGCGGCAAGCTGTTGCTGACTGGTGTTCAGATCATGGTGGTGGACGAAGCCGACCGGATGCTGGACATGGGATTTATCCCTGATATCGAACGGATCTTTTCGCTGACACCGTTCACGCGCCAGACCCTGTTCTTCTCGGCCACAATGGCTTCTGAGATCGAGCGTATCACCGACACATTCCTGTCCGCCCCTGCCCGGATCGAGGTTGCCCGTCAGGCCACCGCATCCGAGACCATTGAACAGGGCGTCGTCATGTTCAAGGGCGGTCGCCGCGATCGTGAGGCCAGCAACAAACGCAAGGTTCTGCGTGCGCTGATCGATGCCGAAGGTGAGAAATGCACCAACGCGATCATCTTCTGCAACCGCAAGACAGATGTGGATATCTGCGCAAAATCGCTGAAGAAATACGGCTATAACGCCGCCGCGATCCACGGTGATCTGGACCAGTCGCAGCGCATGAAAACGCTGGACGGCTTCCGCGATGGGTCGCTACGCCTGCTGGTGGCCTCGGATGTCGCTGCGCGTGGCCTGGATATTCCTTCGGTCAGTCACGTGTTCAATTTCGACGTACCTGGCCATGCCGAGGATTACGTTCACCGCATTGGTCGCACCGGTCGTGCCGGGCGCGAAGGCAAGGCCATCACTATTTGCTCGGGCCGCGATGAGAAGGCTTTGGATGCAATCGAAAAGCTGATCCAGAAAGACATCCCGCGCATCGACAATCCGGTCAAAGAAGAGCCCAAGCCTGAAAAACCCAAGTCTGAGAAACCGAAGCCCGAGAAAAGGGCCAAGGAACAGGAAGGCTCGAAGGACAACCGGAAAGAGCGCGAACCGAAAGGACGCGGTCGAGGCCGCAAGGCCGATAACGGTCCGGTTGTTGTGGGGATGGGTGATCATCTGCCCAGCTTTATCGCCCTTAGCTTTGATGAGCGTCGTGCTGGCTAAATTGCCAGCACCAGCGCCAGTATCGAAAGCCCCAATAAGGTCATTCCGGCGATCTCTCGCCGGGTGATCGATTCGCGGAAGAACAATGTCGAGGCCATCAAGCTGAAAAGCAGTTCGATCTGCCCCAGCGCTTTTACATACGCTGCGTTTTGCAAAGTGAACGCCCAGAACCAGCAAAACGACCCGCCCAAACTTGTCAGCCCGACAAAGACTCCAGTAGATCGCGTTTGCCAGACTGCGATCAACTCGGACCGATCGCGCCACAACAGCCAAAGCCCCATGCTGAGGAACTGAAACGTCACAACGGCAGCCAAAGTGACCAATGCCCTGAACCATGCGTCCAAGTCGCCCAGTTGCAGCGAGGCGCCGCGATAGCTGACGGAGGAAAAGGCAAACAAAACACCCGAACCAAGCCCCAATTTTGAGGCCCTGTTGGTCAGATGCCGCCACAATGCCCCGTCACCACCGGGTGTTTTCGACAGCAGCAGAACTGCGGCAAGACCCAACAGAATAGCCACCAGCGCGCCCGCTGACACGCGATCTCCCAGAACTAGAAAGCCGACAATCGCGGTTTGAATCACTTCGGTTTTCTTGAAGGTGATCCCCACCGCGAAGTTGCGCTGTTTGAACAGCGCCACCACACAAATCGTCGCAAGTATTTGCGCCGTCCCGCCGATCACCGCGTATATCCAGAACAATGGGCTGAGCGTTGGCAGGATTGCCCCCGTTACCTGCAAAGCGACCAGCAACCCTGCGACGGCCAACGGCATGGAATAGGCAAAGCGCGCAAACGTTGCGCCAGCCGCAGATAGTTTCACGCTGCTCAGCGATTTTTGCAGCATGAAACGCACAGTTTGAAAACTGGCGGCGGCGATGGTGACAGGGATCCAGAGACTCATGCCACCCGTTGTGTCGTCAAATCAGGACTTTGGCCAGAGCGGATGCGGCACGGGGTCTTTCGCGCGCCACAAGTACTGCCGGAAAATCTGCGCATAAGACCGGTATACATATGCCTCATTACAAGCCAGATACTTGTCTTTTCCGTCCCGATACAGTTGTGGTAAGCGATACCACGGGGCGCTTGGGTTCATGTGATGAACCACGTGCAGGTTATTGTTCAGAAACAGAAATGCCAGGGGTCCCCGATCTTCGATGATGACTGTACGCGCCCGGGATTTTTCATGCGCGCGGTGCTCAAGGAACGTACGGATTTTCAGCAGCCCCAGCCCGATATAGGCTGAGATCAGATAGGCCCAGACCGGCATGGCCGACTGGGCAACAATCCACAGTACCACCGCCACACCCGGCAGGTGCAATGCCCAGGCCAAGAGGATATCCTTGTCCCAATGCCGCGCCCCCTGCCATTCGTCGCGCAGAAACAAAACCTGACCGATGGCCGGGCCCAATAACATGCGGCCAAGCAGAGTGTTGTTGATCGCCAGCAGCACTTGTAAACTGCGCGGCAATGTCGACCAGACCTTGGGGTCCAGATAGTTCGATTCCGGATCGTCGTAGGGGTCCGTCAACGCGGCATCTTGATGATGTGCCAGATGCAGATCCCGAAAGCGGTTGTACGGGATGAAAAGCGTGAGCGGCAGCACCATCAACGCCTCATTCAGCCATTTGGCTTGAAACGGGTGCCCGTGAAGGACCTCATGTGTCAGTGACGAATGCAGGGCCGCAACCAGGCCCAAGGCCAGCACCGCCAACCACAACGAAACATCCGTCAACCAGAACAACCCCGCAAGCCACGCCGCATAACAGGCCATGATCAGGAAAAACGTGCCCCATTCAGGGGATTGGGATGTGGGTCGCTTAGCCATTGCGCCCCCACGAGATGCCCGCCCACACCCTTTCGTAAATCACGTACATGGTCAGACCAATGGCGGTGTTCACCAGCGCCACAACCCCGCCTACAGTGGCCGAGCCCGTGGCAATCAGCCCTACAGCGGTCATGGTGACAAGCCCCATGACATTCCAAACGATTGCTTTCACGACAGATCTTCGCCGCGTTTCCATTCCGACCCTCAGTCTTTTTGCTTTTTTCAAAGAGTTACAAGTCGGTGGTTATTCTGAAAATTCTGAATATGATTAACAAAATTCATCAATTATGATATTTATCACCATATGCAGGAAAAAATAGACAAACGAGATCGCGCCGCGCAGTTTCGACTGCGACTTGCCCGCGCGATGGAACAACGGAACATCAGTCAAAGCGCGCTTGCGCGTGACATAGGGGTTGACCGCTCGACCGTATCGCAGCTTTTGACCGGGCATGGCGCGCGCCTGCCCAATGCGCATGTGGTCGGAGGATGCGCGGCTGCGCTTGGCGTTTCAGCCGACTGGTTGCTAAGCCTGTCCGACAGGCCAGAAAGCGCGGCCGAGCTTCTGGCCGGTTCCCTAAGCTTCACCGAAGCACCCCGCGCGCTGGTAGATGAAAAGATTTTCGAGTGGCACAAAGAAGCGGCCGGGTACAAGCTGCGCTATGTCCCAGCCACGCTGCCTGACATGCTCAAGACCCGCGCTGTGCTGGAATGGGAATATGCCCCGCATCTGGGGCGAACGGCGGATCAGGCGATCGGCGCCTCCGAGGACAGGTTGGCCTGGATGCGCAGTGCGCAGTCGGATTATGAAATCGCCATGCCGCTGTTCGAAATCGAGAGCTTTGCAAGCGCCACAGGGTATTACAGCGGCCTTAGCACGCGGGTACGGCTGGAACAGATCGACCACCTTCTGACACTTTGCGATCAGCTTTACCCCAGAATGCGGATCTATCTGTTTGATGCCAAAAGACTTTATTCCGCCCCGGTGACGATATTCGGCCCACTGCTTTGCGTGTTCTACGCAGGCAGTCACTATTTGGCGTTTCGCGACCGGGACCGGATCGAAACATTTACCCGCCACTTCGATACGCTTGTACGCGAGGCAGACGTGACCGCCCGCAACTTTCCCAACCATCTTCGGCAGCTCAGATCCATGATTTCAGAAGGCACATGATGCAGGCTTTGGAATACTGTGCTATGGTCCCTTGGCGCGAACCTTCGGGCATTCCGATCACAGACGGAGGACCACAGGAATGGACGCAATACAAACCGCTCAATACGCACGTGCCCTTTATGCCGCTCACGGAGACCGGGCCGAGGCCGAAGCTGCGCAGAAAATGCGTGAATGCGAGGCTGCCGGAAATCAGCAGGAAGCAGAGGACTGGCAGGCCGTCCGCCAGAGCATCCGGCAGATCAGGGGCCCCAACCAGGGCTAAATCATAGTTTCGGGTCAGGATTGACTGTGTGGCCATCGACCGCGATGACCTGACCCGACACCAATCGCGCCGCGTCTGATGCCAGAAATACAGCCATATTCGCTATGTCCTGCGCCTCGACAAAGCGCCCCATGGAGGTGCCTGAGGCATAGCCTTGGTACACCGCGTCGCGGGTCATGCCTTTGGCTTCTGCCTCACGGGCCAGAACGCCTTCCATGCGCGGGCCTTCAACTGCGCCCGGGCAGATTGCGTTTGCGCGTATCCCATGCGGGCCCAGTTCCATCGCAAGTGTTTTCATCAATCCAATGACCGCCCATTTTGCCGAGGCATACGGCGCACGAAACGGATAGCCGTACTGACCTGCCGTCGACGAGGTCAGGATGATGCTTCCCGCCCGCGCCGATTTCATCAATGGCGCGGCATATTTGGCCGCCAGAAAAGCACCGTCCAGATTAACCGCAATGCAGGCGCGCCAAGCATTCAGATCGATGTTTTCGATTGCCTCGGTTGGCCCTGCTATTCCGGCGTTGGCACACAGGGTGTCCAGCCCGCCTGCCTGAGACACAGCATCAAAGACGCCGCGCATATCAGCCTCATCCGACGCATTGGCGCAATGCGCCGTCCAAGGATCGGGCACGGAGCTTAGCGCTGCCTGATCGATATCTGTAACCCAGACATCATAGCCAGCCGCATCAAACGCCTCGGCCATGGCGCGACCGACACCGGACGCGCCAGCCGTTACCAACACCCTTCGGCTCATGAGGGTTTCCGAATAGCGGCCCCCGCGCCTTCGGGGTAAGGCAGCACGGACTGAGCTTCGGCAATGCGCGCCATCGCCGCTTCGATTTCAGGGGACGGAGAGCTTGGACGCCGGGTCTCAAGACTGACATGCAGCAAGAAGCTTTCGCCTGTGGCCAGCAGTTTGTCGCCTTCATACATGCTGTGGAACACATGCAGCTTCTTGCCCTGCCCCAGCAACATCTGCGTGCGCACCTCGATCTTTGCACCCGCGTTGACCTCATCAACATAGCGAATGTGGTTTTCGGCGGTGAAGTAACTGCCGCCCGACGAAATATACTCCATGTCGCAACCGATGATCTCCATGAAGCGGTCCGTGGCGGCGGCAAAGGCCTCCAGATACTTCGCCTCATTCATGTGGCCGTTATAGTCCGTCCAATCCAGCGGAACGGCGCGGGACAGGGTCAGGATCGGCTGGCTCAGGTCCGCCTGATCCAATGTCGGCAAGGCACCCGGTTTCAACAGCGCATCATGCTGGTTCAGCACAGCGCCTGCCCCGTAATTCTGTGCCTTGAGGGCCCGCATCATGCCCACAAGATTATTGTCGCGAATGCGCTCCAGCTCGCGTATCGAATGCATCCCAGATTGTGCATCGGACTGGTCCGCGATCATATCGACCAGCTCATCAGTGAACTCGGGCACATCCATCAGCTTGGTCCAAGGCCATTTCAACGCCGGACCAAATTGCGCCATGAAATGCCGCATCCCGGCTTCGCCGCCTGCCACGCGATAGGTCTCGAACAGGCCCATCTGCGCCCAGCGGATGCCAAAGCCCATGCGGATCGCCTCATCCACCTCTTCCGTAGTCGCGATACCGTCTTTAACCAGCCACAGTGCCTCGCGCCAGACCGCTTCAAGGAACCGGTCGGCGATATGCGCGTCGATCTCTTTCTTGATGTGCAGGGGGAAAAACCCGACCGATTTCAGCAACTCCTGCGCGCGTGCGACCATTTCGGGAGGGTTCCTATCGGTGGGCACCAACTCGATCAGCGGCAACAGGTAAACCGGGTTGAACGGATGCGTTACGACGATCTGTTCGGGGCGCAGCGCGCCCTCTTGCAATTCCGAAGGCTTAAAACCGCTGGTCGAAGACCCGATGATCGCGCCCGGATCGCAGGCCTCTTGCAGACCTTTGTAGACTTTCAGTTTCAGGTCCAAACGCTCCGGTACGCTTTCCTGAATCCAAACCGCACCTTCTACGGCGTCGGCCATTTCATCGTGAAAGCTCAATACGCCTTCGGGCGGCAATGGCACATCGCTCAGGCCTGGCAGAGACCGCCGCGCATTGTCCAGAACTTCGCCAATTTTGCGCTCGGCCTCAGGGTCCGGGTCGAACACCCGGACGTTCCAGCCATTCAGCAGGAACCGTGCAGCCCAACCGCCGCCAATGACCCCACCCCCGATGATTGCTGCCGTTTTTGTCATATCGTCCTCTAATCGATACAGATCACTTGCGCCTGCCCCGCCTCATCCAGATGTGGAATGCATCCGAATTTTGGCGTGACGGCACTGCATTGTTTGGTGTCCGACAGGCAGAACCCTGCACAATCGGAGGCTATTTTGCAGGGTGCCCCGGCGTCGGGCAAAGGTTCAAAGCAGATATACTCCCGGAGTCGCCCAGCCACCTCATATCTTCCGCCTTTGGCTTCGCACTGCTGGCGGGCCAACTCAACCTCTGTGGCTTGCGCTGCCCCTTCGCAGGGCAGGCATGCCATCAGTAGCGCCGCGCATATCACAACAACCGATCTCATGGTTATCATCCTTTTGCTGACGCTCCAGAGCCTTCGACCATGCCAGCGGCCGCAAGCAAATCATCCCTTTGGCGCGCGTTTCTCCAATCCCAACTTCTCACGCACTTCCTGCGGCCCAATAACCCGCGCGCCCATATTCTCGATGATGGTTCCCGCGCGTTCCACCAACTGCCAGTTTTCGGCCAGAACACCCTTGTCCAGCCACAAGTTGTCCTCGAGACCCACGCGCACGTTGCCGCCGGCCAGAACCGTCGCCGCAACGTAAGCCATCTGGTTCCGCCCCAATGAGAATGCGCTGAAGGTCCAGTCATCGGGGACATTGTTCACCATCGCCATGAAGGTGTTCAAATCGTCCGGCGCGCCCCACGGCACACCCATGCACAGCTGAACCAAGGCGTTGGGCTCCAGAATCCCCTCTTTCACCAACTGCTTGGCAAACCACAGGTGGCCGGTGTCAAAAGCTTCGATCTCGGGCTTCACGCCCATATCCGTCATCATTTGCCCCATAGCGCGCAGGGCTCCAGGCGTGTTGGTCATGACGTAATCGGCCTCGGCAAAGTTCATTGTGCCACAGTCCAAAGTGCAGATTTCGGGCAGACACTCGGCAATATGCGCAACGCGCTCCGACGCACCGATCATGTCCGTGCCGGCCTCATTCACAGGAAACGGGCTTTCAACGCCCCCAAACACGATGTCGCCACCCATCCCCGCGGTCAGGTTCAGAACAACGTCCACGTCGGCGTCGCGAATCCGGTCTGTGACCTCACGATACAGATCCAGCCGACGGCTTGGCGCACCGGTTTCGGGGTCACGCACATGGCAATGCACAACTGCAGCTCCAGCCTTAGCGGCAGCAATCGCGCTGTCGGCAATCTGCTGCGGCGAGCGCGGTACATGAGGGCTGCGATCCTGCGTTCCACCCGAGCCGGTCACGGCGCAGGTGATAAAGACATCGCGGTTCATTTCCAGAGGCATGGCGTTTTCCCCAAGTTATACCCGGTTTTGACCTGAGTTTTCCCCAGGCTTCTCCCCGGATTCCGATTTGCGTTACTTTCAACTCTGACGCAGCCTTGGGAAAACAACTTGGCAGAATGCGAATCGAACTTGATGCAATCCGCAAAAAACATACTGCAGCCCGAACATCGCGCCCTGAAAACGGCGGTGCTGGTACTTGATGACTGCAACACGCTCAGCTTCGCCTCGGCGGTCGACCCAATGCGCGCGGCCAACCGTCTGGCCGATCGCCCGGCCTTTGACTGGGACTACGTGACAGCGACACCCCAACCGGCAATGCTGACCAGCGCCTTGCAAGTGCCGGGTATCCCGCTGGCACGTCTGCAAGGCTGTGACCTGATGATCGTTGTGGCCGGGTTCCAACTGGCCCGTCACGCCACCCCCAGCCTGCTTGCGGGTCTGCGCCGGATCGCAGGTACTGGCGCAACAATGGCAGGCATCGATGGCGGCCCCTGGCTGCTGGCCGAGGCCGGGCTGCTTGACGGCCACGCCGCCACCACCCATTGGGAAGACTTGGAAAACTTCGCCGCGCGTTTCCCCGAAGTGGACGTGCGCCCCGACCGCTTCACCGTGTCTGACACCCGGCTGACATCCGGCGGAGCAATCCCGGCGGTCGAGATGATGCTGCACATCATCGCCGCCCGTCACGGAGCGGGTTTCGCGGCGCGCGTTTCGGGCTTGTTCCTCTACGAAGGCGCACCCGACCCTGCCAAACCGCAAAGCCGCACTGGCGCACCACACCGCCACACAGCTTTGACCGCCAAGGCCAATTCACTGATGCAGGACTCTTTGGATGACCCCTTGCCGCTTGCCTATATCGCAGACCGGCTGGGCACCAGCCCGCGTACGTTGCAACAACAGTTCCGTCTGCGCCTGAACACCACGCCGCAGGACCATTACTTGCAACTGCGCCTGGCCGAAGCGCGTCGCCTTGTCACTGACACCGACATGCCGCTGATGGATGTGGCGCTGGCCACGGGCTTTGCCTCACAATCCAGCTTCGCCCGTGCCTTTCGCACCGCACACGGCCAGTCCGCCCGCGATCTCAGACAAGAGCGCGCGCACCCCAGCCATCACTGACCGGATCCAACTTCATCTGGCTAAAAATATCTCGGGGGAGCCGCCGAAGGCGGCGGGGGCAGCGCCCCCTGCCCTCAGTATGGCATCGGATGCGCCTTATGGGCTGCATCCAACTCTGCCAACACCTCATCTGACAAGGTCAGATCCGCGCCAGCCAATACGTGTTCAAGCTGCTCAACCGTAGTTGCGCCAAAAATAGCCGAAATCATGAATGGCCGTGTACGACACCAAGCCAATGCCATATGCGTCGGATCCAAACTGTGACGCGCAGCAACGTCCAGATAAGCGGCGACCGCATCAAACACTCGATCAGACTTGCGCCCGCCCAGTTCAGGTGAAAGCGACATGCGCGAACCGTCCGGGACGGCACCACCCTGATACTTACCCGTCAGCAAGCCGGTACCCAAAGGCGAGAACGCCATCAGCCCGACATCTTCATGCACGCATAGCTCGGCCATATCCGTGTCGAACAGCCGACAGAGCAGCGAATACTCGTTCTGAATCGACGCCACACGCGGCGCGCCCATCTTTTCGGCCAGACGCACCCACTGCGCCGTGCCCCATGCACTTTCGTTGGACAGACCAAAGGCGCGGATGTTGCCCTTGTCGACCTGAGCCTGCAACGCCTCCAGACACTCCTGCATGTTCCCCAAAACGTCATCGGTGTTGTGCCCGGTTGGCGCAAAATCCCAGTTCTGACGGAACATGTAGCTGCCGCGGTTCGGCCAGTGAAACTGATAAAGATCGATGCACTCTGTCTGCAACCGCTTCAGCGATCCTTCAATCGCTTCGGGTATCGTCTTGCCTGTGATAGGCGCACCGTCACGCACAAAGGACAAACCCTCACCGGAATGCTTGGTCGCCAAAATGTAATCCCCACGCCGCGCTGCATTGGCTGCGTTCCAATTGCCCAGAATCTCTTCGGTGCGCCCGATCGTTTCTTTTGAAACCGGGTTTACGGGATACATCTCGGCTGCATCCACAAAGTTGATGCCGGCATCCAGCGCCATTTCCATCTGCCTGTGCGCATCGGCTTCGGAGGTCTGTGTGCCAAAAGTCATGGTTCCAAGACATAGGTCGCTCACCATAATTCCAGTACGGCCCAAGGGCTTCATTTGCATCTTTCAAATCTCCTGAAAACGGCGTCGCCCGTCAGGCTTCGGCCTTCTTTTCCCACCGTCCGGATTCTTCCGACCAGTATTGCGCCGAACACCCCGCAGCGGTCAGCGATTTCCACTGCCCCCGCGCATGTTGAACGGCTATGTCGTCATTGCCATCGAACAGAATGCACACACGTTCCATCGCGGTGACTTCTTCCGCCTCGACCAGCGCTCCGTCAACGGCCATGACACAGGACGCGCCATTGGCAGCTTGCGAACCCGTGGTCAGCAAAATCGGCTGCTCTGCGTCATGGGGGCCACCTTCGCGGCCATGCGGCAGAAACCCGTCTTCGGGCCCCAGCCACAGCTTTTCATCCAGCCAGTCCATCCGCGCAGGGTCGGTGCCCCGCACGGCAATCTTCCACCCGGCCTGCCGCGCCTTGTCCAGCAGCACCGGCAAGGTGTGTTCCAGCGGCTGGCGGGTCAGGTGGTAGAAATAGACAGCGCCCATCTGCTTACTCGAAATTGTCCTGCACAAACCGGCTCAGCGCGCGAACACCCCAACCGGTGGCGCCTTTGGGTGCATAAGATGTCTCAGCGGAAACCGAGGCCACCCCCGCAATGTCCAGGTGAATCCAGGGCGTTTCTTCTTTGACGAACCGTTGCAGGAACTGCGCGGCGGTAATCGACCCCGCAGGCCGACCACCCACATTCTTCATGTCGGCAATGCGCGATTTCAGCAACTTGTCATAGGAATCGCCCAACGGCATCCGCCACGCGCCCTCGTCTTCGGCTTTGGCCGATTTCAGGAAGGCATCACAGAACGTGTCGTTGTTTGAGAACACACCGGCATTCTCGTGCCCTAGCCCGATGATGATTGCACCTGTCAGAGTGGCTAGATCTATCATGCCAACGGGGCTGAACCGTTCTTGCGCGTACCACATGACGTCACATAGAACCAAACGACCCTCGGCATCGGTATTGATGATCTCGACCGTATCGCCTTTCATCGATTTGACCACATCGCCGGGGCGCGTGGCATTGCCTGAGGGCATGTTCTCGACCAATCCAACCAGACCAACGACATTGGCCTTGGCCTTGCGCTTGGCCAGCGCGCGCATGGTTCCGGCGACAACACCTGCGCCACCCATATCCATGGTCATCTCTTCCATACCGCCCGCGGGCTTCAGCGAGATACCCCCGGTGTCAAACACCACACCTTTGCCAACCAGAGCCAGCGGCGCATCGCCCTTGTCACCCCCCTTCCAGTGCATGACGACCACTTTGGACGGGCTGTCCGAGCCCTGCCCAACGCTCAGCAATGTGCGCATTCCCAGTTCCGCAAGTTTGTCTTCGTCCAGAACTTCGACCTCAAGACCCAGTTCCTGCATCTCGACCAGACGATCGGCGAATTCGGTGGTTGTCAGAACATTTGCGGGCTCGTTGGTCAGATCCCGAGTCATCCGTACACCGTCAGCAATTGCGTAAAGCGGGGCAAATTCGGCCTCGGCTTCGTCCGGTTTGGAATGACTGATCGTGACCGTGCCCAAGCTGTCGCTTTCTTTGGTCTTGTGCGCGTCAAAGTCGTAGCTGCGCAAAGCGATGCCCAAAGCAAGTTCGTCAGTGCGCACCTGATTGCCGACCATCAAAAGCATGTCCTTGCCGCCCGCCAGCTTGGCCAGCGCTGACCCTGCCTTGCGCGCTTCGTCCGCTTCCGGGCGGCGCGGCAGCACCAGAACGTCCAGCGCCTCGGCGGCCATTCCCGCGGGCCAGGCCAGCGAGATCACATCAGCGGCTTTGGCTTTTTCGAACGACCCACTTTCGACCAATCGCGCCACTGCCCCTTTTGTCAGGCGATTGGCCCGACGGGCAGCGGGGTTCATCTTGCCGTCGGACGGAATGATGATGACCACCCGGCCTTCGGCCTGCGCCATCGCATCCAAGTCGAACTCTTGAAAGAGGATCGGTACCAGACTGCTCATTGTAAACTCCTCAAACTCTGTTCCCCAAGACCTAGCCCGCGTAGCACCGCTTGACCAGATAGCAGTTTTCCCCGGGCCTCAATTGCATTAAGGTCTCGAAAAAATAACCGGCAGGCTCGGGGGAGAAAGACGTGGCACGAGAGGGCAGGCATAAGCCGTTGCGCAGGAATTTCCGCGCGCGCGCGGACCGCCCGTATGCCCGTTCTGCAAGCTTCGCGGGGTGTTGCCCGTGATCCTCGACCGTTATTTCGCCCGTCGTTTCATGCAGAGCTTTCTGGTCATTGGCGGCATCTTTCTGACCCTGATGATTCTCATCGACCTGATCGAACAGATTCGCCGGTTTGACGATTACGACCTGTCTTTTGGGCAGTTGCTGCAACTGACTCTTCTGAACACACCGGCAGCGATCAGCGAAATGCTTCCCCTGCTGATCATCCTGTCTACGATCGCTCTGTTCGTCGGGCTTGCGCGCACTTCAGAACTGGTGGTGACACGCGCGACCGGTCGCTCGGGTATTCGTGCGCTGGTGGCACCTGTGCTTCTTGCGCTGATCATCGGCGCGCTGGCCGTAGCCTTGCTGAATCCGATTGCGGCCGCAACTTCAGAAGAATTCCAACGCCTTTCAGATTCCTACAAGAATAACGGCAGTTCGGCCCTGTCCATCAGTAGCGAAGGGTTATGGCTGCGCCAATCAGCGGAAAACGGTCAAGCGGTGATCCATGCGCGCGGAACCTCTAACGGGGATTCGCTTGGGTTGGACGATGTGACCGTGATTACCTTCGCCCGCGATGGCAAACCCACCCAACAGATCATCGCTGATCGAGCCGAGTTGGAAGATGGCAGGTGGGTCTTGTCCAACGCCAAGATCTGGACCATGCAGGAAGGGCAGAACCCCGAAGCCAGTTCCGTTGTTCATGACCGCCTGGAACTGCCGACTTCGCTGACCCGCCAGCGCATATTGGATACGCTCGGGCAACAGGATTCCGTGTCAGTCTATGACCTGCCCCAACTGATCGCGGACCTGCGCGAGGCCGGCTTTTCGACCAAGCAATATGAGGTTTGGTTGCAAGTTCAACTGGCACGCCCATTCTTTCTGGTCTCGATGGTCCTGATCGGAGCAGCCTTCACCATGCGCCACGTCCGATTTGGCGGCACCGGAATCGCGGTGCTGACAGCGGTCTTGCTTGGCTTCGCCGTCTACTTCGTTCGCAACTTTGCGCAAATCCTTGGGGAAAACGGACAATTGTCCACATATATCGCTGCCTGGGCACCGCCCTTTGCCGCTATTCTGCTCTCATTGGGCCTACTGCTTCACGCGGAGGATGGCTGATGCGGCGCCTCCTTTATGTTGTGTTGACCAGTGCAGTGACGCTTTCCGTGCCCGCTGTACTTGTGGCCCAATCCACCCCGACACAGGCACAAGACACACAGGCTCAGGAACAGCCAGCGCTGCTGGTGGCCGACAAGGTTTTTATTACGCCTGAAAGAAAGCTGGTAGCCGAAGGGAATGTCGAGGCCTTTCAGGGCGACATCAAACTGTCTGCCCAACGCATCACATATGACCGAGAAACAGGCGAGCTGACGCTGGACGGCCCCATCCGTATCGATCAGGGCGGTCAGACAACGTTGCTTGCGGATTCGGGACAGCTGGACAGCGGTATTCAGAACGGTTTGCTGGTCGGCGCGCGCATGGTCTTTGAACAACAGGTCCAGATCGCATCTGTTCAGGCAAAGCGAACAGCCGGGCGTTACACGCAATTCAGCAAAGTCTCGGCCACCTCTTGCCATGTCTGCGCCAATGGCAGGCCGCCAATCTGGCAGATTCGGGCCCGCCGCGTCACTCATGACCAATTGGAACGGCAGTTGTATTTCGAAGGCGCGCAGCTTCGGGTGTTGGACTACCCTATCTTCTATTTTCCTTATCTGCGACTGCCCGACCCCACACTGGACCGCGCGACCGGTTTTCTTGTGCCATCGATCCGCAGCACGTCGCAGTTGGGAACAGGCGTGCAGATTCCGTATTTCTTCAAACTCGGGGACCACAAGGACCTGACACTGACACCTTATGTATCAGGCAAAACAACAACGTTGGGCTACAGATACCGCCAGGCCTTTGTGAACGGGCGTATTCAGCTGGAAGGCGCCTATACGCGCGATGACATTCAGCCAGACCAGGATCGCGGCTACCTTTTCGCAAACGGTTGGTTCAACCTAAAAAATGATTTCCGACTGACCTTCCAAGTGCAAACCACTTCGGACGACGCGTATCTGGTGGACTACGGCCTTCCTGACCCGGACCGTTTGCGAAGCGAAGTTGCTTTGGAGCGGATCAAACGTGATACTGCCTTCAAGACAAGCCTGATCTACTACAAAACGCTTCGAGAAAGCGAAAACCAAAACGAGATTCCGTCGCGTGTTTTCGATCTGAATTACGAAAAGCGTTTCTTTCCCAACGCGTTGGGCGGCGAAGTGCGATTGGCCTTTGTCGGCCATGCACATGAGCGTACCAGCGACGTGGATGTAATCGGCCGCGACATCGCCCGCGCCACGTTTGACGCCGAATGGCTGCGCAGCTGGACCTTCGCTTCGGGCCTACGCGCCGATGCAACTCTGGGCGCGTCCGTCGATACGTTTAACATTCGAAACGACAGCAACTTCCCCTCGCAAGTCACGCGTTCTACCCCCAGAGCTGCCCTGACCCTGCGCTATCCCACGACGCGACGCGAGCAATCCGGCGCAGTTCAATTCCTTGAACCCATTGCTCAGATCGGATGGACGCATGTCTCGGATACGGATGTGCCAAATGACGAGAGCACCTTTCAGGAGTTTGATCAGGGCAACCTGCTTGCGCTCTCTCGTTTTCCAGCAGAGGATCAGCGCGAAGATGGCGCGACCGGAGTCGTTGGTCTGAACTGGGCCCGTTACGGCGTGGACGGCTGGCAGGCCTTGGCCACCGTGGGTCAAGTGTTTCGGGCAGATGCCGATCCGAACTTCACTCTGACTTCGGGGTTGCAGGGCACCACATCAGATCTGCTGGTTGCCGGACAGATCAGAACCAACAATGGCTGGTCACTGAGTGGGCGAGGACTGATCGACAGTGATTTCAGCTTTGTCAAAGCTGAATTGCGCGGCGCATGGTCGAACGAGTTCGCGAGGATTTCCGGCAGCTATGTCTGGCAGGAACCCGATCCCGCCGAAAACATCGTCGATGAGATATCGGAAATTTGGCTTGTAGGCCGGTATCAGGTCGACGAGAACTGGCGGACAAATGCTCTGGCCCGCTATGATCTTGGCCAATCCGAACCGATCCGTCTGGGTTTGGGCGTGACATACCTCAACGAATGCGTGCAGGTTAACATGTCTGTAAGCCGGCGCTTTACTTCAACATCTACTATTGAGCCTTCGACAGAATTCGGCTTTACCCTGTCACTGACAGGGTACTCCGTCGAAGGCGGTGGCAAGACATACAAGAGAAGATGCAGTTGATATCAGGTTTCTCCAGGTTTCTTCGTTCCGGTTGGCTTAAACCGGCCGCGCCGGTTCTCACCGCCGCAGTTTTTGCAATTGCGGGCTCGCAGGCCGTGGCACAAAGCCTGTTTTCTCCTGCAATCCGGGTCAACCAAGACATCGTAACCTGGTATGAACTGGAACAACGCCTGCAATTTCTGAACGTGTTGGGCCTGCCTGGCGGCAGCGAAGCTGATGTGCGAGACGCTCTCATTGATGCGAAACTGCGCCAACAGGTCATGCGCGAGGCCGGCGTGCAGGCCACCCCCGAGGCCGTTCAACTGGGCATCGACGAATTTGCGTCGAGGGGCCAGTTGTCATCAGAACAGTTCTTGAAATTGCTGGGAGAATCGGGCGTCGATCCAGAGACGGTTCGCGACTATGTGGCGGACCAGCTGGCCTGGCGCGACTATATCAGCTCACGCTATCTGTCTCAGGCCCGCCCCACTGAGGATGAAATTGACCGCGCTCTGGGGCAGACCGGAGGCGGTGGCCTTCAGGTCCTTTTGTCGGAAATTATCATCCCGGTGAACCAGCAAACCGTTGCTCAGACCGAGCTTCTGGCTCAGGAAATCTCGCGCTTGGAAGGCATTGATGCCTTTTCAGCCGCCGCCGCACAGTATTCGGCCGCGGCCACCCGCGATCAGGGCGGTCGGCTGGAATGGTTGAACATCACCGACCTCCCCCCCGCCCTGCAACCGGTCATCCTGCGTCTGCAAAACGGCGAGATTACCGAACCGATCTCGCTGCCCAATGCTGTGGCCCTGTTCCAGATGCGTGGCCTGCGTGAAGTTGCAACTTCGGCAGCTCCAATCTCGACGCTGGATTATGCAATCTATTACATCGCCGGAGGGCGCAGCGCCGACGCTCTGTCACAAGCCGCACGCCTGAAGGAAGAGATCGACACCTGTGATGACCTGTACGGCATCGCCAAAGATCAGCCCTCCGAAGTATTGGAACGCATCGACGCCGCCCCTTCCCAGGTACCGCGTGACGTTGCCGTCGAATTGGCCAAGCTGGACCGCTTTGAGGTATCGACCAACCTCACCCGCAACAACGGCCAGACGCTGATGTTCCTGATGCTGTGCAACCGCACGCGCGATCTGGGTGAAAACACCTCACGCGCGGATGTGGCAAACGCCCTAGCCCAACAGCGCCTTCAGGCATTTGCCGAAAGCCTGGTGGAACAGCTGCGGGCCGATGCCGTCATCATTCAGGAATGACACGTCCGATTGCGCTCAGCTGCGGCGAACCGGCCGGGATCGGCCCTGAAATCGCTGCCAAAGCCTGGGCCGAGCTTCGCGGCACTTGCCCGTTTTTCTATATCGGAGATGTCAGCCACCTGCCTGCTGACACGCCTGTCGCGCAAATCGAACACCCATCTCAGGCCGTTGCCTCCTGCGAGCAGGCACTGCCGGTCCTGCAATTGGATTTCCCGGCCCCCAACGTGCCCGGCCAACCCGACCCCGCCAACGCGCCCTCGGTGATTGATGCCATCGAAACGGGTGTTGAGTTGGTCAAAACGGGCGATGCAGCCGCGCTTTGCACCGCGCCTATCCACAAAAAAGCTCTGATCGACGGGGCTGGGTTCACCTATCCCGGCCATACCGAATTTCTCGCGGCCCTCTCTGGCACGAAAAGGGTCGTGATGATGCTGGCCAGCGATCAACTGCGGGTCGTGCCCGCCACTATCCATATTCCACTTTCTCAGGTCCCTGCGGCCCTGACCCCTGACCTACTGCGCGAAACGATTCAAATCACTGCGCGTGGCCTGCGTGACCAGTTCGGAATCGATAGCCCACGCATCGCCATCGCTGGCCTCAACCCCCACGCAGGCGAAGGTGGCAAAATGGGCACCGAGGAAGGCGACTGGATTACTTCGCTTATAGCTGAACTTGATCCGGACGGAGCAACTCTTACAGGCCCCCACCCAGCAGACACTTTGTTCCACGCGGCTGCTCGCGCCCGCTATGACGCGGCCATTGCGATGTATCACGATCAGGCCCTGATCCCTATCAAAACGCTGGATTTCGACCTTGGCGTGAACGTGACACTCGGTCTACCCTTCATTCGCACCTCCCCGGATCACGGCACCGCACTGGACATTGCCGGGAAGGGCATCGCTACACCCACCAGCCTGATCGAAGCTCTGAAACTTGCCCAACGCATGGCTAATGGCACTTGACCCTTCACCTGGCTGAAAATACCTCCGCCGGAGGCAAAAAATCTCTGGCGTACTCCCTCCACCTTGCGTCACGGTAATTGGATCATGAGCGCTATCGACAATCTTCCCCCGCTGCGCGAGGTCATCGCAACCCATCAGCTTTCAGCACGCAAATCGCTGGGTCAGAACTTCCTACTGGACCTCAACCTGACCGCCAAGATCGCCCGCCAGGCCGGGGACCTGACAGAATGTGATGTGCTGGAAATCGGACCTGGCCCCGGCGGCCTGACACGCGGGCTGTTGTCTGAAGGCGCGCGCAAGGTCGTGGCAGTGGAAAAAGACACGCGCTGTATTGCTGCCCTGAACGACATCGCCGCCGCTTATCCCGGACGGCTTCAGGTCATCAACGGCGATGCGCTGGAAATCAATCCGCTGGAACACCTTACACCGCCGATCCGTGTTGCCGCCAACCTGCCCTATAACGTGGGCACCGAATTGCTGGTCCGTTGGCTAACACCACCTGAGTGGCCACCTTTTTGGCAGAGCCTGACGCTGATGTTCCAACGCGAAGTGGCTGAACGCATCGTCGCCCAACCCGGCAGCAAAGCATACGGACGTCTTGCCATCCTCGCTCAATGGCGGGCCGAGGCGCGCATCGCCATGTCGCTGCCCCCGGGCGCTTTCACCCCACCGCCCAAGGTGTCCAGCGCCGTGGTTCACCTGACCGCCCTGCCCAAGCCCCGCTATCCCGCCGATGCTGCCACCTTGTCCCGCGTTGTGGCTGCGGCCTTCAATCAACGCCGCAAGATGTTGCGAGCTTCATTGAAGGGCGTGGCCCCCGATATCGAAGACCGTTTGCTGGCGGCAGGAATTCAGCCCACGGAACGCGCCGAACAGGTCCCGCTAGAAGCATTCTGCGCGCTGGCCCGCGAAGTTCAAAAGACCTGAAAACAAAAAAGCCCCGGCTCTACCGGGGCTTTTGTTCAAACCGCTTTTTTGCTTATTCAGCCGCTTCCGGTGCGTCCCCATCGGTTTTGGGGGCATCTTCCGCCGCTGGCGCCGGTTTGGGCTTACGTGTGCGCGGTTTGCGCGCAGGTTTTTCCTTTTTCTCCTGTGCCGGAGGTTCGGCGCCTTTGCTTTCCGGTGTCTCGACCAGACCGCTTTCCGGCGTTGCCTCGGGCGCCGCAAAATCCATCACATCCGGCTGCGGCGCTTCGGCCGGGTCGGCCTGACGGGCGGCTTCGCGTTCCTGCCGTTCGGCGCGTTCGCGATCACGCTCTGCCTGGCGTTCGCGGTTTTGGCGCTCTTGCTCTTCCCGGCGGGCTTCCATTTCGCGCTGCGCTTCACTCAGCATCCGAAGATAATGCTCGGCGTGCTGCTGAAAGTTCTCGGCGGCCACGCGGTCATTGGACAGTTGCGCGTCACGAGCCAATTGGTTGTATTTGTCAATGATCTGCTGCGGCGTGCCACGCACCTTGCCCTCGGGGCCCGAGCTATCAAAAACACGGTTTACGACGTTGCCGCCGGAGGGACGATTGCGGTTATTCTTGGCCCGCGAGCGGGATTTGGAAGATCTCATCTTACTTTACGTCAGCCTTGTCAATTCGCTGTCGAACCACCCGTTTCTTGCACTGCTCTGAGGCGTTTGCCGTGACGGGATCTCGACTTTTTTGGGCTTGGCGTCAGGGGTGAGCTGCAACAGCATCAACCTCGCCGACTAATCCTGAGTAAACATGTCCTGAGCGCGCAGACAAGAGGAATCTCGGGTTTTCACCAGCTTTTTTAGTCTGGGCAGCGCTTTTTGGTCGCAATCTCGCCGATCAACCCGGCATTTTTGCGCCAACCACACGGTCGCGCCCATCCAGATCAGGGATCACCCGGACATCAACAAGCCCCGCCGCATCAAACAAAGCGCCAACTTTTTTTGCCTGCGTTGGGCCAATTTCCACAAGAATCCGCCCACCCGGCAACAGGAAATCCGGGGCCGACGCAGCGATCCGCCGATAAGCGCCCAGCCCGTCACCTTCGTCGGTCAAAGCCATGCGTGGTTCGTGCTCTTTCACCTCCGGCGACAGATCAGCCATTTCCTCGACCGAGACATAGGGGGGATTGGAAACAATAAGGTCAAATTGACCATCAATGTTCTCAAGCCAGTTTGAACGTACAACATCAACCCGCCCCTCTACATGATGCTCAACGGCGTTGGCGCTGGCCTGGAGACAGGCCGCCTCGCTCAGATCGACCCCAACACCTGAGGCACTGGTGCGCTCGGCCAACAACGTGATCAGAATGCACCCCGACCCCACACCGAGGTCCAGAACATGATCAAACGGCGCGCTCAGGGCTGCTTCTATCAAAGTTTCAGTTTCGGGGCGTGGGTCCAGCACATCTCGGCTGACCCGAAATTTGCGCCCATAAAACTCGCGCTCGCCCAACAAATGTGAAACCGGCACCCGAATGGCGCGAAGCGAGATCAATTGGTCATAACGCTCGGCAATCTCGGGCTGCAACTCTTCCGGTGCAATCAGTGTCACCCGGCTGGCTTCAATACGCGCCGCGTGGGCCAGCAGCAGGCGCGCATCCCGGGCAGGATCATCCACGCCAGCCGCCCGCAAACGGGCCGTTGCCGCCACCATGGCCTGTGCCGCTGTTTGCAGGCCGGTCATTGCGCCATCTCGGCCAACAGCCGCGCCTGATCATCAGCCGTCAACGCGTCGATAACCTCATCCAGATCGCCCTGCATCACCTGATCAAGCTTATAGAGCGTTAGGTTGATCCGGTGATCCGTCATGCGACCTTGTGGGAAGTTATAGGTGCGAATACGTTCCGAGCGGTCGCCCGAGCCCACCTGACTGGCCCGATCTGCCGAGCGTTCACTGTCGATCCGTTGCCGCTCCAGATCATAGAGCCGCGTCTTCAGCACCTGCATGGCAATCTCGCGGTTTCGATGCTGAGACTTCTCGGAACTCGTTACAACCAACCCTGTCGGAAGGTGCGTGATCCGCACCGCCGAGTCGGTGGTGTTCACGTGCTGCCCGCCCGCGCCCGAGCTGCGCATCGTATCGATTCTTATGTCATTTGCGTCGATCTGAATGTCAACATCCTCGGCCTCCGGCAGAACCGCGACGGTTGCAGCCGAGGTATGAATGCGCCCACCGCTTTCCGTCTCGGGCACGCGCTGCACGCGGTGCACACCGGATTCGTACTTCATCCGGGCAAACACATTGTCGCCCTTGATATGGGCCACGACCTCTTTAATGCCGCCCAAATCCGAAGCCTGTTCCTCGATGATCTCAAACCGCCAGCCCCGCGCCTCGGCATAGCGCTGGTACATGCGCAGTAAGTCACCTGCGAACAAAGCGGCCTCATCCCCACCGGTCCCAGGACGAATTTCCAGCATCGCCGGGCGCGCATCGGCTTCGTCTTTTGGCAGCAGCGCCAGCTGCAGGGCTTGTTCCGCCGCCGGAATACTGGCCTGCAACTGAGGAATTTCCTCTTCGGCCAGTTCTTTCATATCCGGGTCGGCCAGCATCGCCTCGGCCTCGGCCAAATCCGCGACCAGCTGACGCCAGGCCATGATCTGATCAACCACCGGCTTGAGGTCGGAGTATTCCTTGGCCAGCGTCGCAATATCGCCCCCCGACGCGCCATCGGCCATGGCTGCTTCGAGGTATTGAAAACGCTGGGTGATCTGTTCAAGACGTTCTTCAGGGATCATCCGGGCGGTGTCTCTCATCCCGGGGCTTTGGTCAAGGGCAACGTCATGCTAAGCTCGCTGTCATGAAACGGATTTTGCTTGCTTTACTGCTGACATCCACGCCGGTTTTCGCCGATTACGTCGGCCCGGACGGTAAAACCCGCGATTGCTATTGCACCGATACATCGGGGTCTCGCATCGAGTTGGGCGAGATGATCTGCCTGCAGGTCGATGGTCGCATGTTTACCGCGCAATGTCAGATGTCGCTGAACGTTCCAATGTGGCGAGAGGTTCAGGAAGGGTGCCTGTCATCAAGGTTGCAAAGTACACCCCTTGGAAACGCAGCACCGGACGGGGCGTCTTAAACCACAGGCGCAAAGTCACATCTGTTTCAACCACCCATCAACCCGCGCCTTGTTCACGCCAAAGTCTTTGCGCCCAAACCGCAAGCGGCCATGAACGCGCAGAGAGTTGCCGTCCTGCTGAACCGTGGTGTAGTCGGGAAAGCCGATCCATTTCGTGCGGGTGATATAGGTGATCATGCCTGCATCGACGGAACCTGCCAACACCGATGTGCGGGGCGTGGCGCGGATGATCTGGTCCAGCCGCTGCAACCCGTCTGGACCGGTTTCGACAACGCGCACCACACCGCCGGGCAGGTCCTGATCCACGGGTGCGACCGGCGCAATGTTCCAGTGCGCGGGGTCGGATGGGGCCAGTCGGATATAGGCGCCCAGCCCGATCACAAGCGCGAATACTCCCCAAAGAACCATCTTTTTCATCCCGCATTATCCTTTTGGAGAAACCCTATGCGGATCAAGCGCCGGGACAAGCCATTCCGCCCCGCTTTACCGTGACGTCACCCCCGGTAGGATGCACAGCATCTCGTATATCAGGTTCGCCGCTGTAAGCGCCGTGTTGCCCGACGGATCATAAGGCGGAGAGACCTCGACCAGATCACATCCCACCACGTTCACCCCCTGCAGCGCATGGATCAGTTGCAGTGCTTGTGGTGTTGTCAGCCCCGCAATCTCGGGTGTGCCGGTGCCCGGAGCAAAAGCAGGATCCAAGCTGTCGATGTCATAGGTGATATAAACCGGTTGCTCGCCGATGGTCTTGCGAATCTGCGAGCCGATTTGGGTCAGGTTCTGCTGCCAGAGCTCCCAGGCGGGAAACTGGCGAAAACCCCAATCCTTGGCCTCGGTAAAGTCTGAGGCCGCGTAGCCAGATCCACGAATGCCGATCTGAAAGGTCTTGTCGGGAACGATCAGCCCCTCTTCATACGCGCGGCGAAAAACGGTGCCGTGGGTTTCCTTTTCGCCAAACATCTCTTCATTCACGTCCGCATGGGCATCCACATGCACCAGCGCCACCGGCCCGTGCTTTGCCGCAATCGCCCGCAGGATCGGCAATGTGATCGAATGATCTCCCCCCATCGCGACCGGGATCACATTTTTTGCCAGTATCGCATCATAGCTTTCTTTGATGATCCTCAGGCTGTCCGACAATGAGAAGGTATTGATCGCCAGATCGCCAATATCGGCAATCTGCAGACTTTCGAACGGGGCCGCAGACGTGGCCATGTTATAGGGCCGGATCATCGCGCTTTCGCTGCGGATCTGTTTCGGGCCAAATCGTGTGCCCGACCGCCACGAGGTGCCGATATCCATCGGAATCCCCAGTACCGCTACGTCCAGCCCTGCCAGTGAAGCGGCCTGCGGAAGGCGCATAAACGTGTTCGGCCCCGAAAATCGCGCCAAGTCATTGCCACTGACCGGTTGGTTGAATTCTGTCATGCGCGTGCCGCCCCATCCTTTTTTTCACGTCTTCCAGCACATACCGGAAGTATGGCTAACCAGAAGTTAACGCGTATCCCAACGGGTTTACTCTTTCGCATTTGCCAACTTGCCCCAGCCCAGCAGACAGATGATCTGCGTCGCCACATGCGCCCCGGCAATCGCTGTTGCACCCGACGTGTCGAAAGGCGGAGAGACCTCGACCACGTCTCCGCCCTTGATGTTAATCCCGGCAATGTCACGCAGGATGATCTGTGCCTGAATGGAACTTAACCCGCCCCAGACCGGCGTGCCGGTGCCCGGCGCAAAGGCAGGGTCCAGCCCGTCGATGTCAAAGCTCAGATAGACTGGGCTGTTACCCAGTATTCCTTTGATCTTCTGCGCGACCGCGGCTGGGCCGGATTCATAGACCTCGCGCGCGTCGATGATGTTGACGCCCAATGTGTCCTCATTGGTGGTGCGAATGCCCACCTGAACGGACCGCTTTGGGTCTACGATCCCAGACTTTACTGCCTTGTAGAACATTGTTCCGTGATCAACGCGGGACATATCATCATCGGCCCAGGTGTCTGTATGCGCATCGAATTGCAGCAACGACATCGGCCCGTATTTCTCGGCATAGGCTTTCAGGATCGGGAAACTGATATAGTGGTCCCCGCCCAGCGTGACAGACGCTACATCGGCCGCCAGAATGGTGCGGATATGATCGGTCAGTGTGTCGGGAAAGGCCGGAATATTGGCATAGTCATAAGCCATGTCTCCGTAGTCCACGATGGCGAGTTCGCTGAGCGCATCAAAAGGCCAGCCATAGGGCGCATCGGGCGATTGCAGAGCGCTGGCCTCGCGGATCGCACGTGGGCCAAGGCGCGTTCCGGGGCGGTTGGTGACAGCCTGATCGAAGGGTACACCGGTCACGGCGATGTCCACCCCGTCCAGATCTTTGGTATAAAGCCGCCGCAGGAACGAGGTCGCTCCGCCAAAAGTGTTCTCATAAGACAACCCTTTGAGATCGGGATTAGTGAACGCTTCGTCCACCTGGTTTTTTGCGTCTTCCAGTGCCATTTGTTTACCCCATCAACCCAACGGCTGCGCCTTTTCCACGATGCGTGCGAAAAAGGACGCGCCGATAGGCGCTATATCGTCGTTAAAGTTGTACTTGGGATGGTGCAGCCCTGCACCATCGCCTTGCCCCAAGAACAGATACGCACCCGGTCGTTCCTTAAGCATGTACGAAAAATCCTCGGCTCCCATATCGCGCCCCATAGTGTCGACCACGCGTTCAGGCCCAGAGACTTCGCGCGCAACATCGGCAGCAAAAGCGGTTTTTTCGACATCATTGATCGTCGCGGGATACCCAACCTGAAAATCCAACCGCGCCTCAACCCCGTAAGACGCGGCCTGCCCCTGAACGATCTGCTCCATCCGCTCCATGACCATCTTCTGCACGGACGGGTCAAAGGTGCGCACCGTGCCGTTCAGATAAGCAGTGTCCGGAATTACGTTGTTAACTGTTCCCGTGTGTATCTGTGTGACCGAGACCACCAGATCTTCCACTGCATAGTGGTTGCGGCTGACAATGGTCTGGATCGCCTGCGCAATAC
This sequence comes from Ruegeria sp. HKCCA6837, assembly GCF_013034475.1. Taxonomy (NCBI): domain Bacteria; kingdom Pseudomonadati; phylum Pseudomonadota; class Alphaproteobacteria; order Rhodobacterales; family Roseobacteraceae; genus Ruegeria; species Ruegeria sp. HKCCA6837. The sequence continues at coordinate 685,115 of NZ_WQGD01000001.1, forward strand.
CGCAGGCCGCCATAACGGGGTCTTTGGTTAGATGCGGCAACGCCCCATGCCCTCCGACACCCTGTATATGAATCTCGAACGAATCCACCGCCGCCATAATCGGGCCCGCCGTGGTATAGAAAGCGCCTTCCGGGTTTCCCGGGTCGTTGTGTATTCCGTAAACCTGCGAGATGTCGAACCGGTCCATGATGCCTTCTTCGACCATGACGCCGGCACCGCCGCCCTCTTCCTCGGCAGGCTGAAAGATCAGCGCCACGCGACCGCTGAAGTTCCGTGTCTCGGCCAGATAGCGCGCCGCGCCCAACAGCATCGTGGTGTGGCCGTCATGACCGCAGGCGTGCATCTTACCTGGGTTCTTCGAAGCATATTCGACACCTGTTTCTTCTGGAATCGGCAGGGCATCCATATCCGCGCGCAGGCCGATGGTCGGCCCCTCGCCCTGCCCGTTGATGATCGCAACCATTCCGGTCTTGGCGATGCCTTCATGCAGTTCATCCACCCCGAACTCGCGCAGACGCTCGGCCACAAAGGCGGCTGTCTCATAGCACTCGAACTCCAGTTCAGGGATCGTGTGCAAGTGCTGACGCCACGCAGCCATATCGGCTGAGAAATCGGCAATTCGGTTGACGACGGGCATCTGGGGTGGACTCCTGATCGGGACTGCGGGATGGATGCATCTGACACCGGAACGAAAGGGTTCGCAATGGCCGAAAATCCTCTAATCCACAACAGCGACGCTGGTATCGAACGGTTACTGGAAATCATGCGCCGCCTGCGCGACCCGCAAAGCGGTTGCCCATGGGACATCGAACAGGATTTCGCGACCATCGCACCCTATACGATTGAAGAAGCGTATGAAGTCGCCGACGCCATTGAGCGCGAGGCTTATGATGAGCTGAAAGGAGAACTGGGCGATCTACTGTTCCAATCTGTCTTTCACGCGCAAATGGCTGAGGAGGCCGGGCATTTCACCTTTCAAGACGTGGTCCGCACCATGTCGGACAAGATGGTCAGCCGTCATCCCCACGTATTTGGCGACGAATCCCGCGATAAGTCAGCCGATCAGCAGACCAAGGATTGGGAAGCGATCAAGGCCGCCGAGCGTGCAGGCAAGGAACAAAAGGGCGCGTTGGACGGTGTCGCGGCGAACCTGCCCGCCCTGCTGCGCGCGCACAAACTGCAAAAACGCGCTGCACGCGTAGGCTTTGACTGGCCCGATGCCAGCCATGTGTTGGCAAAGATCACCGAAGAAGCGGCTGAACTGGAAGAAGCGCGGGACAAGATGGACGCCGATGCGCTGGAGGACGAATTCGGCGATCTTCTGTTTGTGATGGTCAATCTGGGTCGCCATCTGGGTATCGAACCCGAAGCCGCCCTGCGCCGTACCAATGCCAAGTTCACCCGCCGCTTTGAACAGGTCGAGGCCCGTCTGGCCGAGCGGGGCAAAACCCCCGCGCAAAGCGATCTTGCCGAGATGGATGCGCTTTGGGACGAAGTCAAAACCGAGGAGCATCGCGCCAATGGCAAACTCCCGCCGGTGGACGCGCCGACCGGGGCCTGAAACTGCTGGACAAGTGCGGTGACACTTGCGAGTGTCCGCGTTTCAAGACCCCGGAGGCATAATGGCACCGCGCAAAATCATCATCGATACCGACCCCGGACAAGACGACGCCGTCGCCATCCTGCTGGCCTTGGCCAGTCCGGATGAGATCGAGGTTCTGGGTATTACTGCCGTCGCCGGGAATGTGCCCTTGTCGCTGACTGCCAAGAACGCACGGATTGTCTGCGAACTAGCGGGGCAGACGGGTGTTCCAGTCTATGCGGGTTGTGATCGCCCCCTGATCCGCCCTTTGGTCACGGCAGAACATGTGCACGGCAAAACCGGGCTAGACGGGCCCGTTCTGCCGGACCCTGAAATGCCGCTGGCAGACGGACATGCGGTTGATTTCATCATCGAGACACTGCGCAAACATGACTCAGGCACCGTGACACTCTGCCCGTTGGGGCCGCTGACCAACATCGCCATGGCCTTCCGCAAGGCCCCCGACATCGTCGATCGGGTGCAGGAAATCGTGCTGATGGGGGGCGCTTATTTCGAAGTAGGCAACATCACACCCACAGCCGAATTCAACATCCACGTCGATCCAGAAGCTGCTGATATCGTTTTCCGATCCGGCAGGCCCATCGTGGTCATGCCCCTGGATGTCACGCATAAGGCGCTGGTCACCAAACCCCGCAATGATGCGTTCCGAGCATTGGGAAACAAGGTCGGCATTGCAGTGGCTGAAATGACCGACTTTTTTGAGCGCTTCGACAAGGAAAAATACGGCAGCGCAGGTGCACCGTTGCATGACCCCTGCGTGACCGCTTATCTGATCCGGCCTGAGCTATTCTCGGGCCGCCACGTGAATGTCGAGGTTGAGACCCGGTCGGAACTGACCATGGGCATGACCGTCGCCGATTGGTGGGGCGTAACCGACCGCGCACCAAACGCCCTGTTCATCGGTGATCTCGATGCGGATGGCTTCTTTGACCTACTGACAGAAAGGCTGGGCCGACTATGAGCGCGGCTCTGCGCCTTGCGCGCCCCGAAGATCTGGACCGCCTGATGGCGCTGGTCACTGCGTTTCACGCCGAAGCGCGAATAGAACAGGACGCCGACAAAACCCGAAATGCCCTTGCCCCCTTACTGGAAGGCATCCCTCATGGCTGTGTCTATCTGATCGGACCGGGGCGTGCACCTTTGGGTTATATCATCTTGACCTTCGGCTGGTCGGTCGAATTTGGTGGCATGGACGGTTTCGTGGACGAAATCTATATCCGTCCCGCCGTCAGAGGCCGCGGTATCGCGACCGAGGTTTTGCTAGATCTGCCCAAAGCTCTGGCTGGAGCAGGATTGACGGCATTGCACTTGGAAGTCGACCGCACCAGCGAGGCCGCTCAGAAACTGTACCTGCGCACCGGATTCAAACCGCGTGACAGATACATGCTGATGAGCAAAGCGCTTTAGCGCGACTCGCCTCTGAAGATATTGGCTGGATTCATGTCCTGAACCGGATCGTTCGCTGAAACTGGTTCTCCGGTTATCGGATATGTCCCCGGCTCGGAACAAGCGGACAGAACTGTAATGGACGCTGCGGTGATTATCAGAAGGAATTTTGATACAGACATCGTACTCCCCTTTCTGCAATGAAACGAGATTACTGCATTCAGAATGAACTTGGTTAGTAACAAGTTCACACATAACTTTACTAAAGCAGGGTTCTCGTAAACAGATCAGGGCAATCTTGGTTGCTAAAACACTGATTAAATTCAACTATCGTTATTTTTAGTTTTTTTGATTTTCGTAAGCGACATCTCGAAAAAAATCAGGTGGTCCCGTGCGATTTCTGGAATCTCAGAGTATGCGTCGTGCAGGGTAAACCCCAACGACAGGTATAATTGAGTCGCTGCCTCCAGCGGTTTTCCGGTATCCATTCGGATATAGTCAAAGCCAAGATCCCTGCAGGTTTCAATCAGCGACAGCATGATGGCACGGCCCGCGCCAGAGCCCCTTGCCGCATCCGTCACATACACCCGCTTTATCTCGGCCACGCCCGGCGCGATTGTATGAAACATGCCGCAACCAATAGGCTCACCTTCCAACACAGCCAACTTGATCCCACCATTTGGCGGTGCGTGATCCACCTCGATGTTGTCCATCAAACGGGCGTATTTTTCCTTTGGATAAAAGGTCTGAACGATCTGAACGGATTTTTCATCCAAGGTCAGCAGGAAATCCCGATAGTCCCAACACAAACGCCGAACCGCGTTCAGCTGGTCCGGCGTTTCTGGTTCAATGATCTTTAGCAAGACGTGGCCCCCGGATTGTGTCCGGGGGTCAGCCTAGCATCAGATGTGTTATTTGCGAAGGATCGACGCGCCCGCGTATTCCGCGACCTCGCCCAGCGATTCCTCGATACGGATCAGTTGGTTGTACTTAGCCAACCGGTCCGACCGCGCCAACGAGCCAGTTTTGATCTGACCGCAATTGGTTGCCACGGCCAGATCGGCGATGGTTGCATCCTCGGTCTCGCCCGAACGGTGGGACATGACGTTGGTGTAACGCGCGCGGTGGGCCATTTCGACAGCGCGCAGAGTCTCGGTCAGCGAACCGATCTGGTTCACCTTGACCAGCATCGAGTTGGCGCAGCCGCGTTCGATCCCTTCGGCCAGACGTGCGGGGTTGGTCACGAACAGGTCGTCGCCCACCAACTGTACTTTGTCACCGATGGCGTCGGTAAGGGCTTTCCAGCCGTCCCAGTCATCTTCGGACATGCCGTCCTCGATCGAGATGATGGGATAGTCGTTGACCAACGCCGCCAGATAGGCGGCGTTTTCTTCCGAGGTCAGAGTCGTGCCCTCACCCGCCAGAACGTATTTGCCGTCTTTGAAGTATTCAGTCGCGGCGCAATCCAGCGCCAGATGGATTTCCTCACCCGGCTTATAACCCGCCTTTTCGATGGATTTCAGAATGAAATCCAGCGCTTCGCGGGTGCTTGCGATGTTCGGAGCAAAGCCACCCTCATCACCGACACCGGTGGCCAGACCAGCTGCAGAGAGCTCTTTCTTCAGTGTATGAAACACTTCGGACCCCATGCGCACCGCCTCGCGGATATTCGCGGCCGAGGTCGGCATGATCATGAATTCCTGAATGTCGATCGGGTTATCCGCGTGCTCGCCCCCGTTGATGATGTTCATCATTGGAACCGGCAGAACACGGGCCGAGGTGCCGCCCACATAGCGATACAGCGGCTGGGTTGTGAAATCGGCCGCGGCCTTGGCTGTGGCCAACGAAACACCCAGAATGGCATTTGCACCGAGACGGCCTTTGTTTTCGGTCCCGTCCAACTCGATCATCGCCTGATCGATGGCCACCTGTTCGGTTGCGTCGAAACCTACCAGTTCTTCGGCGATCTCACCGTTCACGGCGGCAACGGCTTCCAGAACACCCTTGCCCATGTACCGTGATTTGTCGCCGTCGCGCTTTTCCACTGCCTCATAGGCACCGGTTGATGCCCCGGACGGCACGGCAGCACGGCCCATGGTGCCGTCTTCCAGAATCACGTCAACCTCAACTGTCGGGTTGCCCCGGCTGTCCAGAATTTCGCGTGCGTGGATGTCGATAATGGTGCTCATGAGGCCCGTTCCTATGGCTGCAGTCGGTTGCACGCGTCATAGCAGCACCGGCCCAAATGTAAACCGGTTCCGTTATCGCTAACAGGCATATTTTCGGACCTTTAGGGCTAACAGCCTGTTGTTTGCGCCAACACAATTAGACCGGAACCAGTTCGTTTGCCAAACGCCGCTCGCGAACAAAGGTATAAAGTCCGGACCCAATGATAAGTGTCGCGCCCGCAAGCGTCAGCGCATCTGGCCGCTCCCCAAAAACCAGCATTCCTGCAACGATCGAGAACACCAGACGCGTGTAGCGGAACGGCATCAATGCCGACGCTTCGCCGACACGCATCGCGGTGACAATGCCGTAATACCCAATCACACCGGACCCTACGGCCCCGAGATACGTTAGCGATTGCCCGTCCTCAAGCGGCACAAAAGATGCACCGGAAATCGCCATCAACAGCCCGCCAGCCAGCGCAACTGCAATGAACGCTTGCATCGCTACAACGGTCGAGGCGACTCGCGCATCCAGCTTACGCGTGATGAGATCGCGCGCAGCAATGGCCAGGAAGGACAAAATCACAAAAAGAGACTCGGGCTGGAACCCTTGGAAACCGGGACGAATGATCATCAGAACGCCGATAAAACCCACGCCAATCGCGCTCCAACGCCGCCAGCCGACGTGTTCCCCCAAAAACATGGCTGCCCCCATGGTGACAGCCAGCGGCAGGACCTGAAAAACGGCGGCGACCGTTGAAAGGTCGATCAAAGACAGCGCCGTAACAAAGGTTACTGCCCCGATCCCTTCGGTTGCCGCGCGCGCCAACGGCAATAGCTTCCAGGCCATCGGGTCAAAGACGCGTTTGCGCGAGGCCACTGACAGAGCTGCAAACACGAGCGTACAGACCACGCCGAGGAACACCATAATCTGCCCTGTCGGCACCGAGACCGACAGAACCTTGATGAACATGTCCTCAAGTGCAAAGGCCGCCATCGACCCAATGAGCAGCAGAATGCCGTTAACGTTGTTCATATGCGCGTCCACAGGAAAAAGCACTTTGGGTGCCTATGCGCACAACAACCTCAACCAATGGCCTCTGGCAAGACATTTCCCGTCACGCGTGATGAATTAACGTGAGGGGATCAATCGCGTTTCGTGATGATTTAATCCTGTTCCAGCGGCACGCCATACAGCTCCAGCCGATGGCCTTTCAGTTTGTACCCCAGCTTTGCCGCGATTTTTTCCTGAAGGGCTTCGATCTCAGGGTCGACGAATTCAATCACCTCACCCGATTGCATATCGATCAAGTGATCATGATGGTCACGCTCGGCATCCTCGTACCGTGCGCGGCCATCGCCGAATTCCAGACGCTCCAGAATCCCCGCTTCTTCAAACAGTTTCACCGTCCGATATACGGTCGCAATCGAAATACCTTTATCGACGGCAGAAGCACGTGAATAGAGCTCTTCGACATCCGGATGGTCGTCGCTTTGTTCCAGCACCTGCGCGATGATCCTTCTTTGACCGGTCATGCGCAGGCCCTTGGCCTCACAACGCCCAATAATCGTTTCCGACATGATGCCCCTCAGACTTGCTCGGGTATCTGTCTTAGTATGTCTGTGCAGTTTGCGCCACAGGGATTTCTGCTTTTCCGCTGTTCTTACGCAGCACGTGTCAGATCGGCCCAGACAGGCAGATGATCCGATGCGATATGTGCCGGGCGCGCGTCGTGAACTCCGTGCGCGGTGGCTTTCACCCCTGCGCCCAGCGCGATCCGGTCCAACGCGCCAAGCGGTTGCGCTGCGGGAAAGCTGGGTCGGGGCGGTAGAAAGCGCATCTCGGGGGCCAGATGGTCCAGAACCGGCTGCCGCGACCACTCGTTGAAATCCCCGGCCCAGACGGTTGGCATCTTGGCCAGATCATCATCAAAGCGCCGGATGTGCGAAATCTGCTGCCGCCGCGATGCGGGCAGCAACCCAAGATGCATCCCCATCACCCGCAACGGCCCGATTTGAGTATCGAACTCGACTCGGACCGCGCCGCGTGGCTCTAACCCCGGCAAGTCATGATGCCCTTTTTGACGGACGGAAATACCATCCCCGCGCCATATGACTGCATTACCGTGCCACCCAAGGCTGCCGGCCCCGCCAAGATCGACGATCTGCCAACCCGCCTCGTCCAGCATGAAATGCGGCAGGGCTGCCGGGCGCGGCGGCAGGCGTTTGTCTGCCTCTTGCAGCACAACGATGTCGGCCCGCATGTGTTCGATGACCTGCAGGATACGCTGCGGTTGACGCCGGAAATCCAGCCCGAGGCATTTTTGAATGTTATAGCTGGCGATACGTAGGGTTGAAGATTGTTTCATAAGGGCTTGACCAATGGGCTTGCGCTCAATGTGCCACCTCTGGCGCAGCGCGCAACCCCCCTGTTCCGTTACAGAACGAATGCCTCGGAAAGAAACAACGCCAATCGCACGATTAATTGGCAAACGACCCGCAAGCGATCACCAAAGGATTGTTCCTTTTGATCCTCTGCTCTATCCGGTTGCAGTGGAACGGCCAAACCGCCGCAACTTGAGGGGCTGAATGGAACTGCATCAGACACAGCCGGTCAACAGCACCCGCGCCAGCCTGGTTCTGGTCATGGGCGGCGCGCTATGGGGGCTCTACTGGATCCCGGTTCGGTTCTTTCTGGATCAGGGTCTGACCGGCCCCTGGCCCGGGATTGTCATGTATTGCGCGGCCCTGATCGCTCTATTCCCATTTGTTTGGAGCGACCGACACACACTTGTTCGCGAATGGCGAAACCTGATGCTCAGCGGGATGTTCACGGGTGCCGCGTTCAGCCTGTATTCCATCAGTCTTGTATACACTGACGTTATCCGGTCGATCCTGCTGTTCTACCTCACGCCCATTTGGGGCACGCTTCTGGGCGTCATGTTTTTGGGTGAACGCCTCAACCTTATGCGTCTTGCCGGTCTCTTCTGCGGGTTGGGCGGCCTTTTTGTTGTTCTGGGCGGCGCGGGTTTCGTGCCCTGGCCGCAAAACATAGGCGATTGGCTGGCGTTAGCCTCAGGCATATGCTGGGCCCTGGGCACGCTGGGCCTTTACCGAGCCAGCCGTATCTCAATTTCAGGGCAGGTCTTTGCCTTTGTATTCGGCGCGCTGATTCTGTCCTTGTTCAGCCTTCCATTGCTGGGCGAGCAGAACATCCCTTCCGTGGCACCTCATGAGACAATCCGCGTGCTTCTGTTCGCCCTGCTGTCGGCCTTCTACATCCTGCCCATGGTCTACATGACGATTTGGCCAGCAACAAAGCTTTCCCCATCGCGGGTCGGCCTGCTGCTGATGAGCGAAGTGGTCGTCGGCATAGCCTCGGCTGCCGTACTGTCCGGAGAACCCTTTGGTCTGCGCGAGTTTCTAGGCGCTGCGCTGATCGTCAGCGCCGCAGTATTGGAGATTGTTCGAAAGTAAGGCCCGAGATGGGTCACGTCCCACAGAAGGTTGCGTGCACCACCTCGTTCTTGGCCGGGGGCCGTCTCAAATCTGCGGCATCATCCTGATCATCGTAAGGCCGAGCGAGGACGGCATTCAGCCGATGGAACGTCGCGTAATCCCCTTGCACCGCAGCTTGGATCATTTGTTCGACACGGTGGTTGCGCGGAATGAACGCCGGGTTAGAAGCGGCCATCACGTCCATCGGTTGCGCTTCGCGCTCTAATCGCGCGCGCCAGCCCTGGGCCCAACTGTCATAGCTGGCCGGGTCAACAAATTGATCCCGCGCGGAATCGCTGCCCAAAGCCCGGAAAGTGTTGGTGAAGTCCGCCTGCCCTTCAGCCATCCGCTTCAGAAGATCCGTCACAAGCTTTACATCACCTTCTTCGTCAGTCGTCAGACCAATCTTAGCCCGGAACAGGGTCAACCAATTCTGCTGCATAAGCTCTGGCATGGCATGAACGATCTCAGTCGCCTCTTCGACAGCGGCCTCCTTGTCATCCATCTGCTGGATCAAGGACGTCGCAAGCTGCGCCAGATTCCACACGGCAATGTCGGGCTGGTTCGAATAGGCATAGCGCCCCATCCGGTCAATCGAGCTGTAGACCGTGTTGGGGTGATACGTGTCCATGAAAGCGCAAGGGCCATAGTCAATCGTCTCACCCGCGATCGAGCAATTGTCAGTGTTCATAACACCGTGAATGAATCCCACGCTCATCCACTGCGCGATCAACTTGGCCTGTGCGTCCCGCACCGCCCGCAACAGACCCATCGGCCCGTCGGCCTCAGGATAGTGACGCGCGATGGCGTATTCCGTCAGTCGGCGCAAACTGTCCAGTTGTCCCCGTGCGGCGAAAACCTGAAACGTACCCACCCGTAGATGGCTGCTGGCCACGCGCGTCAACACCGCCCCCGGCATCGGGCCCTCGCGAAACACCGTCTCACCTGTTTCTACAGCGGCCAGAGCACGTGTGGTCGGGATGCCCAGCGCGTGCATCGCCTCGGACACCACATATTCACGCAGAACCGGCCCCAGCCACGCCCGACCATCGCCTCGGCGTGAAAAGGGCGTGGGGCCCGAGCCTTTCAACTGAATATCCCGGCGCACACCGTCGGTGCCCACGGTCTCGCCCAGCAACACCGCACGCCCATCCCCCAATTGAGGGTTATACTGTCCGAATTGATGCCCCGAATACAGCTGCGCAATGGGTTCTGCACCTGCGGGCAGACGATTGCCGGCAAAAGCCTGGGCCATGTCCTGCACATCTCCTGGGGTGATCTGCAGCAACTTTGCCAAATCATCGTTGAACGCAATCATCTGCGGCGCACGGACGGGAACCGGTGCCTGCCGCGCAAAAAACGCATCCGGCAGGCGGGCATAGGTGTTATCAAATGGGATCGTCAGGGTCATATCGCATTACATATTGTTCAGGCGCACGAATACCATAGCGGATCGTATCGTCCCGTGCATAATCGCGCCGAACCAAGAGGGCACTTATGACCGCACAAGACATTATCGACCACCTGAACCTGCAACGTCATCCCGAAGGCGGGTGGTATGCCGAAACATGGCGTGCCGAAAACGCAGGCCGCCCGACCGGCACTTGCATCTATTTCTTGTTGCAGGCCGGTGAAAGCAGCCACTGGCACCGGGTCGACGCCACTGAAATCTGGCTCTACCACGCAGGCGCACCTCTGGTCCTGTCTCTGAGCGCAACAGATAAAGGGCCTGCGATCGATCATCTGCTGACCCCTGACCTGTTAAAAGGCGCGCCGCAGCTGATCGTTCCTGAAGGCCATTGGCAGACTGCACGCAGCACGGGCGACTACACCTTGGTCAGTTGCACGGTCTCTCCCGGCTTTGATTTCCAAGGTTTTGAGTTGGCCGCGCCAGGCTTTGACATCCCGAGGGAATAGCCCAACCAAAGTAAATCTCTGAAAAGTTGAGTTTACAGACGGCCCTGCTTTGCCCATCCTGTACCCGTAACCGTGTGTAACGGAGTATCGAGTAAACATGAGGCAGGCCTGTCTGACAATTCTGTTTCTCTGCTTAAGTACAGGGCTTACAAGCGCCAGCATCGACTGCGCCAACCCTGACGCCGAACTTGATCTGTCACTGCCCGACACGTCAGCCGACGCCGCCCCCGCGGCATTGACGCCCGAGGACCTTCCCCCTTGCGCAACTATGCAGCTGGAACAGGGGCGCGACAGGATGCGCAATCGCGGCGCGGTATGTGGTGACTGGACAATTTTAGGGGAAACACGCAAGGCCCTAAAAAGCAAAGCACGAGGCTGTGGCATATCCAATCCGGTCAGGGTCTACCGGATATCGGATGTTGCGCTCAGCCAATTCTCACTGATGGATTGCCAGACGGCGGTCACGCTCAAAACATGGATTGAAAACACCGCCAAACCCGCCTTTGCCGATATGGGCGGCGGGCTCAAGGGTATGCGGGTTGTGGGGCACTATGCCTGCAAAACCCAGAACAACCAGCCACGCGCACGCCTGTCGCAACATGCGCGAGGACGCGCCATCGATATCTCGACCTTTGTGTTACAGGACGGCACGCAAATCACTGTGCAGGACGGGTGGAAGGACGAGGCACAAAGCGCGGTTTTACGCAAACTGCACAGCGGTGCTTGTGGTGTGTTCAGCACGGTGCTAGGCCCGGATGCAGATCGTTATCACGCAGGCCATTTCCACTTTGATACCGCCCAACGCAAGGGCCCGCCCGTTTGCCGATAAGCCCCCCACACCATCGCGCCGCTTCAGGGTTGACCTGTGACATACCGGGCGCAACCATGCGATCATGGACCACAAAACTCTGATTGCTTCTCTGCCCACCGAGACCAAAGACCGCCTGCAACGCCGCTCGAACACTGCGGGCCTTCGGCATCTGTTGATCTATTCAGTCTTGCTTGCAGCCACCAGCACCGGGATTGTCTTGCAAGTTCCGTTCTGGCAGGTGCTGATCCTGCCGCAAGGCATTCTGTTGGTGTTTCTCTTTACACTCAGCCACGAATGCACCCATAAGACCCCTTTTAGAACAGGATGGCTAAACGATGCGGTCGGACATCTGGTCTCGGTCCCAATTGCCCTGCCCTTTACATGGTTCCGATACTTCCATCTGGCCCACCACAAATGGACCAACGACCCCAAACGCGACCCGGAGCTGGACGGAAAACCGCGCCCCGATAACTGGTCTGACCTGCTGATCTACCTGAGCGGTTGGACCTATTGGAGCGGCATGGCTAAGGTGCTGGTTCAAAACGCACGCGGCCACCTGGATGCGCCTTACCTTCCGAAACGCCAACAAAACGCAATGAAGGCCGAAGCCCGCATTCTGCTTGGTCTCTATACGTTAACGCTCATCAGTCTGACTTACAGTACGATACTGTTCTGGGTCTGGCTTCTTCCGGTGCTGGTCGCTCAACCCGTTTTACGCCTTTACCTGCTGGCCGAGCATGGCCTCTGCCCGCCAGTGGCAAACATGCTCGAGAACTCCCGCACGACCTTCACCAACCGAGCCTTGCGGTTTCTGGCCTGGAACATGCCATACCATGCCGAGCATCATTCCTTCCCCAATGTGCCATTCCATCACCTGCCCGCGCTGCACCACTGGATGCGCGCGCATCTGAAATCCACGTCCAACGGCTATGCGGAGTTCACCAAAGACTACACCCGCACGCTCAGCTCATAAGATCCGCTCTTCATCTGGCCCCAAATACCTCGGGGGAGGCGCGCTTGCGCGACGGGGGCAGCGCCCCCTATTCGTTGCTTCGGCTTTTGATCAACATGCTGATCAGAGGCACCAAAACCGTCGTCGCCGACCCCAATGGATTCGAGCCGATGCTTTTGACCGCCTGCACGACTTCGCGCGCTTCAGTCGCCACCTCCTCCAACTCATCCTCAATGTCTGCGATTGCCATGTCACGTACCTCAACCGCCGGCGCGACTTCATCCTCAACGCTGCTGCGGCGTGCAATCAGAACCAACAGCCCCGCAAAACCAAGATTGCCAAGCGCCAATACCGCAGAAGCTGAAGCTGGCGACATTGTACTTTGCAGGGCAAAGAACAGCGCTAGGTTCAAAAGCACGAGGGCCAACAGCGCAGCAATACCCGCAATTCCAAATAATATCGTCTGCTGCTGCACCACGGCCAAGCGACGGCGTGCAATCAGGCGTTCTGTCCGATAGATCGTTACCAGATTTCTGCTTAATCTGCTCATGGCTTACCTCCTAACCCTGCGCGCGCCCGACGACATACCCCAGCGAGAACGCAATCAGTAACGCTGTGATCGGATATTCTTTTTGCAAGCGGCCAAATTCCTCGACCACATCCTCGCCCAAAGCCTGTGCTTGACTCAGGTCGATCCCATGCTCTTCCAGAAGCTTTCGAATTTCATCCGATGATTTGGTATGCTCATCTCGCTCCTTGGGGGCCGGGTCTTGGTTGACCCGCACTTCCAACGTTGCGTTGCGCTTCCGTAATTTCTCTAATTCAGCTTCAAGCTCTGCCTTGGTCGCCATAATGCCTTGCCCTTGATCCGTGGGTCCGGGGCAACCGTCGCACAACAAGTTGTTATTTTGAACTGTTTTCGGCTGATGCTAGCCAACAGCGTCCATCGAAACCGAACTTACAACCCCACCCCCAACCAGCGCCTGTACGCCGGTTGTGCCGGGGCACGACGTCGGCAGGCCGCGCGCCACACGCACCGCCAGATAGGCAAAGGCCTGCGCCTCGAGCATATCACCATCCAGTCCCACTGCCTCGACCGGCTCGACCGGACAATCCAGCGACACGCGCAACATCTCCATCAAAACCGGATTGTGGCGCCCACCTCCAGTGACCAGCACGCAGGACGGAGGTTTCGGACAATGCTCCATCCCCTGCACGACACCTGCGGCACACATCCCGGTCAGGGTCGCCACGGCGTCCGCATCGTTCAATTCCTTCACCAGACCGATCATTTCCGCGAAATCATTCCGGTCCAAAGACTTGGGTGGCATTCGAGCAAAGTATGGCTCAGCCAGAAACAGCTCCAACGCGCCCATTTCGACGGTTCCATCCCGCGCAAGCGCCCCGTCCCGATCCATGGGCAGCCCCAGTCGGGCTTGCATCAGATCGTCCACAGGCGCGTTTGCAGGCCCGGTGTCAAAGGCGAGCAAAGCGCCCGGCGCTTCGGGGCCGTCAAAGGACGGATCAACATAGGTCAGATTGCCGACCCCACCCAGGTTCAGAAAACACAGGGGTCGGTCCGCGCCGAACCACTTGGCGCAGGCAAAATGAAAGAACGGCGCTAGCGGAGCCCCCTCGCCCCCCATCGCCACATCATCGCTGCGGAAATCCCAAACCACCGGACGCCCCAGCGCCTGCGCCAGCCCCAGACCGTCACCCACCTGCAAGGTTCCACGCCCGCGCGGCTCATGCGCAACGGTCTGGCCGTGAAAACCGATAAGATCGACCTCTTCGAATTCAGACAGTGCCTCGGCATGGGCAAAAGTGACCATCTCAGCCGCTGCATCGACATCGGGCCCATGCCACTGACCCAGCGCTGCCCGCAGCACGTCTCGCTCTGCGTCTGAATAAGCGCGATAGCTACTTTGTCCAAACCCCATAATCTGGTGGCCGTCAGTTTCGACCATCGCGGCATCCACCCCGTCCATCGAGGTGCCCGACATCGCGCCCAGTGCCCGGATCACCCCGTGTTTGCTGATGGTCTGGCTCACGCCTGCCTCCTGAACTGGCTGTCTTCTTCGCCGCATCCGAGTCCTTGAGTACACCTCTGGGTTGCAGCCCGGTCAAACTGCCTTTTGTTTGCACAAAAACGCAAGCGTTCTCATGTAGCGGTTCATATTTTTCGCTAACCGCGTGGCCGGATCGACACCCACCCTCAATTAAAAAACGTGGCTTTTCCTCATCGGCGCTGCCGCCTATACAGTGCCCCGCAACATTAACCCAAAGGGCACGATATGACCTACCACCCCAAATCGGATTTCATCGCCACGATGATCGAGCGCGGCTTTCTCGCCGATTGCACCGATTATCAGGGCCTTGACGACGCGCTGATCAGTGGGTGTAAACCGGCCTATATCGGCTTTGATGCAACGGCCAAGTCGTTGCATGTGGGCAGCCTAATCCAGATCATGATGCTACGCTGGTTCCAGAAAACCGGCCACCAGCCGATCACACTGATGGGCGGTGGGACGACCAAGGTGGGCGATCCGTCGTTCCGCGCGGATGAACGCCCCCTTCTGGGCCCCGAACAGATCGACGAGAACATCTCGGGCATCAAGAAGGTGTTCGCCGCATATATCGACTATGACACGGACGCCGAGAACAAGGCGCTTATGCTGAACAATGCCGAGTGGCTGGGTGATCTGAACTACCTCGATTTTCTGCGCGATATCGGGCGCCATTTCTCGGTCAACCGGATGCTGTCGTTTGAATCTGTGAAGTCGCGGCTGGATCGTGAGCAGTCGCTGAGCTTCCTCGAGTTTAACTACATGATCCTGCAGGCCTATGACTTCCTGGAACTGAACCGCCGTTACGGCTGTGTTCTGCAAATGGGCGGCAGCGACCAGTGGGGCAACATCGTCAACGGGATCGACCTGACCCGCCGTGTTCTGGATCACGAGATCTATGGCCTGACCTCGCCTCTGCTGACCACCAGTGACGGCAAGAAAATGGGTAAGTCTCAGGACGGTGCGGTCTGGCTGAACGCCGAGATGCGCTCGCCCTATGAGTTCTGGCAGTTCTGGCGCAACACAACCGACGCGGATGTGGGCCGGTTTCTGAAGCTCTACACTGAATTGCCGGTGGATGAGTGCGATCGTCTGGGCGCGCTTGCCGGGTCCGAGATCAATGAAGCCAAGATCCGTCTGGCCAATGAGGTCACAACCCTGCTGCATGGCGCGCAGGCTGCGGCCAATGCCGAAGCCACCGCGCGTGAAGTGTTCGAAAAAGGCGGCGTAGGTGGAGATCTGCCGACACTGACCCTCAGCGCTGATGAGTTGGGTGACGGTATTTCCATCGTGCAGATCATAGTCAAATCGGGTTTGGCAAAATCCGGCAAAGAGGCCAAGCGCCTGATCGCCGAGAACGGGGCCAAGCTGGATGATGCGCCGCTGACCGATGCGGGAATGATGATCGACGCAGGCGCGCTGTCATCGCCCATCAAGCTGAGCGCAGGCAAAAAACGCCATGCGCTGGTTCAGCTCGGTTGATGGCTCGCCCGCTTCTATACACCTAAGACACAACGGAAACGGCCACCTGACGGTGGCCGTTTCTTTTTGAAGAACCTGGCGGAGCTTAACGGAGACCCCTTCCGCCATTGCCGTTTCCGCCACCGCCGTTTTGGGCACCGTTGCCCTGGCCATTGTTGCCGCCACCGTTGCCAGTGCCAGGCCCAGAGCCCCCGGTGTTCCCCCCGCCATTACCGGGGTTCCCGTTGTTGCCGTTTCCGTTACCAGGGCCGCCGTTTCCACCGCCGCCGTTGCCGCCATTTCCACCGCCGCCGTTGCCGCCGTTTCCACCGCCGCCGTTGCCGCCGTCTCCACCGCCGCCGTTGCCACCGTTTCCACCGCCGCCGTTGCCACCGTTTCCACCGCCGCCGTTGCCTCCGTCTCCACCGCCGCCGTTGCCACCGTCTCCACCGCCGCCGTTGCCTCCATCTCCACCGCCGCCGTTACCGCCGTTTCCACCGCCCGGCGATCCTGGATTTGCAGCATCCGCAAACGCCTCACCAAGCGGTTCAGACCCTCGGCTTTCACCACGATTATTGCTTAACCCCGACAGGCTTGCCGTCGGCAAATCCGTCAAAAGCGAGGCAAGCCCCGGACATTGCGCCCCGACAACTTGCAGCGTTGTTTCAATATCCGACCGTCTCTGAAGCCTCTCCAGAAAACTCGGCGTCACCTGAACGCAGTCACACAACCCCGCGTAATCCCCGGCATTGGCCAGGCTTCGGGCCGTTTTTCCAGTACAGACTTCCGGTGCAGCAGATGCACTGCCAATCATCACCAATCCCAAAACAGGCGCGACAAAAACCGCACCCAGCGCTTGTTTCTTACTCGTAACCATATCGGCACCTCCTGGCGACAAAACACATGACGGTCCAAATCTCTTCGCTCACGAAAAGGCGCTTTTTCGTGAGGACCGGATTAATTTGTCTTCAGGAACGGAAGCGCAGCCCGGATGGACAGCGTCTTCATCAAAGGTATGGACACCGCACCCGCGAACCAGTTATTGAACAAGTGTTCATATCTCTGGGAGGAGTTCACCATGCACCTGTCCACCACAGCAGCACTTGTCACCGGCGGCGCTTCCGGCCTCGGCGAAGCCACGGCCCGCCATTTTGCCTCTGAGGGTGCGCAGGTCACGATCTTGGACCGCGACGCAGAGCGCGGCACACAGGTTGCCGCCGAGATCGGCGGGCATTTCGCGCAGACGGATGTGACCGATGAGGATTCGGTGGCCGCTGCTGTAGGTCTTGGCATGGCCAAGATGGGCAAGATCACCGCAGCCGTGAATTGCGCTGGCATCGCATATGGCATTAAGACGGTTGGCAAGGAAGGCCCCCACCCTCTGGACGCCTTCCAGCGCACAATCGACATCAATCTGGTGGGTACGTTCAACGTCTCACGTCTGGCCGCTGCCGAGATGGCAAAGAATGACCCCGAACCAGACGGCGCGCGGGGCGTGATCATCAACACGGCCTCTATCGCGGCATATGACGGCCAAAAGGGTCAGGCGGCCTATGCAGCATCCAAAGGCGGCGTCGTCGGCATGACCCTGCCGATGGCCCGCGATCTGGCCTCGACCGGCATTCGGGTCATGACCATCGCGCCGGGCATCTTCATGACCCCGATGCTGGCGGGGCTGCCCGAAGAAGTACAGCAGCAACTCGCCGCCGACGTCCCGAACCCGGCCCGTTTAGGGGACCCGAAAGAATACGGACGGCTGGCCGCATTCATTGTCGAGATGGGTTACCTGAACGGTGAGGTGATCCGCATCGACGGAGCCCTACGCATGCGCTAAATCTGTCGCATGTCGGAACGTGAAAAAATGCAGTCCGGACAGTGGTATTGCTGTCTGGACCCAGAACTGGACGAACTTCGTGCACGGGCAAGAGGTGCGGTTCACGCGC
Source organism: Ruegeria sp. HKCCA6837 (assembly GCF_013034475.1). Lineage (NCBI taxonomy): Bacteria > Pseudomonadati > Pseudomonadota > Alphaproteobacteria > Rhodobacterales > Roseobacteraceae > Ruegeria > Ruegeria sp. HKCCA6837. The sequence goes on from NZ_WQGD01000001.1 coordinate 702,920, forward strand.
ACAACACCAGCCCACCCGACGCACGCGGCGCGATGGCACCCGAGCTGCGTGCCTTGCTAGGTCAAGTAGGTGAAGACTGTTTCCTCGAAGCCCCGTTTCATTGCGCCTATGGGATGAACATCCATCTGAGCAAACGGGTTTATTTCAACGCCGGTTGCGTCGTTCTGGACAGCGCCCTGGTGCGGGTCGGAGACGACACGATGTTTGGCCCCAATGTCCAGATCTATTGCGCCCAACATGCCAAAGACCCGGCTGAGCGGGCCCAAGGACTGGAAATCGGCTTACCAGTCACAATTGGCAAGCATGTTTGGGTGGGCGGAGGCGCAATTCTGTTGCCCGGTCTCTCTATCGGCAACAATGCCACGATTGGCGCAGGCAGCGTCGTTACCAAGGACGTTGCCGCCGGAGAGACCGTAGTGGGAAACCCAGCAAAAAGCCTGAACCGCTAAGCGCTTTCAGACTTTTCTTCGAGCATTAGCCACTCTTCCTCGGCCGCCGACAGCTTTTCCTGCCGTTCAACCAGCGCCTCGGTGGCCTTCTGGAACTTGACAGGCTCACGGGTGAACAGCTCGGGGTCAGACATCAGTTCTTCCAGCTTGGCGATCTCGGCCTCAAGACGCGCAATCTCGTCAGGCAATTTGTCCAACCGGTGCTTTTCCGAGAAAGACAAACCCGACTTCGGCTTAGCCTCTTGCTTGACCTTTGGCTTTGAGGCCTTTGCTTTCTCTTCTTTTTTTCCGACCACATCACCCCGTTGCGCGATGTAATCCGACCACCCACCGGCATAAACCGTGGCACGACCATTGCCCTCCATCGCAATGGTCGTCGTGGCCACCCGATCCAGAAAATCCCGGTCATGGCTGACCAAAAGAACCGTGCCGTCGTAATCGTCCAGAAGCTCCTGCAACAAGTCCAGCGTTTCGACATCCAGATCGTTGGTCGGTTCGTCCAGCACCAGAAGGTTCGAGGATTTCGCCATCAGCTTCGCCAGCAACAGCCGCGCTTTTTCACCACCAGACAAAGACTTAACGGCCGCTCTTGCCTGCCGTTCGTCAAACAGGAATTCCTTGAGGTAGCCGACGACATGCTTGGGCTGTCCGCCCACCATCACCTGATCGGCCTTACCCGACACCCGCATTTCGGGGTCGCCGGTCAGGCTGTCCCAAAGGGACATCTCGGGATCCAGTTGAACACGCGTCTGATCAAACACTGCAATTTCAAGATTCGTGCCCAGCGACACCGTACCTTCGTCCGGCTGGAGCTGCCCCAACAACATCTTCAGCAGCGTGGTCTTACCCACCCCGTTTGGCCCAACAAAGGCCACGCGATCACCGCGCTGCACCAGCAGATCAAAACTCCGAACGATCTGCTTGTCGTCAAACCCTTTGAACAGCCCTTTGGCCTCGATCACTTTACGACCCGATTTCGGCCCGGCCTCCAGCGTCATGGCAGCAGAACCCTGACGCTTGATCTGCGCAGCCTTTTCGGCGCGCAGAGCCTGCAGTGCCCTAACCCGGCCTTGATTGCGCTTGCGTCGGGCGCTGATGCCCTCAACCGCCCATTTGGCTTCAGACTTGATCAACCGGTTAAGCTTGTGACGCTGCTGATCCTCTTCTTCCCACACCTTGTCCCGCCAGACCTCAAAAGCGTCAAAGCCCTGCTCTTGCCGCCGCACCGCGCCGCGATCGATCCAAAGCGTTGCCCGCGTCAACGCCCGTAAAAAGGCCCGGTCGTGCGAGATCAGCACAAAGGCGGCGCGTGTTGCGCCAAGCTCGCGCTCAAGCCAAGCAATGGCTTCAATATCCAAATGGTTGGTCGGTTCATCCAACAACATCAGATCCGGCGCTTCAGCCATCAACTTGGCCAAGGCCGCCCGCCGCCGTTCACCACCCGATGCCGTCTCAACAGGGCGAGACGGGTCAAATTTCAACCCTTCGCCAGCGCGCTCAACCTTGTACAATTCGCCCAGTTCCAAACCGCTGGACGCATAATCCCCCAGCGTCGCAAACCCTTCCATGGTTGGGTCTTGCTCCATATACCCCACGGATTTTCCCGGCGGCACAACGATCTCACCTTGATCGGCTTCGACCAGACCCGCCATCACTTTCATCAGAGTCGACTTCCCAGACCCGTTTCGCCCCACCAAGGCAACGCGGTCGCCGGGCTGGACTACCAAATCAAGGTCGGAAAACACCGGATCGCCCCCGAAGGTCAGGGAAATGCCGGACATCTGCAACAAAGGAATTCTCGCCATGCCCGCCAGCTAAACCGGCTAGGCAGGCGCGTCAACGCCCCTGCTTCTTCTCGTCAAAAATACGGAATCATTCGACCACCGCCCTCAGCAAACGTTTCCGCGCCGGGGGAATCGCCCCAATCTCCAGCCCGGTGAACACATGCAGCGTGTTCATGTGCCGATCTACAACCGCGTGATCACTGACCCAGCCGCCCATCAACAGGTAAGTTCGCAACAAGGGCGGCATCCGTAACATGGCCCGTTTCACATCCGGTCTGCGCCGCAGACGCGCAGCAAAGCGAAACACATCCGGAGCCTTCACCCGCGGCAACCAGCGTTTAGGAGCCAGATGGCGGTCTTTTAGCATGGCAAAAGCATCCAGATAGTGCTCGGTCTCGGTTCCTGCAAAAGAGGAACAACCAAACAGCATCTCAACACCATTTTGGTCCACATATGCCGTCATCGCCCCCCAAGCGACTCGCAGGATATCTGCGTCGTTACAATAGGGGTGGACGCAAAACCTGCCCATCTCGACCATACGACCGGAGAAACCAGCCAGCGCAGAGAGATCATAGAATTGTGCCGAATAGCTGCGCCCGATCTCGCGCCCGTGATCGATGATCAGCATCCTAAAACAGCACACCAACCGCTCTTCATCGCGCATGTCCTCGACCAAGACGTGGCAACACCGCCCGTCGAATGCGTCGCTGTCTAATTGTTGCGTGCCAAACGCAAATGTACGCAACGCCTGCGCGGCGTTGATATCCACAGCCGATTGCGCCAATCGGGCGCGATAGCGCCCTTTGCTCAACAGTACCGCTGTCGCCACGGTCGCATCCTCCACGGTTGCTGACCCATTGTTGTCGTCGTGACCTCGCTAACACAAGACATGTGACTGTCTTGTGACCCGCACACTGCAGAAGACAAAATTAGTTGGCGCCCGGAATATTGGCCGGGTTGAAGTTGCCGATATTGCCAAGCAGCTGTCGCAGGAAGCCTTTGTCCTGAACGTTGGAATCGGTCACACGGCGCTCCAATGGAATAACCAGGCCGTCTTCAAGGCCAAAGCGCTCGATATTGCTGACGACGCCACGCTGGTCAAAGCTGATGGCGACCAACTCGCGTGATACAACCTCGGGCCGTTTCGGGCCGTAGTGGCGCACCCGCGAGCGGACATAGTAAAAGCCTGAATCCCTCACCACACCCGAAGCGCCCGGAGCGCCGATGGCTTCTTCCACGGTGTCGCGCGTATCGACACCAACTTTGATTTCGGCCAGATCCTCGGCCGGCGGCACGTAACCGTGATTCTTGAAGATTGGCGTACAGGCCCCGATCGCGGCCAGACAGGCAACAAACACAAGCGATTTCGTCGCTGGTTTCAACCGGTTCATTACCTTCAACATGCGCACCCTCTTGCCTTGGCCTTCTGCGGCTTCTATCCGATTACAGAAACCGCTGCCACGGTTCAACACATAGAAAGGCTCACAAATGAGCAACCTTACATCACTTCGGGTGGCCGATCTGCCTCAGAACGCTCCAACTCCGTTCGATCTGCGCCCTTCTGCCGCTTCGTTAGACGAGATTCGGCAAGATCTGGGATTGCTGGGTTTGCGCAAGCTCAGCTTTGTCGGAGAGATCCGAGCGCAGGGCAAGCGCGACTGGGTTCTCAACGGCAAGCTTGGGGCCACTGTCATCCAGCCCTGCGTCGTGACCCTCGACCCTGTCACAACCCGTATTGATGTCCCGGTTCATCGCACCTTTCTGGCCGATTGGACCGATCCTGATGAACCCGAGTTCGAGATCCCTGAAGATGACGAATCCGAACCGCTGGGTCCCGAGATTGATCCGGCACTGGTCATGGTCGAAGCGCTGTCGCTGGCTCTGCCGCAATATCCGCGCAAGGATGGAGCGGAACTAGGCCAGGTCGGCTATACAGAGCCGGGCAAACAGCCAATGACCGACGAAGACGTCAAGCCGTTTGCCGGATTGGCAGGATTGCGCGATGCACTTAAAAAAGACGAGTGACATCAAACTGATTTCCTGTCATAGCAGGCGGTCAGAAAAATCGCTTGAACATGTGGAGAATCGCAGTATTTTCGCGCGCTCATCGGATTTTGGGTTGGACATTGCGAGGCGGGTCGCCTAAACGCGCGTCAAACCACGATAAACGAAATATGAAACCCCGGTCGGCGGCGAATCTGCTGACCCTCAGTAGACAAAGGTTGAGACCATGGCCGTCCAACAGAACAAAGTTTCCAAGTCGCGTCGCAACAACCGCCGCGCACACGACGCTCTGGTTGCTGCAAACCCGAACGAATGCCCGAACTGCGGCGAGCTGAAGCGCCCCCACCACGTTTGCGCATCTTGCGGCCACTATGACGACCGTGAAGTCGTCGCTCAGGCCGACGAAATCGACCTGGACGAAGACGCAGCCTAAGCCTGATTGAGCGCAGGCCAAGGCATGACTGAACAGCCCACGCACGCCGGACGGATCACCATTTCGGTCGACGCTATGGGTGGGGACGAGGGTCCCGCAGTTGTTGTTGCTGGCTTGGCGAAATCGGCCGATAAGAACCCGGATATTGGGTTTTTGCTGCACGGCCCGGAACAGGTACTGCGAAAGCTGGTCGCCAAACGGCGTGTCCTTGAAGGACGCGTCGTTTTTCGTGATTGTCCAGACGTCGTCACGATGGCGGATAAGCCCAGCCAGGTTGTACGCAACGGCAAGCAGACCTCGATGTGGTCCACCCTTGAGGCCGTGCGCCGGGGTGAGGCACATGGGGCGGTTTCCTGTGGCAACACCGGAGCGCTGATGGCGCTGTCGATGATGCGCTTGCGCAAATTGCCGGGTGTGAACCGCCCGGCAATTGCGATTCTGTGGCCTTCGCGCAACCCTCAGGGATTCAACGTGATGCTCGACGTGGGCGCAGACGTCCGCGCCGACGCCAAGGATTTGCTGCAATACGCCCTGATGGGCGCTTCTTACGCGCGCAATGGCATGGCGCTGACCCGGCCCCGGATCGGGTTGCTGAATGTCGGCACCGAAGAGCACAAGGGTCGCGCCGAGTTGAAAGAAGCGCATGCGATGATCACTGAATTCGCAGAGCAGGCAAATTTCGATTTTGTGGGCTTTGTCGAAGGCAGCGACATCCCCGGTGACAAGGCAGATGTCATTGTCACGGATGGGTTTACAGGCAATGTTGCAATCAAGACCGGCGAAGGCACAGCCAGCTTGATCGGCGACCTGCTGCGTCAGGCTTTTAAGTATTCTCCGCTGTCACGGCTGGCGTCTATCCTGGCCATCACATCGCTGAACCGCCTTAAAAAACGCATCGATCCACGACGCGTGAATGGCGGTGTTTTTCTGGGACTGAACGGCACCGTGGTGAAATCTCATGGTGGCGCAGATGCGACCGGTGTGTCGGCCGCAATCAAGCTGGCCTTTACGTTGGCGCAATCGGGCTTTTCCGAAAAATTGGCCGCGCGGGTTGCATCCACAGCCCAGCTTGCACAAGATGCCGCGCAAGCTGCGCCGCAGACCGAAAAATAATCAAAAAGGCAGTACCCCAACATGGCAGGCCGTTCAGTTGTAGTAGGTGTCGGGCATTATTTGCCGGAACGCATTGTTCCCAATTCCGAGTTTGAGAAAACGCTGGACACAACCGACGAGTGGATCCGAACGCGATCGGGCATTGAACGCCGCCATTTCGCAGCCGAGGGTGAAACGACCTCGGATCTGGCGACAAAAGCTGCCGAGGCGGCTTTGGCAGATGCCGATTTGAGTGCGGATGACATTGACGCCATCGTCGTAGCGACATCGACAGCTGATCTGACCTTCCCGTCTGCGGCAACCATGGTTCAGGCCCGGCTTGGCATGACCAAGGGGTTTGCCTTTGACGTACAAGCCGTTTGCGCGGGATTCGTTTTTGCACTTTCCAACGCGAATGCGCTGATTGTTTCGGGTCAGGCCAAACGCGTGCTGGTTATCGGCGCCGAGACGTTCTCTCGGATCATGGACTGGACGGATCGCTCCACCTGCGTCCTGTTCGGCGACGGAGCCGGGGCGTTGGTGTTGGAAGCTCAGGAAGGCAACGGCACTTCGGAAGATCGCGGCATTCTGGCAACCGATCTGAACTCGGACGGTCGCTACAAGGATCTGCTGTATGTCGATGGCGGAGTATCAACGCAATCCACAGGGCATTTGCGTATGCAAGGCAACCAAGTGTTCCGACATGCTGTTGAAAAACTTACAAAAACTGCTGAAACTGCGCTCGAACGCGCGGGTCTGGGCAACTCGGACGTAGACTGGATCGTGCCGCATCAGGCCAATATCCGCATCATTCAGGGCACCGCCAAGAAAATGGGCTTGCCTATGGAGAACGTCGTGGTGACGGTTCAGGATCATGGCAACACCTCGGCCGCATCGATTCCGCTGGCACTTTCGGTGGGCAAACAGCGTGGGCAGATCAAGCCTGGCGACCTGATCGTGACCGAAGCTATTGGCGGCGGCTTGGCATGGGGCGCGGTTGTTCTGCGCTGGTAACCGGCGCAAACCAGCTTACACAGCCGCCCGCAATTCATTGATATTGACAGCGAATTTGCCATACCCATATGCTTTGATATCAACAGGGGAAATGGCATGGGCGATAAAACACTGACTCGAATGGATCTGAGCGAAGCCGTCTTTCGCGAGGTTGGGCTTTCACGAAACGAAAGCGCACAGCTGGTTGAGAGCGTTCTGAACCACATGTCGGACGCGCTGGTGCGCGGTGAGCAGGTCAAGATTTCATCCTTCGGCACGTTCAGTGTACGCGACAAGACCGCCCGTGTTGGTCGCAATCCTAAAACCGGTGAAGAAGTTCCAATTCAGCCGCGCCGCGTGCTGACTTTCCGCCCGTCGCATCTGATGAAGGATCGCGTCGCTGCCGGGAATCGCAAGTAACCCCGAGGTCGCGCGGATATGAGCAAGTCTCCCGACGCGTTTCGCACGATCAGCGAAGTTGCGGATTGGCTTGGTGTTCAGGCCCATGTTCTGCGTTTCTGGGAAAGCCGGTTCACGCAGGTGAAGCCGGTCAAACGGGCGGGTGGACGCCGGTATTATCGCCCCAATGACATGCGGCTTCTTGGCGGGATCAAAAAGCTTCTCCACGAAGACGGAATCACCATCAAAGGTGTTCAGCGTATTCTGCGCGAGCAAGGCGTGGCGCATGTTGCGTCGCTTTCGCAATCCTTGGACGACCCGTCCCCGGCCCCATCCTCGCCCGTTGAAGACACCGTGGTGCCTTTCGAACCGAAACCTGCACCAGTTACCGAACAGATTCATATGGATTTGGGCGAAACAACTGCGCCCAAGGTAAAAGAAGATGCTCAGATCGACGCGGCACCAGCTGCCAACCAGCAGCCGGTTGCAGAGCCCCAGCTTGACGCCTCTCCGATCTTGGGGGGAATCACCTCGTTGGCGTGGAACCGGGAAGAGTTTGACGACGACCTGTTGCGCCGAATCGCCCCGATTGCAAAAGACCTGCGCCACTGGCTGGATCGTGTCGAGACACAGGCGACGGGTTAGGAAAAAAGGCAGTGTTTTCCTCTTGCCCCTGCCGGGAAAATCTTTATGAACACCCCAACGTCGGGCTATGGCGCAGCCTGGTAGCGCGTCCGTCTGGGGGACGGAAGGTCGCAGGTTCGAGTCCTGCTAGCCCGACCAAATCACACCGACGTTTATGGCACAAAGGCCAGATCCCGCTCTGGCACCAGAGGGGATCGAGATGACAGGTGTTTGCCCAAACCAACAGATTGAGGCGATGATCGCGCGCGGCGAGATCACGGCCAGCCCGGACGTTCTGCCTGCTCAGATTCAACCAGCAAGCCTTGATTTACGTCTGGGAACAGTCGCTTACCGCGTCCGCGCTTCGTTTCTTGCAGGCGAAGGGCGAACCGTCGCAGATCGTTTGACCGAGTTCGAGATGCACCGCATCGATATCACGGACGGGGCCGTTCTGGAAAAAGGCTGCGTCTATCTAGTACCGCTAATGGAATCAATCGCCCTGCCCGACGATATGAGCGCCGTGGCAAATGCCAAAAGCTCGACCGGGCGGCTGGACCTTCTGACCCGGACTATCACCGATGGCGGCACCGAGTTTGACCGGGTACCTGCTGGATACGCAGGCCCACTCTATGCTGAAATCTGTCCGCGCTCGTTCTCGGTGCTGGTGCGTCCGGGCATGCGTCTGAATCAGATTCGCTTCCGTCAGGGTCAAGCCGTGCTCTCGGACGCTGAATTGAAAGCCTTACATGCTGAATCGCCACTGGTCGACGGCCCTGCTGTTATTCAGGACGGACTGGGTTTCTCAGTGGATCTGCAGCTTCCCGAGACCGATCTGGTTGGCTACCGCGCCAAGCCTCACACCGGGGTCATCGATCTGGATCGTATCGGCGAATACGACCCGCAGGATTATTGGGAAGAAGTGCGCACCAAGGATGGTTGTATTATCCTTGATCCTGGTGCGTTCTATATTCTTGTCAGCCGTGAAGCAGTACATATCCCGCCAATGTACGCCGCTGAAATGGCACCTTATCTGGCGATGGTTGGCGAATTCCGGGTGCACTATGCCGGGTTCTTTGACCCCGGCTTTGGCCATGCCGCCGCCGGCGGGGCCGGATCGCGCGGCGTCTTGGAAGTGCGCTGCCACGAGGCCCCCTTCGTTCTGGAACACGGCCAAGTTGTCGGACGTCTGGTCTATGAAAAAATGGCCGACATGCCGACGCAATTGTACGGCGCGGGCATTGAATCAAACTATCAGGGCCAGGGCCTGAAACTGTCCAAGCACTTCAAAGTTGTTGGCTGAATCCTAGAACTTCATGAACCGGCGCATTTGCCGGGTCACGCGCTGCGCCTGCCGAAGGTTCTGCGCATGACGAGGTGCGCTGGCGTGACCGGACCCGTTCGACGTACCCGAATTGCCGCCCTTGCGGCTAGCCATATCAATACCCTTGTCGATGCCCTTGTTAACCAGACGGCGCATGACCTGTCGCACGATCATATCAATGATCCGATTTGCATTCATTGCTCAACACCCTGTCCCCAAAACAAAGATAAGCGTTTTATGCGGCAACAAAAGGGCCCTGGCGATCACTCTTCTTCGAAGAGCTCCGTCTGATCTTCGTCCGCTTCGTCTTCGCGACCTTCGCCCAGCGGAATAGCTCCAGGCGGAGGACGGTTCTCCAGCAACCCAGCCGCCCGCAGTTCTTTCAGCCCTGGCAGGTCCCGCGCGTTCTCTAATCCGAAGTGATCCAGAAATGCGGGCGTTACGACAAACGTAACCGGACGTCCCGGTGTCATGCGACGGCGGCCCAGCTTGATCCACTCCATTTCCAAGAGCTGATCAATGGTTCCGCGTGAAACCGAAACGCCCCGGATTTCTTCGATCTCGGCCCTCGTGCAAGGCTGATGATAAGCGACGATGGCCAGAGTTTCGATCGCTGCGCGGCTCAGCTTGCGGGTCTCGACCGTTTCCTTCTGCATCAAAAAACCCAGATCCGGGGCAGTCCGAATGGCCCAGGCATCGCCCACACGCACCACGCGCACGCCACGCCCTTCATAGCGTTTCTGAAGCAATTCAACCGCTTGCGCCGCATCGCTTCCGTGGGGCATCCGGGCCTCCAGATCCGCAATTGTCACCGGCTCAGAACTGGCAAACAGAACAGCCTCGACCATGCGTTCCTGTTCCGCCAGCGGAGGAGCTTCGAACAGAGTACCGGTCTCTTCAGGGGCGTCAGTCACGTGTCTCGGTCCTCTTTCGCAGATGGATCGGAGCGAATGTCTCGCTCTGTTTCATCTCCATATGTCCTTCTTTCACCAGCTCTAACGAGGCCGCAAAAGTTGCCGCCGTTGCGGACCTGCGGCGCACCGGGTCGGCGTCCCAGCCCTCCGGCAGGTACGTCTCCATGTCGGTCCACGCTCCGGCAAAGCCAATCAACGGTCGCATCCGTTCCAGCGCTTGTTCCATCGTGAAGACCGAGTCGCGATCCATCACAAAGGGGCGGAATTCGTCGCGGGTGCGGATACGGGCGTAACCCTGCATCAAATCCAGCAGCGTGGCGGAATAGGTTACAGTGCGGATACGGGTGATATCTTCGCCCTGCCCGCGCTTGAAGAAATCGCGGCCCAACTGATCGCGTGCCATCAACCGCGCAGCCGCATCGCGCATGGCCTGAAGGCGTTCCAGCTGAAACGCCAGATGCGCAGCCAGTTCCTCGCCCGATGGACCTTCGTCATCGGGGTCCGGAGGTAACAGCAACCGGGATTTGAGAAAGGCCAGCCACGCGGCCATCACCAGATAGTCGGCGGCCAGTTCGATCCGCAGCGCACGGGCCTTTTCTACAAAAGCCAGGTACTGCTGCGCCAGCGCCAGAACCGAGATTTTCCGCAAGTCCACTTTCTGCGTACGCGACAAGGTCAGCAGAACGTCCAGTGGTCCTTCGAACCCGTCGACATCAACAATCAGCGCTTCGGCCGCAAGACGATCCGCGACCGAGACAGGGTCTTCGCTAAAGAGGTTATCGTTCATATACCTGCCCGCCCATTAGGGCAGATAGTTCCGCCTCGGCGGCGGGGATGTCAAGTTCCTGAGGAGGTTTGCGCATCGCCAGCGCCCGTTCTGCGCGGGCTTGTGCCTGATCGGTCATCTCTCCGGCACTTTCCATCACTGCGGCACGATCTGCAAAACTGCCATTGCAGTGCAGAACAACGTCACAGCCTGCCTGAATGGCCTGACGTGACACGTCCGACGGTGTACCGCTCAGCGCTTTCATCCCGATATCGTCGGTCATGATCAGCCCTTCAAAGCCGATCTTGTCGCGGATCACACGCATCATGGTGGCTGAAATCGTGGCTGGTTGGGGATCGATTTGATCGTAGACCAGATGTGCGGTCATCCCCATCGGCAAATCGTTCAGTGCACGAAACGGCGCGAAATCACTGCTGTCCAATTCGTCCAATGACAGATCGACATGAGGTAAGTCGTAGTGGCTGTCCAGCGTGGAACGGCCATGTCCTGGCATGTGTTTGATTACAGGCAAAACGCCCCCGTGCAAATGCCCCTTTGCTACGGCCCTGCCAATTTTGGAAATCTGTTCAGGATCAGAAGCGTAACAGCGATTCTTGAGAAAAGCGTGCGTATCAGACCGTGCCACATCGACCATGGGGGCGCAGTTGCTGTCGATCCCAAGACTGAACAATTCATCCGCGATTAGGCGATAGCGCAGATACATGGCTCGCTCGGCCTGATCGCCTGCACGGGTCACATGATCCAAGGGTGGCAGCCATTCGCGGGCCAAGGGCGCGCGCAAGCGCTGCACGCGCCCGCCTTCCTGATCAATAGTGATGGGGCAATTGCGCCCGACCGCCTCGCGGAAATCATCGCACAAGGCGCGGACTTGATCGGCGCTTTCGATGTTGCGGGCAAACAGTATGAACCCGAAGGGGTTCATTTGGCGAAACAGGTCCCTTTCTTCCTGCGTCAGACGCAGCCCTTCGGCATCGGTGATCGTGGCGCCAAACTTCACCGGACGGCGACCGGGATACAGTCTGCCCCTTGTGCGACCAGCGCGGCACAGAACTGGCGCGAGTCGCTCAGGTCTTCAAATCCCAAAACACGCAGGCGGTAAAAGGTTCGACCGCCGCTTGAGGTTTTCTGGATAACTCGTTGTTTGTCAGCCATATATTCCCCGAATCGACCACTTAGGCGATCCCATTCGGCCTGCGCCACCTGCGAGCTGTCATAGGCGCCAAGCTGCGCCAGTCGGGTGCCCTTGGCCAACGTGTCGGGGTCAACATCCAACCCAACCGCAGCCTTGACGGCGGCGTTGATGGCGCCCTCAGACGCCTCGCTGGGCGAGATTTGACTGCGCGCAGGGCGTTTAACCGGACGCAAAGACCTGCGAACCCCTGGCAATTCAGCAAGAGCCGGATCCGGCAAAGCCGCTGCAAAATCAACAGGATCAATTGCCGGCTCTTCCTCGGGCGTGGCCAGTGACGCTACTTGCGTCCCGTCTTCGAATTCCTGCTGGGTCTTGGCCGCCTCACCCGCAAGTTCAGCCACCAACGCGTCCACCGCACTTTGGCGCAGACGCGCGGCTTCCTGGGTCGTGATCGGCTCTTCCACCACATGCAGCGCCGGAGTTGGCTTCAGATCGCTGCCAGGCAAATCTTCATCGGTCAGCGACACGGGGCGCGGTGCAAGGATCAGGCGATCAGCCGGGGCCGCGGCGGTGCCTCTGGCGGCAACTGCATTGACGGCCAGACCCTGGTGATCTGCGGGCGTCCCGCCCGGGTTTTCCGGTTGGACGCGCATTGGACCTTCGGCGGCACGTACCACGGGCACGCCGCTCACATCCCGCATGACCAGTTGATAGCCCCATACTCCTACACCAGCGACCAACGCCAATGAGGCGACGGCCCCAAGAACGTTTACGACCCGGCCCAGCCCATACGTGCCGCGCGGTGCGTCATAATCTTGCATATCGTCGGGGTAATCATACGCATCCTCAGAGTACGCTTGATTCGGGTAATGCATCTGCTCGGGGCTTTGCTGCCCCGAGTAATCGTAACTCGCCATGTCCGCCTCACTGCCCGTTTCGCACCTGAAAATAAGGCGCGCGGGTCATTTCTTGCCTACCTCGTACCGGCGGTTCGGGCGATATTTGTTACCGCATCTCCTGCGCCGGAGTAACGCCAAGAATACCCAAGCCCGCTGAAATCACAACAGAAACGGCACGGGCCAATGCGATTTTCGACTGGCTTGTGGCAACATCGCCATCCTGGATAAAGCGCAACTGGGTTTCGTCATTGCCCTTGTTCCACAGCGCGTGGAAATCCCCTGCAAGTTCATAGAGATAGAAAGCAACGCGGTGCGGTTCATTGGTGCGCGCGGCGATTTCCACCAGACGCGGCCATTCGGCCAGCTTTTTGGCAACGGTCAGTTCCGAGGCATGGTCGTTCTTGCTCAGATCAGCACCGGAGAGGGTCGCGTCATCTGCGGCAATCCCGGCCTCAGCAGCACGGCGCAGAACGCTCATCACACGGGCATGAGCGTATTGCACATAGAACACTGGGTTCTCACGGCTTTGTTCCAACACCTTGTCGAAATCGAAATCCAAGGGCGCATCGTTCTTGCGGGTCAGCATCACGAAACGGGTCACATCCGGCCCAACCTGATCGACCACATCGCGCAAAGTGACAAAGTTCCCGGCGCGCTTGGACATCTTGAACGGTTCGCCGTTCTTCCACAGCTTCACCAACTGCGTCAGCTTGATATCCAGCGGCACCTTTCCATCAGACAGAGCCGACACCGCTGCCTTCATCCGTTTGACATAGCCGCCATGATCGGCCCCGAACACATCGATCAGCGCGTCAAAGCCACGGCTGACCTTGTCATAGTGATAGGCGATGTCGGGCGCGAAATAGGTCCACGACCCATCCGATTTCTTGACCGGGCGGTCCACATCATCGCCGTGCTCGGTCGATTTGAACAGGGTCTGTTCACGCGGCTCCCAATCCTCGGGCTTCTTGCCCTTCGGCGGCTCAAGCACGCCCTCATAGATCAGGCCCTTGTCGGTCAGCGATTGCAGCGCCGCTTCGATCCGGCCTGTGCCATAGAGCGACTTTTCCGAGAAGAACACGTCCATCTCAACGCCCAGCGCCTTCAGGTCAGCACGGATCAGGTCCATCATCGCATCCGTGGCGAAGTTGCGCAGATCTTCCAGCCATTCGCTTTCAGGCTTGTCGATCAGGCTGTCGCCGTATTTCTCTTTCAGCGCCTCACCGATCGGGATCAGGTAATCGCCGGGATACAGGCCTTCAGCGATCTCGGGGCTCAGGCCATTAGCTTCGCGATAGCGCTCATAAGCCGAGCGCGCCAGTACATCCACCTGCGCGCCGCCATCGTTGATGTAGTATTCGCGGGTCACATCATGGCCGGAATAGGCCAGCAAGCTTGCCAAAGCATCTCCGAACACGGCCCCCCGCGTATGTCCCACATGCAGCGGACCGGTCGGGTTGGCCGAGACATACTCGACATTGACCTTTTGTCCCTGCCCCATGGTCGAACGGCCATAGTCGGTGCCCTTCTCCAGCACCGCCGTTAGCACACCTTGCCAGACTGCGGACGCAAGGCGCAGGTTCAGGAAGCCCGGTCCGGCAACCTCGGCGCTGGTGATCCGGTTATCCGCAGCCAGTTTGCCAGCCAGCACATCGGCAATATCGCGCGGCTTCATCTTGGCCGGTTTCGCCAGCACCATCGCCGCATTGGTCGCCATGTCGCCATGCGCTGCATCACGCGGGGGTTCGACAGCCACGTTGTCAAAGCTCAGCCCTTCCGGCAGCGCGCCTTCGGACTGCATCTGTGCCAGCGCGTCCAATACAAGGCCGCGGATCTCGGAAAACAGGTTCATTTCGGATGTCCTTTTGCTTGTCCGGCGGTTTACCACGCAGCACGGCAAGGTCAATGGACGCCTTGGAACAGTTTGAGATCACGATCCCCGACGGCCCACGGGGCAACCAGCGGGACTATGCGTTTTCAGGGCCCTTTCTTTTCGAGGTCATGATCATGGCCGGTGCGGAAGGTAAAACAGCACTTCCCATGGCGTTAGAAGGGTATCAGGCCGAAATCGCTTGGGACAGTATTGACACCGACAAACCAACCATCACCACGCACGCTGTTGGTTCACCTATAGGGATCGGAGGGTATGGCCCCACGATGATCGTATTCCCGCCAACAGACGACGCTGATCAATCGACGAAACAAGCGGGTCAGCAAGTCTGGGGCATCGCTTACATCGCTGTGAAGTGATCAGCCTGTCAGCCGGGCGTGATCCTGCAGAGCAAACCGGTCAGTCATACCCGCAATGTAGTCCGAAACAATACGTGCCAAAGCGGTCTCATCCTTGGCAGCTTCAATGTCATTGTGCCAGCGCGCAGGCATCTGTTTCGGGTCATTCAGATAAATAGGGAACAGGTCTTCTACAATCGTTGCGACTTCGGCCCGTACCTTCATGACACTGGGCGCACGATACATCCGAGTGAACAGAAACGCCCGGATTTCACGAAGCTGCGCCCAAACCCCATTTGAAAACTGTATGACGGGATAGCCAAGATGGCGGATATCCTCGACAGACTGCGCCCCCGAATTTTCAATCAACTCACGGGAGGAGTTGATTACATCAGAAACCATAACGCCAAACACCCGCCGTAGCGCTTCGTGACGCCTGCGATACAGGTCCAGCTTCGGGTACTTTGCGTCTACATCCGCATAACAAGCCCCTACAATGGGAAGATTGCGCAGGTCATCATCTTCAAAAAGCCCTGCGCGCAACCCGTCCAGAAGATCATGATTGTTGTACGCAATATCGTCAGATAGCGCCGCTACCTGCGCCTCTGCACTGGCATGGGTGTGGAGTTCAAGGTCAAAGCCCCGATTGCATTCGGCCAACGCCCAGGGCAAATCACCCACAACCGGGCCGTTATGTTTGGCGATCCCTTCCAGACATTCCCATGTCAGGTTGCAGCCGTCGAACTCAGCGTAATGACGCTCTAACCTGGTCACAATCCGAATGGCCTGTGCATTGTGGTCAAAACCACCATAAGGCTCCATCAAGGCGTGCAAGGCGTCTTCACCAGTATGACCAAATGGCGTGTGGCCGAGGTCATGGGCCAGAGCCACAGCCTCGGTCAGTTCGGGGTTCAGATCCAACGCCCCGGCGATGGTTCGCGCCACCTGAGCCACTTCGATGGAATGGGTCAGACGGGTGCGATAGCTGTCGCCCTCATGCTCAACAAAGACTTGCGTCTTATGTTTGAGCCGCCGAAAGGCACTGGCATGAATGATCCTGTCCCGGTCGCGCTGAAAGCATGACCGGAAACTGCTCTCGTCCTCAGGCACCAGCCGCCCTCTTGCGCGCACCGGATCCGAGGCAAAACTCGCTCTGACCAAAGGTCTAGTCCTTGTCGCCTGTCCTTGGGTTCCATATATTGTAGGGCGCTAAGGAAATAAACCTTTGGAGAGCGGCATGAATCTGCCCCCAACAGTCACTGAACGCGCCTTTGAGCGTCTGGCCGAGATTGGCGCCGCAGACCAGGGTCAGGCCCTGCGTGTTGCAGTGGAAGGCGGCGGTTGCTCGGGCTTTCAATACGAAATCGCGTTGGACACCCCAAGAGAGGATGACCTGATCCTTGAAGGCAAAGGCCAGAAAGTTATCGTTGATGCGATCTCGCTACCTTTCCTTGAGAACGCAGTCATTGATTTCACACAAGAGCTGATCGGCGCGCGTTTTGTGATCGACAATCCAAACGCGACATCCTCCTGCGGATGCGGCACGTCTTTTTCGATGTGAAACCGGTGGGGGCTTTGCCCCCACACCCCCAAGGTATTCCTAGCCAGATGCAGCAGGGATCCGCTCTCTGACCAAACGATCAGAGAGCTTCACACGGCGCGGTCATCGGCGCCTCCGCCTGTACCGCTTCAGCAGCATTGATCGAGTTGGTTAAGAATCCGTTTCTTCATCTGGCTGAAAATACCTCGGAGCGCGAGGCAGAGCCTCGCAAACCTGCCCTCCACCTTGCCGCTGGGTTCATTCTGAGCGATAGGTTGCCAATGGCTTCGGAGGATCGCGCATGAAAATCGCCACATTCAACATCAACGGCATCAAAGCGCGGGCCGAGGCCCTTCCCCGGTGGCTGGATGACGCGCAACCCGACGTCGTTCTTTTGCAGGAAATCAAATCCATCGATGAAAATTTTCCACGCGAGATGTTTGAAGAGCGTGGATACAACGTGGAAACCCATGGGCAAAAGAGCTTCAACGGCGTGGCCATCCTGTCGAAGCTGCCGTTGGAAGATGTCTCGCGCGGTCTGCCGGGGGATGACCATGATGAACAAGCACGCTGGATCGAGGCGACAGTCATCGGCAAAAAAGCTCTGCGAATCTGCGGTCTGTACCTACCAAATGGCAACCCGGTACCTGGCCCGAAATACGACTATAAGCTGGCTTGGATGGAAAGACTGTACCAGCGCGCGCGTGATCTGATGGACAGTGAAGAGCCGGCACTCATGGCGGGCGACTACAATATCATCCCGCAGGCCGAAGATGCCAAACGTCCTGAGGCATGGCGAGAGGACGCGCTGTTCCGGCCCGAAAGCCGCGCAGCATTTCGCAAAGTCATGAATCTTGGATTCACCGAGGCGTTCCGGGCCACGACACAAGGCCCCGGACATTATTCATTCTGGGACTACCAGGCCGGTGCCTGGAACCGGAATGACGGCATTCGGATCGACCATTTCCTGTTGACCCCTCAGGCTGCCGATCTGATGCGCGATTGCCGTATCGACTTTGAAATCCGGGGACATGAAAAACCTTCAGACCACGTGCCGGTTTGGGTTGATCTAGATCTGTAAACTCTCAAACCGTCGGATCGTAGCTGTATATCCACTCGTATCGCTGCGCCAGCTTTGGACCTAGCGCCATCAAGGCGGCCTGAGCAGCCAGACGCATCGGGCCGCTCAGGTGAAAGTTACGAGCATTTGACCCTGCGGCTGCTACGACTTTGCGAGCTCGCGGTTTTCGGGCACTTTCATAAGCAGCCAAAGCCTTAACGATCCCGGACGCCAATTCGAATGCGCGGGCAAGGCACCAAGCATCCTCCAACGCCAAACAGGCCCCTTGCGCCATGAAGGGCAACGTCGGATGTGCCGCATCCCCCAGCAAGACGATGCGACCGTTTTGCCATTTCTCGGCAACCGGTCGCAGGAACAAAGCCCAAATATTGACCTGTTCGACCTGCGCCAGAATCGTGCCAACTTCCCCACCGAAATCCGCAAACCGCGCGCGCAAGTCGTCTGGATTTCCTTCCTGACGCCATCCCTCCTCGTGCCAGTCTGATCGTTCTTCGACCGCAACGATGTTCATCTGATTCTGATCGCGCAGAGGATAAGTCACCACGTGACGTCTGGGCCCCATGGTCAGCGCGGCACGCGGCGTCTGGTCAGAATGTCTCCACGGAATCGTGGCCCGCCATGCAACTTGATGGGTGAACGCGGGTGTTTCGAGGCCGTTGAGGATCGGCCGGATCACACTGCGCCCCCCATCTGCCGCAATGGCACATTCAGCCCGAAGTCTTTCGCCGCTTTCCAGAACAATCTCGGCCTCTCCGGGGTGTTTGAGCACTTCGGTGACGCGCGATTCCAGACGCAACTCCACCCCTGCACGCAGGGCGGCTTTATGCAGCAAATCAAGCAGGTCAGCGCGGTGGTAGTAATAAGTTAGTCCGGCGGCGGGACTGGGTACGCGGCTGATCACCCGCCCCTTGCGGTAATCACGCAGCACCGTACCAAACGATTTCTGGGCGAACGCGGGCTTGCCTTTTGCAACGCCAAGAGCCCTCAGCACAGCCATGCCGTTGGCGCTGATTTGCAGGCCAGCGCCAACTTCGGTCAGTTCGCTAGCCTGTTCGAGCACAGTGACCTGTGCGCCCCTGACTTGCAATGCAAGCGCGGCAGCCAGGCCGCCGATGCCCCCACCAATAACGCAGAAATTCAAACCGTGGATATTCATGTCCCCGCCATAACGCAAAAACGCCGGAGCCACAGGCCCCGGCGCTTAAGATTTTACCCAAAATCCGGCGATCAATCGTCGCGGTGGACCTTTTCGCGGCGCTCGTGGCGTTCCTGTGCCTCAAGCGTCATGGTGGCAATCGGACGCGCGTCCAGACGTTTCAGCGAAATCGGATCGCCGGTCTTTTCACAATACCCGTATTCGCCCTCTTCGATACGGCGCAGGGCCGAGTCGATCTTGGCGACCAGCTTACGCTGACGATCCCGCGTGCGCAGTTCAAGTGCACGGTCGGTTTCCTCGCTTGCGCGGTCTGCGACGTCCGGAATGTTACGGGTATTGTCCTGCAAACCTTCGATCGTGTCGCGGCTGCCTGCCAATAGTTCTGTCTTCCAATCCAGCAGCTTGCGACGAAAATACTCAAGCTGACGATCATTCATGAAAGGTTCATCTTCGGCCGGACGGTAGTCCTCCGGCAGAAAAACTTCCTGCTTCATATTTGCTCCCTCGGTATGGCCAGAAACGTCGGTCGCGGTTGTTTCACCTGACATTTGGCTCTCCCTTCTGCGCAGCGTTTAGCCGACGGGCCGTGGAATGTCACTACACAAACGTTGCATCAACAGTCGCCCGCGCGGATTTGTCTAAATATGAGACAACCATCAGGAAAACCTTGTTTTTATATGAAATTCAGCAGGCTTTTTTGAGGCACGTCGCGTGATGCGCCGGTGTCGGCGACGGACGAATCAATCAAAAGCGCTTGGAGACGCAGTAAAATTCCTGTTGACCGACGCAGGGACGCGGGTTGTCAAAAACCTTGCCGCTCTGTAACCCGGAAAACACAGTTTGCCCGACCATACCGCACAACCACACGAGAGGCCCATGACAGCACGTTTTCAAGGTACAGCCGAATATGTCGCCACAGACGATCTGACCATTGCCGTGAACGCCGCCGTCACACTCGAGCGCCCTCTGTTGGTCAAAGGGGAACCCGGAACCGGCAAGACCGAACTGGCCAAACAGGTCGCCGGTGCACTGGGTCTGCGGATGATCGAGTGGAACGTGAAATCAACGACACGCGCGCAACAGGGCCTTTACGAATACGACGCGGTCAGCCGCCTGCGCGACAGCCAGCTTGGCGAAGAGCGCGTGCATGACGTGTCAAACTATATCCGCAAGGGTAAGCTGTGGCAGGCGTTTGAGGCCGATGAAAAAGTTGTTCTTCTGATCGATGAGATCGACAAGGCGGACATCGAATTTCCCAACGACCTTTTACAGGAACTCGATAAGATGGAGTTCCATGTCTACGAGACCGGCGACACGATCCGGGCCAAGAACCGCCCCATCGTGATCATCACGTCGAACAACGAAAAGGAACTGCCCGACGCATTTCTGCGCCGGTGTTTCTTTCACTACATCCGCTTCCCTGATGAGACCACAATGCGCCGCATTGTCGAAGTGCACCACCCAGGTATCAAGGACGCGCTTTTGACCACCGCATTGACCCAGTTTTATGAAATCCGCGAGACACAGGGCTTGAAGAAAAAGCCTTCGACCTCCGAGGTTCTGGACTGGCTGAAACTGCTGCTGGCCGAAGACCTGACCGCCGAGGACCTCAAGCGCGATGGGGCCAATGCCCTGCCGAAGCTGCATGGCGCATTGCTTAAAAATGAACAGGATGTGCATTTGTTCGAACGGCTGGCCTTCATGGCGCGCGGCAAACGGTAGCTTAATCCTGAACAAATTGGTGATCTTGGCTTGCGTTGCTTCACCCCGGGTGTCAGCATCGCAGGAGTGACCGGATCAACCTCACAGAATTGGACAGATCGCTTGGCGAACACACTGAAAATCCGCCCCCTTCGCGCCGAAGACAAGGATCAGTGGGCTGACATGTGGCGGGACTATCTGGCGTTTTATGAAACCGCACTGCCCGCAGAAATCTACGAGACGACGTTTTCAAGACTGTTGGGCGGTGATCCGCAGGATTTTTCCTGTTTTGTCGCCGAGCAGGATGGCAATCTGGTCGGGCTGACGCATTACCTGTTTCACCGTCATGCCTGGAAGATCGAAAAGGTCTGCTACCTGCAAGACCTTTTTTCCCGACCCGAAGCCCGTGGCACAGGCGTGGGCCGAGCACTGATCCAGGCGGTTTACGACGAGGCCGACCGGGAAGGTGCGCCGTCGGTTTATTGGCTGACGCAGGAGTTCAACCAAACCGCGCGGCAACTTTATGACCGCATCGGAACGGTCACACCGTTCATCAAGTATTCCCGCTCATGATGCGTTGGTCCGCTCTTGTTGTAGCGTTGTTTGCGGCGGGTTGCACATCGGTTGAACCTATTCAAACCGTTCCGGTATCCGACGAGATCCGCTCGGTTGAGGCGGCTCTGCCACCCACCAAATCCTTCGGCGCTCCCCGTCCATGGCCACCCGCCCGATCCAACAAGAACATCGCCGAGGATTTTGTGTCGCTGCACTTCGCGCTGGAAAGCGGCGCTGCCCTGCCGGTGTTTACCCGGTTTGAAACACCGGTCACAGTACGGCTGACCGGGGCGCCGACCGCCAGTATGCAACAGGATCTGACGCGCCTGCTGAACCGTTTGAAACGTGAAGCCGGGATCAATATTCGGCAGATCCAAGACGGTCAGGCCAATATCACGATCGAGGCGGTCAGTCAGGAAGATATCCTGCGGATTCTGCCCAACGCCGCGTGTTTCGTGGTACCGAATGCCTCAAGCTTGGACGAATACCGCCGTGACCGCCGCAAGGCCAAAAGCAGTTGGACCGAGCTACGCCGACGCGAAAGGCTAGGGATATTCATTCCTTATGATGTCAGCCCTCAGGAAATACGTGATTGCCTTCATGAGGAGTTGGCGCAGGCGCTGGGCCCTCTGAATGACCTCTATCATTTGCCGGATTCGGTGTTCAACGACGACAATATTCACACCGTTCTAACCGGGTTTGACATGCTGATACTGCGCGCCACCTATGCGCCAGATCTGCGTACAGGCATGAGCCAGGAACAGGTGAAATCCGTGATCCCCGGCGTGCTGAGCCGCCTGAACCCGCGTGGCGACCGGCTGGTCGTTCAACCCGCTACCGAGACACCCCGTGAATGGGTAGACGCCATTCAAAAATCGCTGGGTCCCGGGCCGGGATCACCGCGGCAAATGCGCGCCGCCAAGAAGGCCGCCCGCATTGGTCAGCAATTGAGATGGACGGATCACCGTCGCGCTTATCCCCACTATCTGCTTGGCCGGATGGAACAGTTCCGCAACCCAAACGAAGCGCTTAGACAGTTTCAGATTGCCCAGCAATTTCTGAAGGCGACGCCTGGCACCGAGGTTCATCAAGCCTATGTGACCACTCAAACTGCCGCATTTGCGCTGGCCCAGGATCAGGGACCGCGTGTTTTGCCCGAGCTTAACAATGCCATCAACGTGATGACCAGGGCCGAGAATGCCTCGATTCTGGCCACATTGCTGCTGTTGAAGTCTGAAGCCTTGAGACAGGCCGGACAGCTTCAGCAGGCCCGTTCGGTCAGGCTGGACAGCATTGGTTGGGCGCGATACGGGTTTGGTTCGCAACTGGTGGCCCAGTCTTTGGTTGAAAGCGCAGGCCAGCGGAGCTCGGGCAGCAGGACAGACGGGTGAAACACACATGGTGGTAGTTTTGGGAATGGCGATCCTAGGGGCGATCCTGGGCGCTTTGACCGCAAAAAAACGCAATGGCAACGGGGCTGACATGGCGCAGTATGCTGCTGGCTACGGGATCGCATTTGCGCTTCTTGGGCTGATAATCTCATTGATTCTGGTGCGCATGGTGGCGTGACGCGATGTTTTTGCCCTTTTTCGAAAACCTCCGCAAAGCAGGCATCCCGGTCTCACTTCGGGAGTATCTGACCTTTCTGGAGGGTATGAAGAAGGGCTTGGCCACCTATGATGTCGAAGCGTTCTACTATCTCGCCCGCGTGTCGATGGTGAAGGATGAGCGCAACATCGACAAATTCGACCGTGCTTTTGCAGCCAGTTTCGAAGGACTGAACGAAATCAGTTTCGATCAGGTTCTGGAAGCTGTCGATATCCCCGCCGATTGGCTGGCCAAGATGGCTGAAAAGCACCTGTCGGACGAAGAAAAGGCCGAAATCGAAGCGCTTGGCGGGTTCGACAAGCTGATGGCAACCCTGCGCGAGCGTCTGAAGGAACAACAAGGCCGTCATCAGGGTGGCAACAAGTGGATCGGCACGGCCGGAACCTCTCCGTTTGGGGCGTATGGGTACAACCCGGAAGGCGTGCGCATCGGTCAAAAGGAAAGCCGCCATCAGCGCGCCGTCAAAGTCTGGGACAAGCGGGAATTCAAGAACTTAGACGACACAGTTGAACTGGGCACCCGCAACATCAAGGTCGCCTTGAAGCGTTTGCGCCGCTGGGCCCGTGAAGGGGCGGCTGAAGAGCTGGATCTGGACGGCACCATCCGCGCCACGGCTGAACACGGCTATCTCGACGTCAAGACCCGCCCCGAGCGTCACAACGCGGTCAAGGTGCTGTTGTTTCTGGACGTGGGCGGATCAATGGACCCGCATATCAAAGTGGTCGAGGAACTGTTTTCCGCCGCCCGTACTGAATTCAAGCATCTGGAATACTACTACTTTCACAACTGCCTTTATGAAGGTGTTTGGCGCGACAACCGCCGTCGCTGGGATCAACAAACCCCCACCCACGAAGTTCTGCGCACTTATGGTGGCGACTATAAGTGTATCTTTGTTGGCGACGCCTCGATGAGCCCGTACGAAATCGCCTATCCCGGCGGTGCCAATGAACATTGGAACCAGGAAGCCGGACAAGTCTGGCTACAACGCGCGCGGGACCAATGGACATCCAACCTCTGGATCAATCCGGTGCCCGAGAAGTATTGGGAATACACCCATTCAATCGGCATGATCCAAGAGATCTTCGAAGATCGCATGGTGCCCATGACA
Organism: Ruegeria sp. HKCCA6837; assembly: GCF_013034475.1. Lineage (NCBI taxonomy): Bacteria > Pseudomonadati > Pseudomonadota > Alphaproteobacteria > Rhodobacterales > Roseobacteraceae > Ruegeria > Ruegeria sp. HKCCA6837. The sequence continues at coordinate 726,729 of NZ_WQGD01000001.1, forward strand.
CTTGCCGGACTGGAACAGGGCATGCGGGAACTGACGCGGTAGGTCGTTCCCCGAAAATGAAAGAAAAAACGCGTGCCACTGATTGTTGCACTGCAATAGGCTGGAATTTAAGGTTCTATCACCTTGAGGCACAGTCTAAGGTGCATCTGGAAAAGTGGCATTCCCGCCCGGGTTTCGGGGCACACGCTCATCCACGCTAGACTTGAGGTTCGCACATGGCAACAGAATTCGCTGAAGACGGTGGCTCGGTCTGTTATCGCGGCGTCAGAATTCACAAAAAGCCCGGTTTGTTCACCCGCAGAATTCTGAGATCCATGAGGCTGGGACGTTACGAAACAGCCGAGTTGCGCCATGCCGAACGGTGCATCGAACAAGGCGAGCGGATTCTGGATATCGGAGCCGGGGTCGGTTTTTTGTCCACAAAGATCGCCCAGATCGAGGGTGTCGACAAAGTTGTTTCGGTCGAAGCAAACCCGGCCCTGATCGACGTGATACAAGCAACCTTTGAAGAAAACGATGTGTCCGACAAAGCCGAATGTCTTCATGGCATCCTTGGGCAAACAAATGATGGCAACACTGTCGATTTCTATATCCGCAAGAATTTCTGGGCCTCATCCCTGAGTGGCGAGGAAAGAGCCTATACCGAAAAAGTCGAAGTGCCGATTTTGGACTTCAATGACATTGTCGCAAAATTTGCCCCGACACTGATCATATGTGACATTGAAGGTGGTGAGGCAGACCTGTTCCAACAGTGCGACCTGCGTTCTGTGTCCCACCTTGTCATCGAGGTCCATCCTGGGATTTATGGCCAAAAAGGTCTGGCCCGGGTGTTTCAAGCGGTGATGGATCAAGGGTTTGTTTTGGATATCCGGGCCCCTCGCGCCGGTGATGTTCTGACGTTTATGAATATCAACCACATTTCTGAATGAAACGGCACGAGGCGCAGCTCAGCCCTGTCCTTATCCTTCTATTGACTGCAGTAAAGTTTGTATTGCCCTGACGCCGTTGCGGCCCCATATCTAAGCCATGTTGCGTTTCACCCCGATCCTGCTGGCCATTGCCTATGGTCTTGTGATGTACCGTATTTCCGTCTGGCGTACCCATCGGGAACTGGATGCGAAATCAACGGAACTGGCTGACCCTGCATTGAAACGCATGACGGACCGTTTGGCGGCCGCTTTGGGTATCGATCGGGTGCCGGTTTTTATCTACGAGATCGACCCGGTGAACGGTCTTGCAGCCCCAGACGGTCGGATTTTCATTACGCGCGGGTTTTATCGGAAGTTCCGCAATGGCGAGGTCTCGGCCGAGGAAATGGCCAGTGTTATCGCACATGAGCTGGGGCATGTCGCCTTGGGACATGCGCGGCGGCGGATGATTGATTTTTCCGGTCAGAACGCAATGCGGACGGCGTTGATATTGGTACTGAACCGGTTCATCCCGTTCATCGGCGCGATGATTGCCAATGCTTTGACCGCCCTATTCGCTTCACGTCTGTCACGTGGAGATGAATATGAAGCCGATGAATATGCGGCTGCTTTGCTGACCAAGGCCGGTATCGGAATTGGACCGCAAAAATCGCTGTTTCACAAGCTGGAGGACCTGACGCAGCAGCGCGCCGGGGTCGTTCCTGCGTGGTTGATGAGCCATCCCAAGACGGATGAGCGGATTGCAGCCCTTGAAAAACTTGAACAGCGTTGGGCGCGTGGCTGAGGGCGCGCAGCGAGAGGCCAGCCTCTCGCGCTCTCCGAGGTATTTTTAGCCAGATGAAGCAGGATCGCTTTTACGTGGTAAGGGCTTTACCCAAACGTGGAAGGCGGGCTTTTTTCATCAATGTGCGCAAGGTCCATTGATCACCTGAAAGACGGTTAGCCTCGGCAAGGACTTGAGCCGCGAGTGCGTTCATCCCGATTGCGTCTGCTTGCCAGAAACCGTGAAGCAGGCTGTCTGGGTCACGGCGCTCAAGGCCTTCTTCGGCCAGGATATTCTTGGGAAAATCCTTGGCGTTCACCGTCACGATTACATCGGCGGAAGCCGCAATTGCAGTCGCCAGCACGTGGATATCTGCGGCATCCGGCAGCCAAAGGCGGTTTTGCAACCCTTCGTTCGGCGCGCGCTCGGCATCCGGCCAATTGGCTTGTGTCAGTGAGATTTCGGCACGGGCTTGTGCCTCACCCGTTGGGCCAAGTTTGCGGGCGGCGCGGGCCCATTCCTCGAGGATGCGTGCAGACCAGATCGGAGTGAAATGACCCAGACGCGCAGCCCCCAACAGCATCTCGCGCATCACCGTGGGGTAGATCACGCAGGTGTCGAGAACGGCTTTCATAAGCGATAGAACACTGCTTTGAGGTAACCGCTTTCCGCCAGTTGCGGCAGTTGCGGGTGATCTGGACCCGCAAATCCGGTGTGTATCAATTGCGCCTGCCGTCCGGCCCGACCAATCCCGCGGGATGAGGCATCGCGGAACCGCCCCAGATCCGCAGCGTGCGAACATGAGCACAGCCCCAGATAACCGCCGGGTTTGACCAGAGGTGCGGCCAGTCGAGCGATCCGTTCATAGGCGCGAAGACCGACATCAAGTGCTTGTTTCGACGGTGCAAAAGCGGGTGGGTCGCAGATCACGACGTCGAACTGCGCGCCTTCTTCCCCCAATTGGGTCAACACGTCGAACGCGTCGCCTTGCCGGGTTTTGAACTTGTCAGCAAGGCCTGATGCCTCAGCGCCCTTTGCCGCCAACTCCAGTGCGGCGGCAGAGCCATCAACAGACAGCGCCAACCCCGCACCGCCTGCCAGCATGGCGAGACCAAAGCCGCCCACATGGCTGAAGACGTCCAACACGTGCGCTCCCGAATGTACCAGCCGCGCGGCAAAGGCATGATTGGGACGCTGGTCATAGAACAGGCCGGTTTTCTGCCCGCCGGTCAGATCGGCCATGTAGGTCGCACCATTCATCGGCACCGGCAGCGGTGCATCGGGTGTGGTGCCGCGCAGGGTTTGGTTGACGTCGTCCAGCCCCTCCAGCCCACGTGTGCGGCCTGAGGCGTTTTTCAGCACCGTGATCACGCCAGTCACCTTGACCAAAGCATCGGTCAGCAGGTCCAGATGTGCCTCGGCCCAGGCCGCGTTCGGCTGGATGACGCAGGCGTCACCAAAGCGGTCGATGATCACGCCGGGAAAGCCATCCGCCTCGGCATGGATCAGGCGGTAGTACGGGGCGTCAAACAGGCGTTCGCGCATCTCGAGGGCGCGCCGCAGGCGGGTTTCGAACCACACGGTGTCAAGCTGCGCGTCAATATCACGGTCCAGCACCCGGCACATGATCTTGGACTCGGGGTTGACCGCCACCAGCGCGACGGGCGCGCGTTTTTCATCCTCAAGCACGGCCAGTGCACCGGCAGGGATTTTACGGGTACGGCGGTCGGTGACGATGTCGTTGGCATAGACCCAGGGGAAGCCATGACGCAGGCCGCGCGCATTGGCTTTGGGTTTCAGACGGATACGGGGGCGGTCGGCAGATTGGGTCATGGCGCCCTCATAGTCATGAACGCTCCGATGGAAAAGCCCTAGCGGTTACGAGACCGCCATCCGCCTCGGCGCTTGGGGGTCTTTGCCGCCTGAAGACCCTCGCTCAGGACCTGTGTCATGGGATGATCGGGGTTTTGGTCCACATAACCCGCGTGCAATTCCGCCAGCGCTGTATTCTGATCGCGATCGGCAGGCAGGCTGAGCGCCCAGTCCAGAAAGATACTGCGACATTCGGGCAAGGTAATGCCCTCAATGCGGTAAGCTTCGCGGATCAGACCCTTATGGTCGTTGGGATCAGTGCTGCGCGCCATCTTCGCCCTCGTTGATCACGCCTCCGATCAGATCGGCTGCGGTCGTGTAACTTTCCTGCAATGCTGCCTGTAGGGCCTCGACATGTTCGAACCCGGTCGCGCGGCACAAAAACGCCGCGCCGCCCTCGCCGATTTTGTCGGCCTCGATGACCTTGCCCGACAGCAGTCGGGCGGCACATTGCACGGACCAGCATAAATCATAGCAGTCTTTCAGCGATTGCGCCTGCGCGACATTCAGCAATCCGGCTGCGACGGCCCCATCCAGACCCGATGATACATCGCGCTGCGCCGAGCCTGCCAGCAAAGCGCCGGTTTCGGCCATCAGTTCGATGTCCATCAGACGCCCCGGTCCGTTCTTGGCATCCCAGATGCCCGCAGGTGCCTTGGCGGCAGCAAGGCGCGCGCGCATTTCGGCGACTTCGCGAAGCACATTACTCTGTTCCCTTGGCCGCGACAGGAATTCGGCCCGGAAGGATTCAATATCTTCGGCAAGCCCAGCGTCACCCGCGACGACATGCGCGCGGGTCAGGGCCAAATGCTCCCAAACCCAGGCTTCGTTTTGCTGATAGTTGGTAAAGCTGGCCCAGCTTGTTGCCACCGGCCCCTGGTTACCTGAAGGGCGCAACCGCATATCGACCTCATACAAGCGCCCTTGTGACATGGGTGCCGAAAGTGCAGTGATCAGCGCCTGAGTAAAGCGCGCGTAATAGGTGCGCGTGGCCAATGGGCGCGGACCGTCTGACATCTCTTCGTCCTGCGGATCATAGATCACGATCATGTCCAGATCGGACTGCGAATTAATACGCCCCGCGCCAAGCGAACCCATACCCAAAATGGCGGCTCCACGACCGGGCGCGGGACCATGTTTGCGGGCAAAGTTCTCGGTGACATAGGGAAGTACGGCTGCAATCACCGACTGAGCAAGCTCTGCATATTGCTGACCGGCCTGCGCCCCGTGAATAAGGCCGCGCAGATGATGCACCCCAATGCGAAAATGCCATTCCTTGCACCAGCGCCGCGCCAGATCGAGTTGGGTTTCATAATCCGTTTCTTCCGAAAGGGCTTGTGCCAGTTCGCCCTGCAGCGCCTCTTGCCCCGGCCAATCGGTAAAGAAACTGCCGCCGATCACCGCGTCAAATACAGACGCATTACGTGACAGGTGCGAAGCAAGCGCATGGGATGTGCCAACAATATCGACCAAGAGGTCAATCAGATGCGGGTTTGCTTCGAACAAGGAAAACAGTTGCACCCCGGCGGGAAGACCCGCCAGAAACCCGTCTAAAGCCATAAGCGCCTCGTCCGGTTTGGCTGTCTTGGCGAGGCGCGAAAGCAATTCGGGCCGCAGGCGTTCGAAAATCCGCGCGCCCCGCTGGCTTCGCAGCGCCGGGTATGTCGTCCAGCGCGCCAGTATATTCTTGTCAAACTCGACGTTCTGCACCGGCGTAGAGGCCGGTGATTGACCCGGCGCAAAGAACCCCTCGGTCAACTCATGCACTTCGGTCAGGCGGCGCATGAGGTCTTGTGTCAACTCTGCATTGCTGATCCCCATAAGACAGGCAACGCGTTCGATCCCATCGGGTGAATTTGGCACCTTGTGGGTCTGCGCGTCGTGGATCATCTGAATACGATGCTCGACCTCGCGATGCGCCCGGTAGTGATCGGTCAGTTTCTCAGCCACGTCCTCTGGCACCCAGCCTTTTGACGCCAGCGCCGACAGCCCCGGAACAGTCCCCCGCACGCGCAGGTCCGCATCACGCCCACCAGCGATCAGTTGGCGGGTTTGCGTAAAAAACTCAATCTCTCGGATGCCGCCCTGACCCAGCTTCATGTCGTGGCCGGGGATGGACAAAGACCCACCAGTTCCTTTGTTTTCGCGGATACGCAGACGCATATCATGGGCGTCCTGAATGGCCGCAAAGTCCAGATGGCGGCGCCAGACAAAGGGGCGCAGGCTGTCCAGGAACCTTTGACCCGCCCCCAAATCCCCGGAACAGGGCCGCGCCTTGATATAGGCGGCCCGTTCCCAGGTACGGCCAAGGCTTTCATAATATCGTTCAGCCGCCTCCATCGCCATGCAAACCGGGGTCACGGCGGGATCTGGGCGCAGCCTCAGATCGGTCCGAAACACATACCCGTCTGCCGTCTTATCACTGAGCGTGGCGCAGAAATTTCGTGTTGCCCGGACCATGCCCTGCCGGGCTTCGTAAAAATCATCTGGGTCAAACCGCGTCTCATCAAACAGAACAATCAGATCAATGTCCGAGCTGTAATTCAACTCATGCGCGCCCATCTTGCCCATCGCAAGAATGACCAGCCCAGCTGCGTTTTCGACATCATCTTCAGTCATTCCGGGCAGTTTCTTGCGCCGGATCAACGCAGCGATCTCGGCCTTGGCCGCAACATCCGCGGCCAGTGCTCCGAAATCCGACAGGGCCGCCGTGACCTTTTCCAGCGGCCACGCACCTGCAATATCAGCCAAGGCGGTAAGCAGCGCCAAACGTCGCTTGGCCTGACGCAAGCCGGGTTTCAACTGATCGGGCGGCAGATCACGCGCTGCAGTCATAACGTTCGCTAGGGCCTGATCCGGCTGCTCCAATGCCTCAGGCAACCAGCCTTTCTCACGCTCGATCAGACCTTTCAGATAAGGGCTGGACCCGGCAGTGCCCGCCACGAGCTCACCCATTTCCTGCGGCAAATCTGGCATCAGGGCCCGCGCTTCATCCCCCAGAGACGGATCAAAAGCACGTGGAAGTCGGGTAATGGCAAGTGCGTCAGTCATGCGCGCACCCTGCGCATCGCCATGCGCCATCGTCAATGGGGCATTCTGATCAGATGTCCTGAACGGGTGTATCCTGACTGAAACTGTTGACCCAAACGTCGTTGCGCCTTTCCCAGAGCGAGGAAATCAGCATTGCGTCGCCTTCGGTAGCACCCGGTCTCTGGTAATCGGCCCGATAGGACAACAACACAATGTCAGGTGTCAGCACACGCAACTGCGCATCACTGAGATCAAACTCTGCCATCGTCGGCGCATCCGCAAACTGACCGACGTGATCGTCTCGGTTGGCAAACCCGGTTGGGTAAACTCCCAGAAAATCCGCACTCAGCAAAGCGCGGTCTGCGCTTGCATTTCCTTCAACCAGCGCGGTCCAGACCTGCTTTTCCAGGTCAAGAATGTCATTCAGCGAAGGAGCCGTTTTGTTTTCAGTCATATTCATGGCCGCACCCTGCTGTCAGAGACATTCACCATCAACTGTATAGTGGAATGTAAATCTTTTTCACATTACCCCTTGTATCACCCGAAGGCGCCCCCATCTAGACAATGTGAAAACAGTTTACATCAACCCTGGAGAGCTTTCATGACTGCACTGTCCGACCCCGCCGTCCCCGCCAATCCGGGATGGCTTTACCGAATTGAGGCCTGGCTGGATGACAAAGGCAAAGGGGCCTGGATCGCCGCCATGGTCCTTGGTTTCATCTTCTTCTGGCCTGTTGGTCTTGCCCTTCTGGCCTACATGATCTGGAGCAAACGCATGTTCAGCAAGTCCTGCAGTCGCCGCAAATCCTGGCACAGCCACATGAGCGCAATGAAGTCTTCGGGTAACAGCGCCTTTGACGCCTACAAGGCTGACACTCTGGCCCGCCTGGAGCGCGAACAGCAGGATTTTGAAGCTTTCCTGCGCCGTCTTCGCGAAGCCAAAGACAAGGCTGAATTCGACCAGTTCATGGACGAACGCGCCCGCGAAAACCACGAAGAAAACGGCACAGGCGCACCTGCCTGATAGCCCTTGCCCTGCCCCGGTTATTCGGGTCAGGGTGCACCAACCTTATCTTTCGGACGTGACGAATGAACCACCTGCCCAACCCGGATACTCAACCAGAATTCTACAGCTCGGTTGCGACCAAGCGCTTTGTCGCGTGGCTGTTCGATATCGCCTTCATCTCGCTGCTATGCATCGTGCCTGTCTTCCTGACATTCGGTGCGGGGCTGTTTTTCCTGCCCCTGATTTACGCAGTGATCAGCTTTGCGTATCGGGTCATCACCATCTCGAACGGCTCAGCCACGCTGGGTATGCGCTTCATGGGCATCGAACTGCGTGACGCATTCGGCGAGCGGATGGATATGGGCAAAGCCATCGCCCATACTGCCGGTTATTTCGTCAGCATGGCGTTTTTCGTGATCCAAATCATTTCGGTCATCATGATGCTGACCAGCGCCCGCGGTCAGGGCCTGACCGACAGTTTCCTGGGGACTGTGATGATCAATCAAAGGGCGTGAAAACCAGTTGCGTGAATCACTTGGCGGTCTCGGGAACGGTTGTTATCATCTGTCCCGAGGCCAGATGGGAACTTCATGCGACACACGCTGCCAATAGCGCCACAGTTTTATGTTACCGCTCCGCAACCCTGCCCTTATCTCGACGGCAGGATGGAGCGTAAACTGTTCACAGCCCTTCAAGGTGAAGGCGCGGAACAGTTGAACAATTCCCTGTCTCAACAGGGGTTTCGTCGGTCGCAGAATGTTCTCTATCGCCCGTCGTGCACCGATTGCGCGGCCTGTCTGTCCGCTCGGATCGATGTGTCGGCCTTTCGCGCCACCAAAAGCCAGAAACGCGCAGCCAAACGCAACGGCTATCTGCAACGCCGCGCAACGTCACCCTGGGCCACGGACGAACAATACGAGCTGTTCCGCCGTTATCTTGACACACGGCACGCCGACGGGGGCATGGCCGATATGGATGTGTTCGAGTTTGCCGCCATGATCGAAGAAACCCCGATCCGCAGCCGCGTTGTGGAGTATGCCGACCCGGAAACCGGCAACCTCATCGCCGTCAGCCTGACCGATGTGCTCGATGACGGGCTGAGTATGGTCTATTCCTTCTACGATCCCAACCAACCCCAGAACTCTCTGGGCACCTACATGATCCTGGATCATATCGAAATCGCGCGAGAAGCCGGGCTTCCCTATATCTATTTAGGCTACTGGGTCCCCGGCAGTCCCAAAATGGGTTACAAGGCCAAGTTCACAGGGCTTGAAGCCTATATTCAGGGGCAATGGCGAAAGATCAAAGACCCAGGTGCCTATTCCGATGCATCGCATCACCCGTTGTCATCTGCGCCCATAGCCGAACAAGTAGCGAATATTCAGCTACCTGACCGCCACCCTACCAAAAGCTGACCACACCATGAAGCAGTCCCTGCATGCGGTTGCCCTTGTGGTGCCCGACTATGATACCGCGATCTCATTCTACACCAAAACGCTCAAGTTCCAGCTCCTGCAAGACCTCGCGCTCGGCGACGGCAAACGCTGGGTACTGGTCGCCCCGCCCGGATCGACAGGCAGCGCCCTTCTTCTTGCAAAAGCCGACGGCCCCGACCAAAAAGCCGCTATTGGCAACCAAACCGGCGGTCGTGTGGGTTTCTTCCTGCAAACCGATGATTTCGACCGCGATCATGCTGACATGCTGGCGCAAGGTGTCACATTCGAAGAGGCCCCACGTTCCGAACCCTATGGCCAGGTTGCCGTCTGGCGCGATCCCTTCGACAATCGGTGGGACCTGATCCAGTTCAGCTGATCCGCAGCTTCATCTGGCCCAAAATACCTCGGGGATGAATTGGCCGCAGGCCAAGAAGGGGCTGGCCCCTTCTCCGGTACAAACAAGAAAAGGGGGCCATTAGGCCCCCTTTGCATTTTGGTAACCGGGATCAATTCGGGATCAGGTCCGGGACGATCGTGACGATCGAGGGGAAGAACCACAAGATCGCAATGCCGACCACCTGGATCAACACAAACGGTATGATCCCGCGATAGATATGACCCGTCGTGACCTCTTTTGGCGCGACCCCCCTCAGGTAGAACAACGCAAAGCCAAAGGGCGGCGTCAGGAACGAGGTCTGCAGGTTCACAGCCACCATGATCGTCACCCATTTCGGATCGAAAGATCCACCATAAATCACCGGCCCCACAATGGGGATCACGATGTAGATGATCTCGAGGAAATCCAGTACAAAACCCAGAATGAACAGCACCAGCATCACGATCAGGAAGACCGTGAACTCGTTGTCAAAGCTCTTCAGGAACTGCTGGATATAGTGCTCACCTCCAAACGAGATCACCACAAGGTTCAGTAACTGTGATCCGATCAGAATGGTGAAGACCATCGAGGTTACTTTGGCTGTCTCGCGAACAACAGGCGTCAGAACACCGCTCGAAAACAGCACCCAACAGCCGTAAATCAAGCCGAACAGGGCAAAAAGGTAAGCGCCGTAAGCGACGATAAACGCAACCCAAGTTTCAAATGAAACACTGCCCTGCGAAATGCGCAGATCAAAGTTAACCCCCATCAGCAAGGCAATGATCACGGCAAAGGTTGCCCAGATGATCACCTTGCCCGACCGGCCCTGATCCTGAAGTTTGCGATACGCCGCCAGCATGATCGCACCACCCGCGCCCAGCGCAGCCGCCGGTGTCGGGTTGGTCACGCCCCCCAAGATCGACCCCAGCACCGCGATGATCAGAACCAACGGAGGAAACACAACGCGGATCAGATCGTTGGTGGCGCATCGTGCGGCAGCTTCCTTGCAGCCGTAGATGGCGAGTGCAAATGGCAAAGCCAGCAGAAGGAAAGTGGCCCCCGAAGAGGTTGTCGGCGAAATCAAAAGGATATCGACCAAAGCCATAAGCAACAGGCCAATTGCCCCCAGGATCAGCGGCTGCGGTGAACGCGAAGGCGCGATCCCGCGGCCCAGAACCAGTGTCAGCCCCAAAAGAACAATGGTCACTGCCACGCCCGTTCCAATCGGGGCCGCTGCGGCGATCTTCTCTTGCTGTGCGGCCGCCAGTTCCTCTTCACTCAGGCGTTGAGCATCCGCAACACCTCCTGCGGCATCGATTGCTTCCTGCTCGACAACAGCCTGATCCCAGGCTGACTGACCGTGCAGCTCGATCATCGAGGCTTTGCATTCTTCTGACACGTTCGTGCGCAGCGAGGCACTCTGTCCAACGTCCGAGAAGGCTGAGACCGCAATGTTCTGACTTCCAATCACGCCGACATTGCCCAGAAGAACTGCCCCGACAATCAGAGCAGCCGGAGCGCCCAGCAGCCAGGTCAGTCCCTCGGACCGGGTGATTGTCTCGCCTGACCCGCCTGAAATTTCCACCGCCGGTGCTTTGTGCGGGTTCAGTAACGCATAGCCAAAGGCATAAAGCGCATAGAGCAAGGCCAGCATGATCCCCGGCAACAAGGCCGCTTGGAAGAGCGTCCCGACAGAAACAACAGCAGGCTCGCCCAGGAAGGTCAAAGCATCAGTACACCCCGCCTCAATTGCGCGCGTTTCCTGTGCGGTCGAATACAAGTCCCCGGCCAGAGTACCCAGCAAAACAATTACAATCGACGGTGGGATGATCTGCCCCAGCGTACCCGATGCAGCGATGACACCGGTTGCCAGTTCGGGCGCATAGTTGTTTCGCAGCATGGTCGGCAGTGCCAAAAGGCCCATGGTCACAACCGTCGCGCCCACAATCCCGGTCGACGCGGCAAGGAAAGCACCCACAACCACGATCGATACGGCCAGACCGCCCGGCAGCGGGCCAAAGACACGCGCCATCGTGGTCAGCAGGTCGTTGGCAATCTTTGAGCGTTCCAGCGTAATACCCATTAGAACGAACATCAGCACGGCCAACAGCGTCTCGATGGACTGACCCGCCAGAACGCGTTCGTTCATTCGGTTCACGATGAAGGAGACGTTGCGATCCAGCGCCGTTTCCCAGCCTTGCACAAAGACCGGTTCGGCGATCCTTGGCAAATCAGGGTATCGGAACACGGATATCGTGTCGGGTTTCACCCCCGAGTTCACGATATCCCGATAGGCTTGCGAGCCCGTGTCTATCGCCTGGTGGATCAACAGACCCGCACTGTCGAGCGCAGCGATGATCCCGAAAGAAATGACCCCGGCCCCACCGATGGCAAAAGCCACCGGAAACCCGGAAAGAATGCCTCCGAAGAGGCAGAAGAATACGATAATGAGGCCTATCTCGACGCCATCAAGTCCGAATAGCATTGTCTGGTTCTCCGTCCTTAATGCGCGCCTTCATAGGCTTCTTCACCCTCACCAAGGCTGTCCTTGTCGAGGTATTTTCCGGTGCTTTCCGGCCCTTCCACATACTCAAGATACGACCGGTACAGGAATGCGATGGCATGCAGGAACACCATGGCCGCAAAGGCAACCAGAAGGATCTTGAACAGGAAGTATGCGTTAAAGCCATTGGGGCTGAACCCGATGGTCTCCACATTCCAGCGCAGCGCGCGGGACTTGGCCACCAGACGATCCAGCGTGTCACTGGCCGAAGGTTTCGGCACGATCAGGTGCCGCCACATGAAGTACCAACCATACATCCAGGTCAGCACAGCCATGGGCATCATGAACAACACCGCGCCTAACATATCAACCACGCGCTTGGCGCGGTGGCTGATGCCGGCGTAGATCAGGTCAACGCGCACATGCCCGCCCTGCACAAATGTGTAGGTACAGCACAGACAAACCACCATGGCATTGTAAAGTTTCAGTTCTTCCGCAAACCAGCTGATGTCCATCTGGAACGGGATCCCCAAGCCGAACGACATATCAGGGCGCGTAAACACCCGCTGCATGAAGACAATCACGATCTGCTGGATCACCATCAGCAGACCTGCCCACGCAAAGAAACGGCCGGTGGTGTTTGCAAACCCCTCCAGCCCGCGCACGATGGCCCACATAAAGTTCCGGTAGTAGAGCCCGATCGCGGTCAGAACCAGAAAGAAGGTGAAAACCACGAAGAAGAACTCGACCGAGCCTCCGTAGTAGACAAAGCGCATGATCGCCTCTTTGTCGGACCAGTTCAGCCAGAGCTGCGGATGCGTGATAGCGTATCCGAAATTATAGAAGGCTTCGGCAATGTTCTGAATGAACCAGATCAGTCCATTCCACAGGGCGCCGAAAAACGAAATACCGTTGTCGTCCTGCATGTTGTCCCCGGGTCTCGTCAGTTGCATTGCTGATTATAGCGGCATGATGGGTCCGCGCATATGCAACAGGAAAGGCTTCCCCGCTGATGCGGGGAAACCGTTTGCTCATTTGGCTCGAATTTAGCCGCGAACGCGGTCGCGCTGAGCGGTGTAGGCACCCGACGACAGGTTGATCCAAGCAGACGAAGCCGCCATAGACGCCATTGCGCTGTCGTGGATTTTCTTAAACAGCTCGTCGCCCATGTTCTCGTCCAGAACCTCTTGCGACGCCTGGCCAAATGCATCCCAAACGCTGTCCGGGAACTCCATGACCTTCACGCCGCCCGACTGCAGACGCTGCAGGGCTGCACCGTTATTGGCCAGGAACTGCGCCAGATTCCACTGGTGCGCTTCGGCCGCTGCGATCTCGATGATCTTCTGCTGTGCAGGTGTCAGTTCGTCAAAGACGTCACGGTTTGTGGCCAGCGACAGACCCGCGCCTGGCTCATGGAAGCCCGCAGTATAGTAGGTCTTGGTGATTTCCTGGAAGCCTGCTTTTTCGTCAGCCCAGGGACCGATCCACTCGGTTCCGTCAATCGCACCCGAAGACAGCGCCTGATACACTTCCGAACCCGGAATGTTCTGAACCGACGCGCCCAGCTTACCCAGCGCCTGGCCACCCAGGCCCGGCATACGGAACTTCAGGCCCTGGAAATCTTCGGGGCTGTTGATCTCTTTCGAGTACCAGCCACCCGCCTGCGCGCCGGTGTTCCCGGCCAGGAAAGACTTGAGGCCAAAGATCGAACCCAGCTCGTCATGCAGCTCCATGCCGCCATCGTGGTAATACCAGTTCACCAGTTCCTGCGCGGTCATGCCGAACGGAACAGCAGTGAAGAAGGCATAGCCCGGGTGCTGACCCACAAAGTAATAGTCCGCCGCGTGGTACATATCGGCCTGACCGGACGACACCGCGTCAAAAACCTCAAACGCGCCAACCAGCTCACCAGCGGCCTTGATCTCAACATTCAGGCTTCCGTCCGACATCGCGTTGATGCTGTCGGCACAGCGCTGCGCGCTGTCAAACACGCCCGCCAGACCGCGACCCCACGAGGTCACCATGGTCAGGGTACGCTGGCCCTGAGCGTAGGCCGGTGCCGCCAGTGCGGTTGCTGCAGCTGCCGATCCGCCCAGCGCGGATTTTTTCAGAAATGAACGACGATCCATATGAGTGTTCCTCCCCTTCATAGTCATCATCCGGCACAGCCGGACCTGTCGCATTCAGTGCGCGTCAGACTAATGACAGAGTTTTGAATGGGAATACCTACTACTGCGTAGAAAGCCGGGTTTCTGACCATTTTTGGCGGGAAAACCTTGGATGAGTTCAAGTTCATCCGGGCTTTTGACGTCCTTTGGGTACGGAAATGTTCAATCTTTTTGCATTTTTGCTGCCACTTGCGTATCGATTCGACCATGCACAGACTTAGAAACCTGGTTTCGCTGACTTATGCGCAGAAATTGTCGTTGGTTGCGGCCATACCATTGGTCGTCGCTGTTGCGGCAATTGCCGTGTTGGTCGCCTATCAAGCGCGCGCCACCGCCGAGCGCGAGATCGAGGCCCTGGAACGCCGTCTGATCGAGGCCAAGAAGGAAGAGCTGCGCAACTACGTAACGCAGGCGCGCAACGGTTTTGCCTATATCTATGGTCGGGCTGAACCAAATGATGAAGTGGCCAAAAACCTCGTCACGCAGATCCTGTCGGCGATGATCTATGGTCAGGACGGATTCTTCTTTGTGTATGACTATGACGGCAACAACCTTGTGAGCCCCCGCCAGACGCAATTCATCAACCAGAACTGGGAAGGCCTGAAGGATAGCGAAGGCACGCCAATCGTCGACGAGTTCATTCGCCTCGCTCGCCAAGGGGCAGGATGGCACAGTTTCATGTGGCAGAAGCCCTCAACCGGGCAAGAAGCGCAGATGATCGCCTATGTTGTTGGCCTTCAGGACTGGCGCTGGGTCGTCGGGACCGGGGTGTTCATCGATGACATCGTGGCCACCGTTGCCAACGCACGGGCCGAAGTCGAAGCCCGTGTGCAGAGCACATTCATGTATATCGGCGCGATTGTACTGGCCGCTGTCCTCATCGTTTTTGCGTCGGGCATGTTGCTGAACATTCGCGAGCGCAGGTTGGCCGATGCTAAGCTGAAGGAACTGACCCAGCGTGTGTTTGACGCACAGGAAGAAGAACGGGGCCGGGTCGCACGTGAATTACATGACGGGATCAGCCAAATTCTTGTCGGCGTTCGATATGCTTTGGACAACGCGCGGCGGCGTCTGACTCGGGGTGATGACGAAGGTGCGCTCGCTCCGCTGGAAAAAGGGATCGACAACCTGGGGGCCGCCATTACCGAGGTGCGGCGCATCAGCCGTGACCTGCGTCCGGGCGTGTTGGACGATCTGGGCCTTGGTCCCGCGTTGAAGGCCCTGACCGACGATTTCCGAGACCGTACCGGGATCGAGACCGAATTCTCCACCGTGGTCTTCCGAAACCGGCTGGATCAGGACAGCAAGATCGCCCTTTATAGAATTGCGCAAGAAGCGTTGACCAATATCGAACGCCATTCGGGGGCCACTCATGTTACCATAGACCTGCGCGGACATAAGAAAGGTGCAACTATGCGGATCACCGACAATGGCCGTGGGTTGCGCACTGAGCCCGGAACAGCAACCACGGGCATCGGGCTGCGTAACATGCAGGAACGTATCGAACAGCTTGACGGGTCCTTGCGGATTCTGTCATCACGCGGTCCGCGTGGCGGAACGGTGATCGAAGCCAGCTTGCCGCTGAGCCACCTTCTGCCACCGCAGGAAGACGCAACTCCGAACCGAAAGGCTGGTACATGAGCTCTGACAGAACCCGGGTTCTTATCGTTGACGACCACCCGATGGTGGCCGAGGGCATCCAGTCGATTCTGGAAAGCTATGAAGATATCCAGGTCGTCGGCACGCTGGGCAGCGGTCAGGCGGCAGTGGATCAGGCCGTTGATCTGGCCCCTGATGTGATCTTGATGGATCTGAACATGCCTGGCCTGGGCGGTCTCAGCGCGACGGAAATCATCCTCGAACGTCTGCCCGAAACGCGCATCCTGATCCTGTCGATGCATGACAGTCCTGAATACATCACAACCGCGCTCAGCCACGGTGCCAAAGGCTATGTGCTCAAGGATGTACCTACGGAAGAGATCAGGCAGGCCATCGACGCTGTCATGCAGGGCAAGCAATATCTGTGCACCGGTGCCAGCGGATCCCTGAAACCCAAAGAGGATAGTGCGCGCGAGGCGCTCACCGGGCGCGAACAGACGATCCTATTGGAACTTGCCCAGGGCAAGTCCAACAAAGAGGTTGCCCAAAAGCTGGAGATTTCAGTGCGAACGGTCGAGACCCACCGGAAGAACATCAAGCGCAAGCTTGGCATTTCCTCGACAGCCGGTCTGACCCGCTATGCATTGGAACACGGCGTTCTGCAAGGCACTGGCGTCGGCTTTTGATCTGCATACTCCCGCAGCGCGGCACGCGCTGCCCTGCCCAACCAGAGAAGACGCGCCGCTGGCGTGTCGACGATGGGCGGGAGTGTTCACGCTCGAGGCCTAATGTCCTGACCAAAGAACACCAGTGTCCCGTCTTCATCCAGAACGTGAAACTCACGCTGCAAATAAGGCTGGTCAAACGGCGGTCGTACACGCCCCTTGGGCAAATCGGCTAACCCGGCGCGCCGGCTCTCATACAGGCCATCCACATCGTCCACATCAATGTAAAACGACTGGTCGTCGCCCAACGGCCTGCCATCCGGGCGCGGCGGGCATTCCAATAAGCGTATGGCCACCGGTCCCAGCGACAGAAAAGCATAGTTGTCTTGCCTGAACCCACATGTGAACCCCAATCGCTTGCAATAGAAATCGATCTGGTTCTGCAAGGACGAACACAGCACAAACGGGGTAAGCTGCAAAATCTCAGGCATCTGAATCTCCGAAAAGGAAGCACCTTCAGTTTACCGGTGGTGGTGTCTCAATCCAGTAATTGATCTTTGCGCAACCCAGCGCGTTCGTAATGGTGTGGCAGAACCCGTCCATACAGTTGCTCAGTACGTTCGATACCGCCGCACATGCCTTCGGCTTCGACAAATGAAAAGATACCGACATACCGGCGGCGCGACCCCGTCACCGGCGCCACCCGATGAAGCGAATACCGCCCCTTGAAAATCTGTAAATCACCGGGCTGAAGCTCTAACTGATGGACGCACGTCATATCCCCGTTCAAAACTGCGGCGACCTCAGCAAAGTTTTCGTCTTCCGTTGTGCGAAGATTTGGCGCGTACTCGAACACGCCCCCTTCCTCACCGTTCTGAATGGCCACTGTCACCGTGTAATTGTTCGTATCGAAATGCCATGGAAAGCCCTGCCCTTCCTCGACCACGTTAATGATCACATCGGCCAGCGGGTCATCATAACGGAAAAAACGCTCTGCAGGCTCATTCAGGGCATCACGAACGAACGGCAGAAAGGGTTCAAACTCATATATACTCCGCAAAGGCCCCGATTGCGGAAAATTATCCGCTGGAACAAAGGCATTCGAACGATCATAGAACTGTCGGATAGGATGACCGATGCCAAACCGCGGGTCGTCCTTGGTAAAATACGGGTTCGTACGGCTGAAAGAGCGATGCGCATTGGGCGCAACGGCTTCGGCCTCTTCAGTCAAAAGAGCGATGCCCTTTTCATGGACAAAACCCGGCAGAACCGCGCATCCATCTTGATCTAGTTCCCGCCTCAAATCTTCGATCAATCGAACATACGCGGGCGAATCCGGGCGATCGATCGGATACCGTCCAAGGTCCAAAAGGTCTTGCAGCATTCTCCGCCTCCTTCATGCGCGGCCACAGGGTCAGCGTGACGCAGTCAAATAGGCAGATCATGCCAGTTTCAGACATCGACCTGACGCTTTTGGACCCTCACATGCGTCTAAAAAACCAGTGAAATGAACATCGTTTTCCCGGAAATTCCCAACATGCGGCAATCTGCGCAATAAAATGTCGCAAATAACCGCCGCCAAGATAGAAAATTGGTGCAATTGCCTGTTGACGCCCCTTCCCCCCGACCATAATGTCCCTGCACGCAAAGAAGGAGCCTCTGGCGATGAAAGCGCTAGTCGTAATCGTAGGAAAAACGCGCATGGGCCGGTAACGGAAAACCATAATCGAACCCATGCGCCTCCGAAAAATCGGGGGCTTTTTTTTGGCAAAACGCAAGACACATGTCGCGAACGGAGCAAAGCAGATGACACGTGAGATGACCGGCGCAAAGATGGTGGTTCAGGCCCTCAAGGATCAGGGCGTGGACACGGTATTCGGATACCCCGGTGGCGCCGTCCTACCGATCTATGATGAGATCTTTCTGCAAAACGACATTCGCCACATTCTGGTGCGTCACGAACAAGGTGCAATCCATGCCGCCGAAGGCTATGCCCGGTCGACCGGCAAACCCGGCGTTGCGCTTGTAACGTCCGGCCCTGGCGCGACCAACGCTGTCACCGGCCTGACCGACGCATTGTTGGATTCGATCCCGCTGGTTGTTCTGACGGGTCAGGTTCCGACCTTCATGATCGGTTCAGACGCGTTTCAAGAGGCTGACACTGTTGGCATCACCCGCCCCTGCACCAAGCATAACTGGTTGGTTAAAGACACGGATTCGCTGGCGGAAACGATGCACGAGGCGTTCCATGTCGCCACCTCGGGCCGTCCCGGTCCTGTGTTGATCGATATCCCCAAAGACGTGCAATTTGCCTCGGGCGACTACACCAGCCCCAAACCTTCGACGTCGCATTACCAACCGGTTTTGAAAGGCGACCTGGAAGAGATCACGGAACTGGTTGCCGCCATGGAAACCGCTAAGAAACCGGTCTTTTATACCGGTGGCGGTGTCATCAACTCTGGCCCTGCAGCCAGCCAGTTGCTGCGTGAACTGGTGGACGCGACTGGTTTCCCGATCACCTCGACCCTGATGGGTCTGGGCGCTTACCCAGCCTCGGGCGAGAACTGGCTTGGAATGTTGGGCATGCATGGTCTCTACGAGGCCAATTTGGCGATGCATGACTGCGATCTGATGATCAATATCGGCGCACGTTTCGACGACCGGATCACCGGCCGCATCGATGCGTTTTCGCCGAACTCGAAAAAGGCGCATATCGACATCGATCCGTCCTCGATCAACAAGGTAATCCGTGTGGACATACCCATTGTCGGTGACGTGGCGCATGTACTGGAAGACATTCTGAAGATCTGGAAATCACGCGGTCGCAAGACGGATGCCGCGAATGTCAAACAGTGGCAAAACCAGATCGCGGAATGGCGCAAGATCAACTGCCTTGCATATGCCAACAGCGAAAAATCCATCAAACCGCAATACGCGCTGCAACGCCTTGAAGAGCTGACCAAAAAGCACGATCGCTACATCACCACCGAAGTGGGCCAGCACCAGATGTGGGCCGCCCAGTACCTTGGGTTCGAAGACCCCAACCGCTGGATGACCTCGGGTGGCCTGGGCACGATGGGCTATGGCTTCCCCGCCTCTATCGGCGTGCAGATGGCACACCCAGATGCGCTGGTCATCAACGTGGCTGGTGAGGCGTCTTGGCTGATGAACATGCAGGAAATGGGCACCGCCACGCAATACCGTCTGCCGGTGAAGCAGTTCATCCTGAACAACGAACGTTTGGGCATGGTCCGCCAGTGGCAGGAGCTTCTGCATGGCGAGCGCTATTCACACAGCTGGTCCGAGGCCCTGCCCGATTTCGTTAAACTCGCCGAAGCGTTCGGAGCAAAGGGCATCCTGTGTTCCGATCCTGCCGATCTGGACGACGCGATCATAGAGATGATCACCTATGACGGTCCGGTGATCTTCGACTGTCTGGTTGAAAAGCACGAAAACTGCTTCCCAATGATCCCGTCGGGCAAGGCCCATAACGAGATGCTTCTGGGCGAAGCAGAAACGCAGGGCGTGATCGATTCCAAAGGTTCGGTTCTGGTTTAACAAAATTCGACGGATTTGGTCGGGCGCCTTGCCGCGCCCGATATCTCAAGGATGATGAAAGGGACATAAATGTCTGCCCTACATATCAAAAAAGGTGCCACCCGCCATTCGGCCTATAACCTACGACCCACCTTTTCGGACGTGCAGGAACGTCACACGATAGCGGTGTTGGTCGAGAACGAACCCGGCGTTCTGGCGCGTGTGATCGGATTGTTCTCGGGGCGCGGTTACAACATCGAAAGCCTGACCGTGGCCGAAGTTGATCACACAGGCCACCTCAGCCGCATCACCATCGTCACCACCGGGACCCCCCAGGTTATTGAGCAGATCAAGGCGCAGCTGGGCCGAATTGTAACCGTGCACGACGTGCATGACCTTACTGTCGAAGGCCCTTCGGTCGAGCGCGAACTGGCCATCATCAAGGTCGTGGGTGAGGGCGACAAGCGGGTCGAGGCCCTGCGGCTGGCCGATATTTTCCGCGCCAATGTGGTCGACAGCACTCTGAATTCGTTCATCTTCGAAATCACCGGTGCACCGGACAAGATCGATGCCTTTGCGGACCTTATGCGTCCATTGGGTCTGGTCGAGATCGCCCGTACAGGTGTCGCAGCCTTGCTGCGCGGCGACTAAAATCTGTTCCCCGCCCGCTGACGTTTTAGCGTCTTTCCGGGCGGGGGCACACCTTTGGTTGGTCAGGCAGCACGCTCTCAACCTACACGAGCCTTTTGCGCCATAATTGCCATAGGGTTTGTTTTTCCAGATAAAGATCAGTCTTTTTCGTATAAAGCCTATTGCCATTGAGCTTTGCAGCGCTAGCGTCGAAGCTGCAACGCGGCGTGGGGATACGTTGCTTGGGGTTATTCTGTACGATTACTTTTTGTGCACCCGGTTTTTGCCTCGGTGTTCAATGGGTTTCATTCGAAGACACAGCAATACGTGGAAGGCCATGACTGACGATACCCGCAGCCCTGAAATGTTACGCGCGATGTTCAGCGAGAACCTGCGGCGTTTGGCGCAGCAGCATCGCTCGGTCTCAGCCCTGTGCCGCAAGCTCGGGGTGAACCGCACGCAGTTTAACAGATATCTTTCTGGCGAAAGCGTTCCTCGCCCGGATGTTCTGGATCGGATTTGTCGCTTTTTTGACGTAGATGCCCGAATTCTTCTCCAGCCCTTGGACGAGATCGAGAAGTCAGAAAACCACCCGGCCACCAAAACTCTGACTGAGTTTCTGGGTTCGGGTGCAGAGGCGATCGGGAAGTCCGCCTTTTCACTTGGGTTTTATGCCGTCTTCGAAAGCCTTTCGGATACACACCGCATGACCTTGTTGCACGCACGGCCGCTGGCCCAGTGCACTTTGATACGGGGCTATGTATCACGCACTGCCATGCCAGATGCCACACCGCAAGACCGTGAAATCCAAGGGCTCGCCGCCTGTAGCGGCGATACCGTTTATATGCTGACATCCCAACGGGGCGGCCACAACAGCCGGGTCTACCTGATCTCACCCGATCAAAACGGAACTGCGGTTCATTGGCGCGGATCGGTGGTTAATTCCGCGGATACATCCAACCCGGAACCGGTTGTTCTCAAGTACCTGGGGCACGACTCTGCAGCTATTTTTGCCGCTGCGCGCCTGTCCACGAACAATCTTGCACAGCAGTTCTAACCTGCTGCAGTTGTGGGTGTCTACGCAGCATCGACCTGGGTAATCTGCCGATAAAGATGCCAGCTGGCGTGGCCAAGCACTGGCAAAACGATCAACAACCCCAAAAACCAGGGCACCATCGCGATGAATGTCAAAATCGCGACCAAGGCCCCCCAGCCAAGCATCACAAACAGATTTTCTTTCACGTAAGAAAAACTTGTGATCATGGCGGTCACGAAATCCAGCTCGCGGTCCAGCAGCAATGGGATCGAAAGAACGGTAATCATGTACAAAACGGTGGCAAAGACCGCCCCCACGACCGTACCCACGGCCAGCATGGTCAGGCCGTTCAACGTCAGGAACACCTCTGTCGACGTTGATATGTTCGTCATCGTGGCCAGGCCCAGAAACAGGGCAAAGATCATGTGCCCGAGAAAGAACCAAAACAGGAAGACGACTACGATGATTGCACAGATCGAAGGCAACTGCCTGCGGCTTTGCTGCAGTACCACGCCAAAGATCGCACCAAAATCCAAGGGCTCACCCTGCTCAAGCCGGTGCGAGACTTCATAAAGCCCGACCGCTGCGAAAGGTCCGATCAGCGGAAACCCGATGGCCGCCAGTACCAGCCAAAAGGTTGTTCCGGTCTGCACAGTCACCCACGCCATGGCCCAGCCCGCCAGCACGTAAAAGCCAGCAAAGATCAGCCCGAATAGCGGTGCGCGGCGAAAATCAGTCCACGCGCGCTGCAATGCCGTGCGCAGCATGGCGGTATCCACCGGTCGCATTTCCGGCACACCAAAAGGCTTATCCATGTTGTCTCCTCCTCCCGATCCGGCGTTATGGCCTCGCCGGTCTCTTGTTTGGCCAGTTGGTTTCGGCGTGATAGGCCGCCCCAACCGACAATAGTTTGTGATCCGCGCCCCGTGGACCGAACAGCTGGAACCCCATCGGCAGTCCGTTTGGACCGAAACCCGCAGGTGCGGCCAGACAAGGCAAACCGATCAGACTGACAGGCACCGTGACGTGCATCCATCGGTGATAGGTGTCCATTGTCCGGCCCGCGATACTGGTCGGGTACGGTATCTCGACCCCAAAGGGCCAGACCTGCGCGGATGGCAGAACCAACGCGTCAAACTGTTTGAACAGGTATGCAGCGCGACGGAACCAATCCGAGCGGATGACGCTGGCGTGCTGCACCTCCATTGCACGCATCGCCAGACCACGATCCAGTTCCCATTGAGCCGTATCTTTCAGATGATCCCTTTGCGAGGCCAAGGGCTCCAGCCCCGCCGCCACGCTGAACGACCGCAGCGTGATCCAACTGGTCCAAAGTTGTTCTGCATCGAAGGGCGGATCAACTTTTTGCACATCAGCGCCAAGGCTTTCAAACACGGTCAAAGCATCATTGCACAGGTCGAGAATTCCAGGCTCGGTCGGGAACGCCCCGCCCCAATCCCCAAGCCAACCAATCCGCAGACCCTGCATATCTGCAATTTCCACCGGTGACACCGGAACGCTATCAGAGGCCAAGGGCAGGCGCGGGTCTGGCCCCGAGATAACGTCAAGCAAGATGCCCAAATCCTCGGGGCCGCGGGCCATGGGGCCAAGTGTGGACAGCTGATGCAGAAAGCTGTCGCCGACAGGATCAGACGGCACCCTGCCCCAGCTTGGACGAAAGCCGTAAACATTGTTCCAGGCCGCTGGGTTACGCAGACTGCCCATCATGTCGGACCCGTCTGCAAGGACCACCATTCCCGTGGCCAGGGCCACCGCCGCCCCACCGGACGATCCTCCGCAGGTATGGTCGGCGTCATACGGATTGCGCGTCGCACCATAGACTGGGTTGAATGTGTGCGATCCCAATCCGAATTCCGGCGTGTTGGTTTTTCCGATAAGTATAGCCCCCGCATCCCGCATCCGGGTAGCAATCAGATCGTCGCTGTCCGGCACGACGTCCTTGAACAAAGGCGATCCATGAGACGAGACCACACCTGCCACATTGACCAAATCCTTGACCGCAATTGGCAGACCGTGCAGCGGGCCAGTAATTGGACCGCTATCGCAGTTCTGTGCCTCGGCCACCAACGCACTCTCTTCCCGTAACGCTACTATAGCGTTCACATCGCCATTCACCTTAGCGATGCGATCCAAGGTGGCACGCATTACATCGGTGGCTGAAACCTGTCGGGTTGCCAGTTGTTTCACAAGCTCTGCGGCCGATATCCGAGTCAGGTCCATTACATGCCATTCTGTTGTTGGTCTTGAACAGCCTAGCGAGCGGTTCAGCTCATTTAAACCCACTGTTTAAGTGTATCTTTTCCCGACCTCGCTACCGGTCAACAGGATTGAAACGGCATGGGCCAACTCATTCAGAAAAAGAATCAAAATCTTCAGCTGCCGCACAACAGTTGTGCTGCAAAGAAGAAAGACCAATCATGTAATCAGGATACGCCGCCAGTACCTTTTCAGCACGTTCAGAAAAGCGATCTGGCTATGCACCTTAGCTGTCGCCCTGCGCCTCGGACCGGCTTTTGCCTGCAACGTTCAGCGCCAGAGTCGCCGCCATGAACCCGTCCAGATCACCATCCAACACGCCCTTGGTGTCCGAAGTTTCGTGGTTGGTGCGCAGATCCTTCACCATCTGGTACGGCTGCAACACGTAAGACCGGATCTGGTTACCCCAGCCTGCATCGCCTTTGGCCTCATGCGCGGCGTTGATATCCGCGTTCCGGCGGTCCAGTTCCTGTTGATACAAGCGCGATTTCAGGGCCTTCATGGCAATGTCACGGTTCTGGTGCTGCGATTTCTCGGACGAGGTCACCACAATCCCGGTTGGAATATGCGTGATCCGAACCGCCGAGTCCGTGGTGTTGACGTGCTGACCACCTGCACCCGAGGACCGGTAGGTGTCGATGCGAATATCCGCCGGGTTCACCTCGATCTCGATATTGTCGTCCACCACCGGATAGACCCAGACCGAACTGAACGAGGTATGACGTTTCGCCGCCGAGTCAAAAGGCGAAATCCGCACCAGCCGGTGCACACCGCTTTCCGATTTCAGCCAGCCATAAGCGTTGTGGCCCGAGATCTTGTAAGCGGCAGATTTAATGCCCGCTTCTTCGCCTGCGGTCTCGGATTGAAGCTCGACCGTATAGCCTTTTTTCTCGGCCCAGCGAACGTACATCCGCGCCAGCATCGAAGCCCAGTCACAACTTTCGGTTCCGCCAGCGCCCGAGTTGATTTCAAGGAACGTGTCGTTGCTGTCGGCCTCACCGTCCAGCAGCGCTTCAAGCTCTTTCTTGGCGGCTTTGCCCTGTAGTGCTTTGATCGCAGCTTCGGCGTCCTGAACGACCTCTTCATCCTCTTCCATCTCACCCAATTCGATCAGCTCGATATTGTCGCTAAGATCGGTCTTGATGGTTTCATAGGTCTCGATGGCGTCGACCAGCATCTGCCGTTCGCGCATCAGCTTCTGCGCGTTCTCGGGGTTGTCCCACAGGTTCGGATCTTCGACACGCGCATTGAATTCCTCAAGGCGATGCGGTGCGGTTTCATAGTCCATACGCTGCGCCAGCAGCTCAAGCGACTTTTCGATTTCCGCCACGATGTTCTGGGTTTCGGCGCGCATGGTCTTGTCCCAACTTGCTCAATCAGGCCTGCGTGATAGCAAGAGGTGCGAGACACCACAAGACAGGCCGGACGCGAATGCAAAGCACATGCGACGAGTTTCTGGACTATTGGAACCTGCATCAGCCAGAGCTGGTTGCCGAGACCGGTCAGGTGCGGGTTTGGAAAGTGTTGTCGAAACACGGACCCGCAGCGTTGAAACTCTATCGCAGACCGGATCGCGGCAACGAAGCACCCGGCAGCGCGCTGCTGAATGCGTGGCGAGACCGGGGTGCGGTTCGTATTTTCAACGAAGAACGGAACGCTGTTTTGATGGAGTGGCTGGATGGTCCGTCATTGGGTGACATTGCGCGTTCGGGACGCCCCGATGACACCACTAGATTCCTTGCAGAAACTGCAGCGCGTCTGCATGGAAAACCCACCGTCCGGGTTCAGGGTTTGAGACCCCTGGACCAGGTTTTCACCCCGTTGTTTAACTGCGCTTTTGCGCCAACATGCCCAACCCTTCTGCCCAACGACGTGCTGTCCGCCATGGCCATGGGCCGGCATCTGTTGAATAGCCAACCAGCGCCCGTGCCTCTTCACGGGGATCTTCACACTGACAATATTATCATGACCGAGACGGGCCCACGGGTTTTCGATGCCAAAGGGTATGTCGGAGATCCGGCGTTTGAGCTGGCAAGTGCATTACGACACCCAAAAGGGATGCCAGATTTGGTGCGTGGTCCTCAGCAGATCGAAACCTGCCTGTCGCTCTACTCCAAGGCGCTGAGAGTACCAAAGGAACGGCTGGCCCAATGGGCCGCCGCCAAATGCGCCTTGTCCATCCACTGGCGATCGGACGGTGCAATCGATAACGATCCGGAAGCAGACCTTTTGACTCTGCTTCTGTGTCTATCTGATCAGTAAAGCCCGCCAGTGCTCAGGTCGCCCTGCGTGGCTTTGGGCCCGACAGTGACCGTCTGACCTGTCGAGGTCTGAACCTGCACGCCTGCGCGCTGCACTTCCTCGAACAAGGGCAGATCCGAACCGATCGCAAAGCCGCCGTCATAGACGCGGTCGATGAAGCCATCGACGCCATCACGGAAGAATTCAGCAACAACATAGTCACCGCTGGCATCGTCAGGCAGCCGTGCGCCACTGAAACGGTCGATCTTGATGAAATGACCGCCTTCCGGCACCTCGAACGGGCCGCCGCCGTATTTCTCAACCGCCTTTTCCATGAAGCTTTGGAACACCGGGCCGCACATCGTGCCACCATAAGCACCCCGCCCCATCGGGCGCGGTCGGTCATAGCCGATGTAACAGCCAGCAACGATGTTCGAGGTAAACCCAATAAACCACGCATCCTTGGATTCGTTGGTGGTGCCGGTTTTGCCAGCTGTCGGCACCGGCAAGTTTACATGGCGCGCGGCGGTACCGCGATCCACCACGCCTGTCATCATAGAGGTCAACTGATAGGCCGTGATCGCATCCATCACCTGTGCGCGGTCCGTCACAAGGGTCGGAGATTCATCAGGGGCCATCCATGTGGAATCGCAATCCAGACACTGGCGGTCGTCGTGGCGATAGATGGTTTTGCCGAACCGGTCCTGAATACGGTCGACCAGAGTGGGCTCGACCCGCTGACCGCCATTTGCAAACATCGCATAGGCCGCCACCATCTTGTAAAGCGTCGTCTCTTCGGACCCCAGGGAGTTCGCCAGGAATGCCCCCATGCGGTCGTAGACGCCAAAGCGTTCCGCATAGCCTGCAACCACAGGCATCGTGACCTCTTGCGCCAGACGGATTGTCATCAGGTTCCGCGACTGCTCGATCCCGGTGCGCAGCGGCGTCGGTCCGTAGAACTTGTTCGACGAGTTCTTGGGACGCCACAGACCCTGTGGCGTGTTCACCTCAATCGGGGCGTCCACAACTATGGTTGCGGGGCTATAGCCACTGTCCAGTGCGGCGGCATAGACGAAAGGTTTGAAAGACGATCCGGGCTGACGCTGCGCCTGCGTGGCGCGGTTGAACACGGTGTCCTGATACGAGAACCCGCCCTGCATCGCCAAAACACGGCCCGAGTTCACATCCATCGCAACAAAGCCGCCCTGCACTTCGGGCACCTGGCGGGCAGACCATTGTCCCTCTTCCCCGGCCATCACAAGGATCACGTCGCCGCGTTTGAAGTTTGCTGCAAAATCGCCCTGCATCCATTTGATGTCCGAGCGTGGGATAATGCCATCGGCGGGTCCATTTTCGATCCCGACCGTGAGTTGCTGGTCAGAGACGCCCAAAACCACGGCAGGATACCACCGGGTCGGCAGCACCACATCGCGTGGAATTTCCATGATAGAAAGAGCTTCGCGCCACTGCGCCTCACCCGCCAGCGCTTCTTCCGGGATCACTTCGCCCGTACCGCGCCACCTGCCGCGCGATCGGTCGTATTTCTGCAGCGCCGTGCGCAGAGCTTTGGCAGCTTCGATCTGCATTTCTTCGTCCACAGACGCACGGACCGTAAAGCCGCCGGTAAAGAACTCACCTTCGCCAAAATCCTCGCTCAGCTGGCGACGGATTTCGTCGGTGAAATAGTCACGCGGCGGCAAAGCGGTGCGGAAACTTTCAAAGTCACCGTTCTGCACTGAACGCAGCGGCATCTCGACTTCGGTCTCATAGGTCGCCTGATCGATGTAACCGTTCTGGTTCATCTCACGCAGCACATAGTTACGGCGGGCCAGCAGCCGTTCTTTTTGACGAACCGGGTGGTAATCCGAAGGTGCCTTGGGCATCGCGGCCAGCATCGCGGCCTCATGCGGGGCCAACTCCTGCAAGGTCTTGTTGAAATAGGTCTGGGCAGCGGCAGTCACGCCATAGGAGTTCTGGCCAAGAAAGATCTCGTTCATGTAAAGTTCGAGGATCTGTTCCTTGTCCAAGGTATCCTCAAGCCTTGTGGCGAGGATGATTTCCTTGATCTTGCGTTCAGCTCGGCGGTCGCCTGACAGCAGAAAGTTCTTCATCACCTGCTGCGTGATCGTCGATGCCCCGCGCACGGTTTCGCCCTTGGTGCGCACTGCCTCAACACCGGCTGCAACAATACCGCGCGGATCGTACCCCTGATGGGTGTAAAAGTTCTTGTCTTCCGCCGAGATGAAAGCCTGTTTCACCAGATCGGGGATGTCCTCGGACGGGGTGAACAGGCGTCGTTCCTGCGCGAATTCATCAATCAGCTGCCCTTTGCCCGAATAAATCCGACTGATGGTGGGCGGCTTATACTGGGCCAGAGATTCATGGCTGGGCAGGTCGCGGCCATACATCCAGAACACCGCACCGATTACCAGTGCGACCATAAAGATACCCAAAGTGACGAGGCTGAAAATCGCCCCGAAAAACGAAAGAATGAACCGGATCACGTTACTGCCTTTTTCTCGCGGTGCCGTCTATATAGTGATGCGCCGCCTGAGGGTCAAAACACCAAGCGTATTCTAGCCGGTTTGCGCCGTAAGGTCACTGGCCAATCAGGGATTTGCGGATCACATCCTGCTGTCGCCAATCCTCAAGCCCCTGAAAAATCCCCAAAGCCATTTTCGACCGCCATTCCGGATCCTTGAGGTTTTTCAGATCTCTAGGACTGGAAAGAAACCCAAGCTCGACCAGAACCGAAGGAATATCCGCCGCCTTGAGCACCGAAAAAGACGCCGTGCGCAGGGGTTTACGGTTCATGGGACCGCCCTGCTGCGTCATACCGTTGGCAATCGATGTGGCGAGGGACCGCGTGCGCGGCCTGGTCTCCTGCCGTGCCAGGTCCAGCAAAACGTCAGCCACTTGATCATCCGAGCCACTGAGGTCGACGCCAGACAGCAGGTCGCCCCGATCATGCCGTTCCGCCAGTTTCGAACTCGCCACGTCCGAGGCATCATCAGACAAAGTATAGACCGCCGCACCATGGGCCTGCCCCTCGGACAGGGAATCGGCATGCAGTGAGATGAACAGGTCTGCGCCCGCCCGGTGGGCCAAAGCAATCCGACGCTCAAGCGACACGAACTGATCCTCAACCCGCGTCAGGACCACTTCATATCCGCCCGAACGCAAAAGAACTTCACGCAGCTCGCGTGCGAAGGTCAGCATCAGGGTCTTCTCATCAACCCCACCAACCTCGGCCCCCGGATCTATGCCGCCATGGCCTGGGTCCAGCATGACGCGCAGGGGTCGATCAGAATTGCGGGGTGCTGTTTGCGGCAAGTTGGCAGGTTCTGGCAGGTCCCAACCCGGATTGCGTGGCGCACCTGATGTCGCGTTGAATGTGTCGAAATCCGTGCCTTTAAGGTTCAGGGACAACAAAGCCGCGCCCGAGTCTTCTGCGATCGACAACTGCGCTGTCTCGACCGCCATCGGTGCACCCAGTTCCAGCACCAGACGCGACCAGCCCGGAACATAAGCCCCGAACTGAACACCGCTGATGCGATCAGATTGCAGGAAGTCCGAGGTATTCAACCCTGTCCAATCGACCTCGTTAAAATCCAAAACCATCCGATAAGGATCCTGCAAGGTGAAGATCCGGTACGGCACACCTTGGCTGAGGCCGATATCCACTCGCACGCCAGTGCGCCCGACATCTGTTATGCGACTCTGGTCCGGCTGAATACGCGCCAGCGCGCTGAACTCCTGCGCAACTGCACCACTCGCCAGCGCCCAAATCAGGGCGATGCAAAAGAAGATCCTGCTCATAGCCTCAAGTTTTCCCGAGATCGTTTGAACCGCAGCCTATACCACTGGCTGCGTTTTGTGAACGGCTCAGGCCTTCTCGCTGATCGCATCGCGCTGGGCCATGAACAGGCGCAAACGCTCAAGACCTTCTTCGATATCAGCCGTTGCCCGGGCATAAGAGAAACGCAAGGTCGTGTGACCACGCTGCGGGTCGAAATCCAGCCCGGGCGTGACCGCCACACCTGCTTTTTCCAGAATCTCTGCCGCGAAGGCACGGCTGTCATTGGTCAGGTCAGACACGTCGGCATACACATAAAACGCGCCATCAGGCGGAGCGATGTTTGCGAACCCGGCCTTGGGCAGCCCGTCCAGCATCAGCGCCCGGTTTCGGCGATAGACGTCCAGATTGGCCTGCAACTCGTCTTCGCAATCCATCGCGGCCAGCGCTGCAACCTGGCTGGCATGGGGGGCGCAGATGAACATGTTCTGGGCAATCCGCTCGACCACACGCACCTGATCTTCTGGCACCACCATCCATCCGACGCGCCAGCCTGTCATCGAGAAATACTTGGAGAATGAGTTGATCACATAACACTCATCCGTCAGTTCCAGCGCGGTGACAGCTTTGGCTTCGTATTCCAGCCCGTGATAGATTTCGTCACTTATGAACGAAGCCCCCTGCCCCTGCGCCGCGTCTATCAGCGCGCCCATGGACGCATGGTCCAACATGGTGCCGGTTGGGTTCGCGGGCGAGGCCACCATCAGCCCCTTCAGGTCCATTCCCTGAATATCCTCGGCAACAGGCTGCAACCTGTTTTCAGGGGCAGTGGGCAGATCGACGGGCACCAGCCCCAACGCTTTGAGGATCTGTCGGTAGGACGGATAACCGGGCGCGCCGATACCAACCCGGTCCCCGCTGTCGAACAACGCCGTGAAGGTCAGCAGAAACCCGCCTGAGGATCCAGGGGTGATGACCACTCGATCCGGGTTCAAGTCAACATCATACCAATCGCCGTAAAGCCGCGCGATCCGCTGCCTGAGCGCGGGCAACCCCAAAGCCACCGTATAACCCAAAGGGCCTTGCTCCATTGCCTTTGCCAGCGCTTCGGTCGCGCCCTTGGGGGCCCCTGTCCCCGGCTGGCCGACTTCCATGTGGATGATATGGCGTCCGGCCTCTTCCGCTTTGCACGCGGCCTCCATTACGTCCATCACAATAAACGGATCGACCCCGGACCGGGTTGAGTTTCTCATGCCCATCTCCCATGTTGCAGCCATGGCTTTTGAACGCGTATCCAGGCTGGCGTCAATCCCGGCTCTGATGCTTGCAGCTGTCGTCTGGCTTGCGGCAGTGGTTCAAGCCCATGCGCAAAGCCTGATCCGAGATCCCGACATCGAGCATGGGCTGCGTGAACTGGCATTTCCCATCCTGCGCGCGGCCGGTTTGAATACCAACCGCGTTCAGATTCTGGTCATCAATGACAACACGTTCAACGCATTTGTCATCGACTACAACGCGATCTACGTGAACTACGGACTGATCCTGAGCGTCGAAAGCCCGGAAATGCTGCAGGCTGTGATCGCGCACGAAGCCGCCCACATCGCGAATGGCCATCTGGCACGGCGGGCCGAAAACCTGAAAGCGGCGCAGCGCAATGCCGGCTTTGGCACCGCTCTGGCCCTGCTGGCTGCTGCTGCGGGTGGTGGAGAAGCAGCCCTTGGTATTGCCGCCGGCACCCAGGGTGCCGCCCTTCGCAGCTTTCTGGGCCACACCCGCGCCGAAGAGGCCTCGGCTGACCGCAGTGCCGCAAGTTATCTGCGATGGGCGCAGATTTCGCCCAGCGGCATGGTCGAACTGCATCGGAAATTCGCCGGTCAGGAGCTGCTGAGCGTTGCCAATCAGGACCCCTATATGCGCTCGCACCCGACAAGCCGCGACCGTCTGCGTGCCGCCGAGGCCTTTCTGGACGAGTTTGGTGACAAGGCGGTCCGAAACCCCAGCGCCGATTACTGGTTCGCCCGCGTCAAAGGTAAGCTTTCCGCCTTTCTGCGGTCTCCAAGCTGGACTTTGCGGCGCGCCAAAGAAGAGACCGACCGTGACATTCGCATGATGCGAGAGGCGTCGGCACATCATCAAAACCGCGATTTGTCCCGCGCTCGCGCCGCCATAGATGAGGCGTTGGCCATTCGCCCGAATGACCCTTACTATTACGAACTCAAGGGGCAAATTCTTTTGGAAAACAGGCAAATAAGCAAAGCAGTTCAAGCGTATCAGAGCGCGGTGGAAATGGCCCCGAACAATGCGCTGATTCTTGCAGGATATGGTCGTGCGCTGCTGGCGCAGGGTAACACCGATCAAGCCTTGACCGCGTTGGAAAAGGCCCGATCCCGCGATTTTCGCAATGCGCGCCTGATGCAGGATTTGGGCATTGCCTATGCCAAGGTTGGCAACAACGGAATGGCATCCACCGTGACGGCAGAGCGATATGCGCTGCAGGGACGGCTGGATGATGCCGGAATTCACGCAAAACGGGCTGTGGCCCGCTTGCCCGAAGGCTCGCCGGGTTGGCAAAGGGCACAAGACGTGCTGATTGCGTCAGAACGATTCAAGAAAAGCAAAAGGAAACGGAAATGATCCTCAGACATGCTGCACCTGCCCTTCTGGGGCTTTCCATGGCTGCGACTTCAGCGCAGGCGCTGGATTTGAACGCAATGAGCGATGCCGAAAAGGCCGAATTCGGCGCGCAGGTGCGAGAGTATCTGCTTGAAAACCCCGAAGTGATCATCGAAGCGATCAACATCCTTGAACAGCGAAATGCCGCAGCCGAAGCGCTGGCCGACAAGGAACTGATCGCCGCCAATGAAGAAGAACTGTTCAACGATGGCTACAGCTTTGTGGGCGGCAACCCGGACGGGGATATCACGCTGGTCGAATTCATGGATTACCGCTGTGGTTATTGCCGCCGTGCCGTACCCGAGGTAGCCAGCCTGTTGGCCGAAGACGGCAATATCCGCTTGGTGATCAAGGAGTTCCCCATTCTGGGCGACGCGTCTGTCCTGTCCTCGCGCTTTGCCGTCGCCACCAAGCACGTGGCGGGCAATGAAGCCTACAAACAGGTCCATGACGCCCTGCTGGAGTTCACCGGCGAGCCATCAGAAGTGTCTTTGCGCCGCATCTCGGATGGTCTGGGGCTGGACAGCGATGCGATCATCGCCGCAATGGACAGTGACCGCGTGACGGACGAAATCACCCGTACCCGTGCTCTGGCGCAGCGGATGCAGATTTCGGGCACGCCGTCCTTTGTACTGGGTACCGAAATGCTGCGTGGCTTCCTGCCTGCCGATCAGATGCAACAAATCGCGGATGGTGTGCGCGCCGAGCGCGGCTAAACACATGGTGGGGCGGCGTAGCCCGCCGCCTATTATTGCAGAGCTCTTCTTTCTTTCAGATCACGAAGGCTCTGCACAGCATTCGCCCCCTCAAATTGCGTGTGGAACCTCTGATCTAACCGTCCCGACCGGGTTCGCTTGGATTACTGGAAAACAGCGCGATCTTGTTTCCTTGCGGATCGCGCAGGTAGCCAACATAGAAATCAGCCCCATAGGAGTCGCGAAAGCCCGGCTGGCCTTCGTTGGAACCACCTGCGGCAAGTGCCGCCGCGTGAAGATCACGAACCTGCTTTTGACTTTGCGCCTCGAATGCAACCATCGTGCCATTCCCTGCCGAGGCCGGATGCCCGTCGAACGGGGATTTCACATAGAATTCCGGCAAAGCTTGAGACTGACCTTGCTGAGATGGAAGAGCGTAGCTTAAGTCGCCGTGATACCATTCCAATTTATATCCAAGGGCTGGCAGGAAAGCAGAATAAAACTGTTCTGCAGCTGCAATGTCGTCCACACCAACGGTGATATAGGCGATCATTCCTTTGCCCTTTCGTGGACATGACATCTAAGACGCGCGGCAAGCGTGGACTGAATAATCGCCTACTCGGCCGCTTCGGCCTGCGCGTCCAGTTCAGCTGCCTTTTTCTCGACCTGTTCGACAATGTGATCAATCATCTGATCGTTTGACATCTTGTGGCTGGCCTTGCCGGCCAGGTAAACCATGCCAGAGCCTGCGCCGCCGCCGGTAAAGCCCACATCGGTCATCAACGCCTCACCCGGGCCGTTCACGACACAGCCGATAATTGACAGGCTCATCGGTGTCTTGATGTGTTCCAGCCGATGCTCCAAGGCTTCAACGGTCTTGATGACGTCGAACCCCTGACGGGCGCAGGATGGGCACGAGATAATGTTCACGCCGCGATGTCGCAGGCCCAGTGACTTGAGGATTTCGAAACCGACCTTGACCTCTTCCACCGGATCAGCGGACAGGCTGACACGGATCGTGTCGCCTATCCCCATCCACAACAGGTTACCCAAACCGATGGCGGACTTGATGGTGCCGCTGACCAGCCCTCCAGCTTCGGTGATGCCCAGATGAATGGGCGCGTCGGTGGCTTCGGCAATGCCCTGATAAGCAGCAGCAGACAGGAAAACGTCGCTGGCCTTCACGCTGATCTTAAACTCGTGAAAGTCGTTGTCCTGCAGGATGCGAATATGTTCCAGCCCGCTTTCAACCATCGCCTCGGGGCATGGCTCGCCGTATTTCTCAAGCAGATGTTTTTCCAATGACCCCGCGTTGACCCCGATACGGATCGAACAGTTGTGATCGCGTGCGGCCTGAATGACCTCTTTCACGCGGGTTTCATCGCCGATATTGCCCGGATTGATGCGCAGGCAAGCCGCGCCCGCCTCGGCGGCTTCGATGCCACGGCGGTAGTGAAAGTGAATGTCTGCCACGATCGGCACAGGGCTTTCGCGGACGATCTCTTTCAGCGCCTTCGACGACGCCTCATCCGGAACCGAAACGCGCACTATATCCGCGCCAGCCTCAGCTGCGGCCTGAACCTGCGCCACGGTGGCCGCCACATCGGTGGTCAGCGTATTGGTCATGGTCTGTACCGCAATGGGTGCATCACCCCCAACAGGGACGTTGCCGACCATGATTTGACGGGATTTACGACGATAGATGTCGCGCCAAGGGCGTACGTGATTGAGGGACATAAGGACGGATCCGCGTCTGCCAGAGTTGGACCTTTAGATAGTCCGACAACCGGGGCGTCGCAATGGCTAGATCACTCCGCGGGCGTTTCAGTCGCCTCGGTCTGCAGTTCCGCCACCAGTTGCTTGAGAGCGCTGTTCTGCTCGGCCTCAAGATCGGCTACGGCATACGTCTCGGACACGGCTTCTTTCGACAACACGACACCTTTGGCAACCGTACCCGGCGCACCCGCCGGACCGTAATGCTCGCCGTTCATAGAGAAGTAGACCGACCCCGAAGCCCCGGCCCGCAACTGCGGCGGCTCCTCGGTCAGAGGCACTTCAAAAACGCTGCCTTGTTCAACCGTGCCAAGGGTGCCTTCGAAAATGATACTGCCGTCTGCAGCCGTCACACGCATCCATGCCGGGTCAACAGCCACAATTTTAAGCGTTGTATCGATCTGTTCCACGACCTGCGGCAGCGCGGGTCGTTCGACCGTGTGAACCTTGGCCAGTTCAAGTTGCGGCAACTCGGGCGGACGGAAAGTTCCGACCTCACGTGGGTCAAGGGTCGAGATCGGGGCATCACGAGCAACCAGAACCGGCACGTCCAGCGCCTGTGGACGATAAAGACGATCCAACGCCTCGGTACTGGCCACTTCAACCGTATCGTCTGACGCGGCACCACGCACCGCATCCAGTGGATCAAGGTCGGACAGGACCACAGGGGCTTGCTCAACAGGGCTGACCTGCACCTGCTGGATTTTGTTCAAAACAGCCCAGCCGCCATAGCCGATGCCACCAATGACCGCCAGCAACACCAGCGAAGAGCCGATGGCGCGCGGTTCGATTTGACTGACCAGCGGCTCCTTGCCCGGAATATAGGGCGTATTGGGCGAGATGAACGGGTCGCGCCCCATAGGACCGCGCGACGGAAGACCGCCAGTGGATTTGCGGACCACAGATGCCTCGGCCGACATGCCATGGGCCACTTCAAAACCGCTTTCCTGGCAGAAGGTTGCAAAGGTCTCATCCGGGTTCATTCCCAAGTAGCGCGCATATGAGCGCACATACCCGGCTATGAAGCCGGGTGTATCAAACGCATCAGGGTCGGCGTTTTCGATTGCAGCAATGTAGTTGGCTTTGATCCTCAGTTCGCGCTGAACATCCAAAAGAGATTTGCCCATTGTCGCGCGCTCACCGCGCATCTTGTCACCAAGACGAATCTCGTAGTCATCAAACCCTTTTGGTCTGACGTCCACGTCTTCTTCGGACTCGCGCTGTGATCTGCGCCCAATCATCCCTGCTGCCCCATTCTGCCTGTCGCGTATTTCGCGTTAGCGGCGAATCATCCCCACAATGATTCGTCTGCCAATTTTGTTAGCCTAAGCTTAACACGCGGCAATCACGTTGCACACTTTGGCGTGAGGTTAACCGGCAAGTTCGGCGCGATTTAGCGCACAATGTGACCAAAGTTCGTCCATCGCCTGCACCAAACGGTTCATTTCGTCGGGTCCATGCACCGGAGACGGGGTAAACCGAAGCCTTTCGGTTCCCCGCGGGACAGTCGGGAAATTGATCGGCTGCACGTAAATGCCATAATCATCCAGCAACATATCACTGAGCTTTTTGGTATGCACAGGGTTGCCGACGATCACGGGCACAATGTGGCTGCCATGATCAATTAAGGGAAGACCCATCCCTTTAAGTCGCAGCTTGAGGATCTTGGCCTGAGTCTGATGCTGGTCACGCAGCTCCTGCGCGGTTTTCAGATGCGCAACCGAAGCGGCAGCCCCTGCGGCAACAGCTGGCGGCAACGAAGTGGTGAAAATGAAACCCGGCGCATAAGAGCGCACAGCGTCGCACATCTTGGCGCTGGCGGCGATGTAGCCACCCATAACGCCATATGCTTTGGCGAGGGTTCCGTTGATGATGTCGATCCGATGGGCCAAACGGTCACGTTCAGTCACGCCGCCGCCACGCGGGCCGTACATGCCAACCGCGTGCACTTCGTCGATATAGGTCAGCGCGCCAAACTCATCGGCCAGATCGCAGATCTCTTCGATCGGGCCAAAATCGCCGTCCATAGAATAGACTGACTCGAAGGCGATCAGTTTAGGCGCTTGCGGATCGTCAGCTTCAAGCAACTCACGCAGATGCGCCACGTCATTGTGCCGGAAAATCCGCTTAGAACTGCCGTTGCGGCGCACACCTTCGATCATCGAGGCATGGTTCAGCGCGTCGGAATAAATGATCAGGCCGGGGAACAGCTTGGGCAGAGTGCTGAGCGTTGCATCATTGGCGATATAGGCGCTGGTGAACAACAGCGCGGCTTCTTTGCCGTGCAGATCAGCCAACTCGGCCTCAAGCCTTTTGTGGTAAACCGTGGTGCCCGAGATGTTGCGCGTCCCGCCAGACCCTGCACCTGCTGCGTCCACAGCCTCATGCATGGCATTCAGAACAACAGGGTGCTGCCCCATGCCCAAGTAATCGTTGCCACACCACACGGTGATGTTCTGCTGCGACCCATCCGGACGCGTTCGCACCGCATGAGGGAAATGTCCGTTGCGACGTTCGATGTCGATGAAGGTCCGGTAACGTCCTTCGTCATGCAGCCTGGCAATCGCTGAATCGAGCTGAGCAGTATAGTCCAACGGACCCTCCTTGAGCGCCCAAATTGGTTTCCCTTGGGCAAATAGTCTGCCACCTTACACAGTGTAACGTGTTTCAGCGGCTTTGCGTTCCTTAGTTTAGCTGGTTACAGCCGAACAGGTGAACCCAACTTTGATTTGCATCAAATAAAAGGTTGTGCCCCCTACGACAAGTAAAGTTCCGGCTATCGAACGCGTGGAAACGACGCAGGTACAGTCGCATCACAATGCGTCGTGCGATACTTTGGTTTTCGTCAAAACCGCTCTGGACGGCGCTGATCACGCTGT
Organism: Ruegeria sp. HKCCA6837; assembly: GCF_013034475.1. NCBI lineage: Bacteria > Pseudomonadati > Pseudomonadota > Alphaproteobacteria > Rhodobacterales > Roseobacteraceae > Ruegeria > Ruegeria sp. HKCCA6837. Next base: position 764,613 of record NZ_WQGD01000001.1, read on the forward strand.
TAGGGTTCGCCCAAACTAGAAAAGCAGGAGCCCCCTATGTCGCTAGACACCGTGCTGAACCGGATTGACGAAGATCTGCAAACCTCGATCTACCGCCTGATGGAATTATTGCGCATCCAATCCATTTCAACCGATCCCGCGTTCAAGGACGAGGTCAACCGCGCCGCAGATTGGTTGGTCAACGACCTTCGCAGTATCGGAATAGATGCGGAAAAGCGAGAAACGCCGGGCCACCCCATGGTTGTTGGCCATGTGGGAGAAGACGCAGACGCTCCGCATATCCTGTTCTACGGCCACTATGATGTGCAGCCGGTTGATCCGCTGAACCTGTGGACACGCGACCCATTTGATCCTGCAATCGAAGATACCGAGCACGGCCCCGTTATCCGTGGGCGTGGCGCATCGGATGACAAAGGGCAACTGATGACTTTTGTCGAAGCCTGCCGCGCCTGGAAGGCTGTGCATGGATCCCTGCCCTGTCGCATCACCTTCTTCTTTGAAGGCGAGGAAGAATCGGGGTCTCCATCACTAGTCCCGTTCCTTAAGGAAAACGCGGCCGAGCTCAAAGCCGACCTAGCACTGGTCTGCGACACCTCGATGGTCTCACGCGGGGTTCCCTCCATAGCTGCCCAACTGCGCGGTATGCTGAAGGATGAATTCACCATCATCGGACCCCGTATCGATCTGCATTCCGGCCACTACGGTGGCCCAGGCCTAAACCCCTTGCGGGAACTGTCGAAAATCGTGGCCTCTTTCTACGATGACGAAACCGGCCGCGTAACCGTTGACGGATTTTACGAAGGCGTCCACGAAGTACCCGAGGATCAACTCCGCCAGTGGCAAAACTGCGGGTTTGACGAAGCAGACTACCTGAATTCGGTCGGCTACACCCAGCCGCACGGCGAAAAGGGGTATTCGGCACTCGAACAGCAATGGGCGCGTCCAACGCTTGAGGTGAACGGGCTTTGGGGCGGTTACAACGGGGCTGGTTCGAAAACCGTGATCCCATCCGAGGCACATTGCAAAATCACTTGCCGCCTTGTCGGTGACATGGATCCTGACGCTCTGCGCGACAAAATCCGCAAACATGTCGAGGAACGACTGTCTCCGGACGCCAAAGTGATTTGGGACAATGACCTTGAAGGCTCACCAGCCTCTGTCATGAATTTGGACCGCCCAGAGTTCGAAGCTGCGCGCGGCGCCTTGTCTGACGAATGGGATCGCGAGGCGGTCTTTACTGGCATGGGTGGCTCTATTCCGGTGGTCGGGTACTTCAACACCGTTCTCGGGCTCGATTCCATGCTGGTCGGTTATGCAAACGATGATGACGCAATTCACTCACCGAACGAGAAATATGATGTCAAAAGCTTTCACAAGGGCATCCGATCCTGGGCCCGCATTCTGGATGCTTTGAACAAGTAAAGTGTTTTTGCGAGGCTCTGCCTCGCGCTCCGAGGTATTTTCGGCCAGATTAAGTGCGGATCCCCTGCTTCATCTGGCTATAAATACCTCGGGGGAGTCGCGGCTTGCCGCGGCGGGGGCAGAGCCCCCTTCCCTTACATGTGGATCACGCGATCGTAAGCGTCCAGAACGCTTTCGTGCATCATCTCTGACAAGGTTGGGTGCGGGAAGACCGTGTTCATCAGATCTTCTTCGGTGGTCTCCAGCTGGCGTCCAACCACATATCCCTGGATCAGTTCCGTCACTTCCGCGCCGATCATATGTGCGCCCAAAAGCTCTCCTGTTTTGGCGTCAAAGACGGTTTTGATCAGCCCCTCTGGTTCCCCCAGGGCAATAGCCTTGCCGTTGCCGATGAACGGGAAGCGCCCGACCTTGATGTCGTAACCCAGTTCTTTGGCTTTGGCTTCGGTGTAGCCAACGGATGCCACCTGAGGCTGGCAGTAGGTACATCCTGCAATGCTCTCGGGTTTGACCGGGTGTGCGTGTTTGCCCGCGATAAGATCCGCGACCATGACGCCCTCGTGACTGGCCTTATGCGCCAGCCATGGTGCACCTGCGATATCACCGATTGCGTACAGCCCTTCGACACCGGTGCGGCAGAATTCATCCGTCACCACATGCGTGCGGTCGATCTTGACCCCCAGCGCTTCGAGACCAAGGTTTTCGACATTACCGACGATGCCTACCGCCGAAATCACGGTGTCGAAATCATACTTTTCGACCTTGCCCTTAACCTCGATATGAGCGGTCACTTTGCCTTTACCCCGGTCCAATTGCTTGACCATCGCCTTTTCCATGATGGTCATGCCTTGCTTGGTGAAGGCCTTTTTCGCCAATGCGCTGATCTCGGCATCCTCAACCGGCAGAACGCGATCCATCACTTCGACCACGGTCGTGTCCGCGCCAAGCGTATTGTAGAAGCTGGCGAATTCGATGCCAATCGCGCCGGACCCAATGACCAGCAGTTTCTTTGGCATCCGGGGCGGCTGCAGCGCGTGTTTGTAGGTCCAGACCAGATCACCATCCGCCTCAAGCCCCGGCAATTCCCGCGCCCGCGCGCCGGTGGCCAGAATGATGTTCTTGGCTGTGAGTTCTTCGGTGCCTTTCTCAGTTTTAACACTGACCTTGCCCTTGGCGGGGATCGTGGCCTCGCCCATCACAACAGTGACCTTGTTCTTCTTCAGAAGATGACCAATCCCGCCTGAAAGTTGTCCGGCCACACCCCGTGACCTTTTGACGACCGCATCCAGGTCGTAACCAATCTTGTCAGCTTTCAAGCCGAAATCCTTGGCGCGTTCCATCAGATGGAACACTTCGGATGAGCGAAGCAATGCCTTGGTGGGGATACAACCCCAGTTCAGGCAAATGCCTCCAAGATGTTCGCGTTCAACAACGACGGTTTTCAGACCCAACTGGGCGGCACGGATTGCAGCGACATAGCCGCCGGGACCAGCCCCGATTACGATCAGATCAAAAGATTGTGCAGCCATGTGTCCCTCTCGGCGCAGGTGTTGAAAAATTAGTTTACCATTAAACTACTTTTCAAAACACATCAACAGGCGCGCCCCGCGACAAAAGCGACGCAAGGTAAGCCACACCTGAAGACGTGGATTTCAGCCTATACCCAAGCCCGCTCCATGGCTAGAACTGAACTGTCGACACCGTTCGGGCATTTCTTAACAAAGGACATTCAAGAGGCTGACTATGGCGAAAACACTCAAAGACCTGCTGCTTGCTTTGCTCAACGCCACGTTGATCCTTGTGGCCTTGTGCCTGTTTCTGGGCTGGCTGTTGGCGTCAAAGGTGGAGAGCATCACGGCGGAGTTTTCTGAAGCAGTGCAAGTCGTTGCTCCGCTCAGAGAGGAGACAACGAACATTCGAACAGAGCTTGCGGCATTACGAGACGAATTAGCCGCGTTGCCGAAAAAGGCAATTGGTTTAGACAGTCAAACAACCAAGGATATCCAATCGACCTTAGCCCGACTAAATTCCTTGGAACAAAAGTTGCAGACAGCACAGGATAGGTTGATCAGTCTGGCAGACGAGCCTCAGGTTTTGATAGCCCAGACCATCAATAGCGGCGCGGACGTCGTGTCCAAGCGCATTTTGGATTTCAAAGGGTGTGAAACAGGCTCATAAGGTTATGCCGCGCGAACAATGCGCGGCATGCCAGCATTTTCAAACGGTCAAACGGTTGCCTGAAGCTCGCGTACGGTGGTCCCATAACCACCCATGTCGACATAGGCAACTTCATGCGGTGTGGAATGGCGCGACAGTGCTTCGTTCCGATAGGGGAACCGACCGAACTTGCGGATCACTTCGCGATGCGCCCGTGCGTGCAATAGATTGCTTGTGTCACCGCTCAGGTTTTCGCAGATCAAACGCACACAACGTTCCTGATCACACAGATTTTCCGAGTGCATCATCGGCAGATAAAAGAACTGCCGCGCGGGTTCGTCGATCTTTTTGTCCCACCCCTTGTCGACCGCGCATTTGGCAGCTGCCAAAGCCGCTCGGTCAGTCGCAAATGCACGGGCCTGCCCCCGGAACATGTTACGTGGAAACTGATCTGTCAGGATAATATACGCCAGCGATCCGCTGGGATATGTCAGCCAAAGCGAAAATCTGCCCTCAACCGCTGCTTCCCAAGTTGACAAGAAACGGTCTCGGATTTCCGCATCCAATGCGTCATCCTGCAGATACCACCCCTTGGGACCAACTTCATCTAACCAAAAACTCAATACTTCTTCAGGACCTACCATTGCCCTAAACTCCGTAATTTGCCCTCCCCAGGGACGTAAGGTCATTTAAGAATGTTTTACAGAATTGTGACAGTAACATATTGCAACATTTGCGACATATTTTCGTTTCTTAAGCGACTTCTTGCGTATCTTGCTCATCTTGTGCTGCTTCGATCACAACTTCCTGCGCAACTTCCAAAGCAACTGGCGACGATGTCGGCATAATCGGTGCAATTGTTCCGGTTTCGTCAACAGGTACATAAGCACGCTGGGTCATTCGGTAGAGCGCGTAGAACGCCATCGCAAACATCAGCGTCGCAATAAACAGGAAGAAACCTGCAGGGCCCATGATGCCGTTGCCCATCAGCCAACCGGTTATCAGCGGACCGGCAATTGCGCCCAGGCCGTTGATGAAGATCAGCCCGCCCGAAGCAGCAGACATGTCGTCATATTCCAAATAGTCGTTGGTGTAGGCGATCAGCAGGGAATAAAGCGGGCTGGTCATGCCTCCAATAACAAATGCACCGGTCAGCAGGATTGAGAAGGTCGCCCCGAAAAACATTCCCACCAGTGCGCCGCAGCCGCCGACGACGGAAACCGTCAGAATCAGAATCCGGCGATCCATACGGTCCGAGAACCAACCAATCGGGTATTGCAACAGAACCGAGCCAACATAAAACGCGGCCACAAAGGTTGAAATCTCGACCAGCGACAATCCGGCTTGCGCGCCGTAGACCGAGCTCATCCCGAACTGAGCCGAAAATATGCCACCCAGCAGGAACATGCCGACGCAGCCCAATGGTGATGTCTCCATCAGTTTGCGCAGTGTCATAGGCTTTGTTGTATCAAAGGCTGGTGTTGGTGAAATCGACAACAGGATCGGCGCGAAGGAAACCGAAACAAGGATCGAGGCGATCACAAATGTCTCGTACCCTGCCGGATCGCCCACCAGCAACAGGGCCTGCGCCGTGACGATTCCGGTCATCTGAACGATCATGTACAAAGACAAGGCCTGGCCTCGGTTTTCGTTGCTGGCCGCGTTGTTCAACCAGCTTTCTGCGGTGACATACACACCCGAGAAACAAAAGCCGATCACCACCCGCCCAAGTGCCCAGGCGATTGGGTTCGTGAGCATGGGGTACATGATCATGACGGCCGAGATGAAAGACGCAAGCGCTGCAAAGACCCGCACATGGCCGACGCGCCGGATCATTTCAGGGGCAAGTCGTGAGCCGCCCAGAAAGCCGACGAAATAGGCGGACATCACAATAGACATATGCAGAGTCGAAAACCCTTCGATCTCGCCGCGAACACCCAAAAGAGTGCCCTGAAGGCCATTTCCGACCATCAGCAACCCCATGCCGAGCAGCAACGCCCACGCGCTGGAAAGAACCTGAATCATTGGGGTCTCCGAGTGATGCCAAACTAAGTTGCGCTGTGTACTGCGATCAAAGACCGCTTCTGTCGCGCTTGTCTACGACATTGAACTGTTTTGATACTTCATGCGCGCCCCTCATGGGATCAAAAGCGACGCGTCGCCGTAGGAAAAGAAACGATATTTCTGTGTTATTGCATGATGATACAAATCAAACATTCGATCTTGCCCCATCAACGCGGACACCAGCATCAACAGCGTTGATTTCGGCAGGTGGAAATTGGTCATCAACGCGTCCGTGACATGGAACTGGAAGCCCGGATAGATGAAAATATCCGTATCCCCTTCCCAGGGTTGGATGCGGCCGGACCGGGCCGCACTTTCGATCAGACGCAGGGCTGTGGTGCCCACTGGAATCACCCGTCCACCTGCGTCTTTGGTGGCCTGAATCTCGGCTGCCGCCTCGGGGCTGACCTGCCCCCATTCCGCGTGCATCTTGTGGGTTGTCACGTCTTCAACTTTGACCGGCAGGAACGTGCCTGCCCCCACGTGCAGGGTTACATGAGTGAAATTCACGCCGCGCTCGGCCAAAGCCAACAGAAGGGCATCATCGAAATGCAGCGAAGCGGTCGGCGCGGCTACGGCACCCGAATTACGCGCCCAGATGGTTTGATAGTCGGTTTTGTCCTGTTCATCCGCCGGACGTTTGGCCGCAATATACGGCGGCAACGGCATCGCCCCGGCTTGCTCCAGTGCTTTATCAAAATCTTCGCCACTCAGGTTAAACCGCAGATAGGCCTGCCCATCCTCAACCCGGTCCAGCGTGGCGCTCAGGTCATCCGAGAAGACAATCTCTTCCCCAACCTTCACTTTTTTCAAGGGCTTGATCAGAGCTGACCAAGTTGCATCGGCCTGAGGATCCAGCAATGTCGCCTCGATCCCGGCTGACACTGGACCTTGGGCACTGTCCCGATGGCGGCGACCATTAAGCCGTGCCGGGATGACGCGCGTGTCATTCAGCACTAGCCTGTCACCGGGTTGCAAAAAATCGGGCAGATGAAGGACGTGGCTGTCCGTTGTCTGATCCCCCTGCGCCACCAGCAGACGCGCAGAGGATCGCGGGCTAGCAGGCCGCGTGGCAATCAGGTCGTCAGGCAGGTGGAAGTCAAAATCGCTGAGTTTCATGCGCGCGCCTTACATCCCCGCAAAAGATTCGGCCATATGTCGTCAGCGATCGCTGGGCTGTGACCCGAATGTCTGCTTGGGCTCATCTGGTTTTTGCGGTGTCGCGTTTGGGCGATCCGATACCTTTGGTGCAGGTTGACGCATCAAATCGCGCAAAAACAAAGGGGCCAGTCCAGAAAGCGGATTCACCGAAACTTTCGGAGAAGCCAGCGGCCCGGTGAGGGTGTAGTTGAATCCGAACACACCCTCGCCCTTGCGCGTGAAAACGCTGCCCACGGCGTTGAGCAGATAGATTGGCGAAATCGCACCGCGCAGGTTCAGCATCTCGTTGACCGTGTCGATGGTGCCGTCAAACGAAAGTCCCATGGATGGTCCAACTGCGCTGCCGCTGAGCACTTTGATATCCGTCGGCGTAATCCGCATGCGACTGTCGATCGCCGAGAAGAAAATGCCTTGCCCGGCCATCTCGTCCAACAATCCAACAAGACTGATTGCGTTCAAGAGGGCCGCCATGGCCGGGGCATCGGTGATACGCGTGTTGATGATTTTCAGGACCACGTCATAGTTTCCCGGTGCTGCCACCGGTTCGAGGCTTAAGTTCAATGTGCCCTCGCGCGCTTGGGTCAGCACGCCAGCAGAACGCAACGCCGCCCCGGCGTCCTGCGATGTCAGGGTCACGGCACTGCGGTTTCCGCGCGGGGTCACCTGCCCGGAGACCGCCGCCCCCCCATTCACCCGTGCCGTAAACCCTCCGTTTACGCCACCAGTCGTCTGAAACGTTCCCTGAAATCCCGTAAGCGCAACCGCTTCGGTCACTTGTAAGCGATCCAAGGCAACGTCCAGCTTCGGACCTGCCCCGCCGCCGCCGCTTTCGCCGAACGTCGCTTTCCCCATGTCCAGCACACCGCCAAGAACTCGGATATCAGGTACGGCATCCCCGCGCCCGATCATCTCAGCCGGGACCGCAAGCCAATTCCCCAGATCGAATGAGCTGAAACGTATGCGGTCAAAATCTCCGTTTTCGCGAAAGGTAATCGATGCGCTTGTTCGCAGACCAGCGCCCTCGATGTTCAAACTGTCCACCTTCAACTCTTTGCCTAATGTCGCTTCGGCCGTCAGTGAGCCCGGTGCGGTTGCCGCCTTACGCCACCCAAGTTCCGGGATCGCCAGCGCCACACCCTGTAGGTCCGACGCAACGGACAGTTTCGGCGGGGTATCTGCTCCAAGACCCAGGGTAATGTCCGCAACACCCGACTCGGTCAGCATCCCAGGGGGTAGCCCGGCCCCGATCTCATCCATCAAGCGCGGGGACAGTTCGATCTGGCCTGTTAGCGTACTGCGCTGCGCCGTTTTTCCATCAATCGGCTGCCGCCACAGCGCCTCAAGAGGAACATCTCCGAATTGCCCTTGCCCTTGTATTTGAACGCCCGACTGATTGCCGGACAGATCCAGCAAAGCGGCGCTGACCGTGAACCCCGGCACCAGACGATCGCTGGAAAGGTTTGCCAGATTGCCGTCGAAATGGAATTCGGTTTCCTGAAACTTCAGCTCCTTTTTCAGCGGCAATGACAGCGTGCCAGTCAGCGAAGCGGTGCCGTTGGCAAGCTCGACAGGCAATCCTGCTTTGCTCAGCAATGAAAGTGGGGGGCGGTCCAGCAGCGACAGTGCAGCGGTCACACTGCCCTTGGCCCGTATACGCGCAATTCCAGGCGCGGATTTCTTTATGTCCGTATCGGGTATGATGAAGGACGTGCCCGCGGCATCCACTGCACCACCTTCGTCCGCGATCACCACCCCCTTTTGCGCGGTGACAGTAAATCGTTGATTGATCAGGCTGGCCTGCCCTTGGGCGTCCTCGATCGGTGGAAGGGTTTTGACGAACTGAATCTTGGCCTTTTCGAATCCGAAATCCAAATAGATATCGGGCTTGGATCCGGGCTCAAGCCGCAGGGCAAAATCCATGTCCGACAGAACGCCTTCGTAAAGGTTCTTGGTAACCCACTCGCGCGGTTTCGGTGCCAAAAGTTCGGGCCAGTAACTGAGAACCTTGTCCGAGGTCATCTGATCCAGATGTGCATCCAATTCCACTGCCCAGCCGTCGGGCCGGCCGCTCAGAACTCCAAAGGCGCGTATGATGTGACCTGGGTCTTCAACAGTGACCTGTCCCAAACGCAAATCGAAAGGGTCCAACACCATTTTGAAATCCACGCTGGCGCGGGACAATTGGATTGGCTCTGGAAACAGGTTGGCGGGGTTCACATTGAGGCCCGACAAACGCAATTGCGCGGTCAGGCTGTCCAGGACACCATCTTCCACCCCCTGCAGGAACGCCGTACCGTCTGCTTGCACTTCGCCCCAAGCCGATACCACTGACACTTCGTTGAAATCCAGCGCATGCGTTTTAGGATCATAGGTGAAATAGGTGCGGGCAGATTCAAAAGGCACCGGGCGCGTTTCACGGTTGGGCTGCACGACCCCTGCCCCAAGGTTGAGCGTTGCAAAGCCCGTTCCGATGGCACCGCTATCGTCGATACTACCGCGCAAGGCACCCGATATGGGGGCCCGCAAGACCTGCAGCCACGCCAAAACAGGGCTTTGACCGGCGATATCCTCGGCAGGCAGGTCCGAGACCGAGATGCCGAACTGAGCGGCAGGGGTGCCAAGGATGCTGGTATAGTTGGCCTCGATGGCACTGACGTAATCCCGCCCCGAAAGAACCGAAAACCCGGTAGCGAGTCGTACTTCGTTGTCACTGCGGTTGGCCTGAATATGACCACCATCCAGCACCCAGGACCGACCCTGCCGCAAATCGCTGTAATCCAGCGTGATTGCATCAAGCTCGACCGAGGTGAGAGCAGACAGAGCCGGAGACAGGAATACCTGATCGGACGCCTCGATCAGCTCTGCCAGGTTCGGTGCCTCTTGTACCGGAGCGCTGCCAGACCCCACGGTCAGGGTCAACGCCCCATCCATGCCTCGGGTCAGGGCGATTTGAGCTCCGCTCAGGATGATGCGTTTTGGGCGAACATGCCCGCGCAACAAAGGGCGCATGGCAAGGCTGGCACGCATGTCCGAGACCTGCGCAATCTGCTGGCCCGCCGCGTCGCTGATGGCAACGTCGGTCAGACGCAGACGGGGCCGCCAGCCTTCGTGAATGATGAAGCTGACATCGCCAAAGCGGATTTGCAGACCACCCAGCGCCTGTTCAAGCCGCGTTTCGACCCTGTCCCGCAACCAGGCAGGCGCGTGCATCCTTTGCCCCACCACCATGAAACCGGCGAACAGCGCAAGAAGCGCCAGCATGAAAGTACCGCGCATGGCCCAAAGACCAGCGGCCCTCCGACGCGACCGTCGACGCACCGGTTGGACCGGTTCGTCTTGTTCGTCGTAATGCTGCTTCAATTTGCTGTCCACGCCTTCCAACCCGCACGTGTTGCCCTATGATATCAGGCAGCCTTTAAAAACCTTTAGCGGAGTTTCCAATGCCCGATATTTCAGACATGGCCCCCGACTTCACCCTGCCACGCGACGGCGGCGGCGAGGTGACGCTTTCGGCGTTGCGCGGTGGCACCGTGGTTTTGTTCTTCTATCCCCGTGATGATACGCCGGGCTGTACAAAGGAATCCATTGGTTTTTCAGAACAGCTTCAGGCCTTTGCGGATGCAGGTACTCAAGTTTTCGGTATCTCGCGCGACAGTGTCGCCAAGCATGACAAATTTGTTGCCAAGCATGGTCTGACCACACCGCTTTTATCGGACGAAAACTCGACCGTTTGCGAGGACTATGGCGTGTGGGTGGAAAAGAACATGTATGGGCGCAAGTCGATGGGCATCGAACGTTCGACCTTTGTCATAGATGCCGAAGGTCGCATTGCTAAGGTCTGGCGCAAAGTCAAAGTGCCCGGTCATGTGGACGAGGTGCTTGAGGCGGTGAAGGCGCTGTAAGCGCCCTCTCGACCTGCCATGCCATCCGGTTTATGACCCGCCTCGACACGACAGAGTCGGAGTGATCCCGTGCCCAAGACACTGACACAGATGGCGACAGAGGTTCTGACAACTGCGGACGGGCGGGCCAAGACCGCCCTGTCCAAAGCGCACGCCGCCGCATGGTTCGCTGCTCGCAAGGGCGAAGCTGACCCAATCGAAATTGGCGCGGCAACGCCCCCCTTGAACCCCGCCCGCCCGGACAAGCCCGAGCTTCTTTCGCCTCGTGAAGTGCCAAAGCGGAAACCCGGGACCGAGGCCGGGCGTATCGCCCTGTTGCACGCTGTGGCGCATATTGAGTTGAATGCCGTCGATCTGCACTGGGACATCATCGCGCGGTTTGGTCATGTGCCGATGCCGATCGGCTTTTACGATGACTGGGTGAAATGCGCCGAAGAGGAATCGCGGCATTTCGAGCTGGTGTGCGACTGCCTAGAGCAGATGGGCAGCCACTATGGCGCCCTGCCCGCCCACGCCGGAATGTGGCGCGCCGCCGAAGATACTGCCGAAGACTTGATGGGACGGCTGGCTGTTGTTCCCATGGTGCTTGAGGCACGCGGTCTGGATGTCACCCCCGGCATGATCGAAATCTTCCGAAAGGCCAAAGCGGACCAAGCCATTGCCGCGTTGGAGGTGATCTATGCGGAAGAAGTCGGCCATGTCGCCTATGGCTCTAAGTGGTTTCATTTCCTGTGCGGTCGGGAAAACGCCGACCCGAAGGACGTGTTCCACGCCCTGGTCCGGCGGTATTTCCACGGCGTCCTGAAACCGCCCTTTAACGAGGAGAAGCGCGCCGAAGCTGGCCTGCCCCCCGATTTCTATTGGCCGCTGACCGAAGACCTGCCCGCGCCGGGTGAAGTCACGAACTGACAATTACATGTGAATTTCGGCGAATTCCCGCCGATCTTCGGGGGATTTTTGCGCTGTTTGCCGCAAAGAGGTCAACAAACTTGCCCGATCGTAGCGAGCCGTTTATGCACTCGGCCCAAGGGACGGCTACTGCACCACGACCGGTCCCGAATTTGGGGACGAGAGGTAAGGCGCGTGCGAACACGTCTGGCAATAAAGCTACACTCACTGCTTGAGCGGTATTTCCCGGAACGCCGGGTCTTTCTGAAATCTGACAAGGACACGCGGTTCATTCGGCTGAGTTCGGAAACGCAGGTGATCGCAGTCACCGGTGTCGCGGTGATGGTTGGGTGGACAGCGGTTGCAACGGCCATACTGCTGATGGACAGCATCGGGTCGGGCAACTTCAGAGAACAAGCCAAGCGCGATCAGGCGACATATCAAGAGCGCCTGAATATCCTGTCAGCCGAACGGGACGCCCGCGCGCAAGAAGCACTGGCCGCACAAGATCGCTTTAACGCCGCATTGGAACAGATTTCCGCAATGCAGTCCGAGTTGCTGGCGTCGGAAAACCGCCGCCGCGAGCTTGAGACCGGTATCGAGGTCATCCAGACGACGCTGCGCAGCACGATGAAGCAACGGGAAGAAGCCCGCACGGAGCTGGCTGTTCTGAAGCAGGAAACCAATGATGCCGACATGTACGTGACGGCCTCGAGCACCCCGGTGCAGATGGCCTTCATGACAAATGCCCTTTCCCGCACCGCGGAAGAACGCGATCAAATCGCCTCGGACGCGCGTCAGGCTTTGGACCAACGGGATGAGCTGGAACTGGAAATCCGTCTGATGCAGGAACGCAGCGACGAGATTTTCCGCCAGTTGGAAGAAGCCATGGTGATCTCGGTCGAACCTTTGGACAAGATGTTCCGTAAGGCCGGCATGCCGACCGATCGCATTATCGAAGAGGTCCGGCGCGGATATAGCGGTATGGGCGGTCCGCTGACCCCTTTATCCCTTAGCACGCGTGGTGAGGAGGACGAGCTGTCCGCTGAAGAAGCCCGTGCAAACATTCTACTTGAGCAGATGGACCAACTAAACCTGTACCGGATTGCTGCGGAAAAGGCCCCCTTCGCCAGCCCGGTCAACAGTGCTGTGCGCTATACCAGCGGATTTGGCACACGTCGCGACCCCAAAACCGGTGGTCGCCGTATGCATAATGGCGCGGACTTTGCTGGTGCGCACGGCACTGACATCTTTGCAACTGCGGATGGTGTGGTCACTCATGCAGGCTGGCAGTCGGGTTTCGGACGGCTTGTTAAAATCAAGCACGCGTTCGGAATTGAGACACTTTACGCTCATAACACCAAGATCAACGTGAAGGTTGGCCAAAGGGTCTCGCGCGGGGATCATATTGCTGATATGGGTAGCACCGGACGGTCCACCGGCACGCATTTGCACTATGAGGTGCGCGTGAACGGAAAGCCCGTGAACCCAATGACTTACATCAAGGCTGCGAGAAATGTTTTCTAAAAGCAAAATCAACGAGCCCGCATCCAAGGCACCTGAGGCGGCCAAACCTGCCGCTCCGGCGACCCCAGCGGCCCCTGCACCGACCGAGACGAAACCTGCCACTGCGCCCAAGCCAAAGCCGCCGGCGTCGGTTCTGTCCTCGGATCTGCACATCACCGGCAACATCAAGACCTCCGGTGACATTCAGGTGGAAGGCACCGTGGAGGGCGATATTCGTGCTCACCTGCTGACCATTGGTGAATCGGCAACAATCAAGGGTGAAGTCACCGCAGATGACGTGGTGATCAACGGTCGTATCGTGGGCCGTGTGCGTGGCCTGAAGGTGCGCCTGACTTCGACTGCGCGTGTTGAAGGCGACATCATCCACAAGACCATCGCCATCGAAAGCGGCGCGCATTTTGAAGGTTCAGTGCAGCGTCAGGACGACCCGCTGAACCCTGGCCGCAGTAGCAAATCGGGATCGAACCCAGCGGCTGACGTCAAACAATAACGCGACCTTTCTGGTCAAACCCGAGACGCCGCTGGGAAACCCGCGGCGTCTTTTCTTTTGGGGCATTGTTCAGTTCGGGAAACAGGTTTTGATCGTGCGGGGATCGCGTTAGGGTCGGGTCATGTTGATATTCCTGACACTTGTTGCGCTGATTGGTTGTGGTGCGGCCTATTACTTTTGGTCAAAACAACAGGCGCGCCGGGCCCTGTTGGCCGCGCCGTTGACGGATCAGGAACGGCACCTTATCGACGCTCAGGTCCCGATCCTGCGGAAATTGCCGCAAGGCTTGCGCGCTAAGCTGGAAGGTAAGATCAACCTGTTCTTGGACCAGGTTGAGTTCATCGGCTGCGACGGTCTGGACGTTACCGAAGACATGCAGATGTCTATCGCCGCGCAAGCCTGTCTGTTGGTTGTGAACACCGAGCTTTGGTACGACAACCTCACCACCATCCTGATCTATCCCAGCGCCTTCAAATCCAGACAGAGCCGCCACAGCGGTTATGTTGTCACCGAAAAGGAAATTGTACGCACCGGAGAAAGCTGGAATCGCGGCCCGGTGATCCTGTCATGGGCGCACAGCCGGCGCGGCGCGATGAACGACCACGACGGGCAAAATGTTGTCTTCCACGAGTTCGCACATCAGATCGACGATCTGACAGGCTCGGCCAATGGTGTGCCCGTTCTCAGCGCCAACCAGAGCTTTTCCGAGTGGGAGGCCGCGTTTCTGACGGCTTACGACGCCCATGTACAGGCCGTTGAAATGGGGCGCGCAACTGTGATTGATCCCTACGGTGCGGAAGGGCACGAAGAGTTTTTCGCCGTTTCGGTTGAAGTGTTTTTTGAACGGCCCAGGGCGCTGCGAAACTCTGATCCAGAGGTCTATGAACAGCTGTCAAAACTGTTTCATCTGGACCCCGTACAGTGGCGCTGATCGCTTTTTACCCAAGGTGACAGGTCATTCGACAAGTTCCCCGTTTGTCATAATTTAACAAAAGCTAATTTTTGAATTACACTTAACCTCATAACATTGCGGAGGATTTTTCATGTCATCGAAATTACTTGCCGAGTTCTTCGGCACATTCTGGCTGGTCCTTGGGGGATGCGGCAGTGCCGTATTAGCAGCCGGTGTCGCGGATGTCGGCATCGGATGGCTTGGTGTGTCTTTCGCCTTTGGCCTGACAGTTCTGACTATGGCTTACACGGTTGGTCACATCTCGGGTGGGCATTTCAACCCGGCCGTCAGTTTGGGGTTGATGATCGGCGGGCGGTTTCCGGCCAAAGATCTGTTGCCCTATTGGGGCGCTCAGGTCATCGGCGCGATTGCAGCTGCCATCGTGTTGTATCTGATCGTAAGCGGCGCACCCGGCTTCGAAGGCGTCGGAGGGTTTGCATCAAACGGATACGGAGACGCCTCGCCCGAGGGCTATTCGATGATGTCCGTATTGGTGATCGAAATTGTGATGACCGCCTTCTTCATCATCATCATCCTGGGTGCAACGTCAGAAAAGGCACCCGCCGGGTTCGCGCCGATTGCAATTGGTCTGGCGCTGACGCTGATTCATCTGGTGTCGATCCCGGTCAGCAACACATCGGTGAATCCGGCGCGGTCTACCGGAGTGGCGCTGTTCGCGGATGGCCCGGCCTTGGCGCAGCTCTGGCTGTTCTGGGTGGCCCCATTGATCGGTGGAGCGATCGGCGCGGTGATCTGGAAGATGATGTCACCCGACGATTGATTCCGGTTCGTGCAACCCACAATATGGAAAAGCCCGATGCGGTAACGCGCGTCGGGCTTTTTCGTTCATTCGGTGACTGTGACTTTCTTCATCACGTCCGGTGCGCCAATGATCGCACCGTTTTGACCGGCACCGCGCTTGATTGCGTCCACCACATCCATGCCGTCAGTCACCTGACCGACCACAGTGTACTGCCCGTCTAGGAACGGGCCGGGTTCGAACATGATGAAAAACTGCGAGTTGGCTGAATCCGGGTCATTCGAACGGGCCATGCCGACCACTCCCCGGTCAAAGGTGACATCGGAAAACTCAGCCGGCAGGTCAGGACGGTCAGATCCGCCACGTCCTGCATTGCGCATGTCGAAACCGGCCGCGCCGGAGTTGCCATATTCCACATCGCCAGTTTGCGCCATAAAGCCGTCAATCACGCGGTGAAACACGACGCCATCATACTGACCGTCGGCGGCCAAGGCGGTGATCTGTTCCACATGCTTGGGTGCGACATCCTCGAACAGGTCGATCGAGATGGTGCCGTTGGCCCCCTCCCCTTCGACGTCGATTTGCAAACCGCTGGCCAACGCGGGGCTGGCCAGAAGTGCAAAGGCTGCAGCCAGCTTATGCATCGGCGGCCACCTTGACGCTGATCATGCGATCCGGGTTCTCAGGCGGCTCGCCCCGAACGATCGCATCCACATGCTCCATTCCATCGATCACGCGACCATAGACGGTATACTGACCGTTCAGGAAGTGGTTGTCCTTGAAGTTGATGAAGAACTGCGAGTTGGCCGAATCCGGGTTCTGCGACCGGGCCGCGCCCAGCGTGCCGCGATCATGGGGCAGCTTGGAAAACTCGGCCGGAACGTTTGGCAGCGAGGACCCACCGGTGCCCGCCATGCGCAGGTTGAAGCCGTCTTCCATATCGCCGTGCTGAACGTCACCGGTTTGCGCCATGAAGCCGTCGATCACACGGTGAAAGGCTACGTTGTCATATTCTCCGCCACGGGCCAGTTCCTTCATCCGCGCGCTGTGCAACGGTGCTACATCCGGCAGCAGCTCGATGACGACATTGCCGCCCTTCAGCTCGATGATGATTGTGTTTTCGGGATCTTTGATCTCGGCCATTTGGCCCTCCTGTCGTTTGTCTTGCGCAAATACCTATGCCGCACGCGCGTGAATGCCAAGTGACGCATTGACCTGAGGGCAAAATGCAGGAAAAGAACCGCCTAAATCGGTTGCCAATGACGAGGATCGCAATATGAGCTGGAAAACACTGGACGATATGGACTTGGGTGGCAAACGCGTCTTGGTGCGCGTGGACATTAACGTACCGGTCGTGGACGGCACTGTCACCGACGCAACGCGTATTGAACGGATCGTGCCCACAGTGCGCCACATCCTTGCTGCGGGCGGAAAGCCGATCTTGCTGGCGCATTTTGGACGTCCGGGCGGCGAGCGACGCGAGAATCTTTCGCTCAAGCAGTTGGTGCCAACACTGGAAGGCGCGTTCGGCGCGCCGGTCTTGTTTGCCGCTGACTGCGTCGGAACCGAGGCGGAGTTGGCGACCGAAGCGCTTCAACCAGGTCAGGTATTGCTGCTGGAAAACACCCGTTTTCACGCTGCCGAGACCAAGAACGACGCCGATCTGGCCGCAGGCATGGCCAAGCTTGGTGATGTCTATTGCAATGACGCGTTCTCGGCCGCACACCGGGCCCACAGTTCAACCGAAGCACTGGCGCGGCTTCTGCCTGCATGTGCAGGCCGTCTAATGCAGGCCGAACTTGAGGCACTGGAAGGCGCTTTGGGCGCTCCGAAACGGCCTGTAACGGCAGTTGTCGGGGGCGCCAAAGTCTCGACCAAGCTGGAGCTGCTTGGCAACCTTATCAACAAGGTGGACTATCTGGTTATCGGTGGCGGAATGGCCAACACGTTTCTGGTTGCCCAAGGGATCAACGTCGGAAAATCATTGGCGGAGCGCGACATGCAGGGGACCGCAGCTGAGATTCTGGCCAAAGCCGAAAACTCCGGTTGCACTATCGTTCTGCCAAAGGACATCGTGGTCGCACAGAAATTTGAAGCCCATGCACCACATCAAACGCTGCCCACAGATCAATGCCCCGAAGACGGCATGATCCTGGACGCAGGCCCCGAAAGTGTTGCTGTCATCACAGACATCTTTTCAAAAAGCCAAACCCTGATCTGGAACGGCCCGCTGGGCGCGTTCGAGCTGGAACCTTTCGATGCAGCCACCAATGCAGCGGCTCTGAAGGCAGCCGACTTGACGCGTTCGGGACAATTGGTTTCGGTCGCAGGCGGCGGCGACACTGTTGCAGCCCTGAACGCATCGGGTGCAGCGCATGATTTCTCATACATTTCCACCGCGGGTGGCGCGTTTTTGGAGTGGATGGAAGGTAAGACCCTTCCTGGCGTTGCAGCGTTGGAGCAGTAAGGTTTTACTGCGCGTGCCGAGACATTCTGACTCATCCCCTGATTTTTCCACGTCAGGGGATTCACAAGCCGAATCACCTGTGACATAGTGCTGGAAGAGGTCCAATAAGGACCCGTTATTGAGGCAAGTTTTCATACGGCGGTAAACAGAGTGTCCCGTTCCCATCGGCCTGGTTTGGGCGCAGTTGCTTTCTTCTCGGTGGCTTTCACGCTGGGTGTCTACTTCACCTTCGCTGCCGTGCAAGGAGACTATGGCCTGTTCCGGCGGGTCGAGATTGCAGCGGAACGGGACGCTCTGTCGCGCGACTTGGCGAAACTGAACGCCGAGATCACCGAGATGGAAAACCTGACCCTAAGGCTGTCCGATACCTACCTTGATCTAGATCTTCTGGACCAACAGGCACGTTCGGTTCTGGGTATGATCCGCGCAGACGAGATTGTCATTCGCTGACCTGATTTGGATTTTTCGTCGAAAAATCTGGCACGTCCAAAATTTTACCCTGCTTCGACAAGCGTGGCTCAGCGCAATCCGACGCTGCGTCACATTTACCCTCGCCAGATAGCATCAAATGCTTTATGAGATAGTTTAACGCTAAACTATCTGTCCAAAAGGGGGAGATCGCCACAATGGCTGCGCGAAAAACCACAAAGAAACCAAACGTTTCTGCGGAAGAACTCAAGACCTACTACCGCGAGATGCTTTTGATCCGCCGATTCGAGGAAAAAGCAGGCCAGCTTTATGGTATGGGTCTGATTGGCGGCTTCTGCCACCTTTATATCGGACAGGAAGCCGTTGTTGTCGGCCTCGAAGCGGCAGCTCAGGAAGGGGACAAACGCATCACCTCGTATCGCGATCACGGCCACATGTTGGCCTGCGGTATGGATCCGGGCGGCGTTATGGCCGAACTGACCGGGCGCGAAGGCGGTCTTTCCAAAGGCAAGGGCGGCTCGATGCACATGTTCTCGAAGGAGAAGCATTTCTATGGCGGCCACGGCATCGTTGGCGCACAGGTTCCGCTGGGGGCTGGTCTGGCCTTTGCTGACAAATACAAAGAGAACGGTGGCGTGACATTCACCTATTTCGGTGATGGCGCGGCCAACCAAGGTCAGGTCTATGAGACGTTCAACATGGCCGCTCTCTGGGATCTTCCTGTGGTCTTTGTGATCGAAAACAACCAATACGCCATGGGTACAGCGCAGGCGCGCTCGACATCGTCGCCGGACATCTACGTGCGCGGCGAAGCGTTTGGCATCCCCGGCGAGATCGTCAACGGTATGGATGTGTTGGCGGTTAAGGCCGCAGGTGAAAAAGCTGTTGCCCACTGCCGTGCGGGCAAAGGCCCTTACATCCTTGAGGTCAAAACCTACCGGTATCGTGGCCACTCGATGTCTGATCCGGCCAAGTACCGCACCCGCGAAGAGGTTCAGAAGGTCCGCGAGCAGAGCGATCCGATCGAACATGTGCGCGAGCTTCTGCTGACCGGCAAACACGCAACCGAGGATGATCTGAAGGCGATCGATAAAGAGATCAAAGAGATCGTCAATCAAGCCGCCGAATTCTCGAAAGAAAGCCCCGAGCCTTCCGTCGAAGAGCTCTGGACCGACATTTACGCCTGAGAGGACGAATAAGACATGGCAACCGAAATTCTCATGCCCGCCCTTTCGCCCACAATGGAAGAGGGCACGCTGGCCAAGTGGCTGGTTAAGGAAGGCGACACTGTATCTTCAGGCGATATTATGGCCGAGATCGAAACCGACAAGGCGACGATGGAATTCGAAGCGGTCGATGAAGGGATCGTTGGAAAAATCCTGATCGCTGAAGGGACCGAAGGGGTCAAGGTGAACACCCCTATCGCGGTTTTGGTGGAAGACGGCGAAGACGCCTCTGCCCTGCCCGCAGCGGCTCCTGCAGCAGAAGCGGCAGCCGAGGCTAGCCCCGCAGCGGCCCCTGCCCCCGCTGCTGCACCTGCCGCACCGGTGGTCGATCTGTCGCCTGACTGGCCTGCTGATGCAGAGATGAAGTCTGAAACCGTCCGCGAAGCACTGCGCGACGCGATGGCCGAGGAAATGCGCAGCGACGAAGACGTCTACCTGATGGGTGAAGAAGTCGCCGAATACCAGGGAGCGTATAAGATCAGCCAAGGTCTGCTGGACGAGTTCGGCAGCAAACGCGTGATCGACACCCCGATCACCGAACATGGGTTTGCAGGTATCGCTGTTGGTTCGGCCTTTGGTGGTCTGAAGCCGATTGTCGAGTTCATGACCTTCAACTTCGCCATGCAGGCGATTGACCAGATCATCAACTCTGCCGCCAAGACGCTTTACATGTCAGGCGGTCAGATGGGTTGCCCAATCGTATTCCGTGGCCCCAACGGTGCTGCCGCGCGCGTGGCTGCTCAGCATTCTCAGGATTACGCTGCCTGGTACATGCAGGTACCTGGACTGAAAGTTGTGATGCCCTATTCGGCCGCGGATGCCAAAGGTCTGCTGAAGTCGGCAATCCGTGATCCCAACCCCGTAGTTTTCCTGGAAAACGAAATCCTCTACGGGCGCTCTTTTGAAGTACCGCAAGTGGATGACCTGGCCATCCCGCTGGGCAAGGCGCGCATTTGGCGCGAAGGGTCCGACGTGACCATCGTCAGCTTCGGTATCGGCATGCAATACGCGCTTGAAGCCGCCGACAAGCTGGCCGAAGAAGGCATCAGCGCCGAAGTGATCGACCTGCGCACCATCCGCCCGATGGATACCGGCGCGATCATCAACTCGGTTATGAAAACCAACCGTCTGGTAACCGTGGAAGAAGGCTGGCCGCAGGGTTCCGTTGGCAGCTACATCAGCTCGGTGGTGATGCAGGAAGCGTTCGACTATCTCGACGCCCCGGTCATCAACTGCACCGGCAAGGATGTGCCAATGCCCTATGCCGCGAACTTGGAAAAGCTGGCGCTGATCACCACCGATGAGGTGATCGCCGCCGTCAAACAAGTGACCTACCGATAGGCGATGACCCCCGGGAACGTACATAATCCTGCGGGCGTGGACTGGCTGTTTGAAAGCCTCGTCTCCGCGCGCAAGGATAACAACCGCAACCTGCTTTATGTCTGTGCGGCGTTCCTGGTGGTTTCCTTTGTCAGTATTGCGTTCAATCTTGAGGCCCTCGACCAGATCTCTTTCGATCTGCTATCGGTCGAGGGCAACCTGACCAGCGCTTGGCCGATCCGAGCCATGCTGTCTGTTGCCTGTGTCGTGTCTTATGCCTCGGTCATTTACATCGTACTCGAGCAACAGCGCCTGCAACTGGGTATGGACTATCTGGCAACCATTGAACACAGCGACGCCGCAGCGCTTGGTCTGTTCACCGAGTGGCTCGAAAAGAACCATCCACGCGTCTCGAAGGCGCGCTCTGTGGTCGTGGGGGTGTTCGTCACCTTCTGCGCGGCCATTCTCCTGATCGACATCGCAACGCTGATATACTCATTTTCGAAGTAAGAGGACATGAAGACATGCCCACCGAAATTCTGATGCCCGCCCTATCCCCAACTATGGAGGAAGGCACGCTTGCAAAATGGCTCGTCAAAGAGGGCGACGCAGTTTCGTCCGGCGACCTGCTGGCCGAGATCGAAACCGACAAGGCCACGATGGAGTTCGAAGCCGTTGACGAAGGCACCATCGGCAAGATCCTGATCCCCGAGGGGTCTGAAGGGGTCAAGGTAAACACCGCCATCGCGGTTCTGCTGGAAGACGGCGAAAGCGCGGATGACATCGCTGCAACGCCTGCCGCAGCGCCTGTGGCTGCACCAGCGGTCGCTGCGGGCACAGAGGCTTCTACGGCAGCGACAACTGAGGCGCCTGGACCTGCCCCAGCTGCTTCGGCCACGGCAGATGGCGGTCGCATCTTTGCGTCACCTCTGGCCCGTCGGATCGCGGCACAAAAAGGTCTGGATCTTTCGCAGATCAGCGGCTCGGGGCCGCATGGCCGCATCGTCAAGGCAGATGTTGAAAGCACCACGGCGACCGCTGCTACGACTGCTGCGGCACCGGCCCCAACTGCGGCTGCTTCGGCTCCTGCTGCGGCACCTGCCGGCCCCTCGGCAGATATGGTCGCACGCATGTACGAAGGTCGCGAGTACGAAGAAATTCAGCTAGACGGTATGCGCAAGACCATTGCCGCGCGTTTGGGCGAAGCCAAGCAGACCATCCCGCATTTCTACCTGCGTCGCGACATCAAACTGGATGCGCTGCTCAAGTTCCGCAGCCAACTGAACAAGCAGTTGGAAGGCCGTGGCGTGAAGCTGAGCGTCAATGATTTCATCATCAAGGCCGTCGCAAACGCGCTGCAACAGGTTCCAGCCTGCAACGCAGTTTGGGCGGGCGACCGGGTGCTGCAATTGAAACCTTCGGACGTGGCTGTTGCTGTTGCGATCGAAGGCGGCTTGTTCACCCCGGTTCTGCAAGATGCTGACATGAAGTCGCTGTCCGCCCTGTCTACCGAGATGAAAGACCTTGCAGGCCGCGCCCGTGAGCGCAAATTGGCCCCGCATGAATACCAAGGCGGCACCTTTGCCATCTCGAACCTAGGCATGTTCGGCATCGATAACTTCGACGCCATTGTGAACCCGCCGCATGCCGGAATTCTTGCTGTAGGGACCGGTGTGAAAAAGCCTGTTGTCGGAGATGATGGCGAATTGACCGTGGCAACCGTGATGTCTGTCACAATGTCTGTGGATCATCGCGTCATCGACGGGGCGTTGGGGGCGGAACTTCTCAAGGCCATCGTCGACAATCTGGAAAACCCGATGGTCATGCTGGCCTGAGGAACTGAATCATGCCCCCGTCCAAGCTCTTGCCGGGCGGGGGCATCCTATCTCTTGGCGCCGAATTGAGCCCACGTGATCGGCGCATCAATTGCCTAAAGCAGTCTGCTCTCCCACCTTGTTCTTTGAGATTAAGACAGAAGGAGAGTGCGCTGTGACCCGCAAGAACCTTGTTCAAAGCCTGATAATTTTGGCCTTTCTGACCGGAACGGCATCAGACGAGGCGATTGCGAAACCGAACAGTTATCCGGGTGAGCACTCGAAATTCAATTCCAACGATCCTGCGGCGATTGCCGAGCAGAAAGCTGAACAAAAGCGGCGCAAAGAATTGCGTCAGCAAAAACGAGAGGAACGCAAGCGCAAGCGGTTGGAAAAACGCACCAACCGCTTGAAGTGATTTTTACCTACTGGTCTTTGCCCAGCATATGATCCATCGAAATTGCGGGTTGGTCACATCCCGCCTCGCCCACGATCTTCGCCGGGATACCTGCAACAGTTTTGCACGCTGGCACGGGTTGCAATACCACCGAACCGGCAGCGATACGGCTGCAATGGCCCACTTCGATGTTGCCCAGCACTTTTGCCCCGGCTCCAATAAGAACGCCGTCACCAATCTTGGGGTGACGCTGTTCCTCTTCCTTGCCGGTCCCACCCAGCGTTACAGAGTGCAGCATTGAAACATTGTCACCCACAACAGCAGTCTCACCAATCACAATCGAATGCGCGTGGTCGATCATGATACCCTTTCCGATTTTTGCGGCTGGGTGAATGTCGATTCCGAAAATCTCGGACGAGCGCATCTGGAAGAAGTAGGCCAGATCATAGCGACCTTTGTTCCACAGCCAATGCGCGACGCGATAAGCCTGCATGGCCTGGTAGCCTTTGAAATACAGGATTGGCTGCAAAAGGCGGTGGCATGCTGGATCACGTTCGTAAACAGCCATTAAATCGGCCCGCGCCGCTTCGATCACATTGGGATCATCACCGTAAGCCTCATCGACAATCTCGCGCAGGACCATCATCGACATTTCGTTAGAACACAGCTTGGCCGAAATCCTATAGGAAAGCGCGCGCTCAAGACTGCGGTGATGCAGGATACAAGCGTGCACAAGGCCGCCCATAAGTGGCTCTTGTTCAACGGCCGCATGGGCCTCGGATGTGATGCGGTTCCACACCGGATCGACCGGCGTCACATGGCTGCGCTTTTCAAACATGGCTTTTGATCCTTTGCTGCGCCTAGAATGCCATTTAGTGGCAAAAAGACCAAACGCAAACCCATGATCTGCTGCGCAACAAAAATGAATGAGTCCGAAAGCACATATTTCGAAACAAAAATTCGCGAGCGGCTGGCCGAGCTTGAGCAGCTTTCTGCGTCAGCCCTAAAGGCGCAGGCGGTGGTCGAATTGGATCAGCAGGCTATTGGGCGGCTGAGCCGAATGGACGCCTTGCAAAACCAGGCGATGGCAAAAGCACAGCAGGCCAACCGCGACATTGAAAAGAGTCGGCTTCAAGCCGCTTTGGTACGGATTGAGGAGGAAGAGTACGGGTATTGCGAAGATTGCGGCGATCGTATCCCGGATGGGCGGTTGTCTTTGGACTTGGCTGCCAGCAAATGCGTTAGCTGCGCTGCCGGGTGATCAGAAATCTGGACAGATGGTGCAAAACCGTTTCAAAACACTGGCAATATTGCAAGTTGTCGAACCCTGGCTCATCTGCCAGGGCTCTGTTGCGAGCAACGGCCATGAGAGAGCCGTTGCCGTGAATGGGATGAAGCCGCCCGGTGTTTTTAAGATGCTCGTCGGCCAGTTCCGCCTCATGGATCATCCGAACACATAGACGGGTCCGTTCCGCTTGCGGCACGGTCAGCAACGCGCGCGCCGCTGCGCTGACATCTCCGTGCAGGACTGGGCGCATCAGATCACCAGCCCCACTGTCAAACGCGACGACAAACCGGGGCCATAGATCGCCGACACCTGCGCCACATTAAGCTCGTACGCGCCAGTGACCCCATCCGCCGCCTTCATGGACGCAGAATAAGTCCAGTACGGCTCGGCGATGAGTTCTTCGCGCATCAAGGTGCCATTGGCACGGATGCGCACAAGGTAAGATTCGCTTTCCTCGCCCAATGGAATCTCAAATCCCGACCAATCGTCAGCGTCAAGACGCGGGCGCCGTATCCAGCTAAATGCATCACCGGATAAGCTGGATTGCACACTCAAGTGCGCCGGAGAGTAAGGGCGCAGTCCGTTACCATCAAACGAGGCGATCAGATGTTGGAAAGACGGGTCATCATAGCGTCGGTTTGCCGGGCCGATCCTATAGTGCTTGGCCATTCGACGTTCATTGCGTCGCAAGTTGATCTGCTGGATCTGCGTGTTCAACAACACAAACACGGACCCATCCGGCCAGACATCCGGCATCAGCGCATCCGTACCCAGTTGCCCCCTGAGACGGCCGCTCAGGGCATAAACACCGGGCGCTTCCAGGGTCGCGTCAGAGAACTGGAATACCTCCCAATTACCGGGCGACCCATCACCGATGGCCGCCAGGTTAACGCCATTCAGAACCGATCCGCGCGTACGCGATTCCAATTGACCCGAGACAAGCTTGACCCGCAGCGCGGGGCCTTCGTCCCAAACCCCCGTTTTGGCGCGGTGCAGTGGTGTTTCCGTGGTGCCAACAACTGCCTGCCTTTGGATGATGTCGCTTAAAGTGTACGATTCGTCACTGGACGAAGAGTAAACAACAGCGGCACCAGGCCAAGGATCGCCCGACACGGCAAGATACGGAGCATGCGGCGTTTCCGCCCCGGTGATCAACGGCAGATCCAGAAAGATCGGCAATACAGGCGTTGGCGCGGCATAGGGTTTGACTGTCGGCCTGTCATCTTTCAATTCCGACGCTTTATAGACGCCTTGTTCAACCCGGACCGCCTCGGCCAATTGCAAGTCAGATGTTTCCAGACGGTCGATGCGATAGATAGGGCTGTTTACAGCATCCGATAACCGAACCAGGTCCCCCGCCCCCAGATGCAATTGCGAAGGTGGCAATGCAAACCTGAGAGTATCACGCGCAACCCGAGCTTCGCTGAGCCATCTTTCGGCTGTCTGACGGCCTTCCGTGCGTGTCATCGACAAGGGCATTTCGTTCACGGACACAGCATGGGTTTTATCTTCGGGCAGCACGGCTTCTTCGGCAACCAGTTCATGGTCGGAATCTGACTGCACAAATCGCAGACGAACCCGCCCGGTCATTTCGGCTTCGGCCTCGCGCCTGTGTTCCAGCGTACCCTCCAGATCGCTGCTTACAGCCAGATGATCGGAGTCCAGCGTGACCGCACCGTAGCCGTCGCGCATCTGGAACCGTAATTGACCGTCCCGTTCGATCGCGTCGAAACCATACCGCAGCATCAAAGGCTGCAACGCAGATCGCGCATTGGTCACATCTTCGATGACATATCCCCGAACCACGCCATAAAGCCGCGAGACGTCAATATCCGTCACACCTGCCCCATGGCATATTTCGGTCACGACAGATGCAAGCGTGCGCGATCCGGACCGCCCGTTCAGCCAATGCCCACGGGCATAGTTCTTACCATCATCCCACTGTCTTTGCAGATTGGGGAACGTAGGAAATGGACGAGTGTCCCAGGCCCAGACGTAAGCGTTCGCCAAGTCCAGCATCCGAGAGCCATAGATATGTGACACAGGATTGACTGCGGGATCGTTCCAATACCCAAGAGTCGCCGTCAGGTATTGCGCCTGAATGAAATCATCCCGCAATCCGTTCGAATACGCAGGCAAAAGCGATTCCGAAGACTTAGGGTCCAGAAACTTGTTGGGCTGGTTGGTACCTTTGTCAATTGCTGCACAGCCTAGTTCATCCACCCATGCTGCATCGAACTGCGGTCCTCTCAACCCCTCCGGGTCATGCGCCGAAAACGCCTGCGCCTCGGCCCCGTTGGGCCAGATCAGTTTCCGTTCCGACGCTTTCCACGCAGGTCGACGATCCGGCGGCGAGCACTGCAATATCCCGCTATCACCAAAGATCATCACATCGCGCACCTGATCAAAAGTCTCACCGACCAACGCCACACGACTGGCCTCACCACGATCCAACGGTTTCGACCCTTCAACCATCGCCCGCACCCATTCAGACCCGGCGCGCGTCTTGCCCGCGCCGCGCCCGCCCATGATCACCCATGACCGCCAGTCGCCCTCGGGCGGCAACTGATGCGGCAGCGCCCAGAACTCGAACAGGAAAGGGAGGGCACACAGCCCCCCCTCCCCGATCTCACTCAGAAATCTCTCCCGCACCGCAGCATCGGCGGAGGCGAGCCAACCTGCACCCGATTTCAAATCGAGCGCGCTCAAGGTCGAGCGCGTACCCCCCTTTGGGCAATTCCGGTTTGTCTGTGATGTTGTTCGACAAAGCTTGTCTCCACTTTCTGACAACTTCGGATCAGCCCCTCTAACTGCCCGAGTTGCTTGGCTGAACCAGCAAGATCTGCATCCTCCCCGGCACCGATCTGTTTGCGCAGGTCTTCCGCCGCTTGCCGCAGATCGCGAATGGACCTCTCAAGCGACTGCAACAAATCAGCCGTCTGGGAAATCCGCTCTTCCGGGGTAATCAAAGTCATGTTTGCCTGTGACCTCATGCGTGAGTTTTCTCCGCACGAGAGAAACGAAAAACGGCCGCCGGGTTTCCCCGTGGCCGCTGCCCACTTCTTCTAGCATGACACAACTCATATGGATTTAAGTTAGCAATGTCAATTGGTTACGCAACACGAACGCAACAGGGAGCGTACGCAGAAGTAAGATCTTCAGCCCCCAGCATAGCTGCTTCGCGAATACTGCTCTCGTTGAAAAACCACTAAAATCACCCTCTTGCTTCAGGAAGTCACTCAAAACCGGGCTAATAAACGCGTTAAATTTGCCACCCTCGCTGCCAACGCATGGCTCCACTTACAAATGCTAGCTTGACAATCCTTCCCTCAACCCCCATTTGCCGCCAATCAAAGCGCTGCTGCGTGAGCTTGCGCGGACCTCTTCCGCCCTACAGCGCCCGATCCATATTACAGTTCCCCATCACGCAGGGTTCTTGACGCGACGACCGGATAGCGCAGGGTGCGCCTGCCCGTCCCGAGGTCTCGCACAACCCTGCTGGTCGCCGCGCGCGACCCTTCACGACCTGTCCGTGGGCAATAGCTCAGGGCATAAAGGATAGTTTTTTGTTCGACTTCGACATGCTGGGCCTTGCCCCCGCACTCAACAAAGCACTGAAAAGCGCCAATTTCACACAACCCACCCCGATCCAGAATCAGGCCATTCCGCTGGCGCTGGATGGGCACGATATCCTCGGGCTGGCCCAAACCGGTACAGGCAAGACACTGGCCTTTGGCCTGCCTCTGATCGACCAGCTGCTGGCTCAGCCGGGAAAACCTGATCCAAAGACAGCCAAAGCGCTGATCCTTGCACCGACCCGCGAACTGGTGAACCAAATCGCCGACAGCCTGCGCGTCCTAACCAAAGGCTCCAAGATGCGTGTGGCGACCGTTGTGGGCGGACAATCGATCAACAAGCAGATCATGTTCCTGTCCCGTGGCACCGATATTCTGGTCGCAACCCCCGGTCGCTTGATTGACCTAATGGACCGAGGCGCGGTTGACCTTGGAGCGGTCCGGCATCTCGTGCTGGACGAGGCAGACCAGATGCTTGATCTTGGCTTTATTCACGCATTGCGTCGCATTGCACCCGCTTTGGGAACGCCGCGTCAAACCATGCTGTTTTCCGCGACCATGCCCAAGCAAATGGAAGAACTCAGCCGAGCCTATCTGAATAACCCGCAACGGGTGCAGGTTTCGCCTCCGGGCAAGGCCGCCGATAAAATTACTCAGTCCGTGCATTTCGTCTCAAAACCCGAAAAGCCAGCCAAACTGCGCGAGATTCTCTCACGAGACAGTAATGCCCTAACGCTGGTGTTTTCGCGCACCAAACACGGGGCCGAGCGGTTGATGAAGGGACTGGTGGCCGACGGCTACAACGCCGCTTCGATCCACGGCAACAAAAGCCAGGGGCAACGCGACCGCGCGATCAAGGCGTTTCGCGCAGGCGAGGTCAATGTCCTGGTGGCCACCGACGTCGCCGCCCGTGGTATCGACATCCCAGGTGTTGCCTATGTAATCAATTTCGACCTGCCCGAAGTCCCTGACAATTATGTCCACCGTATCGGCCGCACAGCCCGTGCCGGGCGCGAAGGTGAGGCTATTGCCTTCTGCTCTCCGGAAGAAGTCGATTTGTTGCTTCAGATTCAGAAGCTGATGAAGATCGAAATTCCGGTGGCAAGCGGCTCCATGCCCGAAGGGATAGAAACTCAAAAACCGGCGCGTCGCCAGAACAACCGCCGCCGGGGGTTCAAGCCCAAACCGGCAAATGGTGCTGGCAAACCTTCAGGGTCAAAAGGTCGACGTCCCCGCCGCAGGCGTCCTGCTGCGTAACGCCCACACCTAATGCAAAATGAATCGCCGACGTCAGACAACCCTCTGACGTCGGCGTTTCTTTTGAAAGCGTTTAAGGTTCGGATTAATTCCCCGAGTTCCGCTCGGCTTCAATCTCGCGCCACTTGGCTACGTTACGATTGTGCTCCTGCAACGTCTCTGCAAACGCATGACCGCCGGTACCATCGGCCACAAAGAACACAAAGCTGGTGTCATCCGGCGCAACAGCAGCCTCAAGACTTGCCAAACCTGGGTTCGCAATCGGGGTCGGCGGCAACCCATCGATTTGATACGTGTTCCACGGCGTTGGACGGTTCAACTCGCTGCGCCGCAAACCCCGACCCAAAGTGCCCTGCCCTTTGGTCACGCCGTAGATGACCGTCGGGTCCGTCTGCAACCGCATCCCTTGATTCAGGCGGTTCACGAACACGCTGGCTACTTGGCCACGCTCTTCGGGAACTCCGGTTTCCTTTTCGATGATCGAAGCAAGGATCAGCATCTCTTCGGGGCTTTCCAGCGGCAAGCCATCCTGACGGTTTTCCCAGGCCGCATTGATCCGAAGCTGCTGTTTATCTTGCATGGATTGCAGGACGTCATTGCGGTCCTGACCGGCCACAATGTCATAGCTGTCTGGGGCCAACATCCCCTCGGCCGGAATCTCAGTCACTTCTCCGGCCAGCGCCTCGAAGGACTTCAACGCCTCAACCACCTGCCACGAGGTCACGCCTTCGGCCAACGACACACGATACCTGGTATCGGCCTCGTTGCGTTTTTCGATATAGGTTTCTGGCGCCTCTTCCTCCAACGCATCGAAAGACGCGATTTCATCAAACTCCAACGTCGCGGGGTTCAGCTCGCGCACCCGTGTCTGGGCACGGGTCACGCCGATGCGGTATTCGATCTCGGATCCGCAGGTGCTGGCACCGCTGCTGGTAATCTCAGCGATGATCTGCTCCATCGACGCGCCTTCGCGCACCAGAAAGCTACCGGCTTTCAGCTGCTGCGCGCGGTCGGTGTAATCCGCTGCCATCCGGAACAGCGTCGCATTGCTAATCGCGCCCTGATCTTCCAGTTCCTGACTGACACGCGTCATGTTCGATCCGCTTCTGACCTGCAGGCAGATTGCGGTTTCAAGCGGGCCTTCCGCCTTGTACTGGGATTGCCCCCAAAGGATCAGACCGCCCATCAGGAACAGGCCGACCACCAACATGGTCAGAGCATTCGAAGCAATGGCCCGCCACATTTAGCTGACCTTTCCAAAGATCACGCTGGCATTGGTACCGCCAAACCCGAACGAGTTTGACAGAGCCACGTTGATCTCACGCTCGCGCTTGGCATTCGGTGCCAGATCAATCGGTGTTTCGACAGCCGGGTTGTCCAAGTTGATCGTCGGCGGCGCAACCTGATCACGGATTGCAAGAATCGAGAAAATTGCCTCAATCGCGCCCGCAGCCCCCAGCAAGTGCCCAGTGGCTGACTTTGTCGATGTCATTGTGGCGTTTGCCGCATGATCACCCAGCAGGCGTTCCACCGCCCCCAGCTCAATCGTGTCGGCCATCGTAGAGGTGCCATGCGCGTTGATATAGTCCAGATCATTCGGCTCCAGCCCGGCACTGCGCAGTGCGGCCTTCATCGAGCGTTCGGCTCCATCGCCATCCTCGGACGGTGCGGTAATGTGATAAGCGTCGCCCGACATGCCATAGCCCAGAACCTCGGCATAAATCTTGGCGCCACGTGCCTTGGCGTGCTCGTAATCTTCCAACACAACAATTCCCGCGCCCTCGCCCATGACGAACCCGTCGCGGTCGACGTCATAGGGACGGCTGGCTTTCTTCGGGTCGTCGGCATATTTCGTTGACAAAGCTTTACAGGCGTTGAAACCTGCAATCCCGATCTCGCAGATGCAGCCTTCACCACCACCTGCAACCATGACATCCGCATCACCTGCACGGATAATACGGCTGGCATCGCCAATCGCATGGGCACCAGTCGAACAGGCAGTCACAACAGAGTGGTTCGGCCCTTTGAACCCGTGGCGGATCGACACCTGACCCGAGGCCAGATTGATCAGAGCACCCGGAATAAAGAACGGCGACACCCGGCGCGGACCTTTGTCACGGATCAGATTAGCGGTGTTGGCAATCGAGCCCAACCCACCGATACCCGAACCAATCAGAACACCTGTTCGCAGACGGTCTTCTTCATCTTCCGGCAACCAGTTTGCGTCCTTGCAGGCCATTTCCGCAGCCGCGATCGAATACAGTATGAAGTCTTCGATCTTGCGCTGTTCTTTCGGCGGCATCCAATCATCAGGATTGAACGTTCCGTTGGTACCATCCCCGCGCGGCACCTCGCAGGCATAGGTCGTTGTGACCCCGCTTGCCTCAGCGTCGAAATGCGTGATGGGGCCTGCGCCGGATTCCCCGTCCAGCAACCGCGACCATGTTTCCTCGACCCCGCTGGCCAAAGGAGTGACCAATCCAAGACCGGTTACAACGACTCTGCGCATGAAGTGCCTCTTGCCTGCTTCCTGTTATGAGAACCGCTCATACCCCGGCCCGGGGTCCGGGGGCAAGAGCAAGGGCGATTTCCGCACCGGCATCCAGCCGCCGATCACCCAGAGAAACGCGTATTATAAGGAAAACACAGTACCCGCCCTTTCACGCGCGCAGCAGAAAGGGCGGGATGGTTTGTTTATTCGGCTTATTGGAACTGCGCCACTGGCTCGTGTGCGGCCTTAGCCATCTCCAGAGCATCTGATAATTCCAGCGTTTTTCGGAACAACGCCCGCCCGACAATTGCGCCTGAAATGTTCGGAATATAGGCCAGACGGGAAATATCGTCCGCCGTGCGCACGACTCCGCTTGCGATCACCGGGGTCCGGGAATGCCCGGCGATCCCGGAAATCAAACCAAGCTGCGCGTCTACATCTTCCATGTCGCTATCAATATCCGTGACGACAATAGCTGCAAACGGAACGCCCTCAAACGCGTCAATAAATGCCTCGGGTGTAAAAGCGCTCTGGTTACGCCAGCCATCCGTCATGACAAATCCCTGCCAGACGTCGACAGACAGCACGATCTGATCCGGATAGAGCTTGGCCAGTTCTTTGACCAGATTCGGCTCCAGCGCGGCCAACGTACCGATAACGACACGCCCCACCCCTTTGTCGATCCAGTATTCGACCTGTTCACGTGTGCGCATACCGCCGGCCAGTTGCACGGGAATCTCTGCTCCGCGAATGATTTCCTCAATCAGCTGGGCGTTGGTGTCCTTGCCTTCAATCGCGTCGAAATCAGTCAGATGCATCCATTCGGCACCTGCCTCGGCCCAGCTCCGCGCGGTTTCAACCGGATTCACGTGCCAGATCATCGCGTTATCCAGACGGCCTTTATCCAGCGTGACACACCGGCCGTTCTGCAGTTCCATCGTGGGGTAAATCCTCATGAGCTTGCTCCTCCGCTCAATCGCTCTGAAAATCCCCGGCAGCATAGATCACACATTCCAAACTCGATTTACCGGGATCGGCACAGTTTGGCCATTTTGCGGCATATAGGCGAACTGGCGGAATTAAGCGCGGGCGGGTGGTCCGTTGCGCCGCAACAAATGCACCGGGGTTTCATTATATACCCCCTCACGGATCAGTACATAGCCCAGCTTTTTCGCGAGCTTCTGCGAAGACGTATTCGACGCGTTCACCATTGCAACCAAAGGTCCGGGAATCACCCGATCAAACCAATCATGGGCGGCCTTGGCCGCTTCATATCCCAACCCTTGGCCCTGAGCTTCGGGGGCTAGGATCCAACCGGCTTCGGGGAAACCGTCAAAATCCTCCCCCATACGTCGGTTGCTGTAGAAGAACCCTGCCTGCCCTATCAGCGTACGCGTTGACTGCTGCATTACGCCCCACTGGCCGAATCCGGCCATTTGCCAATGCCCAGCATTTCGCAGAAACGAATCCCACGCTTCGCCACGTGACCGTGGCGTCCCACCAATATTCTGAACGACGCAAGGGTCACGCCAGATTTCGGCGAACCGCTCAAAATCCTCGGGGCGCATGGCGCAAAGCGTCAAACGCGCGGTGTTTATCATTGGAGTGGATCTTATCATGCCCTGTCCACTTTGAGTTTTGCCTCAATGGAAACAGTGCGCAGTGGAAAATGACCACGCAAGACCGAAATTTGATCGGGCACAAAAAAACGGCGCCTCCGTTGCTCGGAAGCGCCGCTTTTGATCAGATAGAAACGCTTAGGACGCTTCGCTGATGAACTTAACCGCGTCGCCGAATGTTTGAATGGTTTCGGCTGCGTCATCGGGGATCTCGATGCCGAACTCTTCTTCGAAGGCCATAACCAGCTCAACAGTGTCCAGGCTGTCTGCGCCCAGATCGTCGATGAAGGACGCGTTTTCAACGACCTTATCTTCTTCAACACCCAGGTGCTCAACAACGATCTTCTTAACGCGATCTGCGACGTCGCTCATATCTATTCCTCATTCCTTTACAGGGCGGTCTGCCCGATTGTGCCCTTGCCCGCACGGGTTGGCTTTGATTTGCCCGTTTCGGGCGGTTTGGGTCCCGGGAAACCGGGAAAGTAGAAGGCCGACCTGAAAGACCGGCCCCGCATAGATGCGCCGCCTATAGCATAGTCGACGCAAGAGGCAAACGCTTTCGCGCTCGCCCCTGATGCGATTACAACATGACCATACCGCCGTTCACATGCAAGGTGCTTCCGGTGACATAGCCTGCTTCGGGGCTTGCGAGGTACAGAACCGCCGCAGCAATTTCTCGGGGATCGCCCATGCGGCCCGCCGGAACCTTGGTCAACAAACCCTTTTTCTGATCCTCGCTCAGCTTTTCTGTCATTGCCGTTGTGATGAAACCCGGCGCCACGGCATTTACGGTGATACCGCGCGTTGCAACTTCATGGGCCAAGGCCTTGGAAAAACCAATCATTCCGGCCTTTGAAGCGGCGTAGTTAGTTTGCCCCGGATTACCGATAGCCGCCACGATGGACGAGACATTCACGATGCGCCCCCATCGGGCCTTCATCATGCCCCGGATCACGCCTTTACACAGTTTCATGGTCGAGGTCATGTTCACGTCAATGACGCTCTGCCATTCCTCGTCTGACATACGCATAAACAGATTGTCGCGCGTTATACCGGCGTTGTTGACCAGAATGTCGACCGATCCCATCACCTCGGCCGCTTGCTTCGGCAGCGCCTCCACAGCTTCGGGATCACTCAGATTACAAGGCAGTACATGTGCACGCTCGCCAAGCTCATCAGCAAGGGCTTGCAGCGGTTCGACCCGTGTACCGGACAACCCAACCGTTGCACCCGCGCCGTGCAGTGCGCGTGCAATGTCGCCACCGATGCCCCCTGACGCACCAGTGATCAGTGCGTTTTTACCTGTCAAATCAAACATACAGTTTCCCTCTTGGTGCGTCGGCAAAGACGCGCATTCAGCTTACGATTCGGCCTGAAGGGCCTTATGAACATCTTCCGGCGCACCCACAGCTTTGCCGGCGATGGCACGGTCGATTTTACGGATCATTCCAGAGAGTGCTTTACCGGCGCCAATCTCCCATGTCTCGGTCACACCCTGCGCAGCCATGTACTGCACGCTTTCGCGCCAGCGCACCGAGCCCGTCACTTGTTCGACAAGCAACTGACGGATCAAATCAGGGTCACTGACCGCCTCAGCGCGCACATTGGCGACCAACGGCACTGCAGGTGCCTTAATTTCGACTGCAGCAAGGGCTTCCGCCATTACATCTGCAGCAGGTTGCATCAGCGCACAGTGAAATGGAGCACTTACAGGCAACATAACTGCACGTTTAGCCCCTTTTTCTTTGGCGATCTCAGCAGCACGCTCAACGGCGGCTTTTGAACCGGACACAACAACCTGGGTTGGGTCGTTGTCATTGGCCGCCTGACATACCTCGCCCTGCGCGGCCTCTTCGGCAACGGCGCGAACCGCTTCAAGGTCCAACCCGAGAACAGCGGCCATGGCTCCCTCGCCTACGGGCACGGCGCTTTGCATGGCTTGCCCGCGCGTGCGCAACAGGCGCGCGGTGTCGGCAACCAACAACGCTCCAGCAGCGGCCAAAGCGGAATATTCACCAAGCGAGTGCCCCGCCACAAAAGCGGCCTTGCTGATTGAAACACCCTCGGCCTCCAAGGCACGCATTGCGGCCATTGACGTTGCCATTAACGCGGGTTGCGCATTCTGTGTCAGCGTCAACTCAGCGATATCGCCATCCCAGATCAGGCTGCTCAGTTTCTCACCCAGAGCGTCGTCCACCTCATCAAAGATGGCTTGCGCCGCTGGGTAAGCCTCGGCCAGCGCTTTGCCCATACCGATTGTCTGGGCGCCCTGCCCCGGAAAAACGAACGCGAGTGTCATTGCAACCTCATGCATGCTGTTAGGTTGCGGCGGGGTGTAAACTGACTGCTCGTCTGGCACAAGCGCTGCCTGCGTTCTGCATTCTGGCACTGTTGCTGTGCGCCCGCGCTTACTTGTGTCTCATTCTGTCAGCTTTACGTTGGACAAGACCAAGAATCTCGGAGTCCACGACCCATGGCCGCGACCAATTCCTTTTCCAGCTACGGAAGCGTTGCAAAGACGTTTCACTGGCTCACAGCCCTGCTGATCCTGACGGCCTTGCCGCTCGGCTGGGTCGCAGACAACCTTGCATATGCGGTTCTTCACGCAGACACCGCGCCAACCGAAGCCGAGATCGCCCGCGCAGCGCGCGTCTTTTCGCTGCACAAAACAGTCGGGATCGCAGTGTTCTTCGTCGCATTGGCGCGTATCCTGTGGGCCCTCACCCAAACAAAGCCCGGCCTTTTGAATGCCGAAAACAAGCCCGAGGCCTTCGCCGCAGAGACCGTTCACTGGCTTCTTTATGGATCCCTGGTTCTTGTTCCTCTCAGCGGGTGGGTTCACCACGCCGCAACAGAAGGCTTTGCTCCGATCCTATGGCCTTTTGGGCAAAACTTGCCCTTTGTTCCCAAGTCCGACGTACTGGCCGAGGTTACAGGCGTGCTTCATTGGCTGTTTATGTGGGTTTTGGTCGGTTCTCTGGTTCTGCACATCGCCGGCGCGTTGAAACACCATGTCGTCGATAAAGACAGCACGTTGCGCAGAATGCTGCCCGGACGTTCGGATGCGCCTGAACCCCCGCGTCAACACCATTCTCTGGTTCCCGCAGTTGCCGCTTTGGCGGTCTGGGCTACAGTTTTGACGGGCGGTTGGGTCACGGGTGAATTCGCTCGGGAAGCTGGAGACGCCGACATCGAACTGGCCGAGGTTCAATCGGACTGGCAAGTTCAGACAGGCACTCTGTCGATTACGATCTCGCAACTGGGCAGCCCCGCCACTGGTTCCTTTACAGACTGGACGGCGGCCATCACATTCGACGACCCCGCGCAAGTCGGACCTGCGGGATCAGTGGACGTCACCATTGCCATTGGCTCGCTAAATCTTGGTACAGTTACCGAGCAGGCCATGGGTGCCGATTTCTTCAATACGGCGCAATTCCCCACTGCTCAATTCACTGCTGACCTCTTCAAGACCGAAACCGGGTTTGAAGCTCGCGGCCCCCTGACAATTCGCGACAAAACGATTGATATCGTGCTGCCCTTCTCGCTGGATGTTGAGGGTGAAACAGCCATAATGTCTGGCTCGGTTGATTTGAACCGCTTGGAATTTGATGTCGGCACGTCACAGCCCACCGAGGAATCCCTGGGTTTTGCCGTCTCTGTTTCCGTCGACCTTACAGCTACCCGCGCGGAATGATCCTAGGGCTATCCACGCGGAATAAGGACGGTTCAACAAAAAACCGCCGGTGAAATGCTCACCGGCGGCTTCGTCTTTAGTAATGTGGGCTTTAGTCGGCCTTTTGGGCCTCTATCGAGATTTGAACCTGAACTTCGTCACCGACAAACGGTGCAAACTGACCCAGATCGAAATCGCTGCGAACCAAAGTTGTCGTTGCGTTGAAGCCGGCCCAAGGCTTGTTGGCCATCGGGTGGCTGTCCGCTTTGTTCAACTTGGCGTCCAGAACAACGGATTTGGTGACGCCATTCATGGTCAAATCGCCGGTGATGTTGGCGGTGTCGTCGCCCGTCACCTCGATACCGGTCGAAGTGAAAGTGATCAGATCGCCCTCGGCAGCGCCGAAGAAATCCTCGGTCATAAAGTGATCTTCGCGCGGCTTCCAGCCGGTGAACATCTCCATGACTGGCATCGAAACGCTGACGCTGGACGCCGCAGGATTTTCCTGATCAAACATGATCTCGCCCTCAAAGCCCGAGAACATGCCATAGGTGGTCGAAAACCCAAGGTGGTCATAGCTGAAAAGAACCTGGCTGTGGCTGGGGTCCAGCACGTATTTCTCAGCGCTGGCGAACGAAGCAGTCGCCGAAACGGCCAAAGCAGCAGCAAGAAGGGTGGATTTCATAACAATCTCCGCGTTTTTGTGAATGCAAGCCGATGGGGTTGCTCAAAAACAAGATGTGCCGCCCTAGGGCGGCACACAACCTCTGTTGGCTAACAATTTCTGTTCCTTTTTGAACAGAATAAATATCAGCCGAAAATTGTTACGCTTTTGCTCAGCTGTCCTTTCAGGGCTCGGCTGACATCCGCCGATTCAAGCGGCAGCTTCATCAACAAGCTTCCGTCCACGTCAAACAGATGAACTTCATTCTCTTCAAAACGCGCACCACCCAAAGAGTCATAGCTGCGGCG
This sequence comes from Ruegeria sp. HKCCA6837, assembly GCF_013034475.1. Classification (NCBI taxonomy): domain Bacteria; kingdom Pseudomonadati; phylum Pseudomonadota; class Alphaproteobacteria; order Rhodobacterales; family Roseobacteraceae; genus Ruegeria; species Ruegeria sp. HKCCA6837. The sequence goes on from NZ_WQGD01000001.1 coordinate 802,464, forward strand.
CAAAACAGTCTGCGGACGCCCGTCCTCGTTCTTCTGCAGCACTCGTACTTCGCGGCGAATTGGGTCGAAATAGGCATCAGGACGCGGATCAAGAACCTCGATTGTCAGCAGGCTGACACCAACGATCAAAAACAGCATCGAAGCGGCCATCTTGATGGGCCAGACTTCAGCCCCAATGACGGACCCCGGCATCAGCCACATGGAAAACGCCGATACGATCAGAAAAGCGCCAACCATCCGCGCCAGGATCAGACGCGCCTTCCAATTCGGCGCGAAAGTGATCAGTACCGGGACCGAGTGCTCAAAACGCGATCCCGCCGCATCTTCCCGGTATGTGTTTGTGTTTGTCGCGGTCATAACACTTCACCTTTTATCAGGTTACTGTCGAAATTAAGTTGGCTCCGGGTATTGTCCGGTATGTAAAACAACTTTGAGCCGAAAAGCGTCAGCAATTGGGCACCCTAAAGGAAATTGGGCGGCGTCTCAAAGGCATATGTGGCAGGGCTTGCCCCGCCCGCTCAAACGTGTATACGGGGCCATCCTTCGCAGTCATATGAATCGCGCAGCCTCTCGTGGCAGGGTCGCGAAGGACCAGATGGCCCCGCCTATGAAATGCGCCTTGATATAAACAGGAGTGCACATGCCACTGTATGAGCATGTAATGATCGCGCGTCAGGACCTGTCCAACGCGCAGGCGGAAAGCCTCGTCGAACACTTTGGCACCGTACTGGCCGACAATGGCGGCAGCCTCGTCGACAGCGAGTACTGGGGCGTCAAGACGATGGCCTACAAGATCAACAAAAACCGCAAAGGCCACTATGCCTTCCTGAAGACCGATGCCCCCTCGGGTGCGGTTCAGGAAATGGAACGCCTGATGCGCCTGCATGACGATGTCATGCGTGTTCTGACCATCAAGGTCGACGGCCACGAAGACGGCCCGTCGATTCAGATGCAGAAGCGTGACGAACGTGGCGACCGCCGCGAGCGTCGTTGATCACCGCCTGAGGAAAGGACACTAAACCATGGCCGCAAAACCATTTTTCCGCCGTCGTAAGGTCTGCCCGTTCTCGGGTGAGAACGCGCCGAAAATCGACTACAAGGACACCCGTCTGCTGCAGCGCTACATCTCTGAGCGTGGCAAGATTGTTCCTTCGCGCATCACCGCCGTTTCGGCGAAAAAGCAGCGTGAACTGGCCCGTGCTATCAAACGCGCCCGCTTCCTCGCCCTGCTGCCCTACGCCGTGAAGTAAGGAGACACTGACATGCAAGTTATCCTGCTGGAACGCGTTGCGAAACTGGGTCAGATGGGCGACGTCGTTGACGTCAAGCCCGGCTATGCCCGCAACTTCCTGCTGCCCCAAGGCAAAGCGCTGAGCGCGTCCGATGCGAACATCGCCTCGTTCGAAGCCCAGAAAGCGCAGCTGGAAGCCCGCAACCTGGAAACCAAGAAAGAAGCTGAAGCACTGGCTGAAAAGCTGGACGGTCAGCAGTTCATCGTGATTCGCTCGGCATCCGATGCTGGCGCTCTGTACGGCTCTGTCACCCCGCGTGACGCGGCAGACGCTGCGACTGAGGCCGGTTTCACCGTCGACAAGAAACAGGTCGTCCTGCTTGCTCCGATCAAGGAACTGGGTCTGCACACCGTTGGTGTTCGTCTCCACCCCGAGGTCGAAGTCGCGATCAAGATGAACGTTGCTCGTTCGGAAGAAGAAGCTGAACTTCAGGCATCGGGTAAATCGATCCAGGAACTGGCTGCTGAAGAAGAAGCCGCTGCTGAATTCGAAATCGCCGAACTGTTCGACGACATCGGCTCGGCTGCGTCAGATGATGATGACCTGGCTGCCGAAGTCTCTCCTGCTGAGGAAGACGAAGCGAAAGCCTGATCAGGTTTCGAACCTACCAATCCAAAGGCCGCGCAATTTGTGCGGCCTTTTTTGTGCGCCGCAGTCACACCAGCAAATTTCGGCCCAAATTGATCGCTAGTGTTGCGACCGGACAAACGTTCCATATCATAGCGCCCTATTGACCGGAGATTCATGATGCCTGTTTACCCTCGCCGCAGCATTCTTGCTCTTTTGTTCGCAACGCCACTGCTTGCCTGTGGTGGCGGAGAAGTCTCCAAAGCGGACACGTCCCTATACAACCCACCGCTATATCCAAACGAAACCCCTGAACTCAGAGCGTCGATCAACAAATGGGCAGACCATTACGAGCTGCCCCGTGAGCTTGTGCATAAACTGGCCATCCGCGAAAGCACACACCGCCCATGGGCAGTGAACCGCCCATATTATGGGCTATTGCAGATCCTCCCAGCCACAGCACGGTCCATGGGATACAAAGGCAATGCCGAAGGATTGCTGGACGCGGATACCAACCTAGAATTCGCAGGCAAATACCTGCGCGGGGCATGGTTGCTGTCTGATGGAGACCAGCAACGCGCGATCTTTCTGTATGCCAAAGGGTATTGGCCCGAGGCCAAAGCCCGCGGATTGCTGGTAGAAACTGGATTGAAATCGCAGTAGCAGTCTGCACAATCTAGCGATTAACTATGGACATTCGACGCGAATTCACGTCAAATCCCCCGCAATATCACCATATTCAGCCGCATTCGAGGTTTAATGTTGCGCAAAACACGCACCAAACTGCGAGATATGAACACTTCCCTTGCGCTTTGCGCATCGGTTGACGCAACGTAGCGTTGAATACGGACAAACTTGGCACTTCTTGAGGGATGGGAAGGGCTAAACAAAGGTTGGACAGGTGAAACTGATAGACTTGGCCGCGCTTGACCACGAGGAAAAGTCGACCGCAGACGTTATAAATTCTGTCTGCGAGGAGCTTGGATTCGACTACGCGTCCTATGCCACGATGAACCCTGTCAAAGGGGATGTGCAAGGATATGCAAACTATCCTGACGAGTGGAAGATTCATTATGGCAGCCACGGGTATCACCATTTCGATCCCACAATCTATCAATCCGTTCTAAGCATCGCCCCGGTCGATTGGAGCCGCTTTAATCAGGACGAAAACTTCAACGCTGTTTTTCGCGACGCGCATGACTTTGGCATTACCCCACGCGGGTTGACTGTCCCTGTTCGTGGTCCTTATGGCGAGTGCGGGATTCTCAGCGTGACACGCGATTGTTCAGACGGTGAGTGGGAAAAGCTGAAAAAGCATGTTATGGGCGATCTGCAAATGGCGGCTGTGCATGCTCATGACATGGTTATGCAGTCTGGCGTTCTGGCCAAAGCGCTTTACCTCCCTGCCCTGTCCACGCGCGAAAAAGAGATTTTGCAATGGGTTGCCGAAGGCAAATCCCAACAAGATGTCGGCGATATTTTGTCTATCTCGCACCGAACGGTTGAGGTTCACATGCGGTCGGGTCGGGAAAAACTGGGCGCGCTGACCACTCCCCAAGCCATCGGACGGGCAATAGGTCTGGGCTTAATAGCACCGGGTTAAGTAAAAAATCGCAAAAATACGGGAAATCCCCAATAGTCCCCGATCACAATATGGTTAAATGTTGTGTCACGGTAACCAGACTGCAGGGGGATGGAAATGATCATCGTAATTGATGGTATCAACCAACATAAATTCAAAGACGTCCTGGACGATATGTTCAAGCTTCGGGCTCGTGTGTTCGGGGATCGTTTGGGCTGGGAAGTTAATATCGTGGACGGTCGCGAGCGCGACATGTTCGACGACCTAAATCCTGCGCATGTGGTCAGCATCAACGACGAGGGGGAAGTCGTCGGTTGTATGCGCCTGTTGCAGACAACTGGTCCACACATGTTGTCGGACGTATTCAACTCGATCTTGGACGGAGAGCCACCACTCCGCAGTTCGCAGGTTTGGGAAGCAACCCGTTTCTGCGTCGACACCAAGAAACTGGGCCGCGGCCGCGGCAAAAACTCTGTGTCCTATGTCACCAGCGAGGTCATGATCGGATCGTTCGAATATGCAAAAACCGCTGGCGTGCTGGATTCGATCGCCGTCATCGACCCGGTCATGAACCGCGTTCTCCAGCGATCAGGAAACGCTCCATATGACTACCTTGGCTCAGCCAAACCTATGGGTAAAGTGGTGGCAATGGCAGCTCTGATGGATTGCTCAGACGAGCGTATTTCGGGCATCCGCGACTATGCTGGCATCGATCACGATGTATTTATGTCCGATGAACAGGCGCTGGAACTGTTTGCTCAGGGCAAAACTGAAGCGCCAGCCAACACCAACCACCAACCGCTCACCGATCTTGAGAAGTATTTTGTGGAACAGATGAACGCCGCAAAAACCGAAGCTGAGCGGCAGGATGTCCTTAAGCTGATAGAGACGCTGATGGACACGTTCACCCCAGAGCAGAGAACCGCTCTGTTAGAAACCCCCCGCGCTTTTGCTCATGAGGCCTGACCCCCTCACCTCATAGATACAAAAGCCACCCATGCGGAGCCGTCTGATCAACAGGCGGCTCCGTTGCTTTGTGCCCATTGGGAATGGGCGGAAGAGGATTACTCCTCTTCCAGAGCCTCTACGGCTTTTTGCAGATCGTCTTTGCTCACGTCCTTTTCGCTGACCTGAGCCAGCTCGAACACATAGTCGACAACCTTGTCTTCAAAGATCGGCGCACGCATTTGCTGCTGCATCTGAGCGTTCTGCTGAACGAACTCAAAGAACTGACGCTCTTGACCCGGGTACTGACGCGCCTGGTTCATGATCGCCTGTGTCATTTCCGCGTCGGTCACTTCAACCTCGGCCTTCTGGCCCAACTCGGCCAGCAGCAGACCGAGACGTACACGGCGCTCTGCAAGCTTGGTGTGCTCTTCCGTGGGCTCCACTTCGCCGTGGTCATGGCCTTCCACGTCAGGGTTTTCCTCGTGGAACAGCTGGTGCGCGATCTGCTTGGCTTCGGCTTCCACCAGCGACGGCGGCAGGTCGAACGAGACTTTCTCGTCCAGCACATCCAGCAGAGTGCGCTTCATGACCGCACGCGATGCACCGGCGTATTCTGCTTCCAGACGTTCGGAAATCTGCGCTTTCAGGGCGTCCAGATCTTCGGCGCCGAATTTCATGGCCAGTTCGTCGTTTACTTCTGCGGCCACCGGCTCCTTCACTTCTTTGATGGTGCAAGTGAAAACGGCATCTTTTCCAGCCAGGTGCTCGGCACCGTATTCTTCGGGGAAAGTGACGTTGACGTCCTTTTCTTCTTCAGCCTTCACACCAACCAACTGCTCTTCAAAGCCAGGGATGAAGCTGTTCGAGCCCAGAACCAAAGGATAATCTTCGGCCGATCCACCCTCGAACTCTTCGCCGTCAACCTTGCCGACAAAGTCGAATACGATCTGATCGCCATCTTTGGCTTTCGAACCTTTGCGACGCGCTTTGAAATCCTGCGCAGTTTCGGCCAGGTTGTTCAGTGCTTCTTCCACAGCAGCATCGTCAGCTTTGACAACCAGCTTCTCCAGCTCGACCGACTTCAGGTCAACCTCGGGAATTGCAGGCAGTGCCTCATAAGACATCGCCACTTCAACGTCGTCGCCTTCTTTCCAATCCTCGTTGGTCATCTTGACCTCGGGCTGCAGCGCAGGGCGGTCACCGCTGTCTTCAAAGTGCTGGTTCATCGCACCGTCGATGCTTTCCTGCATCGCTTCACCCAGCAGGCGCTGGCCAAACTGCTTCTTAAGCAGCGCCATCGGCACCTTGCCCTTGCGGAAACCTTTCATTTCGATTTCCGGCTGCGCTTCGGTCAGCTTTTCATTGACCTTGTCGTCCAGCTCGGCTGCGGTCACAACGATGTTGTAGCCACGTTTCAGACCTTCGTTCAGCGTCTCGGTAACCTGCATTATGGTAGTCCCCATAGGATTCGGGGCGCGCAAAAAGGGCGCGCCGGGCAAATTTGACGCCTTCTATTTGGCCAGCAGCTTACGTGCAAGGGGCAAAGGCGGAATCCAACAGCATTTGATCGCCTAAACCGCAAAAAAGAACGCCCCGGAAACCGGGGCGTTTACGTTTGGCGCTGTCACGTCGATCAGAACTTCCAACGCGCACCCAGAACCCAGGCTTCGTTGTTGTCAAAGGATGATCCGTCATCAAAGTCGTGGTTGCGGTATTTCAGGTAAACGTCTGTATCGATCGCGTCGACTTTCTGAACCACCGCGATACCCCAGGCCTTGGTGTCCGACCCGTTGCTGTCGAAATCCGAACCGTCATAGTAATCAATACCGACACCCGTCTTTCCCCATGAAATCCAGTTTCCTTCGTACGAAATTTTGCCGTACCAGTAATTCGGATCCGTTGCACCAGCCTGATCATCGTCACGCGTACCACCCGCGATCGTAAATCCCAGACCGCTCGGCAGCAGAACCGACGCAGAGCCTATCGTGTCTTTGCTATCCCCGGAATTGTCATCCCGATCTCTCACCGCATAAGCAATGGCTGCTGCGAATTTCACACCACCGGCAAAGGTGTTTTCATAGAACAGGCCAATGTCGTAATAGTCATCATCGTCGCTGCTGGACAGAATGTTCTGACCATAGGCAAAACCAGCCGAAAACCCATTCAACGATGGCGTATCATACCGCACACGCCCACGGCGCCCGCCGTCAAAGTTGCTTGCGCTGTCGCCGACTGTAATTCCGCTCAGCAAACCGGTCGTATCGCGGTAAAAGAAGCCGGCGTTTTCATCATTGGTAAACGAATACAGCGCGGTTCCGACATACGAAAGATCGACCTCTGCGGCACCATCAGCGACCATACTGCCCTGACCGGCTGAGAACTTGCCATAGCCGCCCTTGAGCGAGAAATCCACGTGGCGAATGTCTTCGCGATTCCAGCCATCAGCGTTGGTTCCAAATTGATCGGCCGACGCGGACCCCGGCAAACCAAGACCCGTTTCAAACCAAAACTGGAACTCATTGCTGCCATATGGCTGCATCAGGCGCAGGCCCACGCGGCTGTTCGACAAATCGTTGTCCAGAACGCGGGTCTCGGTGTCTTGTCCGTCATCGACCGAGATCAGCGCAGGGTGCAGTTGCCCGTAAAGCAGAACATAACCACCAGTGTTGTTTTCATATTTCAGTTCTGCCGCAGCCGGGATGACCGTCGTCGCTGTCAACGTGGCGGCAACGGATAGGGTTTTGAATTTAAAAGTCATTTTACTCACCATGAATGGTTCGGGTCTTTCACCCCGTCTAATTGATTACCGAGCATCGACGTTCCAGATAACAGCGCGCTGTTTTGTAAAGGAATTGCAAATTCGCAACACTGGGCACAGCGGTCGTGAAAGTTTTACAATGTATTTCATTAACTTAAACACGTCACCGCCAATCCGTTTCGGAGGTGCTCAGAAAAACTGTGCCGTCCGAATGTGTGTCTGGCAAACACTCGCTCTGTCATCATACAGACGTGATCGGCGGAATTTTGCCGGTTTTGTGTGGATTGAGCCATTCCCCGCCAACACACTCAAATATTCATCTTTCTAAACAGTTCGGGCAGTTGCTCTGGAATATCTTCGGCGATCAAACCGGGCCCGAATTGGCGCGCGCATTCCACATGCAGCCACGCCGCCGTCTCGGCCGCTTGCATCGGTGCAAGCCCACGAGCCAGCAAACCCGTGATGAAACCCGCCAACACGTCGCCGGACCCAGCGGTTGCCAGCCAGGGGGCCGCCCTTTCGTAACACGCCGCATTGATCGAGCATTGTCCATCTGGTGACGCAATCACCGTATCCTGCCCTTTGAAGAGAACCACACACCCCGCCCGTTTCGCCGCGGCCCGCGTAGCGTCAACCTTGGAATAAGCCGGGCCTTTGGTTGGCACCGCATTCAGCTTCTCTGCAATGTCTGGGAAAAGCCTCGCAAACTCTCCACCATGCGGGGTCAGAACGCATTTCTCGTGAGTCTGCTCAAATAAGACGCCCGGATCGTCTGCAAAAGCTGACAAGGCATCGGCATCCAACACTGTCGCCCGTCTCGCCGCCAAAGCCACAGAAACCAACGTACGAGCTCGCTGCAATCCAAGCGCTGGCCCCAGACAAAGCGCATTCAGGCGCGTGTCGCTCAGGACCTCAGCCAAACTCTCCGCCCCCTCAACCCGTTGCATCATCAAAGCCGTGATCTGACTGGCCACTTCCATCTGTGCCGAGGGCGGTACCCCCAATGTTACCAACCCGGCCCCAATTCGTAGCGCCCCCCGCGCCGCTAACCGCGCCGCGCCGGTTTTTCCGGAACCGCCGGAAAGGATCAGGGCGTGACCGTGGGTGTATTTGTGACCAGAGACTTCTTTCGCGACCAAAACATCCTGTGAAGATATCAAGCGTACGACTCGGTTGGGCTCAGAATGAGCAAGACCGATGGACTTGTTTCTGACATTGCCGCACTTCAACGGTCCATCGTCCACCACATGCCCAATCTTTCTTGCATGGAAGGTAACCGTCAGATCGGCTTCAATCGCATTCCCGATCACATGACCGCTGTCTGCACACAGACCACTTGGGGTGTCGATCGAGACGATGCGCGCGCCCTTCTTTCGAACTAGAGATCTTGTTTCTTCGAGAGCCAAGTGAGCAAACACGCCGCTAAAGGGACGCGTCAGCCCGGTTCCGAACAGCCCATCAACAATCAGGTCAAATCTGTCGGGAAAGCGCAAATAATCGTCATGAAACGGCGCAGGATCGATCACTCTGGCATGTGTTTCGCCAAGCTTCGCCCACCGCTCATAATTCACCCGCGCATCCGGAGGCAGCTTTTCTGGTTCCCCATACAGAAAAACCTCAACCTCCCATCCCAACTCTCGCAGAAGACGCGCAACAACAAACCCGTCGCCGCCATTGTTCCCAGGCCCGCACAAAACCACCGCGCGCCGGGGATCCCCTTCATCTGGCCCCAAATACCTCGGGGAGCTCGAGGGGCTGGCCCCTCGATCCTTCCATTCCGGCCATTCCTCGAAGATCGCGTCGACAACGCCCTGCCCGGCCAGTTCCATCAGTTCCAGACCTGTCACTTTACCGGACTCGATGGCGGCCCGCTCAATCGCCCGCATTTGGGCCGCTGTCAGCAACTCTGTCATCTCAATCCTCTTCGCGATTCAATTTCGATTACTTTTTGTGCAACATGCCCAAAATCTCACCCACCCTCGAAATTCGCCCTGCCCGCCGCACAACAATTCCGCAATCACATTGCCGCCTGATCTTAGACGTGATCACTGCGGGTCTGACAACCATGCGAGGTGAGCCGGGATGAAAAAGATCGAAGCGATCATCAAGCCGTTCAAACTGGACGAAGTGAAAGAGGCATTACAGGACGTCGGCGTCCAGGGCCTCAGCGTGATCGAAGTCAAAGGCTTCGGCCGCCAGAAAGGACACACGGAACTCTACCGTGGCGCAGAATATGTCGTCGACTTTCTGCCCAAGGTGAAGGTCGAGGTCGTGTTGGACGATGATCAGGTCGATGCCGCCATCGAAGCCATCGTTTCGGCCGCGAAAACCGACAAAATCGGTGATGGCAAAATCTTTGTCTCACCAATTGAACAAGCCATCCGTATCCGTACCGGCGAGACCGGTTCGGACGCGCTGTAAAACTCAAATCTTCAAGTCAGAGGAAACAAGAGAATGAGCAAGGACGCAGTTCTTCAGCTGATCAAGGAAGAAGACGCAGAATACGTCGACATCCGCTTCACCGACCCGCGCGGTAAGCTTCAGCACGTGACGATCATGGCCGATCAGGTCGACGAAGACTTCTTGGAAGAAGGCTTTATGTTCGACGGTTCGTCCATCGCGGGGTGGAAATCGATCGAAGCTTCGGACATGAAACTGATGCCCGACACAGGCAGCGCCTATGTCGATCCGTTCTACGCGGAAAAGACCATCTGTCTGCACTGCTCGGTTGTTGAACCCGACACTGGCGAAGCATACGAGCGTGACCCGCGCGGTACTGCTCAGAAAGCCGAAGCTTACCTGAAAGCATCCGGCATCGGCGACGTTGCCTATATGGGTCCGGAAGCCGAGTTCTTCCTGTTCGACGATGTTCGCTTCTCCAATAGTATCAACAAAGTATCCTACGAAGTTGATGCGACCGACGCGTCGTGGAACACCGACACCGAGTACGAGATGGGCAACATGGGCCACCGTCCGGGCGTCAAGGGTGGCTACTTCCCGGTGAACCCGGTTGACGAAGCGCAGGATCTGCGTTCGGAAATGCTGTCGACCATGAAGCGTCTGGGCATGAAGGTCGACAAGCACCACCACGAGGTTGCCTCGTGCCAGCACGAACTGGGTCTGATCTTCGACAGCCTGACCAAACAAGCGGACGAGCTGCAGAAGTACAAATACGTCATCCACAACGTTGCGCATGCTTACGGCAAATCGGCGACCTTCATGCCGAAGCCGATCGCGGGCGACAACGGCACTGGTATGCACGTGAACATGTCGATCTGGAAAGACGGCAAGCCGCTGTTCGCAGGTGACAAATACGCCGACCTGTCAGACGAAGCACTGTACTTCATCGGCGGCATCCTGAAGCACGCCAAGACCCTGAACGCCTTCACCAACCCGGCGACCAACAGCTACAAGCGCCTAATCCCCGGCTTCGAAGCGCCCGTTCTGCGCGCCTACTCGGCCCGTAACCGTTCGGGTTGTGTCCGTATTCCATGGACCGAAAGCCCGAAAGCCAAGCGCGTTGAGGCCCGCTTCCCCGATCCGGCCGCGAACCCCTATCTGGCGTTTGCCGCATTGCTGATGGCTGGTCTGGACGGCATCAAGAACAAGATCGATCCGGGCGAAGCCATGGACAAGAACCTGTACGATCTGCCTGCCGAAGAACTGGCCGACATTCCGACCGTTTGCGGCAGCCTGCGCGAAGCTCTGGAAGCTCTGGCATCGGATCACGACTTCCTGCTGCAGGGCGACGTGTTCACCAAAGACCAGATCGACGGCTATATCGCACTGAAGATGGAAGAGGTCGAAACCTACGAGCACACCCCGCACCCGGTTGAATACGGCATGTATTACAGCTGCTAAGCTGGGCTTGGGTTTAAATCTGCAAGGGCGTCCAATCGGGCGCCCTTGTTTCGTTAGTGTTGATCTTTCACACTCCTGCCCATCGATCCCAATGCAGGAGAGATCGCATGAACGCTTTTTCACAGTTTTCCAACATTGTGACCACGGCAGAGGACCTTGAGCGTATCACAGGCTCCCCTCTGCCTCAGATCCTCGCCAAAGAGCTGAACGCGCTGGACCAGATGTGCCGCGACTTCATCGCAACGTCTCCGTTCTGCTTGATCGCCTCGGCCAACCCTGACGGATACCTGGACATCTCACCAAGGGGGGACCCGGCTGATTTTGTTCAGGTAGTGTCTGACACACTGATCGCCATCCCGGACAGGCCGGGCAACAAACGGGTGGATACCTTTCACAACGTTCTAAAGGACCCGCGTGTCAGTGTGATATTCTTAGTGCCTGGCAAGATGGAGACACTCAGACTACGAGGCGAAGCCCGAATCTGCGCGGACCCGCAGCTACTGGAGCAAATGGCCATCTCTGGCCATGCTCCTAAACTGGCGCTGCTGATCCACGTTCATACGGTGTTTGCGCATTGCCCCAAATGCGTCATCCGATCAAACCTGTGGCAACCCGACGCGTGGCCAGATGCGTCCAACCTGCCGAACATGAACGCCATGATGGTAAAACATGCCCGCATCAAGGCCACCCCGGATGAATGGTTTGAGACCCTAAAGAAAAAAGGAGAGCTAGAACTCTACTAGCTTCTTTTCCGATCTCGACACCGGCGCTACGCTGAAGTCAGATTTCTTCTTCGTTGGATTGAACCTATGTTTCGCCTCGCTGCTATCCTTGCCTTGTCTCTAACCGCCCCCGCTTTGGCCGCCCCATGCGGGAATACCAGCGCTGGCTTTGAGGCGTGGAAAACCGATTTTGCGAAACAGGCACGAAAGGCCGGGGTGAAAAAAAAGGGATTACGTGCGCTGTCGCAAACGCAATACGCAACGCGCACCATTGCGGCGGACCGCAATCAGAAAAGCTTTAAATACTCACTGGACAAATTCATGCGGGTCCGAGGGGCCGACACTATCGTCGCTCAAGGGCGCAAACGCAAAGCCGCCAACCCCAACTATTATGCTGCGTTCGAGCGCCAATACGGTGTACCAGCAGGCGTGCTGATCGCCATTCATGGCATGGAAACCGGATTTGGAAACTTCATGGGCGACAGCCAGGTTGTGTCCGCAATAACCACTCTGGCCTATGATTGTCGCCGATCAGAGTTCTTTATTCCGCACGCAATTGGGGCACTGAAATTGGTGGACAAGGGGAGTATCACAATGGCGACAAAAGGGGCAAAACATGGCGAGTTGGGCCACACGCAATTCCTGCCAGGCAATGCTCTGACCTATGGGGTCGATGCCACTGGCGACAGGCGTGTGGATTTCTACAACATGACGGACGCACTGGCTTCAACCGCAAATTTTCTTCGCAAGAAGGGCTGGAAACCGGGGCGCGGCTATCAGCCAGGAGAGCCAAATTTCCGTGTATTGCAGCAGTGGAACGCAGCCTCAGTGTATCAGCAATCCATTGCGATCATGGCCGCCCGAATCGATCAATAACGTCGCCGCACGGAAAACATGCGCAGCACCCGTTTTCGCCACATTTCCGCCACAGTGACAAACAAAAGCCTTTAGTTTCTTGGTTTCCAAAGCGTAATCAATCGCGGGAAAATTTCGGTTTTTTGCATTTTTCGCCAAATTCTCCCCCAGAACGGTTGCTAGAGTGTCTTTCGAACAAAGCTTAAATAAGGACAAAGCAGTGGCTCGGAAGCACAGCTACCATGGCGGCCTGCAATTTGATGGTGACGCAAACGGCGCTCTCGAGCGCTTTGGAACCATCGTTGCCACAACGCTTGAAGATTATGGCCATCTGGTCGAACGCAAAGCGTTGCTCAGTTATTCCGAGGCCAGCATCGTTTCGAGCCAATACTTGGTTCGCCTTACGCTGGATACAGGCACACCCGAGCAGGAAGACCGTTACGAGCGTATGGACCGTGCCGCGGGGTTAAAAACCATAACAAAACCCCGCGTGTCACATCCTCAAAACCGGCTCGTGCTGTCAGTCACCCCCGTGTCCCCGTTACTGGATGATACTGAGATTTCGGAACTGATGCTGGTGGTCATTTTGTATCGCATGGTCGATATCTGCTCGACCCGGCGAGTCGAATGGCTTTCGCCGAGCACGGTGCTAACGGTCGAACAATTCATGAGCGCCTTCGACACCCTGGCGCCTAATCCCGCAACGCGCGACCGAAAGCAGATTTTTCAGTCACTGACCGATCAGTTCACCGGCGTCAACCTGCCCGAGCTGGACGACACTGTTAGTGCACTTCACGCCCCGACGGCACGTCCGATCCAGCTTACAGATGAGCAATTGCTCAGCATCGCGTTCCGCAGCGAAGACACGCCCCCGTTTGACCAGACCGCGCCTGGAGCCAAAATAACAGAAGATGGTGAACGCCCAAGCGATGTCTTGCGGCTGAGCAGCTGGTGCATGACAGGTGTTCTGGCCAGCGTTTCAGCGCCAATCGCTGTGTCAATGGCCGCCGTCAACCTGATCCGAGGCGAAGATTTCCGCCTGAATACCCAGGTGCTTGTGTTCACTTTTGCCATTGTAGCACTGAACGCCAGCAATGCGTTTGCCGATGTTGCAGATGCGTTGGGCATGTAACTGAATTACCAAGACCCTCCTTGGAGGCCCCACCGTCAGGCAGGGTTTTCCATTTCTGCAACTGCGTGCGCGGCCAGCACATAAGTGTGGATGGAAAACACGACCGCGTTTGTTTCGGGCAGACGCAATAGAGTTTGCCGCTCGCTCCGCAAAAACGAGTTCTCGCGCCGATCCGGGATTTCTCGTCGGGCATGGGCACTGCGGGGCTGGAACAGCTCGGAATCCTCATACCAAAGAGCATTGAAACGCCACAACGGACGACCGGGCTGAATTCCGTCGAACAATCTTTGCACACGCTTTGCAATATTGGCGTCGTAACTCTGAACCGGCACATGAATGTCGACCAGAGGCCGCATGAATTTTTCCGACAAGCGCCAACTGGCCGGAAAGCACAGGATCGCCCCGGTCAAAACATGCTCTTCACCGAGTTTTTGAAGAATGCAGAAGTCTTCCTGCACCAATTTGCACAACGTATCCAACGGCTGGCTGCTATCAATGAGGACCGTCGCGCCATCGGGTCGGACAACTGCCTCAGCTGCTGACGGGTAAACGCGCGCCAAGACCATATCCAGCAGCTCTTGGGCGGCAGGTTCGGCTTGCGGATCAAGGGCCAGAACGTCGTCTCGGTGATCACGAAGCAGCTCTTCACGGCGCTGCATTTGACCGGAAAACGCCTCGTCCTGATGTAGCCAATCTTCAAGTGTTGTGGGTTGTATCCCCGGCAGAGCACGTGGATTACCAACATCATACGGAATTGTATTTTGCAGAATCTGCCTCATGACAAAGACTTAGCACGCACGGAACCACATGTCGGTCGAAAACGACAGCCTCGCCGTCGCAATTTTGTCAGACGATACGGGTCGGCTCTTTAGTTTTGCCGCAGCACTTAAAGAGGCCCGCCATGAATCAACACTACCGAGACACGCGCAAGATTGACCCCAGCAAAGGCGCGACATTGGGCGACGGTACTCCGAACGACAATGATCGGATTGAGATCGGGCCAACGCAGTTGGCCTTTGACGAATGGGCCGCTGCGGGGCTTGAGCTGCCCAACCTGACGCGGATGCGGGAACACCGCTGGAAGCGACTTACACAGGCCATTGCAGATCGCGGCTATGGCGGCTTGCTGATGTTTGACCCGTTGAACATTCGCTATGCCACCGACAGCACCAACATGCAGCTTTGGAACACGCATAACCCGTTTCGCGCGGTTCTGTTGTGCGCTGATGGTTATATGGTGATTTGGGACTACAAGAATTCGCCCTTCCTCAGCACATTCAACCCGCTGGTGCGTGAACAACGCTCAGGCGCTGATCTGTTTTACTTTGACCGGGGTGACAAGGTCGACGTGGCAGCGGATGTGTTCTCGAACGAAGTGCGAGTGCTGATCGAAGAACACAGTGGCGGCAACAAGCGACTGGCCGTCGACAAGATCATGCTGCACGGCCTGCGCGCACTTGAGGCGCAAGGGTTCGAGATCATGGAAGGCGAAGAGCTGACCGAAAAGACCCGTGCCATCAAAGGGCCTGACGAAATCCTCGCCATGCGCTGCGCCAGCCACGCCTGCGAGACAGCGGTCGCTGAAATGGAAAAGTTCGCGCGTGCCAATGTGGGCGATGGGAAAACCTCGGAAGACGACATCTGGGCTGTCCTGCATGCAGAAAACATCAAACGTGGCGGAGAATGGATCGAAACGCGCCTTCTGGCCTCGGGCCAGCGGACCAATCCTTGGTTTCAGGAATGCGGCCCTCGGATCACCCAGCAGAACGAGATCATCTCGTTCGACACCGATTTGATTGGGTCATACGGGATTTGCATCGACATTTCCCGCAGTTGGTGGATTGGCGATCAGAAGCCGCGTGAAGACATGATCTATGCCATGCAGCACGCGCATGAACACATCATGACCAACATGGAAATGCTCAAACCCGGCGTGATGATTCCGGAACTGACAGCAAACTCTCACAGGTTGGACGACAAGTTTCAGGCGCAGAAATACGGCTGCCTGATGCACGGCGTTGGCCTTTGTGACGAATGGCCGCTTGTGGCTTATCCGGATAAGGCCGTCGAAGGATCCTATGACTATGCGCTGGAACCGGGAATGGTTTTGTGTGTCGAAGCTTGCGTTGGCGAGGTCGGTGGTGACTTTAGCATCAAGCTAGAAGATCAGGTTCTCATTACCGAAGACGGGTACGAGAACCTGACCAAGTACCCATTTGATCCCCGCTTGATGGGGTTGGAGTGAGACCTAAGCCTCACTCTGACCAGTGCGATCTGCGGACATTTCCGTGCCAGTCTTCAAGAACTGGTTCGTCTTGAACCTGTGGCCCTGTTAGATTTGCGGGCCAGGACTGTCCGATTGCAAATCCAATGAGACCGGCCAGCAGCAGCGCGATGACCCACAGCGGGCGCGTCTCGGGCGGGCGGGCGGTGAATTCTGCGTGTGACATGTGTATCTCCTAATGCAACATCTTCGCTGCATAGTTGTGTTCACACCGAGAATAAGTGAAATGAATGTTTGGCCGCCATTACTTCACAATACTTGATGTGACTCCCAGAAATGCAAATCGCCTTTCAAACCTTCAGCGTAGTGATGATATTCGGGTGAAACGACACGTGCTCAGTTCTCACCTTCCCGTGACGCGACTGACATAAGGGTTGAGACCAGATCAACATGAACCCACTATTGTCGGTGTTCCCCCAACCAATTCAAGGAGCCGACATGCCCACGGAACGCATTACCTTTGCCGGACATGACGACAGCCAACTGGCCGCACGACTGGATCTGCCTGACGGTCCGGTGCTGGCCACGGCGCTCTTTGCCCATTGTTTTACCTGTTCCAAAGACATCCCCGCAGCCCGTCGCATTTCGGCGCGCCTGGCGGCCATGGGGATTGCAGTACTGCGCTTTGACTTTACGGGGCTGGGCCATTCCGAAGGCGAGTTTGCCAATACGACCTTCACCTCGAATGTCCAGGATTTGATCGCTGCTGCGCAATTTCTGGCGGGGCGGGACATGGCACCGTCCTTGTTGATCGGCCATTCGCTGGGTGGTGCGGCGGTTTTGCGTGCACGCGCTGGCATTCCAACGGCAAAGGCTGTTGTGACACTGGGCGCGCCAGCAGATCCCGGTCACGTCTCACATCACTTCGAAGAGGCGCTGCCTCAGATCGAACAGGACGGAAGCGCCGAGGTGACTTTGGGTGGGCGCCCGTTCCGCATCGGCAAGGCCTTTGTGGATGACATTGCCCAATCCGCCCTGACCGCAGCGATAACCGACCTAAAAGCCGCTTTATTGATCCTGCACGCGCCGCGCGACGAAACGGTCAGCATAGACAATGCCAGCACCATCTTTTTGGCGGCGAAGCATCCAAAAAGCTTTGTGACCCTTGATGATGCCGATCATCTGATCACGCGCGCGGCCGATGCCGAATACGCAGCCGATGTGATATCAGCTTGGGTTTCGCGGTATGTGAAACTGTGCCCGCCCGCCCCGCCGCCAGGCGCCCCGGAAGGCGTCGTCCGTGTGACCGAAGCAGACCCAAGCGGTTATATGCAGGATATTCAGGCCGGTCCGCATCACCACGCGGTCGCGGATGAACCAGCTTCTTACGGCGGTACGGATAAGGGCATGTCGCCTTACGGTTTTGTCTCATCCGGTCTGGGTGCCTGTACCTCCATGACAATACGCATGTATGCGCGCCGAAAGAACTGGCCTTTGACAAAGGTGAGCGTGGATGTCTGTCACGACAAGGTTCACGCTCAGGACGCCAGGCTGGCGAATGAAGGAAAGGTGGATCAGTTCCGTCGCAAAATCCGACTGATCGGCCCGCTGGATCAAGCGCAAAAGCAACGCTTGCTGGAAATTGCGGACAAGTGCCCTGTGCACCGGACGCTTGAGGGTTCAGCTCATATAACAACTGAGCTTCTGCCATAGAAAAAGGCCGCCCCCGGGCGGCCTTTGCGATCAACGACGCGGCGATGGCCGGTGAATAGGTGGCCGTGCAGCGGGCGGGCGCGCCGTTGGCGGCCTTGGCCGTGCAGGCGGTTTGGCAACCGGCGGCTGTGGCCGATCAGGGCGCGTTGGCCGATCTGGACGGTTTGGTCGATCTGGCCGATCGATGTCGATATTGACGTCACGACGGTAGTAATCGTTCCAGAGCATCGAGTCATAAAACGGGTCATACCCGTAACCGACCCCGACCCCGACCGAGACACCATCACAGGCCGACAATGAAAACGTCGCAGCCCCCAGCCCCAGCGCAAGAGAAATCCGTCTGATGTTTCGCAAACTCATAGCACCCTCCCCTTACTGGAACGACTGGAACGACGCGAACACCGCGTTCAGATCGTCGGCATAATCTGGATTAGCGCCGTCACGAAGGATAGCCACGGCAACTGCAACGCGGTTTTTTGGCAGATCAATTAGGGCCGCGGTAAAGCTGACTCCTTTGCTTTCCCGACGCCCGGTTCCCCGAAAAACACGTGCCGGCAATCCACCGATGCGGGTGTCGCTGGTGCTGGTGATGGTCGGGTCCTTGACCAGAAACTTGTCGATATCCTGCAAATAGCGGACACCATCCTCAATGGTCGCGACACCAGCGGGCGAGACAAAGCCCATCCAGACAGTATCATCAGTAACCGGGCGCATCCCCATGACGCGGGACACGGCACGCGTATCCCCCAACTCGGTATCTTCGATTTCGCGCGGGCCACCTGTACGCAGCGCCCAAAAGTCTGGAACATTAAAGCCGAACAGTGCGCGGCCATCCTGAGTATAAGTCACCGGGGTATCAGCTGCTGCGGACTCTACCCCACCCAACCAAATGGCAGCGCATGCAGCAAGCAATGGACCTGAAAATAAACGCATATCTCAATAACCTGATAGTTTCCTCACGCACAGCTTGAACTTTCAAGGCGCGGTTTGTCCAGTGCTGGCGCGTCGTGATCAGGTGGATTGAACCCGCGCATATCCACTTTCCTGGCGCTGCGGCCAGTGCCAACAGGTCTTGAACGCGTTAGGTCAGCACGCCCGCTTATTGGGCAAATATGCCATCTGTCCGCCCCCCGGCATCGTCGACGAAACGGATCGTATCTTCGTTTCGAAAAACGTCGTAGCAGGCCCAAAGGTCCGAAGGTGGCCAGATCGAGCAATACTGGTCTTCGCGCACCACCCAGCGACCTGCACTCGGCCCACCCGAGAAATATTGCGTGACCATACTGGTGTCGAAAGTTTGCCAGACCCCGCTGCCATATTCCAGTTTCTGGCCCGTCAAAGCTGCAAGGATTTCCTCGCCGGACAATTTCTGGAAGCCATCTGCGGCCAAAACACCCGGCCAACGGGCCAAAATCAGGGCAAACCGTCTCATACCCGCTCTCACGTCTTGTTCCCTAACGCGCTCGGGGCTAAACCCCGCGCCAACGCCTCATCCCAACCACATAAAGGTGCTGCCGCCAATGATTCCCCGTTATTCCCGCCCTGACATGGTCGCCATCTGGTCGCCCCAGACCAAGTTCCGCATCTGGTACGAGATCGAGGCGCACGCCTGCGACGCCATGGCCGATCTGGGAGTGATTCCGCGCGAAAATGCCGAATCCGTATGGAAGGCCAAGGATGTGGAATTTGATGTGGCCCGCATCGACGAGATCGAGGCCGTCACCAAACATGACGTCATTGCCTTCTTGACCCACCTTGCGGAACATGTCGGCAGTGAAGAAGCACGCTTTGTGCATCAGGGCATGACCAGTTCCGACGTGCTGGACACCTGCCTAAACGTACAATTGACCCGAGCTGCTGACATTCTGATCGCCGATCTCGAAGGTTTGCTGGCCGCGCTCAAGCGTCGCGCGATTGAACACAAAAACACCGTTCGCATCGGTCGCAGCCATGGCATCCACGCAGAGCCTACCACCATGGGCCTGACCTTTGCCCGGTTCTATGCCGAGATGGATCGCAACCTGTCTCGGATGCGTGACGCTCGCGCGGAAATCGCCACCGGCGCGATCAGCGGCGCAGTTGGCACCTTCGCCAATATCGATCCGCGTGTTGAGGAACATGTCTGCGACCAGATGGGGCTTGTGCCGGAACCGATCAGCACACAAGTCATCCCGCGCGACCGCCACGCGGCCTTCTTTGCTACGCTAGGTGTGATCGCCAGCAGCATCGAGAATATCGCCATAGAAATCCGCCACATGCAGCGGACCGAAGTGCTGGAGGGTGCCGAGTTCTTCTCGATGGGTCAGAAAGGCTCCTCGGCCATGCCCCACAAGAAAAACCCTGTTCTGACCGAGAACCTGACAGGTCTGGCGCGCATGGTGCGCGCGGCCGTGATCCCGGCGATGGAAAACGTGGCGCTCTGGCACGAGCGCGACATCTCGCACTCTTCGGTCGAACGCATGATCGGACCGGACGCGACAATCACCTTGGACTTTGCGCTGGCACGGCTGACAGGTGTGATCGACAAGATGCTGATCTTCCCCGAGAACATGCTCGAGAACATGAACAAGTTCCCCGGCCTTGTCATGAGCCAGAGGGTTTTGTTGGCACTGACCCAAGCCGGTGTCAGCCGTGAAGACGCATACGCCATGGTCCAACGCAACGCGCTGAAGGTCTGGGAACACCGGACCGACTTCAAGCAAGAGTTGCTGGCAGATGCGGATGTCACCGCTGCGCTCAGCCCTGAAGAAATCGAAGAAAAATTCGACCTTGGCTATCACACCAAGCATGTCGATACGATCTTTGCCCGTGTGTTTGGCGAATAAAAATCAAGCCGATCAAACAGTTCAGGGGCCCGGTTCGTACGCAGCGATCCGGGCCTTGTTCTTTTGCCAGATCATCAAAAATCGGTTATCTTGTCCGCGCATTCCCGAACAGGAGAAGCTTGATGATCCGGACTTTGATTTGCGCATTGGCCCTTGGCTGCTCAGCCTCTGTCGCCTTGGCCTGCAGCGCCCATACTGAACAAACGCAGTCCTGCGCGCCGGGAACACAATGGGACGCCGAAGCCCATAGCTGCGTAAAAACTATCAATAGCTGAGGTTTTTCTTTCCTACTTGTGAATAAAAGAGGCAGCGCAATTGTTAGCCTTTTATCAAATCGCGCTATGCTTGATCAGAGCAGCCCAGAGAACGGAGTAGGAAAATGCGCCTTGTTTTAGTTTCAGCTATTGCCCTTCAGGCTTTTGCCTTTGCGCCGGCTTTGTATGCAGCCGGCGACGGTGGCAGCACCACGACCCCACCAAAACCAACGAACACGACCAAGAGGTGCCTTTTTGGCCGCGTCTACGACAAGGACGCGGGGCGTTGTGTCAAACCGAACAAGACCAATTTCACCGATGATGAACTGTATGACGCCGTGCGCGAGCTGGCTTATGACGGGCAATTCGAGAACGCTCAGAACATTCTGCGCATCATGGATCAGAACGATGATCGCGTCCTGACATATTGGGGTTTTACTTACCGCAAAATGGGTGAGCTTGAGCTGGCAAACGCCTTCTACACCAACGCCATCGAATCCAACCCCGACAACATCCTCGCCCGCAGTTATATGGGACAGGGCTTTGTCGCCGAAGGCAGAACCGATCTGGCGATCGAGCAATGGCGCGAGATCAAAGCTCGTGGCGGCGAAGGAACCTGGGCCGAGGCATCCCTGCGCGAAGCCATCCGCACCGGGCTGACCTATAACTACTAAACTTCAAGGTTATTTAACCCGATTCTCCGTAATCTGCCTGTGGTTCAGAAATTTTGGCACCACAGGCAGATGCAGGACACAAACGCGTTGATACACACGGCACCCGGAGCAGCTGCTCCGCTTGCCAAGGGGAATGACGATAAACCACGGCTTGTTCCCCGGACATTGAGCAACCGACAAAAAGCAGCGATTGTCGTCCGCCTTCTGCTTAGCGAAGGCGCGGATCTTCCGCTTGAGGAACTCCCTGACGATCTGCAAGAAAAATTAACCCATCAGCTTGGCGAAATGGGTTTTGTGGACCGCGTGACACTGGATGCCGTGGCGCAGGAGTTCGGCGAAGCACTGGATAACATCGGTCTGGCCTTTCCGCATGGCTTGGCTGGGGCGTTGGATGCGGTAACCGGCAAGATTGCCCCGAAAACAGCGGCACGCCTGCGCAAGGTGGCCGGGATACGACAGGTTGGTGACCCGTGGCAAAGGCTGCGTGACATCCCTGTCGAAGATCTTGCAGCCATGGCCCAAGCGGAAAGCACCGAAGTGGCCGCAGTGATGTTGTCAAAGATGGATACCGCGCAAGCCGCTCAGATGCTTGGGCAAATGCCCGGCCCGGTGGCGCGTAGGATCACCTTTGCTGTCTCGAAAACAGCGAACGTTACCCCAGAGGCGGTCGAGCGGATCGGCTGGTCTCTGGCCGCGCAACTGGATCAGCGCCCGGTGCAGGCGTTTGATGACGGCCCCAGCGCACGCGTTGGTGCGATCTTAAACCAGTCAGCCGCGGCCACCCGCGACGACTTGTTGAACGCATTGGATGAAGACGATGCCGCCTTTGCAGAACTCGTACGTCAGTCGATCTTCACCTTTGCGCATATTTCGAACCGCATTACAGCCCGCGATGTTCCGGCCATCCTGCGCGAAGTGGACCAAGCCGTGCTTGTAACAGCCCTGGCCGGAGCTGCGGCAGATGACGACAAGGCATCGGTTGAATTTCTGCTGACAAATATCTCGTCACGCATGGCGGAAAACCTGCGTGAGGAAATGGGTGAACGCGGACGAGTCAAACAATCCGAGGCCGAAGAAGCGATGACTCAGGTCGTTGGCGCCATTCGAACACTGGTTGATGCGGGAACAATCGCTCTGGTCAAAACTGAGGAAGAGGCTGAGTAGCATCAGGTTAGCAGGTTTGCCCCTTAACATGCTCAGTTTGCCCATCGTCTTGCTGAAAGCTTGAGCTTGCCAAGATCGGCCTGTATGTCTGGCACGGAAATACCCATCACGCGGTGAGACGCCTCCATGCCCGTCGAAAAGTCGGAGCTCAGCACGTTTGAGCTTGGAAAATACTATGTCGCCAATCTGTTCCTTCAGGGGGTTATCGGTGCTATGCGCCTTCTCCCGTATGAGCGGCGCATCTCAACCATGGGCACGATTATGCGCGTTTTGGCCCCTGTCGTGGGGTTTCGTACACGCATCCGGCGGAACCTGAAGCTCACCTGCCCTGACCTGTCCGACGCCGAGGTCAAAAAGATATGCCGTGACGTGCCCGACAACGCAGGTCGGGCGATCATGGAGCATTTCTCGCCAGAAGGATTTACTGAGCGTCAAAGTACAGCGAAAATCTCCGGCCCTGGTATTGCAGCATTTGATGCGGCCATCGCTGCAGGGCGTCCGGTCATGATGATCACCGCGCATTTTGGGCACTATCTGGCCGCGCGCATTGCCTTGCAAAAACACAGCGGCCAACCGATTGGCTGCCTGTATCGCCGAATGGCGAACCCTTACTTCAACGACGCTTATGTCGAGGCCTTTTATAAGACCGGTGCGCCCATGTTCGAGCAGGGGCGGCGCGGAATGGTTGAGATGGTGCGCACGCTGAAAAAGGGCGGGATCATTGCAATTGTGTCCGATCTCCATGCGATGGGCGGGGAAGAGCTTGTGTTCTTCGGCAAACCCGCTGTAACATCTGTGTTGAACGCGGAACTGGCGATGAAATACAACGCGGAACTGATCCCATGTTATGCCGTGCGCCAGCCAAACGGCATCGATTTCGAAATCATACTGCACGATCCGGTTCCACATACTGACCCGAAAACCATGACTCAATTCACCAATGACGACCTTGAGAAGATGGTACGTCAGCATATGGGTCAGTGGTTCTGGATCCACCGCCGCTGGAAGCACTGGAACGGGCTTGGCATTGCACCGGACGAGATGCCCTGATCACTTAACCCGCGTTGCGGCGACAATGGGACCATGGCCCGCACGTTGCACCAAAACAACCGCCGGCAGGTCTGACCCAAGCTGGGCCGAGAAGGTTTGTGGTGCAGCCCCATCCCACTGCCCTGCTATCTGCCATGTTTCGACAACGTTGGCATAGTCCAGATCGTGCCCAGCCAGTTCTCCGCGGCGGATCGAGGCGTGGCGCATAGGCGAATACTGTACGATACGCACGTCGTAGGTTTCGCCCTCCGGCAATTCTACGGGCGTCACATCCACGGTTACTTCATCTGCTGTCCGAGTTGCAGTCACCGACGCTTCGGGTGCCGCCTTGAGATGAGCGTCGATCAGACGGTTGAGCTCACGGGACTGCGCGCCCAAAACATCATGCTGCCCGTTGATCACCATCTGTGGCGTGTAGATCATCGAACGACCGCCTTCCCTGGCATACACCCGCTGCCGCAAAGTATGATCCGGGTCGGCATATTCGTCCTTCCAACCGATGTAATCCCAATAATCCACGTGCAACGCCAGGCCAATCACATCGTCCCGCTTGGCCAGGTCGTGCATCAACCGGTCTGCCGGAGGGCAAGAGGAGCACCCCTGCGACGTAAACAACTCAACCACCACAGGACCGCTCTCAGCCGCAGCAGAGGCAGCCATAAGCCAGGACATCAGGGCGGTTACAGCGGCGGTTCTGAACATGTGGACTCTCGGTTTGGGCGGTTGATTTTCAGAAATAGCTGCTTTGGCATTCAACGACCAATCAAGGTTTCTTGAGGCTGGAATACATGTTTACCTACGCAAATGTGTGCAATGGTATACAAAAATTACTCCTTTGTGCCCGTTCAACCTTGAACCAAGGGCCTTCGTGATGCAGATAACAGACAGCAAATCCTATTATCCAAGTCATTTGAGAGGGAGGCCACTGATGCCCATCAAAGTCGGACAGGATACCGCCAAGACACGCCGCAGCCTGAGCGTGAATGGTAAGTCCATTTCCTATTACTCGATCCCCGCCGCGCAAGAGGCCGGTTTGGGGGATTTCTCAAAACTGCCTGCCGCATTGAAAGTGGTTCTGGAAAATATGCTGCGGTTCGAGGATGACGGGTTTTCTGTCTCAACCGACGACATCAAGGCCTTTGCTGAATGGGGTGTAAACCGCGGTAAGAACCCGCGCGAAATCGCATACCGCCCTGCCCGCGTCTTGATGCAGGACTTCACCGGTGTTCCGGCTGTCGTCGATCTGGCCGCGATGCGCGACGGTATCAAGGCGCTGGGTGGCGACGCACAAAAGATCAACCCGCTGAACCCGGTTGATCTGGTCATCGACCACTCGGTCATGATTGACGAATTTGGCAATCCGCGTGCATTCCAGATGAACGTGGACCGCGAATATGAACGCAACATGGAGCGGTACCAGTTCCTAAAATGGGGTCAGAATGCCTTTAACAACTTCCGCGTCGTGCCCCCCGGCACTGGGATTTGCCATCAGGTGAACCTGGAATATTTGGCTCAAACCGTCTGGACAGACACGGATCAAAACGGCGAAGAAGTCGCCTATCCCGATACGCTGGTTGGCACCGACAGCCACACCACTATGGTGAACGGCATGGCCGTTCTGGGTTGGGGCGTTGGCGGGATCGAGGCCGAGGCCGCGATGCTGGGTCAGCCAATCTCGATGTTGATCCCCGAGGTTGTGGGTTTTGAACTGACCGGTTCGATGGTCGAAGGCACCACCGGTACCGACCTCGTTCTGAAAGTCGTGGAGATGCTGCGCGAAAAGGGCGTTGTCGGTAAGTTCGTTGAATTCTATGGCGAAGGTTTGGACCGCCTGCCATTGGCCGACCGCGCCACTATCGCCAACATGGCCCCGGAATATGGCGCGACCTGCGGCTTCTTCCCTATTGACGGAGAAACCTTACGCTACATGCGCAACACCGGGCGCGACGAAGACCGTCTGGCATTGGTTGAAGCCTATGCCAAAGAAAACGGCCTCTGGCGTGACGCGGACTACGCTCCGATCTACACCGATACCCTGACGCTAGACATGGGCACGATCGTTCCGGCGATCTCGGGCCCGAAGCGTCCGCAGGACTATGTTGCGCTGACCGACGCCAAAGCGGCCTTTACGCAGGAAATGGCAGAGACTTTCAAACGCCCGATGGGCAAGCAGGTCGAAGTCAAGGGCGAAGAATACGGCATGGAGTCGGGTAAGGTCGTGATCGCTTCGATCACCTCCTGCACCAACACGTCGAACCCCTACGTCATGATCGGCGCGGGTCTGGTGGCCCGCAAGGCCGCGGCACTGGGACTGGATCGCAAGCCCTGGGTCAAGACCTCTCTGGCGCCGGGATCGCAAGTGGTGTCGGCCTATCTCGAAGCTGCAGGATTGCAAGACGATCTAGACAAGATCGGGTTCAACCTTGTGGGATATGGCTGCACCACCTGTATCGGCAACTCGGGCCCGATCCAGAAAGAAATATCCGAGGCGATTGCCGAAGGCGATCTGGTTGCCACGTCGGTTCTGTCCGGCAACCGCAACTTCGAGGGTCGAATCTCACCGGATGTGCGCGCAAACTATCTGGCCTCACCGCCGCTGGTGGTTGTCTATGCACTGGCTGGCACGATGGATATTGACCTGACTTCGGAACCGATCGGTCAGGACAAGGACGGCAATGACGTCTTCATGAAAGACATCTGGCCGACCCAGAGTGAAATCGCTGAACTGGTCGAGGCCACTGTGACCCGCGAGGCGTTCCAATCAAAATACGCCGACGTGTTTAAAGGCGACGAGAAATGGCGCGGGGTCGAAGTTCCACAACAGGAAACCTACAACTGGCCGCCGACCTCGACCTATATTCAAAACCCACCCTACTTTCAGGGCATGGGTGCCGAACCGGGCACAATCTCGAATATCGAAGGGGCCAAGGTGCTGGCGATTCTGGGCGACATGGTCACAACCGACCATATCTCGCCTGCCGGGTCATTTGCGACGACCTCGCCCGCTGGCCAGTATCTGATCGAACGGCAGGTGCAACCGCGCGAGTTCAACTCTTACGGCTCACGCCGCGGCAATCACGAGGTCATGATGCGTGGCACCTTCGCCAATATCCGCATCAAGAACGAGATGCTGGAGGGCGATGAAGGCGGCTACACCAAAGGCCCGGATGGCGAACAGACCTCGATCTACGACGCGTCGATGGCTTATCAGGCGAACGGCACGCCGTTGGTGGTGTTTGGTGGCGAGCAGTACGGCGCGGGCTCAAGCCGCGACTGGGCAGCCAAAGGCACTACGCTGCTGGGTGTGAAAGCCGTCATCGCCGAAAGCTTTGAGCGTATCCACCGGTCAAACCTGGTTGGAATGGGCGTCATTCCGTTCGAATTTACGGGGGGTGACACACGCAAGACGCTTGGCCTGAAAGGAGATGAAACCGTCTCAATCCACGGATTGGATTCAGTTGAGCCCCTGCAAGAGGTGCCCTGCACAATCGTTTATGGCGACGGAAGTGAGAAAACCATCACCCTAAAATGCCGCATCGATACCGCGCCCGAGATTGAATACATCGAAAACGGTGGCGTGTTGCACTATGTGCTACGCAACCTTGCAAAGGCATCGTAAACCGATAGCGTTGCGAGCGATTAAAACCCCCTGCTTAGCGTCGGGGGTTCTTTGTTATCTGGTCATCCATTCGAAAACCTGAAACTGTTGGGCAAGGTCATTCACGGAAGCCACGCGCCATGCAAAAACCAAACGCCCTGCTGGTTTGTTCCCTCAGTGTCATTGCAGTGATTGGGGTATGGGGTGTCATCGACATTCAGAGCTTGGTGACCTGGGCCAGTGGTATTGTCCAACAGACCTTTCACAGCCGGGGATGGTTCGTGATGCTTGCCGCCTCGGGCATGTTGATCGGGTGTCTGGTTCTGGCGTTCTCGAAATACGGGAACATTCGCCTTGGTCGCGACGACGAAGAACCTGAATTCTCCACCGCCACATGGATTTCGATGCTGTTCTCGGCCGGGATGGGGGTCGGTCTTTTGTTCTGGGCGGTGGCCGAACCATTAACCCACTTCAATTTCATCTCAGGCATGGCACCCGATTACATCGCGGCGCAGCAGGCCATGCTGGCGACCAACTTCCATTGGGGTTTGCACGCTTGGGCCATATACGGATCAACAGCCCTAACCATCGCCTATTTCAGCTTCCGGCGCGGCACTGGGATGATGGTCAGCGCACCGATCATAAGCCTGTTTCCCGGTGAACGCTGGGCCGAACGTGTCGGATGGCTTTCAGACTTCATGGCGATTATTGCGATTGCCATTGGCGTGAGTGGCTCAATGGCCATGGGCGTCTTTCAGGTCGCAGACGGAATTGCGGTGTTGGGAGGTCGGGAAACGGTCGGAGCATTTTTGATTACCGTCGTGTTTCTGGCAATGGTCGGGGCGTATATCCCAGCACTCTTGATTGATCTGGGGCAAGGCATGGCGCGCTTGTCTAACGCTGCCATGCTGATTGCGATCGGCCTCGTGGCCTACACCATCATTCTTGGACCGACCGAATATCTTTTGAATACCGTGGTTCAAGGGTTTGGCGACTATGTCACCAATGTCATCCCGCGCGGCTTTCAAACATTCACGTTTTTTGGGGACGATGTCACCAGATGGTTCAGCGACTGGACCCTCACCTACATGGTCTGGTGGATCGCCTGGGGGCCATTTGTAGGTGTCTTCGTGGCGCGTATTTCTCGTGGTCGAACAATACGAGAGTTTGTGATCGGGGTACTGTTCGCCCCCACTTTGTTTTCAATCCTCTGGTTCGGCGCTTTTGGCGGTATCGGACTTTTCGAAGCGCTCAACGGGGCGGGCGAACTGTTGGCCTATACGCAGACAAACATTGAACGCGTGACCTTTGCTCTGCTCGACCGGTTGCCGCTGTCCTTGATTACAACGCTCGCAACGGTACTGGCCGCGTTTTTGTTCATTGTGACCAGCGTTGTCAGCGCGGCATTTGTTCTGGGCACCTTCTCGACAGGTGGAGACGAGAACCCTCCTCCGCGCGTGCGCCTGATTTGGGGGGCCTTGCTGGGGCTGCTGAGCGTGGCGATGATCCTTTCTGGGTCAGTGGACTCGGTCAAGATTCTGATTTCATTGGGTGCTTTGCCCTTTGTCTTCATTTCAGTCCTGCTGATGGTCTGCCTGTTCCGCGGTCTCAGAGAGGAGGGCCAGCACGATGCTGATCGGTGATCTCACAGATACTCTGATGAACCTGGTAACCTTTGCGTTCATCGCGGCGATGATCTGGATTTTGCTGCGCAGATGACGCTTTTCCAAGGCGATCAGATTAAGCGTTGAAACACATCCACTTTACAGATTTGGTGTGCCTATGGACAAAGTTGCGTTGATAACCGGCGGCGCCCGAGGGATTGGCCGGGCAATCGTCGAAGACCTTGGTCGAGATCGCAAAATTGCGTTCACTTGGTTAAACAGCGCCCCCGATTTGGATGTGTTGGACGGCGACGTTCTGGCAGTCCGCTCAGACCTGACGCAGCCAGATCAACCGGCTCAGGTTATTGAACAGGTCATCGCACAATTCGGACGGCTGGACGTTCTTGTGAACAATGCGGGGCTTGTGCGCGCTACACCCAAAGAGGCGTTCAATCAACAGGACCACAGGGACATTCTTGACCTGAACTTGCTTGCGCCCGTGGCCCTTCTGACCGCCGCCCTGCCCCACCTGCAAGCCGGGGCATCCATCGTAAACATTTCGTCCATGAATGCGACCCTTCCGCCGCGCGATGCCGCGACCTATGGGGCCAGCAAGGCTGCGCTCAACCTGTGGACCCGCGCCATGGCCAAGGAACTGGGCCCGCAGGGTATTCGCGTCAATGCGATTGCGCCTGGCGCGATCAACATCCCCGAGGCCCCGCGCCCGGATGATCTGACAGAATTGTTCGTCAAAGACACCGCCCTTGGGCGTGTCGGCGTGCCAGAGGATATCGCGCGGGTCGTTCGGTTTCTGGCCTCTGATGCGGCAGGTTTCATAACGGGTGAAGTCCTCGGCGTTACCGGAGGCTATCGATTGTAAAAACCAGTGCTGCCGCTTTCAGGTATTTAGCCACCCGCAGCCTTTTCCAAGGCAGGGCGGATCGTGCTTTCGATCACCCGTTGCGTGATAGGCCCGGCAAAGCGCAGGATGACAGTGCCATCGCCGTCTATCACGTACGTTTCAGGAACGCCGTATAGGCCCCAATCCAGCGCCATGCGGCCTTGCTCGTCCCGTCCCATCGCGGTGTAAGGATCGCCAAGCTCGGTCAGAAATGCGTCTGCGTTGGCCAACTGGTCCTTGTAGTTGATACCATAGACCGGAACGCCTTCTTTCGCCAAAGCGTCAAGATTGGGGTGTTCGGCCCGGCAAGGGGCGCACCAACTGGCCCAATAGTTGACCAGCTTGACCTCTCCGTCGCGCAGGGTTGCGTCATCGAATGGGGTTTTGCCGGGAAACTCGGTTAGGAGCACAGGCGGGGCGGGCTGCCCTTCCCGCGCGGATGGCAGAGCGTTTGGATCATCTCGGAACATGCCGATCCCGGCTAATACGGCGAAGGCACCAAAAATCAGCGGCGGAGCGATCATCAAGGGCGAAATCTTAGCCATTGCGCGACATCCTTTGTTCGACCTTTTCCATATCTTTGCGCACTTTCCGCCCTCGCATCACACTGAACGCGATCAAGGCCACCAGCAGAACGATCGACACGGCATAAGACGACAGAACCGCGTCAGCGTATTTTCCAAGATCGGGAATCATCCGCCCACCCTTTCCCGCGCCATCAGTGCCTTGATCCGACGTGCGCGAATTTCGGTTCCGGTACGGTACAGCACCAATGCGATGAACAGCAGAACAAAGCCGATGATGCAGACCAGCAGCGGATAGAAGAATATGTTGCTAACCTTCTCTTCGGTGTCTGTCCCGGTAAGCGCTGCTGCGCGCATGACAGATGCGCCCTGATGCAGTCCCTGATTCCAGAAGTTCACCGCATAACGGCTGAGTATCGCGAAAACCGACCCCACAAGGCACAGGACCGAGGTCAGGTCGGCCGCCGTATCCGGGTCTTCAATCGCCTCCCACAGGGCGACATATCCAAGATAGAACAGAAACAGGATCAGAAACGATGTCAGTCGCGGATCCCAGGCCCACCAGGTGCCCCACATAGGCTGGCCCCAGATCGCACCAGTCAGCAAAGCAATCAGGGTCATCACAATCCCAATCGGTGCCGCCGCTCGCGCAGCAAGCGCACTGACATGGTGACGTCTTACCAGCCAAACCAGCGACGTCGCCAACATCATGAGCCAGCAGTTGATCGCCATCAGCGCCGCAGGCACATGCAGATAGATGATCTTGACCGTCGACCCTTGTTTGTAATCGTCCGGCGTAAAGAAAAAGCCCCAGATCAGGCCAACACAGATGCAGGCAAGTGAGGTGATCCAGAAAAACGGCAGAACACGCTCACTCGTCGCAAGAAACTTACGCGGGTTGGCATATTCCCAGAGGGCGTTGGCTTTGGCTGCAATAGACATGGGCCCTATCTAGTCTGAATTGGGGTGGTTCTCAATTGACCTTGGTCAAAGTTGAGACGGTTCACCGCAGATTGATCCGCAATACCGCCGCGCTGGCGAATGGCAACAGCGCGATCGTTGCCGCCGTGATGCCGGCCAGCATAAGCAGCGGCGTCTGCACCTCCATCTCTGTGGCTCCGCGCCGGGCGACCTCGGCTCCGAAAATCAGGGTGGGCACGTATAGCGGCAGCACCAAGAGTGACAGCAACAAACCGCCACGCTTCAATCCAACGGTCAAGGCTGCGCCGAATGTTCCGATCACGCTCATCGCCGGGGTGCCAATCAGCAGTGAAATCACCAGCCAGAAGAAACCCGGCACAGGAAGATTCAACAAAACTCCCAGGAACGGAGCGGCAAGGACAAGAGGCAAACCGGTGGTCAGCCAATGCGCCAAAGCTTTGATGGTCACAACTGATTCCAGCGGCAGCGGCGCGGTGGCCAACAGGTCCAGCGACCCGTCTTCCCAATCCAAAGCCAGCAAGCGGTCGAGCGACAGCAAACAGGCCAGCAACGCTCCCAGCCAAAGAACACCGGGTGCGATGGTGGACAGCAGCGAAGATTGCGGACCAACTGCAAACGGCACCATCACGGTCACGATCAGAAAAAACGCCAGGCCCAAACCAAACCCGCCGCCTGCACGGAAGGCCAGTTTCAGGTCGCGCAGCAAAAGGGCGATCACAGGAAGCCTCCGTCGAAATCGTCAATGGGTTTGGGTTTGGCCTTGTTGGGTCCCACATCCAGAACCTCTCCGTCCAGGCCGAGGTCGATATGGGTTGCGATTAGGGCCGACCCGCCCTGCCCCATATGTGCCCGCACCGCGTCGGCAAACATCTGCACCGCGTTTTTGTCCAGCGACACGGTGGGTTCGTCCAGCATCCAGATCGGTCGTCCAGTCACAAGCATCCGCGCAAGCCCCAGCCGCCGTTTCTGACCGGCTGACAGGTTGCCTGCATGGCGATCAGCCAGCTCATTCAGATCAAACGCATCCAATGCGCTTTGTATGCCGCTGGTGCCAAAGACCGAGGCCCAGAACGTCAGGTTCTCGGTCACGGTCAGCGTCGGCTTTAACCCGTCCGAGTGGGCAGCATAGGCAATCTGGTCCTCGGCACCTTCGATGGTACCCTCAAGCGGCGGCTGCAAACCCGCCAAAGTACGCAGAAGCGTCGTTTTACCGATCCCGTTTGGTCCACGTAGAATCAGCGCCTTACCAGGCCGCAGTTGAAAGCTGAGACCTTCCAGCACGGGAATGCCACCACGGGTGATCGACAAGTCGGATACAGTCAGTGTCATGAAACCCGCTTAGCGGATTGTCCTCAGAGGCAAAAGGCAAGATTTGCCGCAGGGCTTAGCTGGCTTGGGGATAGCCAAGGGCGGATTGCAACACCCTATCCAAGTGGGATTAAGGCAAGTGCGATCCGGCGACCTTCCGAGAGCAGCACGTTATAGGTGCGGCAGGCGGCGGGAGAGTTCATAATTTCGACGCCAATTCCGGCATTTTCCAAAATAGCACGCAGGGTTTGGGGAATGTGCGACATTTCCTTGCCAGTGCCGATGAACAGGACGTCGATGTCATCTGCAAGGTTCAGCAGCGGCACTGTGTCATCATAGCCGCCCCATCTTGTTGTTCCGGTTGGGCCGATTAGAACCGGGCCGTCGTGGACTTGCCCGCCGACGCGGAAGAAGCCGGGGCCGTAGCCGTCGACCGGTACTGCACTGGTGTAGGTGATCTCGTTCAGGCGCATATGCGCTTTCTATCCCCAAAGCGGCAGGCCCGACAAGGCCGCCAGTGCGATGGCGATATAAGCTGCCGCACGATAAAGCCTCTCACGCTCGGGGCGGAACATCCATCCGCCCAGCCAATTCCCCGCCAGGTTCGGTATTGCCAGTGCAAGACCCAGCGCTGCAGCCGCCCATGTAACACGACCCATCCCAGTCAGGTAACCGAGAATGAGAAAGTCGAACGCGAAGAGAAACAACAGTATCGTGGCGCGAATGACCTGAACCGACAGCGGACGGGACATATAAAAAAGGATCACCGCCGGACCCGGAAGCCCAGCGACACCGCCCAGAAACCCGGCAGCGGCACCGATGCCCAAGACCATCGCGCGAGTGACTTGGCCGTTATACCGCAGCCCCAATACCAGAACCGCGAGCATGAAAAGCGCGAGCAGGCTGACCGCATATCGAAACACATCGGGGTCGACGCGGGTCAGCACCCACAAGCCCAGCGGCAGAAGCAAAGCGCAACCTCCGGTCAAGCGGGCAAGATCGCCTTTGTCCACATCGCTCCACGCGCGGCGCAGATTGGGCAGCGGGCCAAAAATGTCCATGATCGTCAACCCGATCAGCGCGCCGAATGGGCCGAGATAGGGGGAGGCAAGGGGCAGGAAGACCAACGCGGTTCCAAAGCCCGAAAATCCGCGCACAACGCCGCCAAGAAAAGCCGCAAAAAGGATAATGGCCAGCCCTTGCGGGGGCTGGCCAAAAAGCTCAGGCATCAATATTGGCAAACTGGTTGCCTGCCGTGTTCGACGGCTTGGACCAGTCGCGTTTGACCCCCAGCCATAACAGGATGGTCGAAGCCACGAAGACCGAGGAATAAGTACCCACGATCACACCCCAGATCATCGCGAAGACGAACCCTCGGATCACATCCCCGCCAAGAACATAAAGCGAGATCAGCGCCAGCAGGGTCGTGACCGAGGTCATAACCGTCCGGCTGAGGGTTTCGTTGATCGAGATGTTCAGAACTTCTTTCAGGTCTTTCTTCTTGTACTTCCGAAGGTTCTCGCGCACGCGGTCGAAAACAACCACCGTATCGTTCAACGAATAGCCGACGATAGTCAGAAGCGCCGCGATGATGGCAAGATCGAACCGGATTTGCAGCTCTGAGAATATGCCAATGGTCAGGATCACGTCATGCACAAGGGCAGCTACCGCCCCCAGCGCAAACTGCCATTCGAACCGCAGCCAGATGTAAACAAGCACCGCGCCGATGGCCAATGCAACGGCGATAACGGCTGTCTGGATAAGCTCTCCGGAAACCTTAGGGCCGACCGATTCAACCGATACGAATTGAATATCCGGAATCACGGCTTGCAGCGCTTGCTCCACAGCCGTGATCGTTGCTGCCTCAACCGCCTCGGCATCGGCCTGCGCCTGAATGCGGATCATCGCGACATTTTCATCCTCTCCGAAGGTCGGATCAAAAATCTCGGTGATTGTCACATCGCCAAGTTCCAATGGCGCGATTGCGTCGCGGTACGTGCCGACGTCAATCGGTTGCGTGCTTTCAGTTCGAATGGTCGTACCGCCCCGAAAGTCGATGCCAAAATTCAGGCCCTGCAACATAAACGAAGCAAAAGCCACGACCATCATCAGGCCGGAAATACCCAGCCAAACCTTCCAGCGGCTGAAGAAATCGAACGAGGTGTTCTGGGGTACGAGTTTCAGTCTCATGTCAAACCTCGATCGTTTTAGGACGGCGGCGTTCGAACCACATGACAACCATCAGGCGTGTCACGAAGATCGCGGTAAAGACCGATGTCAGAATACCAATGCCCAGGGTAATTGCGAACCCGCGCACCGGGCCACTGCCCATCGCGAACAAGATCGTCGCCGTAATGAAGGTTGTCACGTTGGCGTCCAGAATGGCCGACAGCGCCTTTTCATAGCCCAGCTCGATGGCGCGGGCTGGCCCTTTGGCAGATTTCAATTCTTCCCGAATGCGTTCAAAGATCAGCACGTTGGCATCCACCGCCATACCGACCGTCAGAACGATCCCGGCGATG
Source organism: Ruegeria sp. HKCCA6837 (assembly GCF_013034475.1). Classification (NCBI taxonomy): domain Bacteria; kingdom Pseudomonadati; phylum Pseudomonadota; class Alphaproteobacteria; order Rhodobacterales; family Roseobacteraceae; genus Ruegeria; species Ruegeria sp. HKCCA6837. The sequence goes on from NZ_WQGD01000001.1 coordinate 837,484, forward strand.
CCCGGCAGGGTCAGGGTTGCTCCGATCAGGGAAAGCAGGCCGAACAACAAACCGACGTTGATGATCAACGCGATGTTGGCAAAAATTCCGAACAGACCATAGCTGAGCGCCATAAAGGTTAGAACGGCAACAAAGGCCACGATTGTGGCAACCTTACCTGCATCGATGCTGTCCTGTCCCAATTCGGGACCGATGGTGCGTTCTTCCAGGAATTCCAGACCGGCAGGCAGCGCACCCGCACGCAACAAGATGGCCAGATTGGTGCTTTCCTCAACCGAGAAGTTGCCAGTGATAATGCCAGATCCTCCGGGGATGTGGCTTTGGATCACCGGGGCGGAAATCACTTCGTCATCCAGCACGATCGCAAAGGGCGCGCCGATATTGTCGCGGGTATAATCACCAAATTTGCGGGCGCCAGACGTGTTGAACCGGAAACTGACCGCAGGGCGACCGTTTTGGTCAAACGAAGGCTGTGCATCCACCAGTTCTTCACCGGTCACAACCGGGGCGGATTCAATAATGTAATAGACACCGCTTTCGTCGATCGAAGGTACAACTTCTTCGCCGATGCCCACGCTGGCATCCGGGTCGGTGCCCCTGTTAACAACCGGGTTGAAGGTCAGCTGAGCTGTGGTTCCGATGATGTTTTTCAACTCTCCGGCGCTGCCGATGCCCGGCACCTGGATCAGGATCCGGTCCGCGCCCTGGCGCTGAATAGTGGGCTCACGGGTGCCAACTTCGTCAATCCGGCGGCGGATAATCTCAAGCGATTGACGCACGGTGCGATCATCGGATGCCAGCTTTTCGGCCTCGGAAAGCTGCACAACGATCGTGTCGCCATCAGCGCGCGCCTCAATATCCGTGGCACCAACACCGGTCAGGGTTTGCACCTGGCGGGCAAGTCCACGCACCACTTCAAGCGCTCTGGGCATTCCCTCTGGTTGGCTGATGCGTACGCGAATCTCATCCGGGGCAGACTCCTGGCGACGGATCGTTCCAACCGTCGCGCGTTCGTCACGCAGCGCGTCCCGAACTTCAGGCCACATGGCCTCCATCCGGGATTCGTATACATCCTGCACCCGGACTTCGGCCAACAAATGCGCACCACCGCGCAAATCCAGACCAAGATTGACCAGCGAAGATGGCAACCAAGTGGGCCATTCCGCAGCCTGAGCCTGCAATTCAGGCGTATCGTTACCAAGCTCAATGGCCGCTTGTGCGTCGTTGGATTGTTCGACCCGTGTGTAAAACGCGTTTGGCAGGGCTAAGAGAAGGCCGGTCACACAGACCAGCCAAATCAGAACCCGCTTCCAGGTATCAATTTGCAGCATTACCCTGCCTTTTCAAGGGATTGTCGAGCGAAATTACTTCGCAGGTTCGGTCTTGTTCAGAACCTGAGCGATGGTCGATTTAACCACGCGGATCTTGACGCCCTCGGCGATCTCGACCTCGATCTCGTTCTCGCCTTCCTTGACCTTGGAGACTTTGCCAATCACCCCACCCTGAGTAATCACTTGATCACCCCGGCGCACGGCCTCGACCATGGCCTGATGTTCTTTCATTTTCTTCTGCTGTGGACGGATCAGCAGGAAATACATGATCGCGAAAATCAGGATCAGCGGGAGAAACTGGGCGATTGCGCCACCTTCCATGGGATATTCCTTTGTTCAGATCTTGCGGCACCGTTCCGCAAATTTGGCCGGAACCTATGCTTTGAGATGCCTGTTTGCAAGCAAAGGCGTTGATGTGTCCCACTTGAAAAAGACTACGACCCATCAACTAAGGACAAAGCGTTGCAGATATGTCCTAGGAACACATGCAAAACCGGTTATAGTTTAACCGTAGGGGGACATATGACACTGCCATTCAAGCCTTTCCTTTTGCTATGTTATTTGCTGATCACCATATCTGTGGGTTTGACGCTTTCCGGCCCGGCGCAGGCGCAAGAAACACCCTCTGAAATCGCTGAACCCGAAGCAGAAGAAGCGGACAGTTTCAAAGCGCCTGTCATAGTGGACGGCGAAATGTTGTTCTTCCTGCGTGGGTCCAGTGCCCTGCCCGCGCCGGAACGGGCGGAAGGCGTTCAGGACAAGATCATTGAGGTTGCCGAAGCTTCAGAAAGTCCTGCGGTCGACATCGCGTTCGAAGAAACCGATCTGGGCGTTCGCATTCGGGCTGACGGTGTGATCGTGTCAATCGTGACCGTCGCTGACGCCGAATTGGATCAGATGGAGCTTGATGTTCTCAGCTTCCTCCATGGTCAGGCGATCGAAGAGGCCATCCTCGCCTATCGTGCCAACCGCACAGACCAGGCGCGGGTGTCAGGCGCAATTGAGGCTGCGGGATGGACACTTGGCTTTGTCGCTTTCGTGGCGCTGATCCTATGGCTGCATCGGCGGATCAGGCGGCGTACCCTGAAACTGGTAAAGCGGTATTTGAAGGATGTTGAAACGGCGACTGCCAAAAGCGTCCAGGCCGAAGCGATCGCAGCCCTGATCCGGTACGGATTGAATTTCATCCTGCTGATTATCTTCTTTCTGGGTTTCTACTATTATCTGTCTTTTGTACTTCTTGCATTTGCTGAAACACGGTATTTCGCGCAGCTGCTGCTCACTTACCTGACCGAACCCGTACTGCTGATATTCAAGGGTATCCTGAGCTACATTCCCAACTTGATCATGCTGGGCCTGATCACATGGGTCACGATGTATATCATCAAAGGGATGCGCGTGTTCTTCGATGCGGTCGAAGCAGGCTCGTTCGATATGGGTGATTTCGAGAAACACTGGGTCAACCCGACGTTCAATATCGCCCGTGTCATAGTGATTCTGATCGCGTTGGTTTTTGCGGTCCCCTACATCCCTGGCTCGGACTCGGCCGCGTTTCAGGGACTGACCATTCTGGTCGGCGCGATGCTTTCGCTGGGCGCAAACTCGGTCGTGTCCAACATGCTGGCGGGCCTGTTCGTTATTTACCGAAGATCCACCTCAATCGGTGACCGTATCCAGATCGGAGATCACATAGGAGACGTTGTACAGATCAAGCTGATGGAAACACATTTGAAATCCATTAAGAATGAACTGATCTCGATCCCAAATGCCCAGCTGATGAACTCGGATGTGGTGAATTTTTCAAAGAAGACCGATGGCAGCGGGCTGTTGCTGCACACGACTGTCAGCATTGGATATGAGGAACCCCCAGAGAAGGTCGAGGCGATGCTGATCGAAGCTGCCAATCGCACCAAGGGGATCAAAGCCAAGCCCGAACCCTTTGTATTGTGGACCGCTTTGGCCGACTACGCGATCAACTATCAGATCAACGGCTACACAACGCGCGGCAGCATCATTCCAAAAATACGCTCGGACCTGCACCGCAACATTGTCGCCGTGTTCAATGAAAATGGTGTACAGATCATGACGCCCTCTTATATGGCTGACCCACCGGAACCAAAAATCCCGGCAGAGGAATGGGATGGCCATCTGGCGCATGAAATCCACGCCGAGGACGATAAGTCGTAACCGGTGCTACACCCCGCCCGACAGATGGTGCATAAGCGGTTTCAGTGATTCACGCATTTAAGGATCTGAGACATGCACGACATCCGCGCCATTCGCGAAAACCCAGCCGCCTTCGACGCCGCCCTTGCGCGCCGTGGGGACGCGCCGGTGTCGTCAGATTTGCTGCGGCTGGATGAAAGCCGCCGGTCCAAAATCTTGGCCGCCGAGACAGCTCAAGCCGAACAGAACAAGGCCAGCAAAGAAGTCGGTGCTGCCAAGGGTCGTGGCGACGAGGCAGAGTTCGAACGCCTGCGCGCATTGGTGGCCGAGAAAAAGGCCGAGATTGCCCGGATGCAGACCGAAGCCAAAGATCTGGACGCTCTGCTGACCGATCAGCTGATCCGCATCGCCAACCTGCCCGCCGAGGATGTGCCCGAAGGGGCCGATGAAAACGACAATGTCGAGATCAACCGCTGGGGCACACCACGAGAGTTGGATTTTGCGCCCAAAGAGCATTTCGAGATTGAAGCCGTCCAGCACGGTATGGATTTCGAAACCGCAGCCAAACTCTCTGGCTCGCGCTTTGTGCTGCTGTCGGGCGGCGTTGCCCGCATCCACCGCGCACTGGCGCAGTTCATGCTGGACACGCATATCAACGAGAACGAGCTGACCGAGGTGAACGGCCCGGTACTGGTTCTGTCCGAGATGATGCATGGCACGGGTCAGTTGCCGAAATTTGGCGAAGATAGCTATCAGACACGCGAAGGCTGGTGGCTGATCCCGACATCCGAAGTTTCGCTGACTAATATCGTCAACGACACGTTGATCGAGGAAAGCTACCTGCCCCGCCGCTATACCGCGCATTCTCTGTGCTTTCGGTCCGAAGCCGGCAGCGCGGGCAAGGACACACGCGGTATGCTGCGCCAGCACCAGTTCGAAAAGGTCGAGATGGTCTCGGTCACACATCCGGACAAATCGGATGACGAACAAAAGCGTATGCTGCGCTGCGCCGAGGGCATTCTGGAAAAACTGGGCATCCCCTACCGCACCGTCATCCTGTGTACCGGCGACATGGGTTTTGGCGCGCGCCGCACCTTTGACATCGAGGCTTGGCTGCCCGGTCAGGATACTTACCGCGAGATCAGCTCGGTCTCGACCTGTGGTGAATTCCAGGCCCGCCGCATGAATGCGCGGTTCCGCCCTGAGGGTGGTGGAAAACCGGAATATGTCCATACGCTGAATGGCTCAGGCCTTGCCGTGGGGCGCTGCTTGATCGCTGTCCTGGAAAACGGTCAGAACGCTGACGGTACCGTGACCCTGCCCGAGGTTCTTGGCCCTTATCTGGGTGGCAAGCTGACTCTGCAACTGGACGGCACACTGGCAAAATAGAACCGGCCCCCAACAGGGCGCCGGTCTGACAATTGACAAGGGCGAGGAAGTCTTACTTCTTCGCCTTTTTCTTATCCTTTTTCTTATCTTTCTTCTTGCTGTCTTTTTTCCCAGCATCTTTTTTCTTTGTGTCCTTTTTGGACTTTTTGTCCTTCTTGGACTTGGCCTTCACCTTATCCTTTGCTTTCGAAAACGCAGCTTCCATCTCGGCACGTTTCTTGGCAGCCTTTTCAGCCTTGGCTTTGGCCTTGGCTTTTTTGCGGGCTTTGGCCTCGGCCGCGTCAGCGGCTGCTTTCTCTTCTGCAGCCTTCTTCGCCGCCTCTTCGGCGCGTTTCTCGGCAGCGGCGGCCGCAACGGTCTTGCGCGCAACTGGGCGTCGCGTCGCAGGTTTTCGCGCAGCTGGTTTTTGGGCGGCTGGTTTTCGGGCAGCAGGTTTGCGGGCCGGAACCTGGCGCGCAGCTGGTTTTGAAGCCGTGGCATCTTTCGCCGCTGCAATCAGCACGGCAGCTCTTGCCAAACCGATCCGAGGAACCTTGACCAGATCTTCGGGTTTGGCCTTCGCTAACGCCTCGGCTGTCTTGAAGCCGTTCGCGGACAAAGCCGCGGCAAGCGCCTCTCCCACACCTTTAACATCGGTCACTGCGGTCATTCCGGATCCTTTCTTTGTCTCCCTGATTTAACGTATATACACAAGATATACGAGGCTTCAAGCCGCGGCACCAAATGGCGCGACTCTGCTTAACTATGGGCCAAATCAGCCGTCCGGCCTTTTTTGGGGAACGGCACCAGACGTTTGCTATCCTCGTCCCAAAGCTTAAGGTTCAGCGCTGCGACTGCTTCGGGGAATTTGATACGCCGCGGGGTGTATTCAGGCGGCAGGCTGTAATGGCACGCACGCAAGCGATAAGACGGAATGCGCGCGTTGAAGTGGTGAATGTCGTGCAATGTTATACATGCAACCGCCGTATCGAACCACCATCCAAAATCCAGCGCGGATGAACCCTGTAGCGCCGCAAGTTGCGGATCCAGATCCGGGCGTCGGTCCCAATAGGTATCTTCAAAATTATGTTGAAGATAGACTAGGAAAACCCCCAACATTCCACCCAAAAGCGAGAACACAAGCCAGACCAGAATTCCGGTGCCGCCCGCAATCAAGTAGAGTAGCCCCAGAAAAACAACGATGGACAGGTTGTGCAACAACACGCCCTTCATCCCAAACCGAACGGTATTCTTAGGCCAGCGATACCGGATGAAGTATGTGAACAACGCGCCAACAGGCACCAGGATGAAAGGGTTGCGGTACAGCCGATAGAACAGACGTTTGCTCCAATCCGCATGATTCCATTCGCGCAGGGTCATTGTGTGAATTTCACCTGTTTCGCGGTGCTCAAGATTGCCGATCCCTGCGTGATGCAGGTTGTGGTTCTGTTTCATCACCTCAAAGGGCGCAAAGGTAAACGGTGACAACCCATGCCCCGCCCATTCATTTTGCTGGCGCGTCTCAAACAGCGAATGATGGCCGCAATCATGTTGCAAAACATAAAGACGCACCGCCGAAAAGGCAAAGACCGCGCCTGCGGGAACCATGACATACCAGCGATCTACATATCCAATCGCAAGCGCCAGCGATGCAAAATACACCGCAAAAGTTCCAAAATAGCTAAGCGCTGCCAGCCTGTTGTCCTGAACAGCGTATTGCCGTGTATATTCCCTCAGATCCATCCAGCCCTCTCCCACGATGGCCCGGTTAAATATAAACTAAAAATATTCCCCGTTGGTCCCGGTACAAGCGTGCGCAGTAAAACAAATGCACACTAGTGAATGCTAGCGCGCAGAACGGACGCTGTCACGCCCTCGCAGCAAAAACGCTGAAAATTGGCGCAGTTACGCGCGCCCCTTGAGATGCTTGGCCAGTGCGCCCGCGTTTTTCTTGCGGCGACCCTTGTAGGGGTTCTTATCCCCCTGCCCACGCAGAGTCAGACGGATTGGCGTGCCGGGCATGTCGAAATCCTCGCGCAGGCCGTTGACCAGATAGCGGGTATAGCTGGCGGGCATCTTATCAGGATGTGAACACATCACAACAAAGCCCGGCGGGCGGGTCTTGGCCTGAGTCATATAGCGCAGCTTGATCCGGCGACCCTGCGGCGCTGGTGGCGGGTGCTGTTCAAGCATCGCGGTCAGCCAGCGGTTCAGCGCAGCAGTCGGCACCCGGCGGTTCCAGATGTCATGTGCGCGCAAAATCGCAGCGCGCAGGCGCTCCAGCCCCCGGCCCGTTTTCGCAGACACTGTAATCAAGGGTGCACCGCGAAGTTGCGGCAGCAGTCGGTCAAAGGACTCCTTGAGCTCGCGCAGTTTTTCCTGCTTGTTCTCTTCGACGTCCCATTTGTTGACAGCAACAACTACGGCCCGACCCTCGCGTTCGGCCAGATCGGCGATTCGCAAGTCCTGCTGTTCGAACGGGATCGCCGCGTCGAGCAAGACCACGACGACTTCGGCAAACTTCACCGCCCGCAGACCATCGGACACCGAGAGCTTTTCAAGCTTTTCCTGAACCTTTGCCTTTTTACGCATCCCCGCTGTATCGAAAATACGCATCGGGGTGCTGTCACCATCAGGATCAGCCCAGTCGACCCGCAAACTGATGGCATCTCGCGTGATCCCAGCCTCGGGGCCTGTCAGCAGGCGGTCTTCACCGATGATCTTGTTGATCAATGTCGACTTGCCCGCATTTGGACGACCAACCACCGCCACTTGCAATGGCTTAGCGGCAGTAATCAGAGGGGTTTCTCCCTCGCCATCTTCATCCAGTTCAATATCGGTCTCGGGGGCTTCCTCTGCCTGTGCTTCATCGGCCGCATCAGCCAGTGGCATGAGCTGAGAATAAAGGTCGGTCATGCCCTCGCCGTGTTCGCCAGACAGGCGCACGGGTTCACCCAGACCCAGATTATAAGCTTCCAGAACTCCCGCATCCGCAGCAGAACCTTCTGCTTTGTTGGCCGCCAAAATCACGTGCTTTGCGCGCTTGCGAAGGATCTCGGCGAACATCTCATCCGTGGGGGTCAGCCCCGTGCGCGCATCGATCATGAACAAGCACACATCGGCCATGTCCACCGCGCGCTCGGTCAGGCGGCGCATCCGACCTTGCAGGCTGTCGTCGGTTGCATCCTCAAGCCCAGCCGTGTCGATCACGGTAAAGCGCAGATCGCCTAGCCGCCCCTCACCTTCACGCAGATCGCGCGTCACGCCCGGCTGGTCGTCGACTAGGGCCAGACGTTTGCCCACAAGGCGATTGAACAGGGTGGATTTGCCCACATTCGGGCGCCCCACGATGGCGAGGGTCAGCGACATGATACTCATCTTTCAAGACTCAAGATGCGCCCTTTAACGCATCTTGCCGTCAACGGAAAGCGTGTAGATCACCCTTGGTCGAAACGACATACAGCGTTTGCCCGGCAACAACCGGCGCTGTTGTCGCGCCTCCGGGCACTTCGACCTGATGAACCAGTGCTCCATTGACCGGATTGAAGAACCGCAGATATCCGTCATTGGACGCAATAACAATGCGACCGCCCGCAAGGATCGGACCGTAATGCGCAAAGATCGGACCACGGCGACCGCGTTTGTCTTTCACGAAACCCGGCAGATCCTGCGCCCAGACAACCGAGCCATCCGCCGCGTTCAGACGCACCAGCTGGCTGCGATCACTGATCAGGAAGATGCTGTTGCCTGCGGGCCAAACGGCATCCACGGCCCCCTCATCGGCGGTCCACCGACGTTCACCCGTCGCAACGTCAAAGGCGACGGTCCGGCCTGAATGGTTGCCGATATAGATGGTGTTTCCCGACACCATCGGGCCGCCTGTCACGTCAACAATCTGGGCTGCGGCCCGCCCCCGGCGTCCACCGGCGACCGATGCGTTCCAACGGCGGATACCGCCCCGCCGAAAGGTCGCCGCAACATCGCCCGAGCCGAAGGCGAACACAGCGAGATCCGAGGCGATCACAGGCGCTGGTGCACCCAACACGTTGCCCACGCTCGGCGTACCTTCGATTTGCCAGGCGATACGTCCATCCTTGGTGGCAATGGTCCAACCCGTTTCATCTCCGGCCACCAGATAAAGCAGGCCATCATTAACCAACGGTGCGCCGCTGCCGGTGGCTTGCAGACGCTTCTGCCACCGAATGGCACCGGTTCTCGCATCCAGTGCGGTCAGGCGACCATAACCTGAAGAGACATAAAGAACTCCATCGGCATAGGCCATTCCACCGCCCGTTGCGTCCGAGTCTCCATCACTTGCGGGAATCAAATCCGTGTTCCAGGCCAACTGGCCCTGGGGTGTGACAGCTGAAACCGTTGCCCCTGCATCCAGCGTATAGATCAACCCACCTGCAACGACTGGCTCGGCGGTGATGCGTTGCTTGCGTGAGTCCCCCTGACCGATCGAGGCCGACCAAACCCGCTGCGGTGTCGCGCGCAGCGCGGCGTTTGTTGTTCGATAGGCCGGAGTTCCTGGGCTTTGCGACCAATTGGCATTTGCCTGCTGCGACGGCAGACTGATGGGCTGAGAGCCCTGCCTTTCAACAGTTTCCAAATCCGACAGGGGGCGGATGTCTTCACGTTCACCGGGCAGAATGGTCTCGGGTTCTTCACAGGCGGCCAGAGCGGTCAATGCCAGTGCCGCGACCGGCAGTCCCACGCGGGAGAATAGTCTTGTTACCATGGTATTCCGAACTCGCCTGTCAAAATGTCTTTGTTCACCACCCGATCAACCTTGTTGCGCCACCAGGGGTTCTGGTTCCCCGCCCAGCGCGACAATCAATTGCGCGGCACGCTGTTGCAGGTCAATCCCGACTTCAGCATCCTGCCGCAGCGTCTGCAACCGATCCAGCGCAGCCTCGACATTGCCCTCGGACACATCAATCAGGGCCAACTGTTCTTCGGCAAGCAGACGCAGCGGTGCGCCAGGCGCTGCCAGCGCCTCAAACTGTTGCCTAAGGTCGGCTGCAGGAAGTGTGTCGCTTTGCAACAACAACGCTTTGAAGCTTGCAATCGCGCGGTAAATTTCAGGCAAGTCGCCCTGAACGGCCACCGCGTTCAGGCTGTTGACCGCGTCTTCGCGCGATCCGGCATCGACCTGCGAGGCGGACAACAGCATGTTCAAAACCGCGTCTCCGCCCGGAGCCGCCGCCCCGATACCCTGCAGGCCTGCGACACGCGCGTCGGAATCGTTTTCCGTCAGCGCCGCAAGAATCGAGTCTCCTAGATCTTGCGCCTGCGCCGCATCGCGGGATTTTCGGTATTCATTGAAGGCCGCGCCGCCCACGATCAGCACAACGGCAACCACACCTACCCAGCCCCAGCGGCGCAATAACAGATACATTCGGTCGCGGCGCACCTCTTCCGTGACCTCATCAATGAAACTGTCCGTGTCGCTCATCCCGTGCCCCCTGGGCTGTATATCTTGTCTAAGTGCGCCATGTCATACCCCGGCACCAACGCCAAGCCAAGGGTCCGAATTTGCACATTTTCGCCGCCGGGTACTGCTCTTGCGAAAAAAAGTGAACCAAACTATTCAGTTCAGTGTAGAAAAGACATAGCATAAGTCCCATTTCGAAAAGTGAGCGCCTCGCGTTCTTGGGCAAAAAATTCTAGGAGAATCCCCGTATGCGTTTGATTTCATTCATCAACGCCATTCTGGTCATTGTTGCTCTGTATTTTCTTGTATTCGAACGCGATGCGCTGTTTGCCTTCGCGGGGCGTGGCGAAGGCGATGAAACGACGCAAGGTGAGGCTGCCGCTGCGGAAACTTCAGACATCGCGGCAGTGGGTGTTGTCGCCCTGCGTTCGCAAGCCCGCGAGATTGACAGCGCGGTTTTGCTCCGCGGTCAGACCAAAGCAAATCGCCAGGTCGAAGTTCTGTCAGAAACCACTTCGACCGTCATCTCAGAACCCAAGCGCAAAGGTGCCTTTGTCGAGGCAGGTGACATTCTGTGCGAGCTTGACCCCGGCACACGCCCGGCACAACTGGCCGAAGCTATGGCCGGCAAGCTTGAAGCCGAAAGCCGTATCCCCGAGGCCGAAGCCCGCCTGCAAGAGGCCCATGCGCTGGTGGCAGAGGCCGAGATCAACCTGACAGCATCGCGTAAATTGGCGGAAACAGGCTTTGCCTCGGAAACCCGCCGGATTTCCAGCGAAGCCGCGATGAGCACCGCTAAGGCTGGAGTGAAGTCGGCAGAGGCCGGATTGGAAGCCACCCGTGCCGGGATTGAAGCCGCATCCGCAGCCGTTGAGGCCGCACAGCGCGAGGCCGGTCGCGTGGTCATCACATCACCCTTCAAAGGCCTGCTGGAAAGCGACACCGCTGAGCTTGGCAGCCTGATGCAGCCCGGATCGCTCTGCGCGACGGTCATTCAGCTGGATCCGATCAAGCTGGTGGGCTTTGTGCCCGAGACCGAGGTCAACCGCGTGGTTGTCGGTTCCGAAGCATCCGCGACGTTGGTCACCGGGCGGCAACTTAATGGGCGGGTGACGTTCCTAAGCCGTTCGGCCGATGAGACAACGCGGACGTTCGAGGTAGAGATCACTGTCCCCAACCCGGATCTGACCATCCGTGACGGCCAAACCGCAACCATTCAAATCGCCGCCGAAGGCGCCAAGGCGCATCTGCTGCCGCAATCCGCGCTGACGCTCAGCAATGAGGGTCAATTGGGGGTTCGCACGGTGGGCGCAGGCAACATTGTCGACTTCAAGCCAGTCCAAATTCTGCGCGACACTGCAGAAGGTGTCTGGATCGGCGGGCTGCCGGAAACGACCGACATCATCGTAGTCGGGCAAGAGTTTGTGACCCGCGGCGTCACTGTGAAACCCACCTATCGGGAAGCATCACAATGACGGGCGTTGTTGCTTGGGCCGCGCATCGAGCCCGTATGGTCCTGGCGTTTATCGCCATCTCGTTGGTCATCGGCGGGTTTGCCTATGTCTCATTGCCGAAAGAGGGTGAGCCGGATATTGAAATCCCTGCCCTGTTTGTCTCGGTACAGTTTCCCGGCATTTCAGCGGAAGACTCCGAAAATCTTCTGATCAAGCCGATGGAGACCGAACTGGCGGATCTCGATGGCCTCAAGGAAATGACGTCGACCGCCGCCGAAGGCTATGCAGGGGTCGCGCTGGAGTTTGATTTCGGCTGGGACAAAACCGCGATCATGGCCGACGTCCGCGACGCGATGAATTCGGCGCAGGCGGATTTTCCTGAAGGTGCGGAACAGTATTCGCTGACCGAGATCAACTTTTCAGAATTCCCCATCGTCATCGTCAACCTGACCGGCGCAGTTCCTGAACGCACGATGGCCCGCGTTGCCAAAGACTTGCAGGACGAGCTTGAGGCACTGGATTCGGTACTTGAGGCTGGTATCGCGGGCAATCGCGACGAGATGCTCGAGGTGGTCATCGATCCCTTACGGCTTGAGGCATACAACGTCACCGCAGATGAGCTGATCAATGTGGTTCGCAACAACAACCAGTTGATCGCCGCGGGTGAAGTTGAAACCGCGCAGGGTACATTCTCGGTCAAGATCCCGTCATCGTTCAAAACCGCGCAGGACGTTTATGGCTTGCCGATCAAGGTCAATGGCGACCGGGTTGTGACTTTGGGTGAGTTGGCGCAGATCAATTACACCTTCGAAGACCGCGCCGGTACGGCCCGGTTCAACGGTGAACCAACTGTTGCCCTGCAAGTAGTAAAGCGTAAGGGCTTCAACCTGATCGATACTGTTGCTCAGGTCAAAGAGACCATCGAGCAAGCGAAAACAAAGTGGCCACCTGAACTTCAGGCCGCCGTCGATCTGGGCACGTCCAACGACCAGAGCCGCATCGTGGGTTCGATGGTCAGCCAGTTGGAAGGCTCGGTTCTGACCGCGATTGCACTGGTGATGATCGTAGTGCTGGCCTCGCTGGGCACGCGGGCTGCGTTGTTGGTGGGTTTCGCGATCCCCACCTCATTCCTTCTGTGTTTTGCTTTCCTGGCGGTTATGGGCGTCAGCATTTCGAATATCGTGATGTTCGGTCTTATTCTGGCGGTCGGTATGCTGGTGGACGGTGCCATCGTCGTCGTGGAATATGCCGATAAACGCATCAAGCAGGGCGTCGGACCGATGCACGCCTATGTTGAGGCGGCGCAGCGCATGTTCTGGCCCATCGTGTCGTCGACTGCGACAACGCTTTGCGCATTCCTGCCCATGCTGTTTTGGCCCGGCGTACCGGGTGAGTTCATGGGTATGCTGCCCGTCACGCTGATCTTTGTTTTGTCGGCGTCGCTGATCGTGGCGCTGATTTACCTGCCGGTCATGGGCGGTGTGTCAGGGCGGCTAAGCCGCGTCTTCGACCGCTCGTCGATCTGGTTGCGCGCGCGCACGCCGTGGTGGCTGCGGGCAGTTCTGGTGCCGCCGTCGCTGTACATGATCTTTCTGGGCGCGATGCAAACCCTGAACCCGGATTACCTGCTGCCCGGCGGTTCAATCGCTGGTGCGCTTCTGTTCCTGTTCGGGGCGTTTGCAGGCTCTGTCACCCTGAGCGCAGCCAGGATCGAACGCAAAGCGGAAGAGCGCGTTCATACAGCCGACGAACACACGCCCTTCGGTCATGTGGTTCGCTTTCTTGTCGGCAATCCGATCATGCCCATCGTGTCATTGGCCGCAGTGTTTTTTGCTGTCTACACCGTTGCCTTCGTCTGGTTCCCGCAAGAGTCCAGAGGTGTTGAATTCTTTGTAGAAAGCGAACCGGAACAAGCCACCGCATATGTCCGCGCGCGGGGCAACATCTCGCTGGCGGAAAAAGATGGCATGGTCTTGGCGGCAGAAGATGTCATCGCGGCCCACCCGGCCGTGATCAACGTGTTCTCGTTCGCGGGTGAAGGCGGTCTGAACCAGAACAACGGGGGCGCTCAGGAACCTGCCGATACAGTGGGCCGTGTTCAGTTCGAGATCATTCCTTGGGAAGACCGCCCCAACGTTTCGGAATCTGTTCTGTGGGGCCTGTTTGATCGTCACTTTGTTGCGCCTGAATTTGACGGTGACTTCGTGATTGACGAACTCAACGCGCAACTGGCGGAAATCCCCGGCATCGTGGTCGAGATCCTGCCATTGGAACAAGGCCCGGCCTCGGCCAAGCCTGTACATTTGCGCATAAAGGGTGACGGGTGGGAGGATCTGACCTCGGCGACGCTTACTGCGCGCGAGGTTTTCGACACCACGCCGGGCCTGATCAAAATCGAAGACACCCTGCCCCTTCCCGGCATCGACTGGCAGATCGACGTGGACGTCGCCAAGGCCGGTCGGTTCGGAGCCGACGTGGCAACGGTTGGAGCCATGGTACAGTTGGTGACACGCGGCATTCTGCTGGGCGAGATGCGCCCGGACAGCAATGATGAAGAGATTGAAATTCGCGTGCGCCTGCCAGAAGAAGATCGCGTGCTGTCGACTTTGGACACGCTCAAGGTTCGCACCCCGGACGGATTGGTACCACTGTCGAATTTCGTGAGTCGTAAACCCGTGGCCAAACTGGCCGAGATCAACCGGGTTGACCAACAACGCTACTACGACGTCAAAGCCGACGTTGAACCAGGTTTGAGCAAGGTTACGACCGAAGGACCAGATGGTGAACTCGTCCGTCTAGCCGTGGTTCGGGAAGTTGCTGAAGGCTATACCCCCACCGGCACGGTCCTGAACGGCGGGGGCGGAAAGTCCTACGAATTGGTTCAATTGACCGGCGCCGATAGCGTGGATCAACTCATCAGCACGGTTGAGGGCGGAGACGCACAGTTCGCGTTGATCAACCCAAATGAACGGATTGCTGTTCTGACCGAATGGCTTGAAACGGGTCCGTTTTCCAATTCGATCAGTTGGGAATGGACCGGAGATCAGGAAGAACAGGCGGAATCCGGTGCCTTTCTGGTGAACGCCTTCATGGGCGCGCTGGGGCTCATGTTCGTGATCCTGCTCGCGCAGTTCAACTCGTTCTACAATTCGGTGCTGGTGTTGCTGGCGGTCATCCTATCAACCACTGGCGTTCTGATCGGTATGATCGTGATGGAACAACCCTTCTCGATCATCATGACCGGCACTGGCATCGTGGCTTTGGCGGGGATCGTGGTGAACAACAACATCGTTCTGATCGATACCTATCAAGAATACAGCACGTACATGCCCCGGATCGAGGCGATCATTCGAACCGCAGAATCGCGCATTCGTCCGGTTCTGCTGACGACCTTGACCACAATGGCCGGTTTGACGCCCATGATGTTCGGTCTTTCGCTGGACTTCATCAATGGCGGCTATTCCATCGACAGCCCCACTGCCTTGTGGTGGAAACAGCTGGCGACGGCGGTGGTCTTTGGCTTGGGCATCGCCACTGTTCTGACCCTGATCGTGACGCCTTCCCTTTTGGCGTTGCGGGTTTGGGTGACAACTTATGCCGTGTGGCTCAGCCGCTTGCTGGCGCGAGTAACTGCGGGCCGATCAAGCCAGATTGCACAGGACATGGCCATTGGACGCTCTGCCCGTCAAATGCAAGCAACCGAGATTGTGTGGGAGGATGAAGCGCTATCGGGACAGCCTGAACAGGACATTGTCACTGATCGGCCTGATCATCCTTCAGGGCCACCCCTGAAAGCAGCTGAATAAATCAAAGGGCCGGAGATTCCGGTCCTTTTTCATATGGCCGATATCACAGACGAGACCAGATCTGATGCGCGCAGATTTCATGCTCGCACCCCTTCACCAGCAGCGTATCCCCCTGCAATGTCATTTGCGGCACAGCATCCACATTGATCAGAGGAACCCAGAATTCTCCGCCGCCATATTTTCCACAGCCTTCGCTGGCGACATCCCAGAACAGCTTTTTACCAATGTTTGGCGTTTGGACTTCTTTGCCCGAGGCGTCATAGGCCGAAAGGATCTGGCCGCAGAATTTTTCTCCACAAGCCGAGATTTTGATGTGTGAGGTCAGGTTCTTTCGATCCGGCTCGGTCTTCCAGACACCAACGATGGGATCAGCCGCAACGGCAACAGGAAGAAGAACTGCGAACGAAATTGGCAACAGCTGTTTTTTCAGTCTACCAATCATCGCAGTCACCTCTTTCGCTCATCGCATCCAATCACAATTCGCAATGATAACTAAGACTCAGGCCGCTTCCCCATCTGATTGCTGGCGGCTCCACAGTTGAGCGTACCGACCCGACCTTGCCAGAAGTTGATCATGCGTACCCTGTTCGATGATCTCTCCGGCCTCCAGAACCACAATCTGATCGGCCTCGGCGATGGTGCTGAGACGATGCGCGATGGTGATCACCGTCCGCCCCTCACCCGCGCGTGCCAGCGCATCTTTGATGTCCTGCTCAGTATCCGTATCCAGCGCCGAGGTCGCCTCGTCCAACAGCAGGATCGGTGGGTTCTTCAGCAAGGTACGAGCAATCCCGACACGTTGCTTTTCACCACCGGAAAGTTTCAAGCCACGCTCACCCACCTTGGTGTCATACCCTTCGGGTAGTGAGTAAATGAAATCGTGAATCTGCGCCGCCTTGGCTGCTGCTTCAACCTCTTCCATGGAGGCACCGTCGCGGCCATAGGCAATGTTGTAACGGATCGTGTCATTAAACAGCACCGTGTCTTGCGGGACGACACCGATGGCGGCATGCAGGCTGGTCTGGGTCACGTCGCGAATGTCCTGACCATCGATCTTCAAGGCCCCTTTGGTCACGTCGTAGAACCGGAACAAGAGCCGCCCGATGGTCGATTTACCCGACCCTGTCGCCCCCACAATGGCCACGGTTTTTCCAGCCGGGACAGTCAGGGACACGCCCTTGAGGATTTCACGCTCGGGATCATAGCCAAAGTGCACGTCCTCAAGCGTGACTTCGCCGCCATTTACCTTCAGGTTCGGCGCGCAGGCTTTGTCTGTAACTTCGGCGGGTTGTTCAAGCAGGTCGAACATTTGCCCCATATCGACCAAGGACTGCCGGATTTCCCGATAGACCGTACCAAGAAAGTTCAGCGGCACTGTGATCTGGATCATGTAGGCGTTGACCATGACGAAATCGCCGACGGTCAGGTTGCCGTTCTGCACACCCATTGCGGCCAGAACCATCACCCCAATCAGACCGCAAGTGATCAGGAACGATTGTCCGAAGTTCAGAAATGCCAATGAATAGGCCGTCTTCAGCGCAGCCCCTGCATAGGCTTTCATCGACACGTCATACCGTTCAGCTTCGCGGGTTTCGGCGTTGAAATATTTGACGGTTTCGAAGTTCAGCAAGCTGTCGATGGCGCGCTGGTTGGCCTCGGTGTCCTGATCGTTCATCTCACGCCGCAGCTTCACGCGCCATTCGGTCACGGCAAAAGTAAACCAGATGTACAGACCAATCGTGATCGCGACGACAACCAGATACCAGACATCAAACAGCCACATCAGGATGATGGCGACCAGCAGCAGCTCCAGAATAAGCGGCCCGATCGAGAACAGCAGGAACCGCAGCAGGAATTCAACCCCTTTGACACCCCGTTCGATGATACGGCTCAGCCCGCCTGTACGGCGCGTGACGTGATAGCGCATCGACAGGTTGTGGATGTGCTGAAACGTCTCAAGCGCCAGCGCCCTCAACGCGCGTTGTCCGACGGGGGCAAAGGCGGCATCCCGCAATTGCTGAAAGCCCACCGTCATCATTCGCGCCACGCCGTAGGCCACAGTCAATCCAACTGCGCCCAGCGCCAATGGCGGCACACCCTCACCCGCCAGCGCGTCAACAGCGCCCTTATACAAAATGGGTGTATAAACCGCGATCAGCTTGGCCAGAACAAGCATACCCATGGCGATGACGACGCGACGCTTTACCCACGGTTCATCGTCGGGCCATAGATATGGGGCAACCTTGCGGATCGTCCGCCAGCCCGAACTGCGTTCGTCATCCGACACCATGTCATCTGAAGTCATACGAGATGTGCGTCTCATCATGTGCCTTGTCTGCGGCCAGAGATAGACCCCTGCCCATAAAAGGCCAGAAGGGCTGATTATTCCGGGATTGTAAAGATTTGCCCGGGATAGATCAGATCCGGATCGCGGATCAAGTCACGATTGGCTTCGAACAGCCGCACATATAAGACCCCGTCGCCAAATCGATCACGTGAGATGGCCCATAGCGTATCGCCCTGCTGCACCGTGACGGACCGGATTGCAGGGGTCGCTTGAGGCGTATCTGCCTGAGCCGTGCCCGTTGCAGCCTGAAGAACGTCAAGTGGTTCGCGTTTGAACGGAGTTTCGACCCTGCTAAGGACCGTCCCGTCCGTGTTTACCGCATCTACCCGAAGCGTGTAGACACCAGGATCAATGCCTTCCAGATCGCTGCGCCAGGATCCATCTTGTTCCGGGGCAAGATCCGCGACCAGTCGGTTGTTCAGGTACAGCCGAATGGCGGCCCCATCCTGAACGCGCCCTGTCAGCTGCACATCGCCCGTTTCGGAATATCCGATCGTGTCCAGGGCGACCTGCTCGGGTGGGGTATCCCGCACGACCGGGGGCTGCACCAGCTCAACGCCCTCTTCGCCAGATCGCAGCACGGCGACCTGCTGATCCTGCTGTGGGGTTTCATCGGTCAGTTCAGCAGTTTCAACTGTCTCGGCCTCGGGCTCTGACGTTTCAGGTTCCGAAACGTCTGCCGCAGCATGAGAATCCGGCTGAACCTCTTCGACTGCAACCACCTGCTCCTGCGTGTCCGGGGATGGGATCTGCTCGGCTTCGGGCGCTGTTTCGGCAACAGGTTCTTCTTCGATTGGTTTGGGCAAGGCGGCAATCAGATAGTCGTCGGATCGCGTTGCTTGCGCCCCGTCTGTGCTTTGCAACACAAGTCCCTGCGCGCTGTCGCTGAAGGGGATCGTCACAAATTCAGCAAACTGACCGCTGCCATCCACGGTAAAAGAATGTGCGACTTCGCCGTTCAGCAGAACTTCTATCTGACTGCCGGGTGCTGCGTCACCCGAAAGAAGCGCGGTGCCGTCAGTTTCTACAAAAATCTGATCCAGGACTGGAGGCGCGACCGGCGCAGGCGCAGCCACTTCCTCTGCAACTTCGGCGGCCTCCGTTTCAGCAGGTTCTTCCGCTTGCTCCGCCAGGTCTTCAGCAGGTGCGGGTGTTTCGTCTGACGACGCAGTATCCGGATTGGACGGCTCTGCGGCAGTAACGTCTTCCGCTTCTTTCGGTGCCTCATCTGCTGGCTCTGAGATTGCTGGAACGGAAGCAGTTTCCTGCGGTGTGCTTGCGTCAGGTTCCGGTGCGTTGGTGAAGACGCCCGACAGGTACAAGCCACCTGCGCCCAATACTGCAACAAGCCCTGCAATCACCCCCCAGATGAAATTGCCCGAGCTTTCGTTTCCCGAATTGGCGTTCATTCTTTTCCTTTCACTCCGCGCTGCAAAAGCTTTTCGTTCAAAAGCTTTCCGGCGGACAGTTGAGGCAATCTATCAATCCCGCTATCACGGGTCAAAACCTCTGACACAACCCCGGAGCCCTTCTTTCATGTCTCAGAAATCAGTGTGTGTGTATTGCGGGTCACGCAATGGTGCCGAGAAGTCTTATTCTGAAACTGCAAGGCACTTCGGCACGCTGCTGGCGCAGGAAGGCTGGCGGCTGGTTTATGGTGCTGGGGATGTGGGTTTGATGGGAGAAGTGGCCCGCGCCTCGCAAAATGCCGGAGGCGAAACCTTTGGCGTCATCCCCGTTCATCTGGTTCAGCGGGAAGTCGGCAAAACCGATCTGACCCACTTTGTGATCACCGAGACGATGCACGAGCGCAAGAAGGTCATGATCATGAACGCCGACGCGGTGGTCGTTCTGCCCGGAGGGCCGGGCTCATTGGATGAATTGTTCGAAGCCCTCACTTGGCGTCAGTTGGGACTGCACGACAAGCCCATCGTCGTGGTGAACGTGAATGGCTATTGGGATGCGTTGCAGACGCTGTTGGGTCAGGTGATCGGACAAGGCTTTGCCGACGCGTCGCTGGCAGATTTCATCACATGGGTAGAAGATGCAGATGCCGCCATGGTCACCTTGCGGAACAAGCTGAACTGACACCAGAAACGGTGCGGCCGGCAAAACCGCCCGCCTTGTTGATCAGGCCAAACGCGCCTTGTGTTGCAAACTGTGGCGCACGACCTGCTCAACCTTATGCAAAGGGTGGTTGGTCAGGGTCTTGTTGACCTCGGCCACGACTTTTCCCAGCACTTCACTGTGCAACCGGCGGCGCAGCAGACCCAGAACATGAGGGCTGGCTACCAGTACCAATCGATTATATGCCCCTTTCAACCCCTTGCGATTTAACAAATTCGCCAGATCCTGCACAAACAGGGACTTTGCATGGATCTTCCACGTTGGGTCCTCTAAGGCTGATTTCTGCTTTGGCCCGCCGTCGTTGCGACGACCAGCGCGGTCAGTCGGCTTTGAGGCTGGGTTGTCCTGTTCCTCGACAGCGACAACAACAAGATTGGGATCGTCAGCATCGGTGATATTCTCCATCACCAGCGCTTTCTCTCCGTCTGCAACAATAACCCAAGTTCCCTGTGTAAGTGCGACCATTGCGATCTCCTGTTAAGGTTGTTCTCTGGGTATCCCTCGACCTGCCGGGCATACGGGTTCGTTGACGCACCAGCGGTGCGTAGCCCGGTCGTTGTTTGAATTGGTTTGCGGTTCTCTCCCTCCGCCCTACAAAGATGTGTTCTGTAGCGAAGCAAACAAGATGTGGTTGTACGGAAATGAAACCCATCGGCGGGTTTTCACCGGCGGCTCATCAATCTTTTAGGCCGACATTTCGACAACGGTGATTTCCGGTGTCACACCAAAACGCACCGGCAGGATCGAACATCCGATACCGCCCGACACCACCAGATCACGCGCACCTTCGCGCACATGGCCGTAAGCATACCGATTGCCGAATTTCGACGGCACAACAGGCGACCACCCAAACAGGCGCACTTGGCCGCCATGTGTATGCCCCGAAAGGGTCAAGGCCACCCGGTCTGGCACTTGAGGGAAAACATCTGGCTCATGTGCCATCATCACAACCGGAGCATCGTCGGTGATCTGCGCCAAAGTTCCTTCCAGATCATCAAGCCCTTTTGGTTTACCGTTGCGCCAGATCGCCAGTTGATCCTCAAGCCCCGCCAGCCAGATGCCAGGGCTTTCGAGTTTCACGGCGGTGTTAGACAAAACCGAAATGCCGTTCTGTTCCAGAATCTCGGTATAGCGATTGGGTCCTGCCCCACGGCGCTGTGCTGGCTTGTCATCCCACCAGTCGTGATTGCCCAGCACGGCAAAGACACCGTTCTTTGCCTCTAGCCCCGCCAATACAGGTGCCAGATCCTGCATCTCGACGGTTTCAGAGACCCCTTTGTGGCTTGCGAAGAAATCGCCCAGCAGCAGGACAACATCAGGTGCCAATGCGTTTGTACGGCGCACAACCTGCCTTATGCGATCCAGACCAACATAGGGCTCACCCACGTGCAAATCCGACAGCACCGCAATCTTGAGCGGTGGTGCGGTCCAATCGTCCCGACGCACGCGCCATTTACGCACGCGCAGCCGCACTGCGGGTTCGATGAAAAACCCGTAGGCTGACGTGATGAGACCTGCCAGCGTTACCGCCAGCAGGCCCTTTATAAACCGACGTCGGTTCAATTCATTACATCCGCGATGCGACGTTTTCCCAGTTCACCAGATTGTCGAGGAAGTTCGACAGGTATGCCGGGCGTTTGTTGCGGAAGTCGATGTAGTACGAGTGCTCCCACACGTCGCAACCCAGCAGTGCGGTCTGACCGAGGCACAGCGGGTTTACGCCATTCTCGGTTTTGGTCACGGCCAGCGAACCGTCGGCGTTCTTGACAAGCCACGCCCAGCCCGAGCCGAACTGACCGGCACCAGCCGCGCTGAACTGCGACTTGAATTCGTCAACCGACCCAAAGCTTTCGGTCAGCGCTTTTTCCAGCTCACCGGGCATCGCGTTGTCGCCAGGGCCCATCATTTCCCAGAACTGGTTGTGGTTCCACAGCTGGCTGATGTTGTTAAAGATGCCGTTCTGCGCAACTGCGTTTGCGTCATAGGTGCCAACGATGATCTCTTCCAGCGACTTGCCGTCCCATTCGGTGCCGGCGATCAGCTTGTTGCCGTTGTCGACATAGGCTTTGTGGTGCAGGTCGTGGTGATATTCCAACGTTTCCGCGGACATACCCTTGGCTGCCAGCGCGTCATGTGCATAAGGAAGATCAGGAAGTTCAAAAGCCATGTCGGCCCCCTGTTAAATAAAAGTTGCGGTTCCCAACGGTTAAATGCTGTGGCAGCCGCCGCAGGTCAAGGGGCGAGACGATAAAACCCGGAGGTCCGCGATGCTGACACAGGCGCGCAAGATGTTTTACCGCGCCCGCGGATACTATGAAGGTTCGTTGAACGGCGAGCCATTTCGCCTAGACCCCTACCATTCGAAATTCTGGCGCAAAGCCTCTGCTGGCGCTTGGGAACCGGAAACCTTTGCGGTGCTGGATCAGTTCCTTTCCCAAGATAGCGATTATCTGGACATCGGGGCTTGGATCGGTCCCACGGTCCTATATGGCGCGCGAAAAGCGCGGCATGTGTGGTGCTTCGAACCCGACCCCACAGCGTACCGGCATCTGGCTTGGAATCTGGATCTGAATGGCATTCAAAATGTCTCGGCCTTGGGCGTTGCCTTGTCTGACAAATTTGGCGTGGCCCGCATGGCGTCCGTTCGGGGCGAGCCGGGGGATTCCACCAGTTCGCTTCTGCATGACGGAGCGCATGGCTCTGATGCATTGACCATCGCGTGGGACCAGTTCGCAACCGCAAACGATCTGTCCGGCGTGTCGTTGGTTAAGATGGATATCGAGGGGGCAGAGTTCTTTGTCTTACCAACCCTCGCACCGTGGCTCAAAGAACATCGCCCCGCCCTGTTTTTGTCGCTGCATGCTCCATTGCTGCCCGAGGCTGAAAGACGCGACCGGGTGGCCGGATTGTTGGAGGCGCTGGATTTTTACCCCTCTCTCTCGGATGACAAGATGCAACCGCTGAAACCGGCGGAGCTTTTGAAGCCAGAGGGGTTAAGCCGGTATCGTACAATCCTTTTGCAATAAAGAAACGCCGGGGCCGGTATTCTATAAACTTCAACGAATAGATCTTGCCTCTTCTGGGTGTATCGGGGTGCTTGCACCCACCTGAATTCAATAAATAAATCATTGTAATAAAATATTTTTATTGAAGTTTTCTGCGCTGGTACTTGTACAAACAGGAGCAGCCGAAACGGTTATATGCTTATGTAAGATGACAAAACAGGACGCCCACCGCTGGATCGCGCCAGAGTACAGGTTCAAGATTGATACAGCACAAGCGTCTGCACTGGCAGCCAGCTCTTACCGGGAATGAGAGGCGGCACAATTTTAAGATCGAGGCGCGAAAGGCTATCGTGTTGTCTGGCACTTGGACCAAACCATGGCTGCAGGCGGAAACGTTCGTGTTCGCTCTCAGGCAAACCTTAAACCTTCCGATAAGTCCGTTACTGTGCGCATGCCTTTTTGCAGGGTAACTTTGCGAACAAGCCATCCGGCGTTGGCATCTGCAGTGTTCAAAGCTAAGAAAAGCCCCGGTTGATCCGGGGCTTTCTACTTTCTATCAGTAAACACCGACTTCGCTGCCCGGCTGCGCGGCAACCTTAAGCAACTTAAAGACGTAGTCCGCAGCGGAGCGGAAGCACACAACGCGGAAGGTCTGATCGTCGTCCATCCAGAATGCGCCAGCCACCTGCGCAAGGCGCGACCGGCGGATCTGGCCGGGTTGGAATGCCTCTGCCGACAGCTCAACCGGAGCCAGCTTACCCAACACTTCACGCGCGCTGGCACCCGAGATGCTGAATACCGCACGCGCATCCGAGACGTTGACCGCCAGAGCATGTGTGCCGCTGAGCGCGTTGGTCATTGCCGCCAGTTTGGCCTCGACCTCGGCGTAAGGCACCAGCACCAGCAATTCATCGGTGGACATCCAAGCCACGCCGGTGTCGCCAGTGACCGAAGCCTCGCGCTGACCGGGCACCTTCTGTCCGGTTGCATCCTTGACGGCTTTGGCCAGAACCTTGTCGGACAGATCACCGCGCAGTGTGATCATGCCTTGCAGGCCACATTCCGCGATCTTAGCGATCCCGTCATAGCTGGCGTGGTTCAGTGCGCTGATGGGTTCAGACATTCTGCTTCTCCCCGTCCTTGTCGAAGAAGATCGGGTCCACGATCTTTGCTTTGTAGGTTTTACCGTCGGTGCCCGGGAATTCGACAATCTCACCCATGCGATCTGGCCCGTGCTTGATCAGGCCCATGGCGATGCCTTTGCCCAGATTGGCCGAGTAATAGGTCGAGGTCACGCGCCCGATCATGTTGCGCTGACCGTTGGCGTTGACACCCTCGCCCACCGCGTAGGCACCGTCGGGAATGACAGAACCATCCACAGTCTCAAGACCGACCAGTTTCCAACGTTCTGGATCGGCCATATGGATGCGCGAATGGGCCCGCTTACCGAGGTAATCCTCTTTCTTTTTCGACAAAGCCCAGTGCAGCCCCAGATCCTGCGGGATCACGGTGCCGTCGGTCTCGTCACCGATCATGATAAAGCCCTTCTCGGCCCGCAGGATGTGCAGACATTCGGTGCCGTACGGCATCACTCCGAACTCTTTCCCTGCCTCCATCAAGGCATCCCAAAACGCCTGACCTTGGCTTGCAGGAACAGCGATCTCATAAGACAGCTCACCTGAGAACGAGATGCGATAGGCGCGGCAATCGAAGTCACCGATCTTGCCATCGCGCCATTCCATGAACGGCAGCGCCTCTTTGCTGACATCCATGCCGCCCAGCTTCTCAAGCACCTTGCGCGCGTTCGGGCCGACCACGGCGACTTGCGCATATTGCTCGGTCACGTTGGCGACATAGACTTTCCAGTCCCACCATTCGGTCTGCAGCCATTCTTCCATGTGACCATGGATACGCTCGGCCCCGCCGGTGGTGGTGTGGCACAGCCATGTATCCTCGTCGATGCGGGCGACAACACCGTCGTCGATCAGGAAGCCGTTTTCCGAACACATCAGGCCATAGCGGCATTTGCCGACCTTCAGCGTGGACATCATGTTGGTGTACATCATGTCCAGGAACTTGCCCGCGTCCGGCCCTTTGACGATCAGCTTGCCCAGTGTCGATGCGTCCAGCAATCCGAGGTTTTCGCGCGTGTTCTTCACCTCACGGTTCACTGCATCATGCACGGATTCACCGGGTCGGACATAGGCATATGTCCGGCGCCAGTGACCGACCGGTTCCCAATCGGCACCGTTCTTGTCATGCCAGTTGTGCATCGGAGTCTGGCGGATCGGCTGGAACACATCGCCGCGCGCCTCGCCCCCGATCGAACCCATCGAAATGGGCGTATAGGGCGGACGGAACGTGGTGGTGCCGACCTTGGGTATCTCTGATTCAAGTGCATCAGCAAGGATCGCCAAGCCATTGATATTGCTCAACTTACCCTGATCAGTCGCCATGCCCAGCGTGGTGTAACGTTTGGTGTGCTCGACGCTTTCATACCCTTCGCGCGCAGCCAGCTGAACATCGGACACTTTGACATCGTTCTGGAAGTCCAGCCAGGACTTAGCCCGCAGTTGGATTTCAGCATTGGCAGGCATCAGCCAAACAGCTTCCATCGGTGCCTCGGCGGTGGTTTCACCAACCGGGGCTTTGGTGCGTTTGGGCGTGTGACCAACGGCCTTGCCCGCGGCTTTGCCCGCTGCGTCGGCATCTTTCAGAACATCTGCCAGAGCCAACGGACCATTGGAGCTGCCAGCAGCAATAACAAAGCCTTCACCATCGGCACCCAGCGGCGGGCGGTCGGGATCGGGTCGGAAATGCGCGTGCGCCTCGTCCCAGATCAGTTTGCCACCGCAGTGCGACCACATATGCACAACCGGAGACCAGCCGCCTGACATGGCGACCGCATCGGCTTCGACCTCCTCGCGCGCGCCGCCGACACCCTCTTGGTTACAGATGGCAACCTTTTTGACGCGTTTGCCGCCCTTGACCTTCGCGATGGCCTTGCCGGGATCAACGCGGATACCAAGGTCCCGCGCTTCTTGCGCCAGAGGGCCGGCAGATGCACGGGCGTCAACCACGCGCAGAACATCAACACCGGCCTGTTTCATCTGGATCGCAGTGCGGTATGCGTCGTCATTATTGGTGGCAACAATCACACGTTCACCGGGTGTTACGCCCCAGTTCACAACATAATCGCGCATCGCCGAAGCCAGCATCACGCCCGGCACATCGTTACCCGCGAATGACAACGGACGCTCAATTGCACCGGTGGCGGTGACAACCTGTTTGGCCCGGATACGCCACAACCGATGACGCGGGCCTTGCACGCCCGGAGTGTGGTCCGTCAGACGCTCATATCCCAGCACGTAACCGTGGTCATAGACGCCTGCCCCCATGCAGCGCGCGCGCAAGGTAACGTTGTCCATTGTTTCGAGTTCGGAAACCAATTGTTCCACGAACTTATCCACAGGCTCGCCATTCACCGTACCGCCGTCAACCGGAGCGCGACCACCCCAATGCGCGGTCTGCTCGATCAGCAGAACCTTGGCACCGGATTGCGCGGCCGTTTTCGCTGCTTGCAGCCCAGCTACACCACCGCCAATCACCAGCACATCGGTATAGGCATAGAAGTGTTCATAGGTGTCCGCGTCCTTGGTTTCCTTGTCGGGCGCTTTGCCCAGACCGGCAGATTGGCGGATGAAGGGCTCGTAGACGTGTTTCCAGAACGGCTTCGGATGGATGAACGTTTTGTAGTAGAAACCAGCCGGCAGGAACCGCGCCAGCGCTGTATTCACTGCACCGATGTCAAAATCGAGGTTCGGCCAGTGGTTTTGAGAGATTGCAGTCAAGCCGTTGAACAGCTCGGTCGTGGTGGCGCGCTGGTTCGGCTCGAACCGGGCACCCTGCCCCAGACCAACCAGCGCGTTCGGCTCTTCCGCACCGCTGGCGACGACGCCGCGCGGACGGTGGTATTTGAACGACCGGCCCATCATCATCTGATCGTTGGCCAGCAGGGCCGAAGCGAGCGTGTCGCCGTCGTAGCCCTGCATCGAAGTGCCGTTGAACGTAAACGTGACCTTTTTCGACCGGTCAATCAGCCGGCCTTGTTTTGCGAGACGGGTGCTCATTTTGCGGACCTTTCGCAGGTGGAGGCATCAAAGCCTCCGGCGGGAGTATTTTTGAAAAGATGGCTCATACGGAGAACTCTCTCCACGTCCAGTCAGGACGTTTGGCTGTGATGGCATCCTTGATCTCTTGCGGCGGTTCGGTGACCTGCGCAGAGTAGGTGCCGAACACCTCGAGCGTTTGCGTGCAGCGCGCGGCGTGGAACCACTTGCCGCACCCATTGGCATGACGCCAGCGTTCGAAATGCACCCCTTTGGGGTTATCGCGCATAAACAGGTAGTCGTGGAATTCATCATCCGACGAGCCGGGACCGAAACGCTTCAGATGCGCTTCGCCACCAGCGGCCAGTTCGGTTTCTTCGGCGTCAACGCCGCAGTATGGGCAGTTCAGGATCAGCATGTTGTCATCCTTTTGGCGGTCGGTCGGCACCGAAGCCGACCTGAATTCTGTTACTTGGCGACCTTGGGCAGACCCATTAGTGCGCCACCCCGGCGGCGACGCTTTCGTCGATGAAGCGGCCCTCTTTAAAGCGGTCGAGAGTAAAGGCTTCGGTCAGCGGCGAATGACCCGTAGCCATCAGCTGTGCCATGCCCCAGCCCGATCCCGGGATCGCTTTGAAGCCGCCAGTACCCCAACCACAGTTGATGAAGCAGCCACCCAGCGGTGTCTTGGACAAAATCGGGGACCGGTCGCCGGTCATATCCACGATCCCACCCCATTGCCGCAGCATTTTCAGGCGTGAGATCATGGGGAAGGTTTCGACCAGTGCGCGCACGGTTTCCTCGATGTGATGGAAAGAACCTCGCTGGGTAAAGTTGTTAAACCCGTCGGTGCCGCCACCAATCACCATCTCACCCTTGTCGGACTGAGACATATAACCGTGCACGGTGTTCGCCATTACGACCACATCCATGCAGGGTTTGATCGGTTCGGATACCAGAGCCTGCAATGCAATCGCTTCAAGCGGCAGACGGAAGCCCGCCATTTCGGCCAGTTGACCAGAGTGGCCGGCAACGACGATGCCCAGCTTGTCACAATCAATGGCGCCTTTGGAGGTGTCGACGCCGACCACTCGACCGTTATCCGAACGCACGCCGGTGACTTCACATTGCTGAATGATGTCCATCCCCATGGCAGAACAGGCACGGGCATAGCCCCAGGCCACGGCATCGTGACGCGCGGTGCCGCCGCGTTCCTGCCAGAGCGCGCCCAGAACCGGATAGCGCGGACCGTCCAGATTGATGATCGGCACCAGTTCCTTGACCCGCTCGGGGGTGATCCATTCAGTTTTAACACCCTGCAGAGCATTGGCATGGGCCGTGCGCTGATAACCGCGAATCTCGTGCTGTGTCTGCGCCAGCATCATCACACCGCGCGGGCTGAACATGATGTTGTAGTTCAGGTCCTGGCTCAGGTCCTCATAAAGCCCCCGCGCCTTTTCGTACAGTGCAGCCGATGGATCCTGCAGATAGTTCGAACGGATAATGGTGGTATTCCGGCCCGTGTTACCACCACCCAGCCAGCCTTTTTCGATCACCGCGACATTCTGTATGCCGTAGTTCTTTCCAAGGTAGTACGCGGTCGCTAGACCGTGCCCGCCAGCACCTATGATGATGACGTCATATTTCTTCTTGGGTTCGGGCGAACGCCAGGCGCGTTCCCATCCGGTGTGATAGCGCAGAGCTTCCCGCGCCACAGCAAAGGCTGAATAGTGTTTCATGTGCGAATCCATCCGGTTCGGTGATTGGGCGCAGATATGCCGTGTGTGCGCAGTTTACCCCTGCCGCGCAACGCCGCAATATCGCACTATTGCGACATGTCGCTCATTCGCGGCCATTTGTCCCTTTTGTCGGGCGGCCCGTGGGTCTAAGTCAGGGCAACATCTTCGGAGGGACCATGACGTTCTGGGTTCTGATTTTTATTGTCGCACTCCTGGTTGCGGCATTCCTTTGCTTCGCTCTGCTGCGCAATCGCAGTGGGGAAAAACCTTCAGCCGCTTATGATCTGGAGGTTTATCGCGAACAATTGGCCGGGGTCGACAAAGACCTGGCGCGCGGTGTGATTGGCGAGGCAGACGCCGAACGGGTCCGAACCGAGATTTCCCGTCGCATTCTGGCCGCTGACGAACAAATGAAAAAGGGCAACGCCGAATCTGGACCTTCGCGAGCCGTTTCCATCATCTCGGTGGTCGTGATTGCGCTTATCCTGATCGGTGGTGCGACGGCACTGTATGATCGGACCGGTGCCGTGGGTTTGCCTGACATGCCATTGACCGCAAGGCTGGAGCTTGCGGAAGAGGTTCGCGCCAACCGTCCGCCCCAAAACGCCGCAGAACAGCTGGCGACCCCACCGCAACCTGCGCAATTGGACGAAAGCTATGAAGCGCTTTTGAATCAGTTGCGGGAAACGGTCGCCAACCGTCCGGATGACCTGCAGGGGCAAATGCTGCTGGCACAGCACGAGACCAACGCTGGCAACTTCAAGGCAGGATATACCGCGCAGCAACGCGTGATTGAACTGTCCGGGGACGCAGCAACGGCCGACGCTTACGCTGACCTTGCCGAGATGATGATCCTCGCGGCGGGCGGCTATGTTTCGCCAGAGGCTGAACAGGCCCTGACCGAAGCGTTGAACCGGGACCGTCGCCATGGTCCGGCGCGTTACTACTGGGGGCAGATGTTGGCTCAGGTCGGTCGCCCGGACCTGGCCTATCGCATGTGGGTGCAAACCTTACAGGATTCCCCAAGCGGCGCGCCCTGGGTCGGTGCCATTCGGGCGCAGATCGATGAACTGGCCTTTCGAGCAGGTGTTTTCAATGCACCAGACCTCAGCACCGCGGCCGGCCCCAGTCAGGAAGATATGGCCGCCGCGGCGGAATTGACGCCCGAAGAACGGCAAGAGATGATTCAGGGGATGGTGAACCAGCTGTCAGACCGTCTGGCCACCGAAGGCGGCGCGCCCGAGGAATGGGCACGTCTGATTGCAGCTTTGGGTGTTCTGGGTCAGGGTCAAAGGGCCATCGATATTCACAAAGAGGCCATGCAAGTCTTTGCCGGGAATTCCGAAGCACTTGAAATCCTCGACGCAGCCGCGTTGCAGGCAGGGATTGCCCAATGATCCACGATGCGTTCGAGGACTTCGCTGCAGCGTTGCAGCCGATGACAGCACTGATGGGTCTGGATCTTGGTGAAAAGACAATCGGCGTTGCCGTGTCCGACCGGATGCGCGGGGTTGCCAGTCCGCTGGAAACCGTACGGCGCAAAAAATTTACCTTGGATTCCGCGCGTTTGATCGAGATTGTGACCGATCGTGAAATCGGTGGTATCTTACTGGGACTGCCGAAAAACATGGATGGGTCTGAGGGGCCGCGCTGCCAGTCGACACGGGCTTTTGCGCGAAATCTGTCCCGTTTGACCGATCTGCCCATTGGATTCTGGGACGAACGGCTCAGCACGGTTGCGGCAGAAAAAGCACTGCTGGAGGCGGATACGACACGAAAACGTCGCGGACAGGTTATTGATCACGTAGCCGCAGGTTATATCTTGCAAGGGGCGCTGGACAGGTTGCGCTTTTTGTAACGAGGTCGGAGACCGTCAATGACGAATATGGTGTGGAAACGGAATGAGGTCGAAAGCCCTTGCGTCCAGATCTGTGTCGTTCACCCGACTGAACGCATCTGCACCGGATGCTATCGCACGATTGACGAAATCTCGCGCTGGTCCAAGATGGACAGCTCTGAGCGTGCAGAAATCATGGATAACTTGCCCGCGCGCAAACCCCGACTTTCCAAACGGCGCGGCGGACGTGCGGGTCGCTTAAACGACTCCTGAGCAGTTAGCCCAGCTTATCTCGCGCGTCGATTTGCGCATGTCCGGCCCGCTTCGAAACAGGTTTTTGCAATTCTTTGCGGAGCAGAACCGTCATCTCGGATCGCGTCGCCCGGTCATGTCGAACAGTTTCACTTTTTGGTTTCACACGCCGATTGTCAGACGCGGCGCGGCTTAACAGCTTTCCAAACAGAGCATTCAATTTCATCTTGTTATTCCCGCTAAATAACATTTCTGCCGCTGCGGATCGAAAGCGAGCTCCGAGGGGTTCTAGCTCGCGTCTTATGTAAGTGGTGACCCGCAGCGACAAAGTGTGGCTAAAGGTGTTTCCAACGAAAATTAGGGGGAAAACACTCAGGTCCAGATCGTATTTGACGCACCCGTCAGTAAAAACCCATAAACGCCTGAAGTTCCCTCACGTCATTATTAGGCGTTCAGGTCTGAGCAAAACGCAAATAACAAGTGTGCACTTTGCAACCCAACCATTGTTGGCGAATCATCATGAATTTCGCGAGCGCGATGCAGCGATCAATGCCCTGGGGATTGATCGCCGCTACCTTAAGCACACCGCGGGCTTATCCGGCAGCCAGCCAGGTTTTTGCGTTGTCGAACTCTTCAGACGGGAAAAACTGAGTCCGAGTGCCAAGAACATGACTGGCGACTTTTTGGGCCATATGCTGCCAGCTTTTGTCGCCAACAATCGCAGCTCGGTCCAACTGACCGATATGGCGACTGGCCAGCCGGAAATGCGCCGCTAACGCAGACAGTCCCTGCCATCCATCGAATTCCCGAAGGTCGATCAGCAAGCGAAACCCGTCGCGGTCCTGAAGCAAGGCATCCAGATCACGCTCTGCCTGCTGGTATTCCTCGGGGTCCAGTTTACCCAAAAGGCTGATCTGCACACCCGGCCCGCCCAAGTCGGTCACATGGATCGAGCCCAGCGACTCGCGCATCCAACGCCGGGCGGCTTCCAGATCAGCCAGATCAAACAATTGCACGGGACACGGCAGGATCGGGGCGGCCAGACGAACGCTGGTTTTCACCCAGCCCTGATCGGCAACTACTGCGATCCGGTCGAAGCCACGCCAATGACTGAGCCCCAGCTTGGTATCCGACCATGCAGCGCCCAGATCACACCCTTTGAATTCAGGCTGCACGATGGCCAGTAGACGCACCGTATCATTTTCGGTCAACGCGGCCTCGATCGCAGGAACCAAGGTGTTTGTGTAGTCGGCGCTTGTGACTTGCCCTGACAACTCGACTTCAATCAGGGCACCATCAGAATTCGTATGGACCTTAATCATACTTCAAAACCTCCAAAGCCAAATAATGACAGAAGGTTAGGCAGTTTTGATCCATTCGGCCACACCCCCGGTACATTCCGGTCGAAAATAGGCGATCATCCGTCCATCTGGTCCGGCTGTGGCCGCGTCAGCCCAGGGCGCAACACCATGCAGACAATGGCGGTGTAACAGGTAAGCTTCCCCCGGTACGGCAGGCAATTCGATCCTCGGGCAGGTCTCAAAAACCTCGCGTCGCGCGGCTTGGTAGATATCCGTCACATCTACTTCATGCAGAGCCTCGTCTGGTGTGCCACGCAACGCATCCCTGAAGGCAGAACCAAGAATATGATGGCTGCCTTCCCACAGCACCATGGGTGACGCATCCGCGCTGGCCTCGGTCAGGGGAATGCCCAATATCCACGCATGTGGCTCATCCACACGCCGACGACGATCCGGGCCCATTGGGCGCAAACCGTCCACATGGGCAGCATCCCTATTCCGGCGATACCGAGTGGCGGCTTCGTTTTCCCAACGCCGCGGGCGCGGGTAGCCCGGATAAATGACCGACACCTGCCCTTTGTGCAGGGGTAAATCGCCATAATGTTCGCGAATAAACGACACCGCCTGCCCGGCCAGAGGCGCAGACTGACCGACCCTGCCCTGCGCGTCATTGGGCAGCGCATCTACGCCGATGAACCATGTCCCTTCACAGTCTAACCATTCCGCATGAGCCGGGTCTGAAGTCGAGGCGCGGGCTGCGGGCAACGCGTAGCTGACCCACTCGGCCAGCGACGGGTCATAGGCAAACTTTACCCAGCCCTTGGCCCAAAAATCACTCATAGGCCAATTGCCTTCCGCAGCATGTTCAGCGCCACCAGCGTCAGAAACACGGCGAAGACCCGTTTTAAGGGTTTCGGATCCATCGCATGCGCCAGTTTCACACCCAAGGGTGCGGTCATCATCGTCATCGCAACAACAACGGCAAAGGCCACAAGATTGACGGCCCCGATTGTCAACGGAGGGCGGTGTTCAGGTGCAATTTCGAGAAACAGAAAGCCAATAACCGACGGCACGGCAATGATCACACCAAAGCCTGCCGCTGTTGCGACGGCACGGTGGATCGGGGTGTTATAAAGGCTCATCAGCGGAACACCAAAACTGCCACCCCCGATCCCCATCAGAACCGAAAGAAAGCCTACCATGGGCGACAGAACTGCCCTTTTGATCCCCCCCGGCATAACATCGCCCAGTCGCCATTCAGCACGGCCCAGCCCAAGATACGCGCCAATCACCATACCCAGAACGCCAAACAAAGCCTGCAGGGCCTCGGTCCGCAGGGCGGAGGCGACCATAACGCCAACTATTGCGCCAACGACGATACCCGGTCCCCATCCACGCAGAATGTCCCAATCAACGGCACCCTTTTTGTTATGCGCCATAACTGAACGAACCGATGTCACAATGATCGTGGCAAGCGATGTCGCCAAACACAGCTGCATCAGTTGCGGGCCGCCATATCCGAGGGTTTGGAAGGCATAAAAGAACGCGGGGACAAGAACGATACCTCCGCCGACCCCAAGCAACCCTGCCAGAACGCCAGCCAGCGCTCCGATCACAAGCAAAAGGCCCAGCATCTGAGCCAGCAACATCGTCTCGGGCATTGTTCCCCCTGCCTGTTAAGCCTCTGCCATCGGCGCAACGTGGTCCAACGCCTGCAACATCACTTCGGGCCCTGCCCCCTTGTGCACGGCCCCTTCTGACAAGGCGCGCCGCCATGCACGGGCCCCGGGGCGGCCTGTAAAGAGACCGAGCATATGGCGCGTGATCTGGTGCAACCGCCCGCCTTTGGCAAGATGCTTATCAATATAGGGCACCATTTGTTGAACGATCGCAATCGGATCTCGCGCGTCTCCGACGCCAAAGATGCGCGGGTCAGCCTCTGACAGAATATCTCCGGGCTGGTGGTACGCGGCCCGTCCGATCATCACCCCATCCAGGCCTGCATCCAGATGAGCCTTCGCCGCGTCCAATGAAGCGATACCGCCATTGATCGAGATATGAAGGTCCGAAAACGCCGCCTTCATCCGGTGCACCAGATCATAGTCTAACGGAGGAATATCCCGGTTTTCCTTGGGGCTCAGCCCCTGCAACCAAGCCTTGCGTGCGTGGATTGTCACCCTTTGACAACCCGCGTTACGGATCTGGTCCAGAAATGCAGGCAGCACATCGTCAGGGTTTTGATCGTCAACCCCGATGCGGCACTTGACCGTAACGTCCACATCCACAGCCGCGCACATCGCGGACACGCAGTCGGCAACACGGCCCGGATCTTTCATCAGAACCGCCCCAAACGTGCCCGATTGCACCCGGTCCGATGGGCAACCGCAATTGAGATTGATCTCATCATATCCAGCCTCGGCCCCCAGCCGTGCGGCCTGCGCCAGTTCATCCGGGTCCGAACCGCCAAGCTGCAATGCCACCGGATGTTCCTCTGGCGAATACTCCAACAGGTGCATCGCCCCGCCTCGTACAAGCGCCGGCGCTGTCACCATTTCGGTGTACAACAAGGTCTCAGTGCTGAGCAGTCGATGGAAAAAGCGGCAGTGTCGATCTGTCCAATCCATCATCGGCGCAACGCTTAAACGCGCTGCTTTTTGTGCGTTGTTTTTCAAAGCGCCAGCTCCACAGCTCTAAACTCCATTGCGTGCGATATCCCCGGTTTTAGCCGTATCTCCTCGGGTTTTCCAAAGATCACGATTCGAGCGTTCTTGGGGTGTAACACATCACGACGGCGCGAACAGCAGGCCGAAGGCACTGTGCGAGAAGCCAACGTCTCGTGATTGTCGTGGTCATACCAGACGAGACCGTCTCAAACCGGTTTACGGTGCCTATGATCACAAAAGACCATCAGAGAAAAACGTATATTTTTAAACACTTACCCTCGAAGCGCGCTCGAATGCCCCTTGTTCCTGAGCGGTGTTTTCCTCTGCGGTGTTTTGATCGGAAAGCTCTTCCAGGCGCAAACCGAAGGTCGCCGGCATTAGTTGACCAGCCCGGTTCAGCCCTTTGAATCGGGCATGCATAAACCGCTTTTTAGATACCTGATGCGGCTGCGTGTTACTCATGTAGTCAACGTCAACCTGTCCTCCGGCGGCCAAAAACCCGTCCGCAAGTGCTGCTTGTAAAAGCGCTTCGCCACGCTGCGTGCGGGTAATCACTGAATTGGTACCAGGATCCGTTACGGACCCTTCTCGGTCCGGCGTGGCATTGGACCAGGTGTCAGCGGCCGCAATATCTGCGGCCTCGCCAATACCATCGGGACAAACCTTGCAGCGAAAAGGCAATGACCATTTGCTTTCGTCTTCGCCCCAAAAATCAAGATAATGAAAATCGCGACGTCGACCGTCATTTGTGGTGATTGTTGTCGGGCCCGGACACCCACGGCCACGGTACCGCAAGGCTGTGATATCTTGCTTGAGTATGTCGTTGTCCGACAAAAAGCGGTTCATGGCCTGATCGGGCATAAAGCCGCCGCAGACCGGGGCCAGCATATACTTGATCAAGCGATTCACACGCGCATCCTTGTGCGCAAGATTGCGTATAGCGTTCAGATCACACGGCTTTGCAACAACGGCAAAGGGTTCGTTCCGGTCCAAAGCCGCAACCAGTCCAATCAGCGGTGCCGTCGGACCATAGCGAGACCCTGCCCCGCTCAAAACCTCTTCCATCGTTGTCGAAATCGTGGCCTCTCCAAAAGTCGGCTCTTGTTCCGAGGCTTTCACATGCAAGATGAACGAGACCCTCCCCGAGTATAGTAGGTATTGCGCCAGCGCGGTTAAGACACCTGCGGTAGAGCCCTCGTACCGCGTGTTGGCATCAGCCGCCCAAGCCAGAGACAGGCTGTGATAAGGTCCCCAGACCAAGTCATCAAAGGGGGCGGCATTCGCTTCTTCGGATGGGATCGCCTCGCAACGCGCACCAGGGCAAACGTCGTAGACAAGGTCAACATCCGCCCGTGTCAGTTCGCCTCGAAGCTGCGGGCGCAGTTCTCCGTCCTGCGCCTTTGCCATATGCAGTTTTGCTGACCCAAGCACAGATTGGCAAAGACCGCAGCCAATGCACAATCCGTCCTTCAAAATCTTTGAAAAGCGTGTGTTGGGGTCCATGTTCTTCACTCAAAATCACCGAGGGCTATAACGGCACCATTCCGGCAGTTGGGTTTACATTGGACGATTGGGCCCCAAAAAGCCTTCAGGGCAGGTACAGCCATCACCAACCCTCTCCCCAACTGCCCGAAATCAACCCCATTTGCTCAAGCTTCAGGATCACCTGATGAGCGCAGTTGTCGACTTCGACATTTTCGGTTTCGACGCTCAGTTCAG